>URCR01000022.1 GCA_900546325.1 uncultured Lachnospiraceae bacterium | reverse complement strand
TGTGCACACCTATTCACTTATGGCGATTACGGTTGTATAAAAATATCCTCCCTTCACAATGAGGGGAGGATAAAGAAAGCATATATCGTATCATCTTAGTGTGAATTTGTTTTGTACTAAGTATGTAACCCCAAATCCAGTATTCAGAGTGACATCAAGCCCCTCATCCTCAAAATATCCATTTTCAATCGCCGCGTACATCGGTGCGTAAAAAATAGAGTGGGCAACTTCGTTTAAGATAACTTTGGTCGGTTCCTGCTTGGCAGGCTGTTTGGCTTTTTCTTCTGTTTTTTCACTGCCGCATCCACTGACAGAGAGTGTGAGAACGGCAGCGGTAATCAGATATGCAATTGTTCGCTTTTTCATAATCTTTTCCTCCAAAAGATTTTTATGATTTCTATTAGTATATGAGGCGGCGGGAAAATGTGTTTCCCGAATAGAACAATCGAAAACGTTCAAGTGCATTGATTTTTTTTGGAAAGTCGTGTTATAGTAAGTAACTGAAATGTAAAAATTGACAGGAATAAAAAGTTTGGGAGAGATGTTATGGGAGAAATATTAATGCAGGCGATTTCATTTATTGCCATTATCATTCTCGGCTATGTGCTGCGAAGACGGGGATTTTTTAAGGAAGAAGACTTCTATGTCATTTCCAGAATTGTGTTGAAGATTACGCTTCCGGCGGCGATCGTCTCTAATTTTTCGGGGATGGGTCTGGAGCCGTCTATGCTTTTGATCAGTCTTCTGGGTCTTGGCGGCGGTGTGATTTTAATTGGAGCCGGATGGCTGATCAGCGCAGGAAAATCAAAAGAAGAGCGGGCTTTTTCTGTTTTAAATATGAGCGGTTATAATATCGGGAATTTCACGATGCCATTTGTGCAAAACTTTCTTGGTCCTGCAGGGATGGTGGCGACCAGTTTGTTTGATTCTGGAAATTCCTTTATCTGTCTGGGAGGTGCGTACAGTGTCGCTTCAATGGCGAAAGGTGAGGGCGGAGGTTTCCGAATCGGGAAAATTTTTAAGACTTTGCTCAAGTCGGTGCCGTTTGACGCGTACCTGCTGATGACAGTGTTGTCATTGTTTCATCTGAGCCTGCCTGCTCCGGTTGTATCTTTCACGAAAGTGATTGCAAATGGAAATGCATTTATGGCAATGCTGATGATCGGCGTGGGGTTTAAGCTGTCCGGGAACCGGGAGCAGATTGGTAAGATTGTCAAAATTCTGAGTGTGAGATATGCGGTGTCAATCGTTCTGGCACTTGCCTTTTATTTCCTGCTTCCGTTCCAGCTGGAATATCGCCAGGCACTTGTGATTCTCTGTTTCAGTCCGATTGCTTCTGCGGCACCGGCATTTACCGGAGATCTAAAAGGAGATGTGGGACTGGCGAGTGCAGTGAATTCTATTTCGATTGTAGTCAGCATCGTTTTGATTGTGGCAGTACTGCTTTTTATTCTGTAAGGCTGCCGGAAAGAAAAAACAGGTTTGGGAGGAAAACGGGCACTATTTATAGAAGAAAACTATAAATAGTGCCCGTTTATTATGAATATTGATTGGACGAGGGCAATGGAGAATTTTATACTGATAATAAAGGTTGTTTTCTGAAATATCTGTCAAATTGGCGGATTCAGAAGAAACAGAAGAAACCAGAGGAGGGAATGAGATGAATTTAACAGATTCAAAGGCAAAGCTGGCAGTGGGTGGCGCCCTGTGCGGGTTAGTCGCAGTAGTGCTGGCAATTTTTGGAAATCCGGGGAATATGGCGATCTGTGTCGCATGTTTTATCCGTGATACAGCGGGTGCACTTGGAATGCACCAGGCGGCAGTCGTGCAGTATGCAAGACCGGAAATCATTGGAATCGTGCTGGGGGCATTTGTGATTTCAATTGTAACGAAGGAATACCGCTCAACAGCGGGATCATCACCGATGATCCGTTTCGCGCTTGGGATGATGATTATGATCGGGGCATTGTTGTTTCTCGGATGTCCGCTTCGCATGGTGCTTCGTATGGCAGCGGGAGATCTCAATGCATATGTGGCGCTGATCGGATTTGTGGCAGGAATTGCAACAGGAATTGTAGCGCTGAAGAAAGGGTTCAGTCTTGGAAGAGCGCATGAAACAAATCAGATGAACGGTGCGGTACTTCCGGTATTCATGCTTGGAATTCTTGTGCTGATCCTGATGGGATCTTCACTTTTGATCGCAAGCGAAAAAGGACCTGGAAGCATGCATGCACCGGTACTGTTAGCTCTGCTTGGGGGAATTGTATTTGGTGCGCTTGCACAGAAGACGAGAATGTGTTTTGCGGGAAGTATCCGCGACATCATTCTGATGAAGAATTTTGACTTGTTTTCAGTCATTGCAGCTTTGTTTGGTGTAATGCTGATCTACAACATTGCAACAGGAAATTTCCACTTAGGATTTTCCGGACAGCCGGTTGCACACGCACAGCATCTGTGGAATATAATCGGAATGTATATTGTAGGACTGGCAGCAACACTTGCGGGTGGATGTCCGCTTCGCCAGCTTGTACTGGCAGGGCAGGGATCTTCCGATGCAGCGGTGACAGTTGCCGGAATGTTCGTTGGTGCTGCACTTTGTCATAACCTGAAACTTGCTTCTGCAGCGGCGGCTGCTGCCACGGCAGAGACAGAGGCAGTTGTCGGAGGACCTGCAGTTCAGGGGAAAATTGCCGGAGTGATTTGTATCGTTGTATTGTTGATCATTGCGTTTGCAGGAAATAAGCGCAAATAGAGGAGAAGAAATATCAGAAGGAAAAGAGGTTGACAGTATGAAAGAAGTAGATGCAAGAGGACTTTCCTGTCCGGAGCCGCTGATGATGACAGCGGATGCATTAAAAGGAGCAAAAGGACCAGTGAAGGTGCTTGTAAGTGAAGTGAATCAGAAGATGAATGTGGAAAAGTACGCAAAGAGCCACGGGAAGACTTGCAGATCTAAGGAAGTCGGATCTGAATTTGAGATTATCATTGAGTAAGACAGGCGGGGAACCACCCGCATTGTAAGTAAGGGAAGCGCATGGAAAATACAGGAAAAAAGTGCGCGATTATCAGATGAAAGAAGCACGTCCTGCCGGATGGTGAATCAACACCAGGCAGGGCGTGTTTTTGATCTTATCCGGTACAGCAAAAAAACAGGTCTCTGCAAGATTGACGCAGAAACATTTTGAAAAGTTTTCCGGTTACATCTATACTTTGGATTGCATATCATGTATAATGAATTTATTGTGGTGCAAAAGGAAAGAGGACTTTCAAAGAGCACAAAAAGCGGAGCAATTTCGCTTTTGATAGTATCGTTGACCGGCATTTAGATGGTGACAGAGACGGTTGACAGGAAGGAACGGGTTTGGAAATGAGTGAAAAAGAACTGAGTGCGGAGGAGATTAAGAAAAATACATTGCCGCTTTTAAGACATGCAGACATGCTCTATGTGCTGATGTCTGCATGTACGAAAATGCCGTATGTTGTCTGTGACGAGGAGACTTATGACGATGAGGTGCTTGTATTTGTCAATGAGCAGGCGGCAAAGCAGGAGGCGGTCCGCCTGTTAGAGCAGGGAGAGCCGGTTCAGGTTGTATCGGTAAAAAATGAGTCACTGTTATCATTTTACATTAGTCTTCTGCCGATGGGGGCAAATTGTCTGCGAGTGAACAAGGGGACTGTGATAGAGACGACAGTGCAGTTGGACGAATTGATCCGGAGACCGGATGGAGATCATCTTCCGGAAGGACAGATCCGCGTTGAGAATCCGGAATTACATTTGACAGCGCTGTATTTTGCACAGGCATTCCGGAAGAAGAGAGAGGGCAGCATTCCGGAGGAACTCAAGGAGTTAAATGAGGAGATGCTGGCACATTTCCGCAGAGGGAAATACATTGTCGCAGTGCAGAAAGAAGGGCAGCAGGTTCCGATTCTGAGAGAAAAAGACGGACAGATGTATCAGCCGTTATTTACGGATGTGCAGGAATTTAATAAGTTCAATAAGGAAAAGAACTTAAAAGCAGCGATCATAGAGTTTGCGAATCTGCCTAAATTTCTGGCGCCGGAAGCAAAAGGTGTGATCATCAATCCAAATGCAGTGAATATCAAATTAGATATGGCGCGTCCGAAACAGCAGCAGCCGGAGGAGAAACAGCCAGAGGCGTAAGCGGGAAAAGAAACAATAAGAGAGCACAGAAGGATCAGAACCTTCGGCAGACGGAAAAGATAAGATGTCTGTCGGAGGTTTTTTGCTTTTTTACAGAATATAGAAACAAAAGTGTAAAGTTTGTTTCTTTTTCTGAAAGTGACGTTGATTTTTAGTTGGAATATGCTATAGTTGTTATATTGTCAATGGAGCAGAAGCTTATTTTTCACTGCACCAGATGCAGACAGTGGTATCCGTTTTTTCAGTGGATTCACTTCGCTATGGGGAGTGTCAGGGGGGACGAGAACAGACAAAGGAGGAGTATATGAAAGAACATATTTTGAAGGAATATTTTTCCATTCCGAATCTGATGGGATATTTTCGGATTCTGCTGATTCCGGTTTATCTGTTCCTTTATATCCGGGCAGAGACCACAGAAGAGTATTATATGGCCGCGATTGTATTGTTGATTTCTTTTTTGACGGATCTTTTTGACGGAAAGATTGCAAGAAGGTTCCATATGGTGACGGAGTTTGGAAAGATCTTAGACCCGGTGGCCGATAAGCTGACACAAGGAGCGATGGCGATCAGTTTTTCCTGCAAATATCCGGCGATGGGGCTTCTGCTTTTCGTATTTTTGGGAAAAGAGTGCCTGATGGCGCTGCTTGGACTGTATATGATGAAGAAAAATTACCGGATGAACGGAGCACAGAAGCATGGAAAGGTCTGTACTGCGGTGCTTGATCTTGTGATGCTCCTTGTGTTGGTCCTTCCGGGAATGTCGATTATGATGGTCAATATTCTTGTGGAAATTGCAGTCATAGTTATGCTTGTTTCACTGGCATTGTATCTGAACATGTACCGGAAAGCGTGGAAAAGTATCATAGATGAAAGTTTCAAAAAGGAAGCAGGCCATGTTTCCACAGAGAATGTGCCAGAGGAAGAGAAGAAAAAGCGGAAGCAGGAGAGGACGGTCCGGGAGGAAGAAGAAGGGGAATCGAGCAAGAAAGGCAGGAGAGGCTGTATGTGGAAAATTGCACTGGCAGTATTTATGATCGCTGTGATTGCTGCAGCTGTTCTGCTTCCATATCTAAAGCAGCCTGAAATTGCAGAAGAGACAAAGAGAAATTTCAATGCAGAAAAATTTTATGGAGACAGTGCATCGGGAGAGCGGGCAAAGATCATATCGGACAACGGAGAAGCACTGGAAGAACGAATCCGCATGATCTCTCAGGCGAAGGAAGAGATTATTTTATCTTCCTATGCGATGGAGGCGGACATCAGTGGAAAGCAGGTACTTTCGGCACTTCTTGCTGCTGCGGACCGCGGTGTAAAAGTGTCGATTGTGACGGACGGGGTTCCTTATGTGACTGCAATCTGGGGCAATCCTTATTTTCTTGCACTTGCAGGACAGGAAAATGTGGAGATGAAGATCTATAATCCACTCCGGTTCTGGCAGCCATGGAAACTGATGGGACGTCTTCATGATAAATATCTGATCGTGGACCGATCGATGTATATTTTAGGAGGCAGAAACACGTATGATTTCTTCCTAGGAGACCAGCCGGGGTATAAAAACTATGACTGGGATATGCTTGTCTGTGTACCGGAAGGAAGCAAAGGCACCTCTTTAGAGCAGGTAAGAGCGTATTTTTCCTCCGTGTGGAAGCTTTCAGACTGCAAGATATATGGAAAAAGTCCAATCTGGAAATGGAATCCTTCAGTGAAAGCGGCAGAAGAAGAATTGCGCGGACGCTACAAGGAGATTGCAAAAGAGCATCCGGACTGGATCACAGAAAAGGATTACACAGAGGAGACTGTCGAAGTGAAAAAAATGACATTGCTCTCCAATCCGATCCACGTCTACGCAAAAGAGCCGGTTGTCTACTATGAGATGACAGAACTGATGAAGCAGGCGGACCGGGAAGTGCTCTTCCACACACCGTATATTATCTGCAACGACTGGATGACGGAACAGCTCGCAGAGGTATGTGAAGGAGAGAAAGAAGTTCGGATGATGACAAATTCTGTGGCGAACAACGGAAATCCATTCGGTGCGATGGATTATCAGAGAAACCGCGGAAAAATCATTGATACCGGCGTGCAGATCATGGAGTATGACGGTGGTGTTTCTTATCACGGAAAATGCTTTACGATCGACGGGCGTCTGACCGGGATCGGTTCCTTTAACTGGGATATGAGAAGTGCCTACCTGGACACAGAGCTGATGCTTGTGGCAGACAGCGAGGAATTGACCGGACAGATGAATCGGGCGATGGAAAAATACGAAGAAAAGGCACTGAAAGTCATAGATGAGCATCATTATGATCTGAAAGAAGGACAAAAACCGAGAAATCTCAGTGACAAGAAAGCATTCCGGATCAAAGTACTCGATTTATTTGCATCCTGGGCGAGATTTTTAATGTGAATTAATTGACAATAACAGAAAAATTATGTATACTGGATAGGACATGGAAGAACAGAGCAATCGGGTTCCATGCAAATATTTATTGACCACCCACAACTTGTGGGGCAAGGCCATACGGACAGCCGGGTCAACTGCCGACAGGTGATATTATTACCGTTATTGATTGAGTTAGAAGCTCAATTTTATAAGTTGGTTACTTTATAACCAGTGCGTGAATGCGTGCATCAACTTGTGAAATGGTCAATAAGAGTAGTAAAAGTAAAGTATTTGCTATATAGACTCTAAGCTTTGTTATTCTATTAAAAGACTTAAAGGTATTTCAACATACCGGTTACAGTAAGAGAAATACGGATTGAGATAGGATAAAATATAGATTCAAACGCAAGTAATGGAATGGATTCACATTATTTGCGTTTTTTTGTTACCTGGGAAGGTATTTTGGAGTCCTGTGTAATAAAAAAAGGCACTGCATGAGAGAATGTGCAGTTCGCATGGAGGAATACAGAAAATATTCTGGGGGAAGACAAATGGAAAATAAAATCAGACTGTATGGATTTAATAATCTTACAAAAGTATTAAGTTTTAATATTTACGATATCTGCTATGCGAAGACGGCGCGGGAGCAGAAAGATTACGTGGCATATATTGATGAGCAGTATAATTCGGAGCGGCTTACGAATATTCTTGTGAATCTGACGGACATGATCGGTGCGAAGATCTTAAATATTGCGAAGCAGGATTATGAGCCTCAGGGGGCTCCCGTGACGATTTTAATCTCGGAGGAGAGCAAATTGCCAAGCGGTGAAATCCAGCTTGCCCATTTAGATAAGAGTCATGTGACTGTCCATACTTATCCGGAATATCATCCGGAGAGCTGCCTTGCCACGTTCCGGGTAGATATTGAAGTTGGAACATGCGGGGAGATCACGCCGCTTTCGACATTGAATTATCTGATTCAGTCTTTTGATTCCGATATTATTACAATGGACTACCGGATCCGGGGATTTACAAGAGATGTGGATGGGAAGAAATTGTTTATGGATCACAAGATCGCATCGATCCAGGAATATATCATGCCGGAGATTTTAAGAAGATACGACGCGACCGACATCAATGTATATGAGGCCAATCTGTTCCACACGAAGATGATGGTAAAAGAACTGGACCTTCAGGATTATCTATTTAAGACGGATGTCTATGAACTGCCGCCGACCAAGAGACTGGAAATCATCAACAGTCTGAGGAGGGAAATGATCGAGATTTTCAGTGGCAGAAATATTTTTTAGAGATTCAGAAATATCCGGTCAAACAGTCGGATCATGGAATCGGAGTTATCAAAACGAATCCGTGACAGGAGGATAAGAAAAATGGAAAAATTATCACAGACAAGAGCGCCGATCTATGAGGCGTTGGAAGAGTTCAGAAAGAAAAGAGTCGTTCCGTTTGACGTGCCGGGACATAAAAGAGGAAGAGGCAATCCGGAGCTTGCAGAACTTTTGGGAGAAAAATGCGTGGGGATGGATGTCAATTCCATGAAGCCGTTAGACAATCTGTGCCACCCGATCTCGGTGATCCGGGAGGCAGAGGAGCTGGCGGCGGAGGCATTTGGAGCGGCACATGCATTTCTGATGGTCGGAGGGACAACCTCGGCGGTACAGAGTATGGTACTTTCCACGGTGAAGCGGGGGGAGAAGATCATCCTTCCGAGAAATGTACACCGCAGTGTCATGGGAGCGATGGTGTTGTGTGGAGCGATTCCGGTGTACGTCAACCCGGAGTGTGATGACAGACTGGGGATTCCGCTGGGGATGAGCGTGAAAGCAGTTGAGAAGGCGATCCTGGAAAATCCGGACGCAAAAGCGGTGCTTGTCAACAATCCCACTTACTATGGGATCTGTTCGGATTTGAGAAGTATCGTAAAGCTTGCACATGCCCACGGGATGCTCTGTCTTGCCGATGAAGCGCACGGCACACATTTTTATTTTGGAGAGAATCTTCCGGCATCTGCGATGGCGTGCGGGGCAGATATGGCAGCGGTATCGATGCACAAATCCGGAGGAAGCCTGACACAGAGCTCCCTCCTCCTGACCGGTCCGGAGGTACATGAAGGGTATGTCAGGCAGATCATCAATCTGACGCAGACGACAAGCGGTTCCTACTTGCTGTTGTCAAGCCTTGATATTTCCAGAAGGAACCTGGCACTTCGCGGGAAAGAAATCTTTGCAAAAGTGATCCGGATGGCAGAGTATGCGAGAGAAGAAATCAATCAGATCGGCGGTTACTATGCCTATGGAAAGGAAATCTGCAACGGAGACAGTATTTATGATTTTGACATCACCAAGCTGTCGGTACATACAAGAGAGATCGGTCTTGCAGGGATTGAAGTCTATGATCTTCTGCGGGATGAATACGATATTCAGATCGAGTTCGGGGATCTTGGAAATATTCTTGCATATCTTTCTATCGGAGACCGCCCACGGGATATCGAACGTCTTGTCAGTGCACTTTCGGAAGTGCGTAGAAGATTCGGCGGGCCAAGCGCGGGACTTCTCTCTCAGGAATATATTGAACCACAGGTGATCGTTTCCCCGCAGACAGCATTTTATGCGGAGAAAGAATCGCTCCCATTAAAGGAAGGTGCAGGGAAAGTGTGCAGTGAATTTGTGATGTGTTATCCGCCGGGAATTCCGATTCTGGCACCGGGGGAAAAGATTACAGAAGAGATTCTGGAATATATTGTGTATGCAAAAGAAAAAGGATGTTCTATGACCGGGCCGGAAGATCCGGATATTGAACGGCTGAATGTACTGAAAGGAGAGTAGGGAAGATGGAATTATGGTTTTCTGAGGTACAGACACCTCATGTGAAATTTTCTGTGAGAGTCGACAGACAGCTTTACAGTGGAAAAAGCGAATTCCAGCGGATCGATGTGTTTGAGTCGCCTGAGTTTGGACGGATGCTTGTGCTGGACGGCTATATTATGCTGACAGAGAAGGATGAATTTATTTACCATGAGATGATGACACATATTCCGATGGCGGTGCATCCGTCCGTGAAAAATGTGCTTGTGATCGGCGCAGGAGACGGTGGGATCATCCGGGAACTGACAAAGTATCCGGAGATTGAACATATCGATATGGTAGAGATTGATGAGCAGGTTGTGGAAGTGTGCAGGAAATATTTGCCGCAGACCTCCTGCCGGCTTGATGATCCGAGGGTAGAGATCCACTATGAGGATGGACTTCGGTTTGTGAGGAGCAGAGAAGATCAGTACGATCTGATCATCGTTGACTCCACGGATCCATTCGGACCGGGGGAAGGCCTTTTTACAAGAGAGTTTTATGGAAACTGCAGCAAGGCATTGAAAGAGGACGGGATCATGATCAACCAGCATGAAAGCCCGTTTTACGATGAGGATGCAATTTCCTGCCAGAGAATGCACAAACGGATCGTGGAATCTTTCCCGATCAGCAGGGTGTACCATGCGCACATTCCGACGTACCCGTCCGGACACTGGCTGTTTGGATTCGCGTCAAAAAAATATCATCCGCTCAGAGATTTAAATGATATTGCATGGAACATGAGAGGAATCTCTTGCAGATATTATACGACGACACTTCATAAGGGGGCGTTTTATCTGCCGTACTACGTAGAGGAGATGTTGGAAAATGTTGAATAAGAATGTAGAAGTATTTATGGCATGTGAAAAGGAAGCACATGAGGCAGACATCGTATTGTTCGGCGCGCCGTTTGATTCGACGACGTCCTACAGACCGGGCACAAGGTTCGGGAGCAGTGCGATCCGCAGAGAATCTTATGGGATTGAGTGTTACAGTCCCTACCAGGATAAAGATCTGGAAGATACAAAGGTGATGGACTGCGGAGATCTGGAGCTCTGTTTTGGAAATACAAAAAAGGCGCTCGCACAGATTGAAGAGCAGACAAAAGAAATCTTAGCCTGCTCCGCAATCCCGTTTATGCTCGGGGGAGAACACCTTGTGACACTTGGAGCATTCCGGGCAGTCCGGGAGAACTATCCGGATATCCATATCATTCATTTTGATGCCCACGCAGACTTGCGGGAAGAATATTTAGGAGAACAGCTCTCTCATGCTTCGGTAATCCGCAGATGCTGGGAACTTGTCGGAGACGGCAGAATCTACCAGTTCGGTATCCGTTCCGGTGACCGGGAGGAATTTTACTGGGGAAAAGACCATGTGACAACGAGAAAGTTCGACTTTGAAGGTCTTGAGGAAGTGCTGGACAAACTGGAGGGAAAGCCGGTCTACTTTACACTGGATCTGGATGTGCTGGACCCGTCTGTCTTCCCGGGAACCGGGACACCGGAGCCGGGCGGAGTTACCTTCGATGAGCTGCGAAGAGCTGCAGAGAAGGTGTGCAGCCGGGCAAATGTTGTCGCCTGTGATGTCAATGAATTGAGCCCTCACTATGACCAAAGCGGCATCTCGACAGCGGCGGCATGTAAGATCGTAAGAGAAATGCTGCTTGCGCTGAGCAAGTAGAAAATTTCCCGAAGCAATAAACGAAAAAAATAAGAGAAAAGCAAAAGAAAAATAAAAGAGAACAAACAAGGAGGAACAAAAAATGGGTAAAGTGTTGATTGTAGGATGTGGAGGAGTTGCTTCTGTGGCAGTACATAAATGCTGCCAGAACAGCGAGGTATTTGAGGAGATCTGTCTTGCGAGCAGAACAAAATCAAAATGCGATGCACTGAAAGAAAAACTGGAAGGAACGACAAAGACAAAGATTACAACCGCGCAGGTAGACGCGGACAATGTAGAAGAACTGATCGCGCTGATCGAGAAGGAGAAACCGGATGTTGTCTTAAACCTTGCGCTTCCGTATCAGGATCTGACGATCATGGATGCATGTCTTGCCACAAAGACACACTATGTAGATACAGCCAACTATGAGCCGGAGGATACGGCAAAATTTGAGTACAGCTGGCAGTGGGCATACAGAGAACGCTTTGAAAAGGCAGGGATCACAGCACTTCTCGGAAGCGGATTTGATCCGGGTGTGACAAGTGTCTTCTCTGCATATGCATTAAAGCATGAATTTGATGAGATCAACTACATCGATATTTTAGACTGCAACGGCGGAGACCACGGATACCCGTTTGCGACAAACTTTAACCCGGAGATTAATATCCGCGAAGTATCTGCAAAAGGTTCTTACTGGGAAGATGGAAAATGGGTAGAGACGGAGCCGATGGAGATTAAGCGAGTTTACAATTTCGATGGAGTCGGAGAGAAAGATATGTATCTGCTCCATCATGAGGAGATTGAAAGTCTTGCGTTAAATATTCCGGGAATTAAGCGGATCCGTTTCTTTATGACATTTGGACAGAGCTATCTGACACACTTAAAATGTCTGGAAAATGTCGGAATGACTTCGATTGAGCCGATCATGTATGAAGGAAAAGAGATCATCCCGTTACAGTTCTTAAAAGCAGTCCTTCCGGATCCTTCCTCACTTGGACCTCGTACAAAGGGAAAGACAAATATCGGATGTATTTTCCAGGGAAAGAAAGACGGAAAAGAAAAGACCTACCAGTTATACAATATCTGTGACCATCAGGAATGCTATAAAGAGGTCGGATCACAGGCTGTGGCATATACAACCGGAGTGCCGGCGATGATCGGTGCGATGATGATCATGACCGGCAAATGGAACAAGCCGGGCGTACATAATATCGAGGAGTTTGATCCGGATCCGTTCATGGATGCACTCAATACATGGGGACTTCCATGGATCGAATCACACAATCCGGTGCTGGTAGAATAATGGGCGGCACAGAGAAGAGAGCAGTCCCTACGCCATATTTTGTCGTGGATGAGAGCAGACTGCTTCACAATCTTGAAATTTTAAAGCAGGTGGCAGAAGAGAGCGGCTGTAAGATCCTTTTGGCACAGAAAGCATTCTCGATGTTTTCTGTTTATCCGCTTCTTAGAACGTATCTTGCCGGGACCACGGCAAGTGGTCTGTATGAGGCAAGGCTTGGAAAAGAAGAGTTCGGAGGGGAGACACACGTCTTCTCCCCGGCATACCGGGCAGAGGAGTTTGAGGAACTGCTGCAGTATGTAGATGATGTTGTATTTAACTCTCCGGCACAGGTCAGAAAATTCGGGCTTCGCGCAAAAGAAGCCGGAAAATCCATCGGACTGCGTGTCAACCCGGAGTGTTCCACACAAGAAGGACATGCAATCTACGACCCTTGTGCACCGGGTTCACGGCTTGGAACGACGTTGGAAGGATTTGATGAGAAACTCGTACCGCTTCTGGACGGAATCCACATGCATACTCTCTGTGAGCAGAACTCGGATGACTTGGAAAAGACAGTCGAAGCACTGGAGGAAAAGTTTGGAAAGTGGCTTTCGCAGATGAAGTGGCTGAATCTTGGAGGAGGACACCATATCACAAGGGCAGATTACGATCGAGAGAGGCTTGTGAGGATCATCCGCCGTCTGAGAGAGAAGTACCAGCTGGAAGTTTATCTGGAACCGGGGGAGGCAGTCGTATTAAATGCAGGAGATCTTGTTGCAAGTGTGCTGGAAATCGTGCATAATAGTATAGAGATTGCCATACTGGATACATCGGCGGCATGTCATATGCCGGATGTACTGGAGATGCCGTACCGTCCGCCGGTACAGAGGTCGGGTGATCCGGGAGAAAAACAATATACTTACCGCTTTGCCGGTCCGACATGCCTTGCAGGAGATGTGATCGGTGATTATTCTTTTGAAAAGCCATTGGAGGAAGGAAGCTGTGTAGTCTTTGAGGATATGGCACTTTATACGATGGTAAAGACAAATACGTTCAACGGAATGGCATTGCCGTCCATTGTTTTCCGTGATAAGGAAGGCATAGAACATCTTGTGCGGTCATTTGGCTATGAGGATTTCAAAAACAGGCTTTCGTAAAGTAGATTGTTTTGCCCAAAGTAAAATGAAAAGAAAGCCGGGAGAGAGATGAAACGTTCAAAACAGATGTCGGAATCCATCGAACTTGGAATCTTGCTCGCCTTGTCGGGCGGGTTCATGGATGCCTATTCTTATATTTACAGAGATCGCGTATTTGCAAATGCACAGACGGGAAATATCCTATTGCTCGGGATCCATCTGGCAGAGAAGAACTGGACGGCAGCGCTGCATTATCTGTTTCCGATCAGTGCATTTGTTGTTGGGATTGCATTGGCGGATATGGTCCGCATGAAGACCAATGAGAGTAATTTTCACTGGCGGCAGGTTTGTGTGCTGATGGAGGCATTTGTCCTTACCGGTGTCGCGTTTTTTCCACAGAGCATGAATACAGTTGCAAACAGCATGATCTCGTTTGCGTGCGGGATCCAGGTCGAAAGTTTCCGTAAGATTCATGGGCAGGGAATTGCAACGACGATGTGCATCGGAAATTTAAGGAGCGCAACACAGAATCTTTGCGAATATTGGAGCACAAAGAATAGGAAAGCGGTGGAGAAAGGGATTCTGTATTATGGAATTATTTTCTGCTTTATGATGGGAGCCGTGCTTGGAAATGCGTGTGTCAGACACCTGAAGGGGAAGGCGATTCTTGTCAGTGCGGGACTGCTTGCGGCAGCATTTCTTCTGATGTTTGTCGATAAAGAGAAAGAAGAAAGGAAAGCAGCTTTGCAGAAGAAGGCGTGCAGGAAGTAAAAGGTGTGAATGAGTCATCTCATGAGATTGACGTGAATCATAGAAAAAGAAAAGAGTTGGGGGAACGCACTGCGGCGAAATGAAATGATGTCGCTGATGCGACCCGCCGCAGGCAGAGAATCTCGCAGACGAGATTCTTTGTTTTATTTATGCATATCATATAAAATCATCGTGCAGATGGGATATGCCGCTTAATCGCTTCAAAGCTCTCACTGCTGATTACATGTTCGATCCGGCAGGCATCCTCAGAAGCGGTCTCTTCTGACACACCAAGTTTCACAAGCCAGTTCGTCAGAAATTCGTGGCGTTCATAGATCATCTCTGCAATCTCGCGTCCAGAATCTGTCAGGAAAATAAAACCGGCTTCGGATACAGTAATATGCTTCTTCTCACGAAGATTTTTCATAGCGACACTGACACTGGACTTCTTAAATCCCAGTTCATTTGCAATATCGACAGAGCGCACAACCGGAAGTTTTTTACTCAGGACGAGAATGGTTTCCAAATAATTTTCCGCAGACTCATTTCCAAAAGTTCTCAAAATCTTCGCCTCCTTTTCCAAATAAAAATCTAGTTTTTGATTCTTACAAAATCACATCAAACTGAAAGTAGTATAACATAGTAGTGAAAAAAATACAAACTCATACTTACTTTTATCATTATAAGCAGCACGTCTGCCCGAGAATGTATATTCACTTACCAATACACCACATAGGACACTAGAGGCTCGTCACCACGTTCAACGACCCAGGCGGTCAGTTTTTTGGCAATGTCATCCAGCATGGCAAAATCCAGATTTTCTGCAACATCATGGGTGGAATTCAGCACAGAAGAAACCTCCGGATCACTTAGGCAGGCATCCTGAAAAAGAGTAACACTACTCATATTATCCTTACGAAATGCCAGTTCATCTCCGCCCATTTCTTTGTCGACATACGGAAGACCAAGACCTCCGGCAAGGCTTTTGCGAAGGGGAGCTTCTGAACTTGCCCCATAGACGGTCAACTGTTTTTCTTTCCAGCCGATACATTTTAAATTAATCATACGAATCTGTTCATATTGAGCAGTCAGATGGTCGGAGAAAGAAGAGGAGCCATTTGCTTTATGATCTTCTGTATTGAAAGCAGCAAAGATTACATCGCAAGGTAATTCTGTGGATTTTGCCAGCCATGTGGCGGTCTGTATGAGTGTTGCAACACCGGATGCATTATTATATGCACCAGGCATCAGAAGTGATCCGCATTGCCCGGAACCGTCAAAATTTGCTCCGAGAACGACTGCTTTAGAGGAATCTTTGCCGGGGAGATAACCGATGACATTGGAAGCTGTCCCATGTTCGTCAATCGCATCTGGAAGCCGTAAATGAATCCGATAGCCTTCCTGCTTCAGCTGTTCATAAATGTTCTCTGTGACTATAATCCGGCTGGGATTACCGGATGCATTTGTGTAGTTGATCCCATCTGACACTTCCCCTACAGTCAGTGAAAGTTTTCCAGTCGAACTTCTGAGATTTTCGCTGGCATCCCAAATAGCATTGCCTTCACTATAAAGCATGGGATCTGTAGAAAGTGAAACAGTGATATCTATTTCTTCCGGGGATGCTCGGAATATCCACTCTTTCCCCAGAACTAGCTTCGTTTCTGTGCCACCCGGTGCAATGAGAAATGCTTCACCCGGTAGAACGGAAGTAACTGTAGTTGGATAGTTCTGATTCCAGCTATTAAGGGATGGAAGCTTCAGCAACCCTGCTTGCTCAAACTGTTCTGCCAGCCAGTTTGCAGCTTTACAGTTTCCTTCGCTGCCTCCGGAGCGCCCCTGATATTTAGGATCTGTCAACTCCCGGACATAAGTTTCAGTTGTTTCTTCAATTGTCCGGTTGAATTGGTACTGTACTGGGGGAATTCCCGTTGGCCAAAGAAGTTTTCCTGCTGCACTTCCTTTATATGTTTTCGGATTATTTTTTTGCAGTTTTGCAGGCGTTTCCCTTTCCTTAGCGACTGTGCCTTTCGTAGGGGGTATTTCTTTTGGACGGCAAGACGGGACAGAGCACATAAGGAGAAATAGCAGCAAAAAAGATGTTGACTTTTTCATAAAGAACCTCCTGTTCATTCAAGTAGAGTACCATCTTTTAAATGCAGAACCTCATCTGCGTTATCTGCAATGGTAAGGTCATGGGTCACAACAATGACACAGTAATTTTTTTCATGTGCCAGTTTCTTTAGCAGAGAAAAGACTCTGTTACTGTTTTCGCTGTCAAGATTTCCGGTAGGTTCATCGGCCAGAATAATGCGCGCATCAGAAGCTAATGCTCTGGCGATCGCCACACGCTGTTGTTCTCCACCGGAAAGCATGGCAGGGAGACGATTATAATAAGAACTGTCAAGACCAACTTCTTTTAATTTTTCATGGACGATTTCTTCTGCTGCATTTCGTCTGATTCCCCGCAAAAGTATAGGATACGTCACATTTTCTTCTACGGTCAGCAGAGGAAACAGATTATAACTTTGGCAAATCAAGGAAATCGACTTTGCTCGATAGTCATCCCGGTTACATTCTGCGGTGCTTTTGCCATTATAAAGGATCTGTCCTTCGGTCGGCAGATCAAGACCGGCCAGTAATGACAAAAATGTAGTTTTCCCACAGCCGCTTTTTCCTACGATCGCATAAAACCTGCCGCTGTGAAATGTAAAATCAATGCCTTTTACGGCATGCACTTTCTGATATTTACTTTGATAGACATAATGTACGTTTTGTGCCTGTAAAATACTCATAAGATTACTCCTTATCACGAAGAATTTCCATAACATTTACACTGGTCATCAGCAGTGCTGCTCCGGCTGCCCCAAAAGTGTAGCACATTAAAATCACAATACAGATGGAAGGATGAAAGCTGTTTGTGTCGATCAGACGTATCACGAGTATTCCGAATAGGACACCAGTCAGGCAGAGAGTGAATTGTTCTGCTAATACTTTTAGAATGATCTGTCCTTTGCTTTCTCCTAATAGTCTCATAACTGCGTATTCTGACTTTCGGTTTCGGATCAGCAAAAAGCTGATGAAAAATCCAATGGCAGCAATTAGAAAGAAGAAAAACAAATACGATCCCTCCAGTTGGGCAAGGTTGCTCTCAATGGGGCCGACCGCTTCTTTAAAAAAGCGGTCATCCAGCCGGACACGGCGGAAATCACTGTTGAGAAGTCCCCAGTCTTCCATCTTTGTTTTGATTTCATCTAACGTTCTGTTATTCTTTATTGTAAAATAAATCTGGTCAAGTCCAAATTCCCATTCATAATAATTTTCTTCTGCTTTGTGGGCAGCAGTAGCAGCAATCGTAAGATCTTCCATTGTTTTTAGGGGCATTACACCGGAAAACTCAGTTATTTTCCCGGGATAGGTACCGACTACTTTCAGATGAAAGATACCTTCTACAGATTTTTCCTTTATGGTAACTCTGGCAAGAAACGGGACAGTATCTCCCGGAGCATAGCCCCAGTTTTCCGAAATGATACAGATGCGTTCCCTGCCTTCCAGACAATGCTCGTCATAACCATCCAGCCAGCAAATATCATTTCGGATACGAACCAGATCGTTTCCCGCAGGAAAAGTGTTGTATGCCCTCATAGGACCGTTCACACCTCCACTGTTTTTCTTCTCAAACCGGGAAAGCATGGTCTGAAAGATACTGTCTTTTCTTTGCTCTGATGGTGTGCTTCCAAACTGTGCTTCCAAAATTTTTTTGGGAAAGGTGCGGACAGAAAATTTACTGGCGGCATACATCTGACTGAAATAACCGCTTGCTTGCATTTTTTTCCATACTTCACCCGAGACAGCTCCGACATCGTCGATTCCGGTTTGGACAATGCTTCCTGTTATAGTAATGCCCTCATAAGTTTCATCCAGTTTCTTACGTGTATCCTCAATCAGACGTGGATAAGAAAGCATGAATATAGTGGTTACCATAGCGGAAGCTATCACTAGCAAACAGGCAGACTTCCGCCTGAAGGCCATACGCCAGATATAAGAAAATACTCTCATTCCAACACCCCCCTTAACTCTTACCTTTTGGAAGAAGTTCCCGAGGTTCTTTGTGAATATCAGCCGTCATAAATCCCAGCAGAAGAAGTGGATAGAGCAGCAAGCCGCTGCTGGCGGCCACTGTTACCAGCGGATCGGCATGAATTCTGATATCAGATTTCTTCTCTGTCAGAGCAGACAGATCATGATCCTGGCTCAGATCCATTTCAATTTCCTTGATATTTTCATGCATAATACTATTTCCCACAAGGCAGGATACACCACTTCCGACGGTTCCTCCTGCGACTACTCCGAAGACTGTCAGAAGCATAGAACAACCGAGTACAGCAAAAACAGATTGTTTTTTCGTTCCTCCAAGCAACCGGAAGATACCAACTGTCTGCCTCTGGTTTTGCCAGAAGAAATATGCCACCAGTGTACAGATTATGAAAAGAAAAACGAATGAGAGGAGGAGCAGAAATTTTGCAGTGCTGCGCATAGACAACAGGCTCGACTTCACAGAACTGTATCCCTGGTCATAAAAGGTAAATTTAGGCACATATTGTCCTTCTTTTTCTATAGTCAGCCCTTTCTTTTTCATATCTTCCTGAAAGGCAGCTACAGATCCATTTTTTAATTTCACACTGAAAGTAGATCCATGTACCAGAATATCTTTCGGATCTCTTATCTTCGATATAGAATTGGAAGGAATATAAATCGTGTAGGGGAGTAACGCCAGTGTATCTGGTGCAAGCTCCGTATTGCCCGCGGCAGGATAGATGGAATAGATGCCTACAATTTCATAGGCTTCTTCCTGTATGAAAGGTGTGTTCCCTGTTTCATAAATCGGCTGGTTATCAACAAGTGGATCATAACCGGGGATATAATCACTTTCAAAAAGCTTCATATTCAGTTTATCACCGATTTCCCATTGTTGATTTTCAGCCATTTCTTCACTGATCATACAGACTTTTGCACCTTTTTCATATTCTTTTTTTGTAATAAATCTTCCATCTGTCAGGGCAGCAGTTCCCATATGAAAGTTCGGAACAGAAGTGATGTCGTTGGTGGAAATTACATTGTGAGTATATTGCTGTACACGGATATCCTGCCAGATACTTTCAAAATAGGCTCTTAACTCAGGACGAGTCTTTACATCTTCTAAGCGCTGGAGAGGGAACGGAGAGAATCCCTTCTTATATTCAAGACTTTCGCTGGGACCATCATAAGTTAGTCGGATACTTTCATGATCCTGAACGGGGATGACAAGATTAAATTCTTCGTAATACCAGCTGGTATCGAGATATTCCAAAGTTCCTGGTTTGTTTGCCCATTTCCAGGATCCTTGTCTATTTAAAACTGCGATATATTCTACATCCGGATACAAGATCAGTTTGTCTGTATCATTTGTCTGATTCAAGTGTTTGATCTCTTCGCTGTAGGAATCCCATTCCTCCTGAGTAAACCCAAAGTCATCATATGCCATCCGATTCGGATAGTCTGAAATCTCAGCAGCATTATCAAGCACATCGAGTTGAAACATCGAGGTTTTTGTGCTGTATAGATCAAGTGGATGATAGTCTAAAGAAACTGGTTCAGATGACTGGATTTTAAAACGGATAAGATTATTGCTTCTCGTATACCACTGATCGGTCTTCTCACCGGATGAGCTCAAAAGAGGAGCATAGACCATAGCAGGATGGCCGGCAATATATGCACCATATTGGCTGCGCAAATCATAGCTTTCTACACTTTCACTATCGATAATTTTATGGATATCATATCCTTTTACTCCGACAGCTTTATAACCAATGTGTTCTTTACTGTTTCGCTCTACCAGTTCCCCATATCTGTTCACTTCTCCATAGAATTCTGTGATGGCGAGAGTGGAAAAAGTATTCTCTGCAATTTTCAGGTTGTGGACACTGTTCTGGTATAAATTTACACTTGTTACAAAGAAGGATGCCGCAATTAGGAGCAACAAAAGATAAAGAATCGTCTTTTTGCTGCGTTTCATCTGGGCAAGGAAAATTTTATAGTACATGTCACCCCTCCTGTAAAACATCAATTTGACTGTGAGTTTCGCTTCAGGTAGAAATCATTGCTAAAAATTACTTTTTGTTTCATGTATTTCACATAGGATATCTTATTTAGTCACCGCATGTCGTTTGCTGGATTATTAGTACATTCACAGCATAGCATTTTTGAATAAAAAATTCAATGAAAAATCGCTATACTATTAATGTGGAGTATAATTTTACAGAAAATTATTGCATAATCACAAAAAAATCTAACTCAATAACTACTAATTATTATAATGGTGCTTTGTATCAATAATGCTTTTGGTATAAAATTAAAATATGTAAAAAAGTAATTGACAACTAATGATAGTTAGACTATACTAATGCTGTAAATGAAATTCATTATTAATTACTAATTAATAACAAATTAGTCTGAATGACAAAAAGAAAGAAGATGGTAGCATGCCGTTGACGATGGCGAAGGTAAATGAACCGAATACGATACGAAGAGTCGGGGGGAAAGAAGAAACACACCGATTTCTTGAAAACCTTGGATTTGTGCCGGGTGGAGTTGTGACAGTCCTCTCTGTAAATGGAGGGAATATGATTGTTGAGATCAAAGGTGCAAGAGTCGCAATCGGGAAAGATATGGCGAATAAGATTATCGTTTAGGATTCTGTAAAGAAGGCGATGATTATGGAAAACATAGAACAAAAAGCTTTGAGAAGGAAATTGCGAGAGAAAGGAATGAGAAAACGATGAGTACATTGAAACAGACACCTTGTGGAAAGACAGTCAAGGTAAAGAAGTTGACAGGGGATGGGCCGGTTAAGCGAAGGATCATGGACATGGGAATCACGAAAGGGGTAGAAGTCTTTGTGAGGAAGGTGGCACCGCTTGGAGATCCGATCGAAGTTACCGTGAGAGGGTACGAGCTGTCACTGAGAAAGGCGGATGCCGAGATGATTGAAGTAGAATAATTTTTTTACCTAATGGTTAGCGATGACTAATAAAAGAAAGCTTTGACAAACATAAGGGCGTTTGACGGAAAATAGCAAGAATTCTCTCCCCTCTTCATAAGAAAATCCGAAATCAAAGAAAGGATTATCTGTATCAGTTGAGTAAAGAACTGGCAGATGCTTATGATGTGGAAGCGGTGGAGATGTTTTGTGCAGCTGTCGGAATAAAAGATGATGTAGTAAAAAAGGAAACGGGAAAATTAAAGGAGAAGTAGTATGTCAGTAAAAATAGCACTTGCAGGGAATCCAAACTGCGGAAAGACAACATTGTTCAATGCACTGACAGGTTCCAATCAATTTGTCGGGAACTGGCCGGGAGTTACGGTGGAGAAAAAAGAAGGGAAGCTAAAAGGACACAAGGATGTTGTGATCATGGATTTGCCGGGGATCTATTCTTTGTCCCCATACACGCTGGAAGAAGTCGTGGCAAGAAACTATCTGATCGGAGAGCGTCCGGATGCAATTTTGAATATTGTAGACGGGACGAATATTGAGCGAAACCTCTATCTTTCCACACAGTTGATGGAACTGGGGATTCCGGTCGTGATGGCGGTCAATATGATCGATATTCTGGAGAAGAATGGTGACCGTATCCATATTCAGGAACTCAGCAGAAGGCTGGGGTGCGAGGTGATCGAGATCTCGGCATTGAAAGGAACCGGTATCAAGAAAGCGGCGGAGAAAGCTGTCGGGCTTGCACAGCAGAAAAAAGCGGCAGTGCCGGTACACAAGTTTTCAAAAGAAGCAGAAGTGATCATCGAAAAAGTAGAAAATAAGTTGACCGGGATCGTGGAAGAAGAACAGAAGCGTTTCTTTGCGATCAAGTTGTTAGAAAGAGATGACAAGATCGGATCACAGATGAAACGTGTTCCGGATGTCAGTGCAGAGATTGAAGAGATGGAGAAGGTGTTTGATGATGATACGGAGAGTGTGATCACAAATGAGCGGTATACGTATATTTCTTCTATCATCGGAGCCTGCGTGACAAAAGGTTCAAAGGAAAAGCTGACAACTTCCGACAGGATCGATCAGATCGTGACAAACAGATGGCTGGCACTTCCGATCTTTGCGGCAGTGATGTTCCTTGTATATTATGTATCTGTGACGACGGTCGGAACATGGGCGACAGACTGGGCGAATGACGGTGTGTTCGGAGAAGGATGGAGTTTCTTTGGGATCTCAGTTCCGGGAGTTCCGGTACTCGTAGAAAGTGCGTTAAATGCAATCGGTTGTGCAGACTGGCTGCAGGCACTGATTTTGGATGGGATTGTTGCCGGTGTCGGGGCAGTGCTCGGATTCGTTCCGCAGATGCTTGTACTGTTTATCTTCCTTGCATTTCTGGAAGCATGCGGATATATGGCGAGAGTCGCATTTATCATGGACAGAATTTTCCGTAAGTTTGGCTTATCCGGAAAATCATTTATCCCGATGCTGATCGGAAGCGGATGTGGAGTTCCGGGAGTGATGGCATCCAGAACGATTGAAAATGACAGAGACCGGAAAATGACGATCATGACAACAACATTTATCCCATGTGGGGCAAAACTTCCGATCATCGCGCTGATCGCAGGTGCACTCTTTGACGGAGCATGGTGGGTGGCACCGAGTGCTTATTTTGTGGGAATCGCAGCGATCATCTGCTCAGGAATTATTCTGAAAAAGACGAAGATGTTCGCAGGAGACCCTGCACCGTTTGTTATGGAGCTTCCGGCATATCATATGCCGACAGTCGGAAATGTGCTCAGAAGCATGTGGGAGAGAGGATCCTCTTTCATCAAAAAGGCAGGAACGATCATTTTATTATCGACGATCGTACTGTGGTTCCTGATGAACTTTGGATGGATCAACGGTTCCTTCGGAATGCTGGAGGCAGAACAGCTTGACAGCAGTATTCTTGCCAAGATCGGAGGAGTGATTGCGCCGGTATTTGCACCACTTGGATGGGGAGACTGGAAAATGGCGGTTGCGGCAGTCACAGGACTGATTGCAAAAGAAAATGTAGTGGGAACCTTTGGGATCTTATTTGGATTTGCTGAAGTTGCAGAAGACGGAACAGAGATCTGGGGAGCGCTTGCAGGAAGCATGACAGCGGTTGCAGCATACTCTTTCTTAGTGTTCAACCTGCTCTGTGCACCTTGCTTTGCGGCGATGGGAGCAATCAAAAGAGAGATGAACAATGCGAAATGGTTCTGGTTTGCAATCGGTTATCAGACATTGCTTGCATATGTGGTTTCCCTCTGTGTTTACCAGATCGGAACATTGATCAGCACAGGAACGTTTGGAATCGCGACAGCAGTTGCATTCGCACTTGTGATCGGATTTATCTATCTGCTTGTACGTCCATATAAAGAAAGTAAGACACTTCATGTCAGCATGAAAGCAATGGCAGGTGCAAAATAGAGACAAAGAAAAGACTGCCGCTTGGAGAATTCTCCCGGGCAGTCTTTTTACAGTCAGGAAGATGTAGTTTACAAAGAAACAGAAGAATCATGAAAGGTCAGGAGGAATTGATATGGGAACAATTGTTACAGGAATTATTGTTGCTGGGATTGTGGCACTGGCAGTGAGAAGTATGATCAAAGATAAGAAAAACGGAAAGTCGATCCACTGCGGCGGAGACTGCAAACATTGCGGCGGACACTGCCATTAGATAAAAAACTTTCATTTCGGGGAGGACAGTATGAACCAGAATATGACAGGTGAGAGCAGAAAAATAAATGAGACGGGAAATTATCGGCGGACAAAGATGAAAAAAGAGATGGTTCTTCAGAAACTGCGGGAGCAGGGGTGCAGGATTACAAAACAACGGCAGATGCTTCTTGACATCATACTGGAAGAAGAATGTTCTTCGTGCAAGGAGATTTTTTACCGGGCATCTAAGAGTGATCCGGGAATTGGAACCGCAACGGTATATCGTCTCGTCAATAAGCTGGAGGAGATCGGTGCGATCAGCAGAAAAAACATGTATAAGATTGCATGTGATACCGAGAGCAGCGGAAGAGAAGTGTGCAGGATTGAGATGGAAGATCATACCGTCCGGTATCTGTCGGCAAAAAGCTGGAATGAAGTGATTTTGGCAGGCCTGAAAACCTGCGGATATCTTGGCGAACAGAAAGTAAAAACAGTCGTGATCGAGTCCTGTATCTGAGAACTATTTGCAATTGAATGATCTAAATGATAAAAATTTCTCAATAACAGAAAAATAATGGAAATTGTCCGCGGACAGGATTATAATGACAAAAACATTGTAGGAGGGAAGAGACAGATGAAAAAACATAGATTCTGGGCATGGGCTATGGTCGTATGTTTGTTCATGACATTCTACACAGGCTACAAACATAAATAAATCTAGGAGGGATAAAAATGTTAGATTGTTTTAAATGCATCAACATGAAGAAAACGGGAATCTTTGCGGCAGGAGTTTTGTTTGGCACAGCAGGAGTAAAGCTGCTTGCGAGTAAAGATGCGAAGAAAGTGTACACAAACTGTACCGCTGCAGTACTGAGAGCAAAAGAATGTGTTATGAAGACGGCGACGACGATTCAGGAAAATGCAGAGGACATTTACGAGGAAGCAAAGGAAATCAATGCGAAACGGACCGCTGAGGAAGAGGCAGAAGTATTTGAAGAAGCCGAAGAGGAATTTGTGCCGGAAGCTTCTGCTGCTGACGAAGAGGAGAGCGAACTGTAATTGCAGAGAAAATGATGGAATCAACAGAGAGAACACTTGCAGATTTTATCGCCAAAAGGCGGACAGGATCGGCAGGTGTTTCCTTTTAGTTGTCAGATACACGGAAAAGGGGTAAAAAGGTGAAGTTTAAGATTAAGCATGAAATAGAGGGAAGAATCCGGGTTCATTTTCCGGGAAGAACCATGACGTACAGACAGGCGGACACGTTGCTCTATTATCTGGAGAACAGACGTGAAGTCCTCTCTGCAAAAGTTTACGAGCGCACCGGTGATGCAGTCATCCGCTACGAAGGAGACCGGCGCAGAATCATAGAAATGCTGTGCAGTTTCTCATATGAGAAGGCAGCTGTCCCGGACGAGGTGCTTGAGACGTCCGGAAGAGAGCTGAATGCATCTTATCAGGAGAAAATCGTAGATAAGATTTTATTCCGATGGATGCGCCGGTGGTTTCTTCCTTATCCGGTGGCTGCGCTGTACACGACCGCGATGTCAGTTAAATACATTTATCACGGGCTGAAAGTGCTGTGCAGAAGGAAAATAGAAGTTCCGGTTCTTGATGCGACCGCTATCGGTGTCTCCATTCTGAGAAATGATTTTGATACAGCATCTTCGATTATGTTCTTTCTGGGAATCGGAGAACTGCTGGAGGAGTGGACTCATAAAAAGTCCGTGGATGACCTTGCGCGGACAATGTCGCTGAATGTCGGAAAAGTATGGTTGAAAAAGGATGATCAGGAAATACTTGTAGAGGCGTCTGAGGTAAAAAAAGGCGACCAGATTGTTGTGCATATGGGAAATGTGATTCCATTTGACGGTATCGTGACAGAAGGAGAGGCGATGGTCAACCAGGCTGCGCTTACCGGAGAGTCGGTTCCGGTCAGAAGATCCGGTGAGGATTCTGTCTATGCCGGAACGGTAGTGGAAGAAGGGGAGATTACCCTGCTTGTGCAGAAGACAGGAGGTTCCAGCAGATTTGAGAAAATCGTGACAATGATCGAGGAGTCAGAGAAGTTGAAGTCCGCACTGGAAGGGAAGGCAGAACATCTGGCAGACAGACTGGTTCCATATACGTTTGTCGGAACAGGACTTGTGTATCTTTTGACGAGAAATATCACAAAGGCTCTCTCGGTGCTGATGGTAGATTTTTCGTGCGCAATGAAGTTAGCAATGCCGATCTCAGTACTCTCGGCAATTCGCGAGGCGAGCAGATATCATCTGACAGTAAAAGGAGGAAAATATCTGGAAGCTGTTGCAGAGGCAGAAACGATTGTCTTTGACAAGACGGGAACCCTCACAAAAGCGCGGCCGACAGTGGTGGATGTCATCTCGTTTAACGGGGAAGATCCGGATGAACTGTTAAGAGTGGCGGCATGTATGGAAGAACATTTCCCGCACTCGATGGCGAAGGCGGTTGTACATGCGGCGAAGAAACGTCATCTCGAACATGAAGAAATGCACTCTAAAGTAGAGTATATGGTAGCACATGGAATCTCTACAGAGATCGAGGGAAAGCGCGCAGTGATAGGAAGTTATCACTTTGTATTTGAAGATGAGAAGTGCAGGATCCCGGAAGGAAAAGAGGAACTTTTTGAGAGTCTTTCCGGGGAATATTCACAGCTTTATCTCGCTATGGAACAGGAACTTGCAGCGGTGATCCGCATCGAAGATCCACTGCGGGAGGAAGCTGCGGAAGTGATCCGTCTGTTAAAAGAGACAGGAATCCGCAATATTGTCATGATGACCGGGGACAGTGAACGGACAGCAGCTGCCATTGCGAAAAAGGTGGGGGTAGATCATTACGATTCAGAAGTGCTCCCGGAGGATAAGGCAAGATTTGTGGAGAAGGAGAAAGCGCAGGGAAAGAAAGTTATTATGATCGGAGACGGCATCAACGACTCTCCGGCACTGTCGGCGGCGGATGTCGGCATTGCGATCAGTGATGGTGCAGAGCTTGCAAGGGAGATCGCGGATATTACAATCAGTGCAGATGATCTGTATGAGCTTGTCCTGTTAAAGAGACTCAGTGACAGACTGATGCAGCGGATCGGAAGAAACTATCGTCTGATCGTCGGAATTAATGCGGCGCTGATTGCATTTGGAGTGGCAGGAATTCTGCAGCCGACGACGTCTGCACTGTTGCACAATGCATCCACGCTTTTGATCGGAGTAGAGAGTATGAAAACTCTGCTCGAAGAGAATACAAGAACATAGAAAGTGAAAGATAAGAAATCAGGGGTATCATTGCCAAAGCTGTAATCGGCGGTGATACCCCTGATTTTTTTGTGCTTGAAAGGGGATTTATTGAGAAAATTAGATCAACAAAGGTATTGACGAATGAATGATAATTAGATATTATAAACGTAAGTTAGGAATAACTAACACAAAGAACAAGGAGGAAACATGAGTCGGGAAATATTTGAACTTGTAAAAGAGCTGGATCTGAAAAAGATAGAGACACAGCTGGCACTGCAGTGTGCACCACTGATCATGGGACTGAAGGTTTCCAATCTTTTTATCATTCCGGCAGAGAATGAAACAGTTGTACAGATGGTTTTGAAACACTCAGGAATCTCGTGTTTTCGGCTGCTTCGGACGACAGAAAAGATCACTTATCTTCTATATCGCAGAAAAGATCTGGAGCAGGTGATAGAACATCCAAAGATGAGAGCATTCTTTCAGAAAGAAGGGTATGAGCGTTTTACGCTGGGAACGATTTTGTATACATTTCAGAGACGTTACGAGTCTTATATGACAGCGGGCGGAATGTTTCCCCATGAGATGGGGCTGCTGCTCGGATATCCGCTGGATGATGTCACAGGATTTATCGAACAGAAAGGCAAAAATTATCTCTATGCAGGGTATTGGAAAGTATATGCGGACATGGGAGAGAAGATTCGTCTGTTTCAGGCATTTGAGGCGGCAAAAGAAACATTGATACAGGCAGTTGCCAGAGGAATCCGGATGGAAGAACTGGTCCGGGGATGTGTAGCATAAAAATACATTGTCTATGCAAAAAAAGCGGCGACAATGAAAGGATAAGAACAGGAGGAAGATCATGGATAAAATTTATGTAGTATACTGGTCACAGACAGGAAATACAGAGGCGATGGCAGAGGCAGTTGCAAGAGGTATTCGCGCAGAAGGAAAAGAAAGTGCGGTTGTGGAGGTGGGAAGTATCTCACCGGAAGAATTAAAGGAAGAGACAGCATTTGCACTTGGCTGCCCGGCGATGGGAGCGGAAGTGCTGGAAGAATCAGAGATGGAGCCGTTTGTGGAAGAAGTGGAAACATTTGTAAAAGGAAAGACTGTCGGCTTGTTCGGTTCCTACGGATGGGGAGACGGAGAATGGATGAGAGACTGGGAAGCGCGTATGCAGCAGGCAGGAGCGAAAGTCATCGGAGGGGAAAGCGTCATCTGTCAGGAGACACCGGATGATGAGGCATTGAAAAAGTGTGAAGAGCTCGGAAAGAGTCTTGCAGCTTTATAGACAGAATAGAAAAGAAAGGAAGTAAAGATGAGCGTTGTAATTGTAGGAGGCCATGACCGGATGGTTTGTCAGTATAAAAAAATATGCAAAGGGTACAAGTGTAAAGCAAAAGTATTCACACAGATGTCGGCAAATCTAAGTGAACAGATTGGCACTCCGGATCTGCTGATCTTGTTTACGAATACGGTATCTCACAAGATGGTGCGCTGTGCAGTTGCAGAAGCAGAGAAATGCAACGCAGATATCGTTCGATGTCATACAAGCAGCAAGAGCGCATTGACAGAGATCCTTGAAAATGCATGTGCCTAGGGAAGATAAAAGGGATGTTGTAAAATTAAGAAGTTTATTTTACAACATCCCTTTTCCATTATTCAAGACGTTCGGACTGTCCGTTTCTCAAACGTTTTTTGCTGTACGATGCTTCTTGCAAAATTTATTTAGCACATGACGATGATTTTTCTCGGGACAGCCTGCGCCGGAATGCTTCTCGTGGCATTTGTGTAATAGACGATCAAAAGGCGGCCCGCCAGAGAACAGTGGAATGGCTGCCCGTTTGATCCGACGATATCGGTGGCAGGGGAAAGATTGAGCTTTAATGTGTTGTCACTGTTTGTGAGAGTTTCATTAAAATAGTCCACAGCGATTGTCTCATTCGGCTGCTTTCTTCCGAGGATGACTGCGCGATACTGAGGCGGATAGATTAGCGGAACGGGAGCCTGCGCATCGTAAAAAGCCGCGACAGTCATGCCGCGGCGGAGGCGCACCTCACTGATGACATAGGTATCACCTGACACGACAACTGTGACAGTGCCGCCAGGTGTCTGCAAAGTGACAAGAGAGCTGCAGCATTCATCGCCGAAGGGGCGGACGTTTTGGACCGTTCCTTCCAGCGGAGCAAAAGAAAAATTAGGCATAAAAGATTACTCCTGTTTTTCAACAGTATATGCAGAAGAAGGTCTTGTGGCACAGTTCTCGTCGGAATCCAGCTTTGGAGGTTCAAACGGATAGATTGCCTCGTAGGATTCCAGCTCGGCCGAGGAGGCAGGTGCGGAAGGAATCAGACCGGTACAGTCCCATGCGGAGGCCGCAGAGGAGAGATAATCGTAAGAGTCAATGATTTCCCGATTGGTCATCGCCGGGTCTGACAGATCAGGAAAGTCTTTTCCGGCAGGGATGTCGGTGCCGCCCTCAATAGATTTTTTTGAAATTGGTTTCATGAAAAAGCTCCTTTCGTGTTAGAATAGTATAATATTCTGCGTAGTGGTCTGTTTGTTTTTGGCAAAATATAAGTGATTTCATCAGTAGTATGAGCCGGAAGCAGAAAAAATATGTTTTCAAATCCGAAGGTGCAATGGTATAATGTTTTTTGTCAGAGCAGTCTGACAGCATTGCAGAGATAGAAACCAGCAAAAATGAAAAGAAAAATAAGAAATTTGAGACAGAAAAGAGGAAGAATCATGAAGATTGCAATAGATACACATTCACATACGATTGCGAGCGGGCATGCATACTGTACAATCCGTGAGATGGCGGCAGCAGCGGCAAAGAAGGGATTAAGCGGACTTGCAATCACAGAACATGCGCCAACGATGCCGGGAACCTGTCATGCATTTTATTTTTCCAATTTGAAAGTACTTCCGCGGCAAATGTCGGGGGTAGAGATGCTCTTTGGTGTGGAACTGAATATTTTAGACTCAAACGGGAACATTGATCTTTCAGAAGCATTGTTAAAGGAGATGGATCTTGTCATTGCGAGCCTTCATCTTCCATGTTTTACAAAAGAGGCAGACAAAGAAGAATATACAAATGCTTATCTAAATGTGATGAAAAATCCATATGTCGATATTATCGGACATCCTGATGATGGAAGAATTCCGGTAGATTATGAGAAAATTGTGCAGGCTGCCGCAAAGTATGGAAAGATTCTGGAGGTAAACAACTCTTCCCTGACACCGGGAGGATTTCGTCAGAATGCGCGCGAAAATCAGCATACGATCCTGGAACTCTGTAAGATATATAAAGTCCCTGTGACACTTTCCAGTGATGCACACGTGGACAGCGATGTGGGAAATGTGCGCTATTCTCTCGAAGTTGTTCGGGAATGTGGATTTCCGGAGGAACTGATTGTCAATACATCGGTAGAGAAACTGAAAGAATATATAGGACGTTAGCGGATGAAATAGACACAGAAGGAGAACAGATAGAAATATAGAAAATACAGGATACTTTTCGGTGACAGATACCGAAGAGTATCCTTTTTTACAGGAGGTATCGTCCTTCCGGCCCGTATCAGCCCGAACCGATACGAAAGCATATAGTAACAGCGATTGACAAGTAGAGAGCAGATAACTATATGGTTATTCTAATAGTTCTTTACTATCAGTGGAATGCCTGTAGCTTCTGGCCAATATTGGAACAGTATTCATGGTCTGCTGCCTGGTGAAGCGGAGCAGGACGAAGAAGGTTTGCAGGGGATGAGGACGTTAGCTCATAATATGTCATTTTTAATAAAAAGCATAGAACTTGGCAGAAAAGAGTTCGGAATCCCTGTAAAAGAAGAGTTCCATAGAACAAATTTTATCAGATAGGCTGCAGAGAGTTAGAGAGTGAAGCAATATATATTTTATAGATGTGTTGCCGGTACCTTTTTTCTTTTTAGATTGTTCCATAGATAAAAATACACAGGTAAAAAAATCAGTGGACTTTACAAATTTACTGTGGTAAAATAGAGAACAGATAAGAGTCTGACAAAGGAGAGAAAAGAATGAGTAAGCAGATAAGGACGGAAGCGACAGATCTATTGTTTGATGCAATCTTGAGCCTGAAAGATAAAGCGGAGTGTTACACTTTCTTTGAAGATATCTGTACGATCAATGAGTTAATGTCATTGTCACAGCGCTTTGAGGTAGCTAAGATGCTTCGGGAACAGAAGACATATTTGGAGATTGCCGAGAAGACCGGCGCATCCACAGCGACGATCAGCCGTGTCAATCGGTCATTGAATTATGGAAATGACGGATATGATATGGTATTTGAGCGGATCGAGGAATAGGGAAAATAAAGAGAGCGGAATATCAGACGAAAAAGCCACGCAAGATGTAAGCAAGAAGTTTTTTAGCAGCATCTTACAGTGGCTTTTTTGCTTTCCTATAATCGTCAGCCTTCCGTTCTCATAAATGGTTTTCCGTTTGCAAAGATAAACTTTTTCTGAGATAAATCATATCTTTCAGTTGGACACCGCATTCATAGATCGGGTGGTCATAGTGTTCTGTAAAGAAATCTTTTACAATGTGGGAGCGGGCAAAGCCGCAGGCCTCATAAAACGGAATGGTAAGCGGACTGTCTCCGGTTCCAACCTGAAGGATGGAATACTGCTCACGGTAAGTTTCTTCTATAAAATGGATCATCGCCCGCCCGTAGCCTTTCCGGTGGCAATGAGGATCTGTGGCAATATTTTTGATCTCCAGAATCCCATCGCCCTCATCAGTGACAACACAGACACCTTTGATGCCATTGTCGTCCAGTATGTACATGGTACCGCGTTCCAGATAGCGGTCGATCATATCCTCCTGCTCATCTGCAAGGAGCAGAAGTGAGAGGTATTGCTTTTTGTTCGCAGTAAGTTCTTTTATCTTCATAGCAAGAAATCCTTTCTGTCATGTTATTTCTTCCTTTCCCGAGAGGGATTACTCTATTTTGGAAATTATATCATAAAAAGTGGGGAAAAGAAATGAAAAACAGACAAAAGCTATAAGAAGCGGAAAGTTAAAGGATATTTGAAATATCCAAAGAAAATCTTTCATTTTTCTTAATAATCTCCTCAAGATAACTTAAATTTATGCTGATATGATAGAGAGCATACAAAGGGGGCATGCAGATGAGTAAGAAATCAGTCAGAGCTATCGTTAATCTGTTAACAGCAGTCAGCATCCTTGTGATGATCCTGTTTGTGATATATGGAATGCAGAACGGACTGTTTACAGACCGGGCGAAGATGGAATTGTTAGTAGAGCGGGGAGGAATCTTTGGACCGCTGTTCTTTATCTTCATTCAGATGGTACAAGTTGTAGTTCCGATTATCCCCGGAGGGATTTCCTGTGCGGCAGGTGTGATCTTGTTCGGACCGTGGATGGGACTTCTCTACAATTATATCGGGATCGTGATCGGATCGATGATTAACTTTTATCTTGCAAGGCGGTATGGACAGTGTTTTGTAAAATATTTTGTCAAAGAAGAAACGTATGAGAAATACGCACAGTGGCTTGAAAAAGGAAAGAAATTCGATAAGTTTTTTGCCTTTGCGATTTTCTTTCCGTGTGCGCCGGATGATTTCCTGTGTATGTTAGCGGGGCTTACAAAGATGTCATGGAAGAAATTTTCTGCAATTATTTTACTTGGAAAACCGGGATCCATTGCCATGTATAGTCTGGCGCTTGTATATGCGGGGACGTGGATCAGCGGTTTGAAGCTGATATAGACAGAAGGAGGAGAGCATTATGAAGATACTTATTACAACAGATTTATTTTGGCCGGCAATCAATGGTGTCGTGACATCTGTCTTGAATTTGGAGCGGGAGCTGGAGGCAAACGGACACGAGGTGAAGATCCTTGCAGTGTCAGATACCTGCAGTACCTATCGGACGGAAAATGTATATTATATCCGTTCTGTTCCGGCAAAAATCTATCCGAATGTGCGGATTCCGGTATCGCGGGGCAGGGCATATGTGCAGGAGATCATCGAGTGGGCTCCGGACATCGTCCACAGTCAGTGTGAATTTTTTAGCTTCGGCTTTGCAAAACGGATTGCACACCAAACCGGAGCGGCGCTGTTACATACCTATCATACACTGTACGAGCAGTATACAGAGTATGTTCCGTTTGCAAAAAGCTTAAGCCGGGAGATGCTTGGAAAATGGATGAAAATGCGGCTGTCCTGCGTCGATGCAGTGATTGCTCCGACGAAAAAGGTGGAGCGTACGCTCAGAGAATATGGATTGACAGAGAGCAAGATTGCAGTGATTCCATCAGGGATCTGCCTTGAAAAATTTCAGAAAAAATGCAGTGAGGAAGAATTGAAACAGCTTCGGGCAACCTATGACATCCCTCAGGAGGCAAAGGTATTGTTAAGTCTTGGAAGGCTTGGATTTGAAAAGCGGGTGGATGAACTGATCTATGGAATGTGTCATCTGATTAAACACGGGGAGAATGTCAGACTGCTGATCGTCGGGGACGGACCGGCAAGAGCAAGTCTGGAGGAACTCACAGAGAGACTCCGGCTTGGAACTTATGTGAAATTTGCGGGGATGGCAGCGCCGGAGGATACGCCGAAATATTATCAGCTTGGAGATCTTTTCGTCTGTGCGTCCACAAGCGAGACGCAGGGACTCACCTATATTGAAGCTATGGCGAGCGGGCTGCCTCTTGTGTGCAGGAAGGATACGTGCCTGTACGGAGTGCTCGAGGAAGCCGGAAACGGTTATTCTTATGAAAATTTAAATGAATTTTCAGAGGCAGTCAGTCGGATGTTAAAGGAACCTTCGTGGATGGAAAAGGCCGCGGAGCACAGCCGGAACAATGCACGAAAATTCGGGACCGAGCAGTTCGGGAACATGGTAATGAATGTGTATCGGAAGGAATTATGGAGAGGAGTGTATGAGAGAAATGAAAGTGCTGCTTTATGCGAAAAACGAGAAAATCGTATCGAGAAGTGGGGTCGGACGTGCAATGCTCATGCAAAAAAATTCTCTTAAGGCGGAGCAGGTAGAACTGACCTGCAATCCGCGTGAGGATTTTGATATCGTACATCTGAATACCGTATTTCCGAGTGACTATCTCATGGCAAGGAGGGCGAAGCAGGCAGGGAAGAAAATCGTTTACCATGCGCACTCAACGAAAGAAGATTTTCGCAATTCCTTTGTAGGATCAAATCTGACAGCGCCTCTTTTTAAGTGGTGGATTATGAAATGTTATCAGATGGCAGATCTGATTTTGACACCGACAGAATATTCGAAATCATTGTTGCACGGATATGGGATTAAGAATCCGATCGAGGTGATCTCTAACGGAGTGGACACCTGTGAATTTCAAAAAAATGTATTGGATCGAGAGTCTTTTCGAAGAAAATACGGGTTCCGTGACGAGGATAAGGTCGTGATGTCCGTCGGACTGTACTTTGAGCGGAAAGGAATCCTTGATTTTGTGGAACTGGCAGGGAGGATGCCGGAGTACCAGTTCATCTGGTTCGGATATACACCGGAACTTCAGATTCCAAAGAAGGTCAGAGATGCGATTCACACAGATCTGCCGAATCTGACGTTTGCGGGATATGTACCGAAGGAGGAGTTAAAGAAAGCGTACAGCAGCTGCGATCTGTTCTTGTTTCCATCGTATGAGGAGACAGAAGGAATCGTTGTACTTGAGGCGCTCTCCTCACAGATTCCGGTCATTTTAAGAGATATCCCGGTCTACCAAAACTGGCTCGAGAATGGGCGGGACGTGTACAAGTGCAGGAATAACGATGAATTCTGGGTGCGTGCCCATCAGGTATTAAAGCATCAGATTCCGCTTTTGACAGACAGCGGGAGAATGCGGGCGAAGGAGAGGGACGTGCTCTGTCAGGCAAGAAAATTGAAATATTATTACAGTGTACTCTGCAAAAAGAGTGCATAGTGAATTTTTTAACGAATAAATTGCAGAATGCTGCTGGAATGCTGTGGAAATAAAGTGGAAAAATAGAAGAAAGATCATAAAAATGCAGGAAAAATAAATTAATCCTGCATTTTTCTTAGTTTTTCGATAAATTCAACGAAAAAAACAAGGCATAAATGAATGATAAATATTGTAAAATTTCAATAAAAAGATTGACATTTTGAAAACAAAATGAGATAATGAGAACAAATTCGGAATTTAAGGAGGATATCGAATATGTCAACAAAAGCTTATTATCCAATTAACGAAATCGGTGCCGGAAAGCCAGGTTTTTCTAAAACACGTTCTATCATCGAAGCAGCATTTTACGGAAACAATGTAGTGAAAGTAAATACTTTAAAAGAAGCTTATGAATTAGCAAAAAATTCACCGGGAACAATCGTGACAGATATGCCTGTATATAGAGGAGAGGAATTTGGTCTTGAGAAAGATGCAAAAGTTCTTTTATTCAATGACGGAGCGGTAACAGGACGTTACGCAGCAGCTCGCCGGATCAAGGGGGAACCGGGAGTAGACTCCGCAAAGCTTGACAAGGTAGCGATGGATGCCATCTATGAATCACGCTGGAAAACAATGTACCACGCAGAAGTATTTGTAGGTCTTGACCCGGAATTCATGGTAAAGGCACATCTTCTGATTCCGGAAGGTGAGGAGAACATCATGTACAACTGGATGCTCAACTTCCAGTACATGTCAGATGAATATGTGAAAATGTATAAGAAGTCAAAAGCAGTTGGAGACGGAAAAGAACCGGATATCTATATTTTCTCAGATCCACAGTGGATTCCGCAGGAGAGACCGGACGTAGATTTCAGCTGTCTGAGTGACCCGTTGACATTATGCTATTTTGATACTGCAGAGAACTGCGCATGTATCTTAGGTATGAGATATTTCGGAGAGCATAAAAAAGGAACACTGACAATGGCATGGGCGATTGCAAACAGAAACGGATACGCTTCCTGCCACGGTGGACAGAAGGAATACACACTGTCTGACGGTTCTAAGTTTGTAGCATCTGTATTCGGGCTTTCCGGATCAGGTAAATCCACACTGACACACGCAAAACATGGTGGAAAATATCCGATCACTGTGTTACATGATGATGCATTTATCATCAACACGGACACATGCTCTTCCGTAGCATTGGAGCCGACTTATTTCGACAAGACAGCAGACTACCCGACAGGATGCCCGGATAACCAGTACCTGTTATCTGCACAGAACTGTTCTGCTACGATGGATGAAGACGGTCATATTCAGTTAGTGACAGAAGATATCAGAAATGGTAACGGACGTGCAATCAAGTCAAAATTATGGTCACCGAACCGTGTAGATAAGATTGATGCTCCGGTAAATGCAATCTTCTGGATTATGAAAGATCCTACCATTCCACCGGTAGTAAAATTAAAAGGATCCGCACTTGCATCTGTAATGGGAGCGACACTTGCAACGAAGACATCCACAGCAGAGCGTGTTGCAGCAGGAACAGATTTAAATGCACTCCGCATTGTTCCATATGCAAATCCATTCAGAACATATCCACTGGTAAATGACTATGAGAAGTTCAAAAAGTTAGTGGAAGAAAAGAACGTAGACTGCTACATCGTCAACACAGGCGACTTCATGGGCAAGAAAGTCCAGCCGAAGGATACACTTGGAATCTTAGAAGCAATCGTAGAAGGAAAAGCTGAATTCAAACAGTGGGGAGCTTTTGAAGATATCGAGATCATGGAATGGGAAGGATTTGTTCCGGATCTGAATGACGAAGACTACAAAGCACAGTTAAAGAATGCAATGCAGAATCGTGTCAATGCAGTAGAAGGATTTGCTGTAAACAAAGACGGATACGACAAACTTCCGGATGAGGCATTAGAAGCATTGAAGAAACTGGTGGCAGAGGTTTAAAAACGGACCGACGATTTCAAAAAAAGAATAGATGATTTCATAGGAAATACCCTGATCATACCACGGGAAAAAAGTGGAGGTCAGGGTGTTTTTGTCTATTTTTGAAAGGGAAAATGCAGGTTGTAAAACTTTGTAATGTGAAAAAATTGACATAGATGTGAAAAAAGAAACGGAAAATAGGAAAAAATTGTTTGTTTTGACTTTGTAATGTGCTATTATTTTAAATATTCCAAGAAAAAACAACAAAACAACCGCCGAAAAAGACAAATACATTGTAGTGGGATATTGGTATACTAAAGACATATCAGAGGAGATACCCGAAATTCTGAAGGCTTACAGAGGGAGGGGTCTTGAGACAGATTTTTGTAAAAAACAGTAGGAGGAAAAGAAGATGAAAAAAGCGGTAGCGTTATTGATGGCATTGACAATGTCTTTGACTGCGCTTGCAGGTTGCTCAGGAGGAGAACCATCCAAAAAAGGCGAGGAGAAGAGTACCTCGAAAGAGCAGGCAAAAGGAGAGAAAGACCTTTCTGGAAAAGTTGTTTACTGGTCGATGTACAATGAAGGAGAGCCGGAAGCGGCAGCGATACAGAAGGCAGCAGAAATTTTTATGGAAGATTATCCAGAATGTGAAGTGGAAATTCAGTGGGTAGGTCGCTCGAATCAAGATGTAGTTGGACCAGCATTGGAAGGCGGGGAGCAGATAGATATTCTTGACAATTTTTCCTATGACAAAAGTACAGAACGATATATGGATATTACGGACATGATGAATGAGTCGGCAATTGGGCAGGAGGAGATGACAGTAGCAGAGAGTATTTTGCCGGTATTAAATACAGCAAATGCGCAGGGGCAGGAAAAAGCTGGTCTTGCGGGAGATAAATATTATGGAGTACAAATGTTTCCTTGGGTAGTAGGATTTTTCTATAATAAGGATTTGTTTGAAAAAGCAGGTATTAAGGAAACGCCAGAGACATGGGAAGAATTCATGGCTGCCTGTGAAAAATTGAAAAAGAAAAAAATAAATGCGGTTACTTGTGATGATGCTTATATGACTTTGATTCCGAACAACTATTTAGCACGTTTGGTTGGAAGTGAGAAAATTGCAGCAATGAGTGAAAATGCCTCAGATCCTGCATGGCAGTCGGAAGAGGTGAAGAAAACATTTGCAGAGATGGAAAAATTATCTGAATTTATGTCACCACAGACAGCTACGAATAAATATCCGGCAGGTCAGCAGGAATTTGCATTAGGAGAGGCTGCAATGTACTTAAATGCAAGCTGGATGCCTGCAGAGGTTGCAGAGACAGCAGGGGAAGATTTCCCATGGGGATTTTTCGCATTTCCACAGGTAGAAGGTGGAGTGGAAGATAATGGATATGCATCTGTTGGAGGAGTTCCGATGGCAGTGTACAGTGAGTCAAAAAATCCGGAAGCGGCAAAAGAATTTTTACGTTATATGGCATCGAAAGAAGTGCAGGATTTCCTTTCTGAGCAGGGAGGCGCACCTGCAACAGTTGGTTCTGAATGGCCGGGAGCACGCAAAGAATGTACCGATGTCATTGCAGAGGCAAATAAAGTTTCCGGACTGAACTGTGATTTATCCAGCGAGTTTGTCAGCGCAGTGTTTACGATTGAAATGAATAAAGTATTAACCCAGCAGGAGACAGCAGACAAGGCAGTTTCTGTTCTGAATAGCGAGGCATCTAAGTATTAGCGTTTGTTGGTTGTTTTGCAGGTGAAACGGATGGATGACGACCAAAGATTCTGTTTTGGCCGTCATCTATTTTTTGCAAAAGAAGATAAAGGAGGCATATCAAGATGAAAAAAGGATTACGCAGAATGTATATCGCGTTTTTATCACCGGTTGTGATTGCGTTTTTAGTTGCTTATCTATATCCGGTACTGCGTACAGTACAAATGTCATTTTTTAAAGTATCAGATATCAGTGCAGCAAGAGAAACATGGGAATTTGTGGGGCTGTTTAATTATATGGATCTATTTAGCAGACAGTTATTCCGCGTATCGTTCCGGAATATGATTTTGATTTTTTTAGTAGGAGGAATTTTTGTATTTTCAATCTCTCTGTTTTTTGCATGGGTACTTCACAAAGGAATGTTCATGAGCAATTTTTGGAGAAATATCATCTATTTGCCAACCGTTATCACACCGGTGGCAATGATCACAGTATGGACGCAATATGTGTACAATAATCGTTATGGTCTGCTAAAAACAATCTTTGAGGCGTTAGGGTTGGAGAAGCTGGCAAATATTCCGTGGACAAGTACGCAATATGCATTTTGGTCGATGTTGATCGCGTTTGTATTTTGCAGTATCGGAGGAAATCTTCTTGTTTATATGGCGGCAATGAAGAAAGTACCGGAAGAATTGTATGAGGCAGCTTTTATCGATGGGGCGACGGATGGAAAGGCATTTTTCAAGATCACTTTACCGTTGATCATGGATAATATTAAGACACAGGTAACATTTTGGGTGATTGGCTGTATTGGATTCTTTTTATGGTCGCGAGTATTTAGTGTCGTTCCATCAGATCCGACTACGATTACACCGGCGAGTTATATGTACGATCAGATATTCGGAACTTCTATTAGTACCAATGCAGTAGCAGGAAACACAAATGTTGGAATGGGTGCAGCGATCGGAGTTGTTTTATGTATTGTAACGGTGATTGCACTTGCGGTAATCAACGCGGCATTTCCAAAGGAAAAGTATGAAATTTAGAGGAGGATATCGATGAAGCTTAATATTAGAAATAAGAAAAGTCCTGCACAGCGTATCAGTGGAACCGGAGCGAGAGGTTTCCATTTTGTAGGAAAAACTTTGATTTTACTGTGGTGTGCGTTGACTGTGGCAATCCTTGTGTGGGTGGTAGCGGCCTCTCTTACTTCCACAAAAGATATTTTTCAGAATGATTTATTAAAAGGCGGAATAGATTTGACCGGATACAAGATTGTGGTCGAGAGGTATCATATTATGGATTACTTCCTTAATAGCGTTTTATATACGGTTTGCGCATGTGCAGGATTGATTTTCTTTTGTGCTCCGGCGGCATTTGTGATTACAAAATTCCAATTTCGTGGCAGAAAGATTTTTCAGGTATTGTTTTCCATTTCTTTAGGTCTTCCTGGAGTTATGATCCTTGCGCCGCTTTATATGATGATGGTAAAATTAAATCTGCACAATTTCAGAGGAACATTGATCATCGTGTATTTGTGTACGGGAATTGCGGCAACGACTGTGTATTTGATGGGATTTTTTGCAACAGTTCCAATGACGGTATTTGAATCCGGTCTGATCGATGGATGCAGTCCTATTCAGGCTTTTTACCGTTTGATCATTCCGCTTGCAAAACCGGGAATTGTTACAATCACAATTTTTAATTTCATCGGATATTGGAATGAATATATATGGGCGCTTGTATTTTCGAGTAAGCAGGCGAATCGGACACTTGCAGTGGCGTTACAGACACTTGTCACGAGTATGCAGACAACGGGAAATTATCAGGGATTATTTGCAGGCGTTGTAATTGTATTTATTCCGACGGTGATCATTTATATTTTACTTTCCAAACAGATTATTTCAGGAACGACAGCAGGAGCAGTGAAAGGATAACAGATGTTAAAAGCAGTAACGATCGAACCGATTTTAAAGGTGACAGACCTATATACATTATATTATTTTCAGCATAAAAGTGGATATCGGTTTGAAGGAGAAAGCCATGATTTTTGGGAGATCATCTATGTAGACACTGGAAGAGCAAGTGGTTTAAATGGATCGGAACCATATACCCTGAAAAAGGGACAGATGATTTTTCATCATCCGAATGTTTTTCATAATTTCAGAACCGGCGTGATGACAGATGAAGTGGACGAAGATTGTGATATTATTGTCATTTCTTTTGGCGGAAATCTGGAGGTGTTGGAACAGTTTCGAGATCATATTTTTACGCTGAGTATGTACGAGCGGAATATTTTCAAACAGATATTAGATGAAGGAAAGAAAGTATACAATAAAACAAACGGAAAAAATCTGATTTATAAGAAGGAAAATCCATTTGAGCAGGAAATGGTTCCTGGGGCAAAACAGATGATTGGAAATCTGTTGGAACAGTTATTACTTTCTCTTTATCGGAAGCAAAAAGAATGTCCATCTCAGGTGCAGGCATTGCCGCTTCAGTCACTTGGGATGGAGTATCAGATGGTGCGGCAGATTATTTTGTTCTTGGAACAGAATCTTTATGATAATATCAGTTTTGCAGATGTAGTAAATCATTTTAACTTCAGTGAAACGCAATTAAAGAAAATGTTCCGGCAGGTGACCGGATATAGTGTGATGCAGTATTATCGAAAGTGTGTGGTAGGGAGGATCGAATATCATATCCAGCAGCAGGATCAGAATTTTACAGAACTTGCAGATTTATTCCATTTTAGTTCCATTCATTATTTTTCTAAATTTTATAAAAGAGAAACGGGGCGTACTTTGCGAGAATATTTAAAGAATTCACAAGATTGAATTCTTTTACTGAGGGGTGTCATTTTCCGACACCCCTTTTTCTTATCTTATAATATTACAGGAAGACTTTGTCCATCTGTCAGTCTGGATTCTTCTGCGAGGAGCGCCACAAGATGACTTTCGATGGAGTGTTCGATGGAGGAGAGCATTTGATCCTCTTTTTCACTGGAGAGCAGTTCGATAAACTGTTTCATCATAATGTTATCTCCGCCTCCGTGTCCTGCCATAGAACCGTCTGTTACTTGAAGATCAATTTCCTTATGATTGCCGAAAAAATCATGCAGGATTAGTTTGGAATCATCCATATTCCCTTCAATACACCCCTGGGTTCCCATCACTTTGATCGTACGGTAGCAGCGCTCTGTAAATGCTGACATCGTAAAATTGATTGTGACTCCATCGTCCAGTTGAATGTTTACCACCTGATGATCTACGACATCATTGTCACAGTGATATACACAGCGTCCGTAGGGACCGGTAAGGAGTGCTTCTTTGACCGTTTCAGGTGTTGGATCTGGAGTAAGGACATTAATTGGCCAGTGGGTACGTCCGGCGTTTACACTGGTTCGTTCATCTTCTAAGTAGTAGCGGACAGCATCGTATGGGCAGTCTTTTCGGATTGGACAATCAAAGCAGCGGGAAGCTGCACCGTCAGGGGTCATTTCTTTTCGGAAGAGATAGTTATTTCCATAAGAACTGACAAAGCGGGCGCGTTTCCCGGTCAACCAGATTAAAATATCCATATCATGGCAACATTTGGCGAGAATCATTGGACTGGACTCATCGCTGCGTCTCCAATTTCCACGGACATAGCTATGAGCATGATGCCAGTACCCGACTTGTTCCATAGCCTGAATCGTGACGACATCTCCGATATGTCCTTTCTGGATCAGTTTTTGAATAGTATTATAAAAAGGAGTATAGCGAAGTACATGGCATACAACAACATGTTTTCGGTATTTGCGGGCAAGTTCTAATACAGTCAAACAGCCTTTGATGTCAACAGCAACCGGCTTTTCCAAAAGAAGATGATAGCCTGCTCTCAGAGCAGCTTCTGCATGAGCGACATGCTGCTGGTCCTGGGTAGCGATCACCGCGGCATCTGCCATTTTTTCCTGTGCGAAGAGTTCTTCGGCAGTTGCATAGCAGCATTCTTCTGGAATATCCCATTCTTCCTGTGCAATTTTTAAGCGGTCAGGCCTTGGGTCAGCGATTGCAACAACTTCCATTTCATCAGGGTGTTCCAGACCATAATTACTATAGATGTCATGGCCGCGTCCTCCTAAGCCTGCAATGACCATTTTAATTTTTTTATGATTCATAATAAATAAAACTCCTTTCTGTGAGGATGATAGTTTAGAGTGAAAAGTTAGCATGGTTTTGCTGCGCTTACAATGTCTTTCCAGAAATATACACCATGGATCTGATTGGTACCTTTCTTTCGAAGAAGAGGAAGTCGCTGGATACAGAGTTCTTCTATTTCAGAAATCTTTCCTATACAGAACGCGCGGATCCGCCGAGAAGTTGTTTCTAGACGGGAGCATACACCAGCAAGTCGAATCTCAAGAATTTCAAATCCGAATGGACGACATTCTAGTTCCCATAAGATACGCCACTGTTCCAATAAAGCGCGACAGTCAGAGGCAGCTTCTTCCGCCTGATCTGCAAGGGAACTTAAGCGGTCAAAATCTTTCTCTTTGTAAGCATGGAAGAGGGAGATACCAAGTTCGGATTTGTTTTTCAGTACTTTTGCAAGGAGTGCATAGAATAAGTATAAATCTTTCCAGGTATCATTTCTTTTTGCGTAATCTGAAAAGCATTGTTCCAGACTTGTATATTGTGCGGCAAATCCCATTCCTTCGATATCTAAGTCAAAAATACCTAGTAAAGGGTCTTGATATAACAGAAATTTTGCTCCATTTGGAAGGTCGCTTTCCGAAGAGAGTGAATCTGTCTTGTAAAAGGAACTAAGAAGGCTGAGAGCATTTCCATCAGCACCGGTGCAGGCGAAAAGTCGAGAGTAAACATGTTGCTTGTCGAAGGTTTGCTGATAACAGAATTCAGCATAATATTGAAACCCCAAAAGCATTGTCTGCGGACTTGTTTCACCGCCATCATCGCCCCAGGTAGTCAATATGACATGAGCGATATTATTTTGCATGCAGGAAAGAAGAGCAGGTTTTGCGTTTCTTAGAAAAACATCATAATCAGGCGCAGGTCCAAGCCATGTCCACATACCACCGGCAAAACAGAGCGGGGCATGGAATTGTTGATGAAGTCTGATATAGTGATCGTAAAAGGATTGTTCTGCATGATAATAGTCCCAGTATACAAGTTCCATCTCCTCAGGAGCGGAATCAATAACCGATGAAGGGATTACAAGATTTTCTTCGTAATAGTCATTTGTCTGGCTTGCACAGCGAAAATACATATCACTCCACATCATTGGGCGGAATTGGTACTTTATAGCAATTTCCATGACACGTTTGACATGACGTTGCATAAGAACAAAAGGTTCTTGATAGCCATGTTTTTTTAGGTAGGAGCCAAGTCCTAAATTCATTGCTTCGTCCATACCTACATGAATTCGATCTGTCCGATAGCACGAGCGACATTGACAAATCATTGTTTCAATCAGCTTGTAGCAAGATTCTTCATCTACAAGAAGTACATCTGGCGTATCGCGAAATGCCGCGCTGCTTTCCCAGTGAAGAAAGCGTTCGAGATGTCCAAGTGTTTGAATACATGGAATGAGTTCTAAGCCAAGGGAACAGGCTTTCTCATCGAGTAAGCGGATTTCTTTTGGGGAGTATTTTCCTCTCATATATCCGAAAAAAGGATAATTGGGAAGATCATAAGTATCTTCCGTATAAAGATAAATTTCCTGATAGCCCATTAAGGCAAGTCTGCAGAACATTCTTATCAATGCAGTGGGAGTCATGACTGCATTGCGTGACAAATCAAAACTTGCGCCAAGTCTGGTAAAAACAGGCTGTTCCTTTATAGTTAGGGAAGAAGCTGTTCCAGAAGTTTCAAGATGTTCTTTAAGAAGTCCCAAGCCACGGAAAAAGTGCGATGATATTTGTCCTTTAATAAGTGCTTTTTTCCCGTCATAGCATACGACCAGATGGTCTGATTTTTCCCAGGAAACAGGAATTCCATCTGTAGTTATAAAAATATCGACTGCAGAGGAGAGAAGAAAAACCCCCGGTTGAAATGACACTGCAGTTTCTTCTAATCGAATATTCATAGATAATCTCCTTTTTCATGTACAAGATTTAACATTATCATACCGTAAAGCAGATAAAAAATCAGACGTTTTTTTTGTGATTTACGGCAAAGAAAGATGTGAAAATCAGATTTTTTGTTTTTTTTGTTCTTTTTTGATCGTTTCTGCTTTTTTATTGACGGAGAGGAGGGTTCGTATGATAATAAGTATCAGCAGAAATATAGAAAAGAATTTTAAGGAAGAAGGAAACAGATATGAAGAAATTAGGGATTATAGGATATGGTCTGCGCAGTGAAACGATGATGAAGGCATTTAGGGGGATTCAGGCACCGATTCGAATTGCAGCAGTTGCAGATCCACTTTGGAAGCAGAAGAAAGAAGCATTAGAGGGAACAGTAGAATTTGAGCACACTATTTTTTATGAGACAGCGGAGGAAATGCTAGAAAGGGAAGAGCTGGATGGTGTATTTATTGGAACACGCTGCAATCAGCATACAACATATGCAGAAATAGTATTTGAAAAAAAACTTCCGCTGTTTTTGGAGAAGCCGGTCTGCATCAATGAGGAACAATATCAGACGCTTTTAAGCGCATCAGAGGGAAGGAGAGAACAGACTGTGGTATCATTTCCTCTTCGGTTTACCTGCATTGTAAAAGAAATGAAAAAATTAGTTGACAGTGGGGAACTGGGAGAAGTTCTGTCCGTGCAGGCAACGAATCATGTGCCGTATGGGAGCGTCTATTATCACAGTTGGTATCGGGATGATTCCCTGACGGGAGGACTGTTTCTACAGAAATCAACACATGACATTGATTATATTACTTACATTTTGGGAAAACATCCGGTAAGTGTTATGGCAAAGACCGCAAAAATGTATTTCAAAGGAGAAAAAGAGGCAGAGCTCTGCTGTGAGGATTGCAGCGAGTATCATACCTGTCCAGAAAGCAGTTTTGTAGTAAGAACAGAGCGGAAGGAGGAACCTGCCGGTAAGTATTGCTGTTTTGCAAAGGATACTGGAAATGAGGATGTGGGAGCGGCAATTTTTACTTGCGAAGATGGAACGATTATTTCGTATCATCAGACTTTCTTTGTGAAAAATGATGCTGGGAGACGGGGAGCGCGTTTTATAGGTTCTAAAGCAAGTGCAGAATTTGACTTTTATACTGCAACACTTCGCGTAGATTATTATGATGCAAAACATAGTGCTGAACATAAGTTTATATATCCGGAAGGACTGGTACATTTCGGAGGGGATGAGCAACTTGCGAAAGCTTATATAGAAGTGCTGGATGGAAATAAGAGCAAGTCAGATTTAAATCAAGGTCTTGCAAGTGCAGCAGCGTGTCTTGCTGCGAAGAAGTCAGCAGAAAGCGGGAGAGAAGAATGTATTTTTTATAGATTTTAGGGAAAATCATTTCGGGCAGCAACTTCTATGTAGAGGGACTCCGAGTATTCTCAAACAATTGCTCCTGCCTGAAAAATTTCTTCTCATATTTATCAAATAGAAAAGATGCCCTTCGCCTGTCCAGTGTTTCAGATCTTTCAGAGAATCTTCTATGCTTTGTTCGTAATGGCTGTGAGCATACCAAAATTTCCTGATAAGGTTGCTCGTAATGTTTGTTTCAGTGGAAAATGGTAGTAATTCAATATCCATAAATCTGATCAACTCCTTAAAGTTATAGTTTCTATCATTTTACAACTGCTGCAGAAAAACAGGTTATAAGTTTTTCAACGAAATGGGCAGGGTACCTATCCCAAATCATGGAAAACGTTGTTTCTACAACATATAGTCTTTGAAAAAAATGATATAATAAAAAGAAAACATAAGGAGGCCTAGGAGAACAATGGAAAAGAATTGGAACCAAACAGATGCGGGCAGGCAGCCGGACTACAGCAACAAAAGGGAGCGAGCGGCAACGCTGGCAAAGATACCGGGGCATCCGCTTCACACATTTACAATGGAAAATGAGAGATTAAGGGAGCTGCTGGCAGAGGCGGAGCAGAAATTGAGAGAAGAAAGCACAGCACCGGAAGAGGCAGGGCCGGTTTTTGAAAAAATTCGTGAGATAAGTATCCATTATGCAAAAAAAGGGGATCTGATCTATCCGCACCTGAAGGTAAAATATGGAATTGCAGGACCGTCAGATCTTATGTGGACAGATGATGACGAGATCCGCGATGAACTTTCCAGGCTCTTGCGCAAGGAATCCGGTGATGCCGACTGGAAAGAGAGGGCATGTAAGATCCTTAAGTGTATGAGTGATATGATCATGAAAGAGGAACAGGTGCTGTTCCCGATTTGTGCGGTTAATTTTACGGAAGAGGAATGGATGGGAATTTATCAGGATTCGAAAGATTATGACAAGTGCCTTGGAATAGAAAAAGAAATCTGGGAGCAGGCAGAACCGCTTCAGGTGACAGCGGCAGGAGAAGAAGGGGAGATTGTCATGCCGGGCGGACATATGTCAGTGGAGCAGCTGACGGCACTTCTGAATACGATACCGATGGAAATTACATTCATTGATGCAGATAACATCAATCGTTTTTTCAATGAAGGTCCAAAAGCCTTTAAGCGGCCGAAGATGGCCATAGACAGAGAGGTTTTTTCCTGTCATCCACCGAAAATTGAACCGCTGGTGCGTAAAATCATCGATGATTTCCGCAATGACCGCAAAGACAGCGTACCGATATGGATGGAAAAGAATGGACGGACTACCCTTGTCACTTACATGGCAGTGAGGGACGAGAAACGGAGATATCTTGGCACGGCAGAGTTTGTCCAGGATATGGAATTTTTGAAGCAACATTTCGAGAAGTAACAGTTTGGAAAAAAGAGGCTGCATTTGGCAGCCTTTTGTATTGAAAAATCGCCTCCATCAGACAGGCTGTAAATGTCATCAATGGCATGCATATTGCTGGTCAAAGCAGAAAAAATATAGAAATTTGAGCGAAAACGGAACAGATATTATTTTTATGCATAAACTGAAAGGGAAGGCAGCAAAAAATGACAGAGGCAGTTATAGTGGCAAATCACGGAATCAAAGAAAGGAATGGTAATGAGTAATGGAACAGGTTACAGATTACGTAAAACCGGAATTACTGGTGGTGGCAGTCGTATTATACATTCTCGGTGCAGCTTTAAAACGTGCGCAGGCAGCAAAAGACAAATACATTCCGCTTATTTTAGGTGCAGCAGGAATTGTGATATGTGCGGTGTGGGTACTGGCGACATGTCCGATCCGTAACGGTCAGGAGATTGCAATGGCAGTATTTACGGCAATCGTGCAGGGAATTTTAGTAGCCGGTCTGAGTACATACATCAATCAGACAATGAAACAAATCGGAAAAGATGAATAGAATAGCAAACGGAAGGGAGTCGTCGGACTCCTTTTGTTTTGGCAAAAGGCAGTAAGAAAAATAGGAGATTTTCTTGTGAAAAACAACTAAAAATCGCAAAGAATATTTGTGTGATGTGCCGCTGGACAAAATGGATAGATTTTGTTAGTATATACGTATAAATTAGATTGTTACTCTTTGAGGCATTACTAATGGTACCTGTTTAGTGAAAATGAGGTGTTTAGTGTCTTGAGGAGCTTTTTTATTGGAGAGAGATGCAAGTAATTAAGAAATTAAACAATAATTTTGCCATTTGTGTCGATGGCGAGGGAAAAGAACTGATTGCTGTCGGCAAAGGTATTGGATTTCCAAAAACGCCATATGAGGTTGAAGACCTGAACTTGATCACACGGACCTTTTACGATATTGACCAAAAGTATATTGAACTTTTCAAAGATATTCCGGAAAAAGTGATTCATTTTACGGCGAAACTTGTGGAGATTGCAAAAAATGAGCTGGGGTATGAGATGAACCCGAATCTGGTCGTGACGATGTCCGATCACATTCACTTTAGTATTCAAAGAGCACAGAAAAATATTGATGTGCAGATGCCTTTGATTTATGAGGTAGAGCAGACATTTCCGGCAGAGGCACGCATTGGAAAATACGCGGTGAAGCAGATAGAACGCAGATTCAATGTTCATTTGGATTCTAATGAAGCTTCGGGAATTGCGATGAATTTTGTAAATGCCCGGTATGATACAAGGAGCAAGACAGATGTGGCTGATCAGTTGAAGAAACAATATCAGGAGATTCTGGAGGACACGATCAGCATTGTGGAAGATGAGATTGGAATTGTGATTGACAGAGATTCATTCAATTTTGCACGTTATTCCTCGCATCTGATGTATCTGCTAGACCGGATTGCAGGCGAGAAGATGCTTTATTCAGACAATGGAATCATGTATCAGAGCATGAAAGATCAGTTCCCGGGGATTGCGGCATGTGTCGAATTGCTGGAACGATATTTTAAAAGAAAATGTGGCATGATACTTTCAAAAGAAGAAAAATTATATCTGATTCTACATATTAACAGGATATGTACGAGAGAAGGATTGTAACCATTTGGGCATTACCTTCCATGGCAGAGACGGCGGATAGCGGCTCTGTTGTGGGAGGTTTTTGTTGTTAGGGCATAGCCCTGTTTACCATTGTGTAGTTTTTCGTGTTCCGAAAAACG
>URCR01000021.1 GCA_900546325.1 uncultured Lachnospiraceae bacterium | reverse complement strand
CCTATGACCCTCTGCTTGTAAGGCAGATGCTCTCCCAGCTGAGCTATGATCCCATATTCCTGCGGGTTTCGCTTACCGCTAACCCGCTTTGCTATTATACTATCATTTCTTCCCAAATGTCAATATGTTTTTTCATATTTTTTTATTTTTTTCCAAAAAATAGAAAATCCGTGGAAAATCACATCGATTTCCTGCTTTTTATCGACATTGCCGCCACTATTTGTCGTCCAGCTTCAGAACACTCATGAATGCTTTCTGCGGAATCTCTACATTTCCGACCTGACGCATTCTCTTCTTTCCTTCTTTCTGTTTCTCGAGAAGCTTCCGCTTACGGGAAATATCTCCTCCGTAACATTTGGCAAGAACATCTTTTCTCATGGCCTTCACAGTCTCACGGGCAATGACCTTGCTTCCGATTGCCGCCTGAATCGGAATTTCAAACAGCTGTCTCGGAATCTCCTCTTTTAATTTCTCGCACATCTTGCGGCCACGCTCATAGGCAGTCCCACTGTGCACAATAAAGGAAAGCGCATCCACTTCTTCTTTGTTGATCAGAATATCCAGTTTGACAAGCTCGGACTTCTGATAACCAAGCATTTCATAATCAAAAGAAGCATATCCTCTCGAGCGCGATTTCAATGCATCAAAGAAATCGTAGATGATCTCATTCAACGGAAGATGATACCGAAGCACCGCTCTCGTCTCCTCGATATATTCCATTCCCTGATATTCTCCGCGGCGCTCCTGGCAGAGATCCATGATTGCTCCGATAAATTCTGATGTGACCATGATCTCCGCTTTTACCATCGGTTCTTCCATATACTCAATCTCGGCCGGATCCGGAAGGTTTGACGGGTTTGTCAGTTCAATCACTTCCCCGTTTGATTTGTGTACTTTATAAATAACGCCCGGCGCAGTTGTCACAAGATCTAAGTTATATTCTCTCTCCAAACGCTCCTGGATGATCTCCAGATGGAGAAGCCCTAAAAATCCACAGCGAAATCCAAATCCAAGCGCAACCGAAGTCTCCGCCTCAAATTGAAGAGCCGCGTCATTTAGCTGGAGTTTCTCCAGTGCATCTCTTAAATCCTGATATTTTGCCCCGTCCGCAGGGTAAAGTCCGCAATATACCATCGGCTGCACTTTCTTATATCCCGGCAGTGCCTCGGCACATGGCCTGGATGCATCTGTGATGGTATCACCGACTCTTGTATCCTTGACATTTTTCAGGCTGGCGGTGATATATCCTACCATTCCCGCACTCAGTTCCTCACACGGAATAAACTGTCCTGCTCCGAAATACCCGACTTCTACAACCTCTGCCTTCGCTCCGGTGGCCATCATCAGGATCGGAGTCCCTTTTCGCACAGTACCCTCTTTGATCCGGCAGAAGACGATCACTCCCTTGTACGGGTCATAAACCGAATCAAAGATCAATGCCTGCAGCGGTGATTTCGGATCCCCGTCCGGCGCCGGTATCTTCTCAACAATCTGCTCTAACACCTGGTCAATATTCAGTCCGGTCTTCGCAGAAATCTGAGGCGCATCCTCCGCCTCGATTCCGATGACATCCTCAATCTCCTCAATCACTCTCTGCGGCTCCGCGCTCGGAAGATCCACCTTATTGATAACAGGCATCACGTCCAGATCATGATCAAGTGCCAGATAGACATTCGCCAGTGTCTGTGCCTCAACCCCCTGTGCCGCATCCACAACAAGGATCGCACCATCACACGCCGCAAGACTTCTTGATACTTCATAGTTAAAGTCAACGTGTCCCGGAGTATCGATCAAGTTAAAAATATATTCCTCTCCGTCTTTTGCCTGATAGACAATACGGACTGTCTGCGCCTTGATCGTAATTCCACGTTCCCGTTCCAGTTCCATATTGTCAAGCACCTGCGACTGCATCTCACGGCTTGTCAGGAGCCCTGTCTTCTCTATGATCCGGTCTGCCAGTGTTGACTTTCCATGATCGATATGTGCAATAATACAAAAATTTCGTATCTTACTCTGATCTATTCCTGCCACTAAAATTCCTCCATCTCTCTATCTCTATCCATCGGCTGAAATCATCTGTGCAAGGCAGACTTCTTCCTGCATGACCGGCAGCCGAGTTCTTTTTTCTTTTTAACATCGCATTATTATATCATGCCATACTATATTTGACAATGAAAAGTTCTGTTGCCAGTGCATCTGTCAGCCGCCCGGTCTTCACGCTCTCCTCAAGGTCTGCTGCCATCTCCAGGATCGCCCGCAGCTCTTTCTTCTGAAACGATTTTGCCTGTCCCTGATATTTTCCGACAACAAATGTGTGAAGTCCGGTCTTCTCCCCGATTTCCTTTCTTCCATATCCATTTTGATCCAGTTCTTTTACCTCCAGAAGCAGGCGGAACTGCCGGACAAGAAGAAATAGGATCCGCATCGGCGGTTCTTTCAACGCAAGCAGATCATAATAAAGTTCCAGCGCCTTTTTCTGTCTCTTTTCCGCCACGGCTGCAACCATCTCAAAAATCTGATTGGAAATATGCGTCGTGCAGATTTTCTCCACATCCTCCACTGTGATCACATCTTTCTCGAGTGTATAACAGAACAGCTTTTCCAGTTCCTTCTGAAGATTCTCCATGTCATCCCCGGTCTTTGTCAGAAGATCATGCACGGTCCGCTCTGAGATTTGTTTTCCTTCCCTTTTCACCATTCCGAGAATCCACCGGACCAGTGTGTTCTCATCCTGCCGCCCCAGTTCTACCACGCGCCCTTTTGCTTTCACTGCCTTATAAAGCTTTCCGCGCTTGTCAATTTCCTCTTCCACAAACAGAAAATACGATGTCTCCGGCAGTTCTTTCAGATAGTCCGCCAGCTCCGGTGCGGCATTTTTGAAAAATCCCGAATTTTCCACAACGATCAGACGCCGCTCACTAAAAAACGGCATTGTCTCCGCCAGATCGATCAGTTCCCCCGGATTGATCCCTTTCCCCTCATAATAAGAGTAATTCATCGTATCCCCTTCACTGACGATCGCTTTTGACAGCCTGTCTTTATACTGCTTCTTCAAATATCCTTCTTCTCCATACAGCAGATAGATCTGCTTAAATTCTCCCGTCTTTAAATCTTCATTTAAACTCTTCATAAATCTCTTCTGCCCTTTCCGCTTCCGTAAACTCCTTTCTCATCATATCACAGATATTCCCACTGCGTAAAGAGGACAGAATGCCTGTTTTCTCTGCACCTTCCTCTTATCTCCATCCAGACAGATATCCCTTCCCATCGTCAATAAAAAAACTGAGCGCCCCATTGTCCTGTGTACTATAGATTTTTACCCCATATTTTTTCAGCCGCCGGAGTGTTTCCTGATTTGGATGCCCGTAAGAATTATTGCGTCCTGCTGAGATAATCGCATACTTTGGTCTGACCTTTTCCAGAAACGACTCCATCGTTGAATTTTTCGATCCGTGATGCGCCACTTTCAGAAGCAGGATTTCTTCGGAAAAATTCTGCAGCAGTTCTTCTTCTCCCTTTCCTTCCACATCCCCTGTCAGAAGCAGCTTCACATTTTGACAAGTCAGCTTCAGCACAAGGGAAGCGGCATTCCCCGGCTCTGCCTCCGAATTTTTTGCCGGATGAATACATTCGATGGAAACACGAGAATCTTCCACACATTCTCCTACCTGCATCTGCGCAACCGCCACTCCATGTGCATCTGCCAGATATGCCAGTTGCCAAAGCGCATCGTCCCACACCTCTTTTCTCGGAAGAACGAGTGTATCGATCTGTATCCCGTATACCTGCCGCCCAATCAATTCTGCAATCCCATTCAGATGATCCTGATCCCCGTGCGTGACAAAAACATAGTCCAATTCACTCACTCCCTTTGCCTTCAGAAATGGTTCGATCCGATATTTCCCAACCTGCTTGACATCAGTGCTCCCCCCGTCGACCATGCAGGTCAGTCCAGAATCTGTCCGAACAAAGATTCCATCGCCCTGTCCCACATCAAGAAACGTCACCTCCAGTTCCTTCTTTCCAAACTCAATCGTCATAAACAGCGCCAGCCCAATCACCCACAAACCACTTCCCGCTCTTTGCTTCCAGTTCCAGGTCCGATTCTGCTCTTTTTTCTGCTGTGCCCTCTTTTTTTCCGCAATTTTCTTTTCTGTAATCTTTCTTCTCCACCACATCACAAATACAAAAAGCAAACAATAATACACCACAATTTTCCAGATTTCCGGCTTTCCGGTCACGATAACCGCCTCCGGAAGCCGCAGAAATATCCGGCAGAGAAGCTCGTAGACTTCCAGAAGAAAACCGCAGCTTTTTAAGAGAAGGCTTCCACCCGGCATCCACAAGAACGCAAGGAGAAGCCCAATGATTCCCGCTCCGAGGATCCAGCTCATCAGCGGGATCACAGCCAGATTTAAAAAGACTGCATACGGGGATATTTCATAGTAAAAAAAGCTTGTGACCGGATAGAGAAATACGGTAATCGCCAGACTTCCGGCCAACGCCTGCAGCCCCTTCTTCCTCCCCGCAAAAATTTCCTGAAACACCGGATAGAGAAGCAAAATCCCCAGAATCGCCCCAAAGGACAACAGAAATCCTGCGTCCGTCAAATATTTTGGATTTTCTGCGGCGATCCATGCTGCCGCCACCGCCAGAGCCGTCTCAAGATCATAGACTCTCCCTGACGCATCGGCTCCAAGGTGAAGGAGAAACATAAAAAACGCCCGCTGTGTGGACACACTCATCCCAGTCATACACGCATATCCGCCGAGGACAACTGTGCTCGCGATCCCAGCCGCGCAAAAAGAGCAGCCGCCTTTCCGTAGCAGTCCGTAGAAGGCATTGCCGATCAAGGATAAATGGAGTCCGGAGATGGCAAGCAGATGGCTGATTCCGCTTTTCTGATAAAGCTCTTTTACCTCCTGGTCCATGCCTGTTTTCTCACCCAACACCATTGCTGCGAGAATTCCTCCGTTTTTCTCGCCCAGGCAGTATCCGAATATCTGCCTGCTCCTCTCCCGCATCCGGAACATGATTTCCCCGAAAGAGACCTCTTCCCGTTCCGTGACAACAATCTCTTTTGCCCACAGAAAGCCTCTCGTATGCTTCCTCCGATAATACTCTCTCTGGTCAAAATTTCCGGGATTTCGAGCTTCCTCAAAAGCTTTCCCCTCTCCTTTTACACGAATGTGGTCCCCTATCTTTACATCACAAAAAGAATCGTCATAAATTATTATTTTCTCTTTTTCGGTATGCTGTTTGCCGATCTGTCTGGATTGTTTTTGAAGATTTCCAATTGTCAAGACTTGTTGTTTTGATGTGATTGATTTCTGAAGGACTGTTCCTTCTATCTGAATTGTTTTTGCGGGGAAAGAGGAAATATCCTCTATCTTTTTCCCCGCCGCCAAAGTTCCTGCCAGCCTGAACAGCAGAAAGAAGATGCACAGGAGACAGAGCGGTTTTTTTCTCACTGTTTCTCTCCTTTCTGCCCGGCAGATTCGATGTCAAACGGCTGTTCAAGAGAAATACCTTTATAGTTCTGATCACTCTTTCCATTGATCAAAATCTGAACTGCCCGGATCTGTTTTCCGTTTTCTATCACAGAGCGGACAATCGCCTCGATCTGAAGTGTTGGATCCAGCTCTGATTCCTGCCGGAGAAAGGTGTCATCAAAATTGACATAACAGATTCCGTCTTTCACAGAAGTTCCAACCAGGCGTATCTGGGAATCCAGCACCGGCCGAAGCTGTTTGGAAGCAGGTCCTTTGAGCAGACGCTCCATGACAAGCTTTTCTGTGGACAGATTTGTATTGTAGCGCACCTCTTCCAATACTTCCTCCTCAAGCGCCGTGCCTTCTTCATTTCCAAAATACAGTGTAAGGTCCGTCTTCTCATAAGAGTGCAGTGCAGAACCTGTATTTTCAATAAAATCTTCTGCCCGCATACTTCCGACAATCTGCCCCTTATCATCGGTCAGTGGATTTCCTTCCACTTCAAATGAAACCGACTCAATTCCGTCGATCTGTACAAGCGACTGAACGATCGCTGCACGGCAGAGTACCTCCCTGACCGTTCCCATCTCATAATAGCCCCCGCCAAAATCAACAGTGATATTTCCATCTTCCACCTCAAATCCAAGTACCTTTACCCTCTTTGAGATCACCGGCTTCCGCTCTACATCCTCCGGCGCTTTGGAAAGTTTTTTCAGCATCGCCTGTGCGGCCTTCTCTGTATCTTTTTCTTTGATTTGATACGGTTCCTTCTCAATGGTTGTCTCCTCGCTGTTCATGTAGTAGATGCCATCTCCGGAAACTTCCTTCTTATCTTTCCCGCAGGCGGCAGTCATCAGCACAAACATTATGACAAACAACCCGATTCCGATTTTCTTTTTCAAACTTTCTGTCATCTTCTCTCTTTTTTTCTGTCTTCCCTTTCATTTCTGCTCACCGGGATTTCTCACACAATATAAGTCAGCGGCACGCGAACGGTAAATGTCGTACCCTCACCCTCTTTACTGTGCACCTTGACGATTCCTCTATGCATCAAAATCGCATTTCTCGCAATCGCAAGTCCAAGTCCGGTCCCCCCGATCTCGCGGGAATGTGATTTATCCACCCGGTAAAACCGCTCAAAAATATGCTCGACGGCATCTTCCGGAATCCCGATGCCGGAGTCCGCAACTTTGATATAGAAATATTTATAATCTGCATTCAGAGAGACATGCACCCATCCCTCTTCGTGATTGTATTTGATCGCGTTTTCCACCAGATTGGAAATCGCAAGTGTCAGTTTCACTTCGTCCACCTCGGCGATCACCGGTCGGAAGCTCTCAAATACGACTTCAATATTGTGCTGTGCCGCAATGGGCCGCAGTCGTTTTAAGATCAGTTCCAGAAGATCGTTGATATTTTCTGACTTGATATTCAGATCTGCCGATGTCTTGTCCAGCTTGACAAGCGACAGCAGGTCGTTGATGATCTTATTCTCCCGCTCAATCTCCGCCGCAATATCTTCCATAAACTCCTGATACAGTTCAGCCGGAGCACCTTCCTGTGCCAGAAGGGAATCCGCCAGCACTTTCATGGAAGTCAGCGGTGTCTTCAGCTCATGGGAGACATTTGAGACAAATTCCTGCCTGGAATCGTCTAGTATCTTTAACCTTCCAAGCATCTTATTAAACGCATCGGAAATGAGCATCGTCTCGGTATAGGCATTCTCGTGCAGATTATCCGTATCGTACCCTTCCGTCACCGCTCCGATTGCCTGCGTAATCCTTCCAAACGGCCGCACAAGAAGTGCGGAAACAAAAAAGGAAATGGTAATGATCACAACTCCGACGGCAATCTCCACCGCAACTGCTTTGGAATACAGAACATCCACACTGTCCACGACCGAATCGGTGGAGACGCTGACAAGCATGATTCCTTCGATCTCTCCGGTATTCGGATCTTCGATCGCCTGCGTCACCTCAATATAGTGATTTTCCGAGTCATACTCGCTTGTGTTATTCCCCTTATAGCACTCCATCACCGCCTCTGAGACAATCGTTTTTCCTTTTTCCATCTCATAAGTGTCTTTGACTACCTGGAATTCATCATTGATCAGAAGAATTCTCCCACTGTAAATATCTGCAAGCTGTGCCAGCTCCGCATCCAGCGCTTCTGACGGCGCCCCCTTTAAATAGCCTGCTTTTCCAAGACGGCTCCCTAACATCGTACTCTGGTTCTGAATCTCTGCGGTCCGTATGGAAACCGCCCTTTTTTCATAATTGCTGATGATTCCCCGCCCGACAACGATACATGGAATAATTCCGATCACTGCGAGAAGCAGCATGATCCGGAAACGCAGGCTTTTAAAGAACCTGCCGCGGAAGTATATCTTATCCCCTAAAATAATAACCAACTCCCCACTTTGTATGTACATACTTCGGATCACTTGGATGGCTCTCAATCTTCTCCCGCAGGCGCCGGATATGTACATCGACCGTTCTTGCATCGCCCGGATAATCATAGCCCCAGACAAGGTTCAGCAGTTTCTCCCTGCTGTACACCTTATTCTGATTCAGTGCAAGAAGTTCCAGCATGTCAAATTCCTTTGCAGTCAGATTGACTTCCCGCTCCCCGATAAAAACACGGCGGCTCTCACAATCTAACTTCATCTCTCCCTTTACGATCAGATTCTTCTGTTCTTCCGGTCTGTCCTTCTTCGTACGACGGATGATCGCTTTGATCCGCGCTTTCACTTCCAGAATATTAAACGGCTTTGTGACATAGTCATCTGCCCCATACTCCAGCCCCATGATCTTGTCAATGTCGTCTCCTTTTGCCGTCAGCATGATAATCGGCACATCCGAGAATTCCCGGATCTGCTGACAAACTTCAAACCCTGTCAGCTTCGGCAGCATGACATCCAGAAGGATCAGGTCAAACTCCCCGCTTTTTGCAAGTGCCAGCGCCTCTTCGCCGTCATATGCCGCAGTGACTTCCATTCCATCCTGTTCAAGACTGAACCGGATCCCTTTCACGATTAATTTTTCATCATCCACAACCAATATTTTATTTCCCATAAACTCTCCCTTACCAGAGCATTCAGACCGTGATCAGTTCTTTTATCTTCTCAAATACACCGTCCTTGATTCCCTCAATCTCTTTGATCTGTTCAATGGACTGAAAGCTGCCTGCAGATTCCCGATAGGTAAGAATACTGTCCGCCTTTGCCTCGCCGATTCCGGGAAGTGTCATAAGCTCTTCCTTTGTTGCAGTGTTCAGATTCACCTTCCCCGCAGAAGTGTTTCCACTTCCTCCGGAGGCTCCGGAAGCATTTGCCGTTTCTTTTTCTACGATTCCAGAAGCAACTTCCTCCTTTGTCCAAACCTGGATCTGTATTCCATCCGCGAGGAGTTCTGCCTGATTCAGAAAGGTTTGATCAGCTGCTTCTGTCATTCCTCCCGCTCGCTCCAACACCTCAAAAAGGCGTGAGCCCTCCGGCAGTTCATACACACCCGGCGCGCGGACTGCACCCGATACATACACCCAGATTGTCTTCGGCTCTCTCGGCGCTTCCTGTACAGATTTCTCCTTCTCATCCTCACTCTCTTTGGAATCCGAATCACTTTTTCCGGCTTCTTCCAACCGAACCTCTTCGATCCGGTGTTCCTCTTTTTTGCAGCCGGACAGACAGCCTATCACTGTCAAAATCCCGATTCCACATATCAAATTCCTGCTGCGCTTTCGATTGTTCTTAGTGCTCTTTTCATTTTTCTTTTGCTTATACATATTTTCTCCTTTATAGATATCCTCTATAAATCCCCTCATATGCAAAGACATATATATTGTATCGAATTTGCCGCGGAATTACAACCAGTTCTTCCGCGGCTTTTTGATTTCTTATCTTCCTTTTTCTACTTCCACTGAAAAATCGCAACACCGATCAGAGCCAGAACCATCCCTCCTACTTTCCGCCATTCAAGCGGTGCTTTTTCCACACCGAACAGCCCAAGCACTTCAATGACATATGCCACGATCAACTGTGCGATCACAATCAGAAGCGCCGCTTTTGCGGGTCCCAGCTGTTCCATACTCTTGATGACCGTCCATGTAATTCCGGCTCCGATCGCACCTCCGAGCAGCATGTATTTCGGCTCTACTTTCCCGAGCGCCATCACACTGTCTCTGCCCGCAATCAGCCATGCCGCAAGACAGACGACAAAGGCAGAAAACTGCACCCAGCCGTTCGACACCCACATCCCCGTTGTCTTTGTTACCTGTGTGTTAAAAACTCCCTGCACGCTCATCAGCGCTCCAGAGAGCAGCGCAATAAAAAATCCAGTCATCGGACTCCCTCCCAGAATGATTTGCCACTTTTTGTGACAACTGTTTCTTTCCAGTGTATCCAATGACCGGATTTTTATGCCCCGATCCTCATACAAAATTTACTTTTTTGATTCATACAGCCCGCGCTGCGTTGCCCGGGATACTTCCTTTTCATCAACCTGCAAAAGAGCCTTCTCTAACTTTTCTTCCATCTCGTCAATCTCTTTTTCGGTGATGATTAGCGGCGGGAGGAGTCTTACAACCTGCGCGCCTGCGGTAAGGAGCAAAAGCCCCTCCTGTTTTGCCGCCTCCACAATCTTTCCTGCCGGGCAGGAAGAGATCAGCCCCTGCATAAATCCCTTTCCTCTTCTTCCGGCAAGCAATTTTGTCTTTGCAATCAATGCATCTAATTTTTCTTCGAGATACGGGGTCAGCTTCCTTACATGCTCTGTCAGCTGTTGCTCTATAAACAGGTCGATCACCGTACTGACCGCCCGGCACGCAAGCGGATTGCCGCCGTAGGTTGTCCCGTGGTCTCCCGGTTTCAGGGAATTTTGCGCCACCTTCTCTTTCATCGCAAAAGCCCCCACCGGAACACCGTTTCCGATTGCCTTTGCCATCACAAGAATATCCGGCTGCACCTCATATCCCTGCCATGCGAACATCGATCCGGTCCGCCCCATGCCACACTGAATCTCATCAAAGATCAAAAGGATCCCTCTCTCATCACAGAGGGCGCGAAGCCCTTTCAGAAATGACTGTTCTGCCACAAAGACACCGCCTTCCCCCTGTATCGGCTCCAGAAGAATGGCGCCTGTCTTCTCTGTTACCTGTTTTTTTACACTTTCCAGATCATTGAATGCAGCAAACTTCACACCGCCTACAAGCGGTTCAAACGGTTCCCTGTAGCTTTCTGTCCCCGTCACCGAGAGTGCCCCCATACTCCGTCCGTGAAAGGAATGTTCCATTGCGATAAGCTCGCAGGCGCCGTTCCCTTTTTGCTTTGCATATTTTCTTGCTGCCTTCAAAGCTCCTTCAACTGCTTCTGTCCCGCTGTTTGTAAAAAAGACACGATCCATCCCCGAGATTTCCTTCAGCTTTTCTGCCGCCTGGGCAAGTGGTTCGTGATAATATAAGTTGGATGTATGAATCAACTGATCAATCTGTTTTTTTAATGCCGACTGCAATTTTTCATTTCCATATCCGAGGGAACTAACGCCGATCCCGGAGCCAAAGTCCAGATAACCTTTTCCTTCTATGTCGTACAGATAGGCGCTTTCCCCTTTTTCCAGCACAAGATCATACCGGTTGTATGTGTGCAGGACAGATGACTCTGTCTTACTGATTGTCTGATTCATGGTAAAATCTGCTCCTTTCTTCTTCAAAAATCGCGGTTCCGATTCCTCTGTTTGTAAAAATTTCAAGCAGCAGACAATGCGGGATCCTTCCGTCAAGGATATGGACTCTCGATACCCCTGCCTGAATTGCTTCCATACAGCTGTAAAGCTTCGGAAGCATTCCCCCGGTGATCGTTCCGTCTTCGATCAACTGTTTTCCTTCCTGGATCGTCAATTCTGAGATCAGTGTGGAAGCATCTGCCGGATCTGTGCAGATTCCCTCCACATCAGATAAAAATGCCAGCTTTTCCGCGTGCACCGCCTGCGCGATCGCACATGCCGCGTCATCTGCATTGATATTGTAAGTCTGATAGTCCTCACCCAGCCCGATCGGGCAGATGACCGGAAGGAAATCTTTCTCCAGAAGATCCAGCAGCACATCCGCATCCACCGATGTCACTTCCCCCACAAATCCGATGTCTTTTCCTTCTGAAAGTTTCTTCTCTGCCCGAAGCAGCCCGCCATCTTTTCCACTCAGACCGATGGCACGCACTCCCAGCGATTCCACCAGCTGGACCAGCCCTTTGTTCACTTTCCCAAGCACCATCTCCGCAACTTCCATTGTCTCCTCGTCCGTCACACGAAGCCCATTGACAAATGTAGGTTTCTTCCCGGTCTTCTCCATCCAACGACTGATCTCCTTTCCTCCGCCGTGGACGATGATCGGTTTGAATCCCACCAGTTTCAAAAGTGTCACATCCTCAATCACACTTTTCTTCAATCCTTCATCGATCATCGCACTTCCGCCGTATTTTACGACGATAATTTTTCTGTTAAACCGCTGGATATAAGGCAATGCCTCGATCAGCACCTCCGCCTTTTTTAAATATTCCTGCACCTGCTGACTCATCCCATTTTCTCCCTTCCCTGTTTTTTTCTGTCTCTGTATCCCTTGCTTTTTGCACGCTAGCTCCGGTAATCTGCATTGATCTCAATATATCCGTGTGTCAGGTCACATCCCCATGCGGTCGCCTGTACATCCCCCATTTTCAAATCCGCGAGAATCTTTACCTTCTCCTCCGACAGAATCTCTGTCGCCTTCTCCTCACTGTAAGGAAGCGCCGTCCCGTCTGAAAGAATCTGGATCGTCCCTGCCGCACTTTCCAAAAAGAGATCTACCTGCTCCGGCACAAACGGCACTCCCGCATATCCCATTGCACAGAGAATTCTTCCCCAGTTTGCATCGTGGCCCGCCACTGCTGTTTTCGTCAGGTTCGAGCAGACGACCGACTTGCTGATCTTCTTTGCCTGTTCCTTGTCTGCCGCTCCGACAACCTGCACTTCCAAAAGGGCTGTAGCGCCCTCGCCGTCCCCTGCGATCGCTTTTGCCAGCTGCTCATTGACCGTGTGGACTGCTGCCGCAAAAGCTTCATACGCCTCTGTATCCGGGCAGATCAGATCATTTTGTGCCATCCCGTTTGCAAGGAACAATACCGTATCATTTGTGGAAGTATCCCCGTCAACGGAAATCATGTTGTAAGTTTCCTCCACATCTTCCTTTAATATTTTCTGCAGTGTTTCTTTTTGGATCATGGCGTCTGTCACAAGAAATGAAAGCATCGTACACATATTTGGGTGGATCATCCCGGAACCTTTTGCCATCGCACCGATCGTCACCGTCTTTCCGCCGATCTCTACCTGCACTGCAGCCTCTTTTTTGTGCGTATCAGTCGTCAGGATCGCCTCTGCAGCCTCAGTTCCGCAGCGTTGTCCATCTCCTTTTGCCTTGGCAAGCATATGGATTCCCTCCCGGATTTTCTCCATAGGAAGCTGTTTTCCGATCACTCCGGTAGAACCTACCAATACCTGTTCTTTCTGAATCCCGAGCACTCCTGCCGCTGTCTGCGCCGTCTCTTCGCAATACTGCATTCCTTCTTCCCCGGTACACGCATTCGCGATTCCGGAATTGACAATTACCGCCTGCACAGACCCGCCTTCTTTTACAATCTTCTGATCCCATTTTACCGGCGCTGCCTTCACCACATTTGTCGTAAAAGTTCCTGCCGCCACACATGGGACACTGCTGTAAATCAACGCCATATCTGTGCGCCCTTCATATTTGATCTGTGCCGCTGCCGCTGCCGCCTCAAATCCCGGCACCGCTGTAATTCCACCTTTGATCTGTTTCATCTCTATTCTCCTTCCTTTCCTCTCTGCCTGTTGTTTCTGCCTTCTATCGATTAAATGTCGTTTCATTTTCCTCATTTAAAGAGAGATCATAATAATTTAAATCCTCTCGCCGTTTCCATCCGATCTGTTCCCAGAACTGATTGCCGATCTGATTATCCGTAAATGCGATCAGACAGACCTGGTTGATCTCCTCCGCTCTCAGCGCATTCATTGCCATCTCTGCCATCTGTTTGCCGATTCCTTTCATCCGGTATTCTTCGGCGACGCACACATGATAAAAACAGCCCCTTCTTCCGTCATGTCCGCATAAAATACTGCCGACAATCTCTCCTTCTTCCTCCGCCACAATACTTGTCGTCGGATTTCTTCTGAGGAAACGTTCCAGCCCTTCCCGAGAGTCATCGATGCTTCGGATCCCAAATCCCTTGATCTGTTTCCAGAGTTTATAAACTCCCTCATAGTCTTCTATCATCATTGTGCGTATCATTTTTCAGCCTCTCCTTTTTCTGTCTTTTTCCCGGCATTTCCCTTCTGTGAATTCTAAGGGAACATCGGGATTGCCGTCAGGCCTTCTGTCTCTTCCAGCCCAAACAGCAGATTCATATTCTGGACTGCCTGTCCCGCAGCGCCCTTTACTAGATTGTCCATTGCCCCCATGATCACGATCCGGTTTGTCCTCTGATCGATCTGAAATCCTACATCCACATAGTTGCTTCCTTCGACCCACTTCGTCTGCGGGCATATCCCGGATCGCAATACACGGACAAATTTCTCTTTGCCATAGCAGCTGTCATATGCCTCTCTTACCATCTCCTCCGTCACATGTGGTTTCAGTGACGCGTAAGCCGTGACAAGAATCCCCCGGTTCATCGGAACAAGATGCGGTGTGAAATTCACACATACCTGCTTCCCGGCAGCAAGGGATATCTGCTCCTCAATCTCCGGTGTATGACGGTGTGTTGTCACTCCGTATGCTTTCATATTCTCATTGACTTCACAGTAGAGATTATCCACTTTCTCCGTTCTCCCTGCTCCCGACGTCCCGGACTTGGCATCGATGATCAATGTATCCGGATCAATCAGTCCTTTCTTTACTAACGGAAGGATCGCCAGCAGGGAACAAGTCGGATAACAGCCGGGATTGGCGATCAGCCTTGCCGATCGAATGTTCTCGCGATTCCACTCACAAAGTCCATAGACAGCTTCCTTCAAAAACTCCGGGCTCTTCTGTTCTATTTTATACCATTTTTCATATGTTTCCACCTCTTTTAGACGGAAATCTGCACTTAGGTCAATGACTTTCGCTTTCTTCAGCACCGTCTCGCGGATCTGCCCGGCGCAGAATCCCTGCGGTGTCGCAGTAAAGATCACGTCCACGTCATCTGCGAGCGCCTCCATCTCCTTCTCCCCACAGGTTCCTTCTACAATCTGAAACAGGTTCTGGTAGACATTTGTATAAGGAACATCCTGATAGCTTCTGGATCCGAACCAGACCACCTCTGCTTCCTTATGCCCGGTCAGAAGCCTGACCAGCTCTCCTCCTGCATACCCTGTCGCACCAATTATTCCTACACGAATCATCTATAACACCCTTTCTCTTCTTCCAGTTTAACCAACTTCATTTTTGCATGATTATACATCTATTCAGAATATTATGCAAGCATTTTTTTGTATTTTATTCAATACAATTTTCTTTTCACTCCCGGTCCTCTTTTTTTAACTTTCCCTTCTGCCCATGTTTTTAGGCTATTTAAATCGTTTCTTGTAAACTTTCTTCTGCAGAGTTTCTTATATAAGTTGTTTTGCCGCTCATTTCTTTTTTCATCTTTTTTCAAATTTCCTATTGCATAATTATTCATTTTGTTGTATATTAATTCCATCAGATTTCACAACGAACAAAATAAGGAGGATTTTTGACATGAAAGAAAAAGTAATTTTAGCATATTCCGGTGGATTGGATACAACAGCCATTATCCCATGGCTGAAAGAAAATTTTGATTACGAAGTTATTTGCTGCTGTATTGACTGCGGGCAGGCAGAAGAACTGGACGGACTGGAAGAACGCGCAAAATTATCCGGCGCTTCCAAATTATATATCGAAAACATCATCGACGAGTTCTGTGACGATTATATCGTACCATGTGTGCAGGCAAATGCCATCTACGAGAACAAATACCTGCTCGGAACCGCCATGGCTCGTCCTGGCATCGCAAAGAAACTTGTGGAAATCTCAAGAAAAGAAAACGCTTCCGCCATCTGCCACGGTGCAACCGGAAAAGGAAATGACCAGATCCGTTTTGAACTGGGAATCAAGGCACTTGCACCGGATCTGAAGATCATTGCCCCATGGAGAATGACGGATCTCTGGACATTAAACTCCCGCGAGGAAGAGATTGCATACTGCCATCAGCACGGCATCGACCTTCCGTTTGATGCAAGCCAGAGCTACAGCCGTGACCGTAACTTATGGCATATCAGCCACGAAGGGCTGGAGCTTGAGGACCCTGCACAGGAGCCGGATTACGCGCACCTGCTTGTACTTGGTGTCACTCCGGAACAAGCACCTGAGGAAGGCGAATATGTGACAATGACTTTTGAAAAAGGTGTTCCGGTCAGCTTAAACGGACAAAACATGAAAGTATCCGAGATCATTACAGCGTTAAATACACTCGGCGGAAAGCACGGAATCGGTATCATCGACATCGTCGAGAACCGTGTTGTCGGAATGAAATCCCGCGGTGTCTATGAGACTCCGGGAGGAACAATTCTGATGGAGGCACATCAACAGTTAGAAGAATTAGTCCTTGACCGTGCAACTTATGAAGTAAAGAAAGAAATGGGAAACAAACTCTCCCAGATCGTATACGAAGGAAAATGGTTCACACCGCTTCGCGAGGCTGTGCAGGCATTTATCGAATCCACACAGCAGTATGTGACCGGGGAAGTAACATTCAAGCTCTACAAAGGAAATATCATCAAGGCAGGAACAACTTCTCCATACTCTCTGTACAGTGAATCCCTCGCCAGCTTTACAACCGGGGAACTCTATGACCACCATGACGCAGAAGGATTTATCAACTTGTTCGGACTTCCGTTAAAGGTGCGCGCAATGAAACTTGCAGAGGCAGAAAACTAAAAGGCACACACTGTCAAAAGGGCAGCCGGTATCTTTCCAGCTGCCCTTTTTCATCGATTCAAAAAACGAATTCACATAACCGTAGTCTTTATCCAATTCCTCCGTACGCAATTCCGAGAATCACCACAAGGATCGTCACGATCACAAACACATATTTTGCAAACGCAAGAAACTTCTCTCCGAGTGGCTTTTTTGCCCCTTCGTTGATGGCTGCAAGCGCCTTTTTCCCATCGTACAGATAGTAAAAAACAATCAGGACAAGCAGCGCCATCAGAGGCGAGATCACGACAGTGATCAGATTGGTAAAATTATCAAATGTTGTCATACTCAGATTCAGCGGAATCGAAAGCACAAATGTGATGACTCCTACGAGGAGAACCGCTTTCTTTCTGGTCAGCTTTGAGTGAGAGATGATCGCCTCCACAACTCCTTCCAGCATATTGATGGAAGATGAAATTGCCGCACAGAGAAGACTGATAAAGAAAATAACCGCGAGGATCGCCCCGCCCGGCATTTTCTCAAAGATGACCGGCATCGTCATAAACAATAACGGAGGTCCGGATTTGGCATCCAGCCCAAACGCGAACACCGCCGGCATGATAACAAAAGATGCAAGCACCGCTGCCAGTGTATCCAGCACTGCCGTGCTGACTGCGAGACGCGGAATGTCATATTCCTTCTCCAGATAGCTTCCGTACACCACCATCCCACATCCGTTGATCGACACGGTGAAGAATGCCTGTCCAAGCGCCATCACCCATGTGTCTGCCTTTAAAAGATATTCCCATTTTGGCTGAAGCAGAAACTTCACGCCTTCCATCGCCCCCGGAAGTGACAATGTCTGAAAGATCAGTACGAGAAAGATCAGAAACAAAGCCGGCATGATGATCTTACTGATTCTCTCAATCCCTTTTACCACCCCTGCACAGATAACCAATACTGTAAGAAGGATTGCGACTGCATCCCACGGGATCGATGCCGGCGAACCTGCAAATTCATTAAAGTATGTATTTTTATCCACTTTCGCAAGCTCTCCGGTTCCACTCATCACAAGGTATTTTAAAATCCATCCGACAACAACATTGTAAAACATAAAAATGCCAAGAAGTCCTATTGCCGGAAGCATTCCCGCAACTTTTCCACCCTTCCATTTTCTCTTGCGGAACACTTCTGAAATCCCCGTCATCGAACCGCCCCCAAAGGCACGTCCGAACGCAAATTCTGTAATCAGCCCTGTCGTCCCCAGAACCAGGACAAACAGAAAATAGGGGATCAAAAATGCCGCCCCGCCGTAGGCGCCAAGACGATATGGAAACATCCAGATATTTCCAAGTCCGATCGCCGAGCCGATGCACGCCATAACAAATCCCATTCTGCTCGTAAATTTTTCTCTCTTTTCCATAAGTAACTCCTTTTCTCTCCAAAGCCCGCCCGAGATACAGGCAGGCTTTTCGATTTCTTTCCATATACTATCACACTTTAAAGCATTAATGCAAGAAAAACTTGAAAAATATCTCTTTTTTCCATTTTTTTGAATATCCGGTACAAAACATACCTATCCTATAATAAAAACATAAGGATGTGTACTATGAAACCAGTAATCGGAATTATTGTCTGCGGTATGATGGATGACCGCCAGTTTGTGACCAACGCTTACATTCAATCCATTAAATATGCAAAAGGAGTCCCTCTTCTGATTCCGCTCGTGCGCTCTGACGAGGCACTTCAGACTTACTGTTCGCTCTGCGATGGGTTTCTGTTCTGCGGCGGAAATGATATCACCCCGCTTCTCTTTGGTCGGGAACCGGCAAAGGGACTTGGAGCAACGAATATCACACTGGATATTTTTCAGCTTCGCCTGCTGCGTGCCGTTTTAAAGACGAAGAAACCACTTCTTGCAATCTGCCGCGGAATGCAGGTGCTAAATGTCGCCTGTGGAGGAACAATTCTTCAGGACATTGACACGTCCCTGCATGCACCGATCAATCATATGCAGATTTCTGCTGCCCGGAATGAGATCAGCCACAAAGTGCTCGTCGCAAAGGGAAGCATCCTCGCCTCCATCACAGGTTCCTCCCTCTACACGAACAGTTTCCATCACCAGGCAGTTGATACTCTCGGCAAAGGAATTGTTCCAACCGCCCGGACTTCCGACGGCATCATCGAAGCCATCGAGCTTCCCGCCCACCCATTTGCCCTCGGAATCCAATGGCACCCGGAATGCATGTACCGCACTTCCCCCGTCATGCGCGATCTGTTCGGTGCATTTGTCTCCTCCTGCCATTCTTAATACGATATAAATACAGGGGCTGTCAAATAACGCTTTTTTCAGCATTATTTGACAGCCCCTGAGTACTTCAAACAGACCGTAAAATATTTTTACTATTCTCCCCGGCAATCGATGAACCCTTTCACGCATTCCTGCCTGTTATTACAGAGCCATCACACAAGTTCCGATCCCGATCAAAACGCATCCGATCAAGGATTTCATTGTAAATTGCTCATGTAAAAATACCACTGCCAGCACGAATGTAATGACTACGCTCAATTTGTCAACAGGAACCACTTTGGATGCTTCCCCGATTTGCAGCGCTCTGTAATAGCACAGCCACGAAGCACCTGTTGCGAATCCGGACAGAATCAGAAACAGCCAGCTTTTCCGGCTTATCTCCGAGATCCCACTCTGTGTTTTCGTGATAAAAACCATTCCCCATGCCATTATCACAACAACGATCGTTCTGATGGCTGTTGCGAGATTTGAATTGACCCCGTCTATTCCGATTTTTGCCAATATCGACGTGAGTGCCGCAAATACTGCAGACAATAGCGCAAATACAAACCACATATCCTATTCCCTCCAAATCCAAACGAACACCGCTTACAAAACTCCCTCATCTGTCATCAGGTCTGTCCCGTCCGCCGCAGTCGTCGCCAGCGTGTCACAGCGCTCATTCTGAGGATGTCCATCGTGCCCTTTCACCCAGATAAACGTTACCTGATGTTGTTCCTTTGCCTTCAGTAGCCGTTTCCATAGGTCGATGTTTTTGACCGGCTCATTCTTCCCGCGCTTCCAGCCTTTTTTGATCCATCCGTCAATCCAGTGCTGGTTGAATGCGTCTACCACATACTTTGAATCTGAATACAATTCGACCTCGCACGGGCGGTTCAGCGCTTCCAGCCCTTTGATCACCGCCATCAGTTCCATCCGGTTGTTTGTCGTCCTCTTGTAACCGCCGGATAGTTCTCTCGTATGCAGCTGTCCCTTTGTGTCCACATATTCCAGTACCGTCCCGTATCCTCCCGGTCCGTCCGGATTTCCTCTCGCCGCACCGTCTGTGTAAATTTTTACATGCATGTTGCTCCCTCCTGTCTTGTCCAGTTTCCCGTCTGTAAAAATGCTTCCGCCATCTGCTCTGCCTCTGCCGTGATGCTCTCCTCATATCCGATCAGACGCAGAAGCTTGATCGCATTGCGGGACATTGCCCTTCCTTTTTTCAGACAGTAATCAAAGAGAATATCATTGTCCATGATCGTCTCCTGAAAATGATAATTGTCATAGCAATCTTTCAAAAGATGTGTCAGTTCCGTATCATGTGTCGCCGCAAAACAGAGTACCCCTTCCTTTGCAAGACTCCGTAAAATCTGCGTGGAAGCGGCAATCCGCTCAACCGTGTTCGTCCCGCGCAGCACCTCGTCGACGAAACAGAGCATCGGCACCTCATCTTCCACATGATTTAAAATCTGCTTCAGCGATTTGATCTCCACAATATAATAGCTTTCGCTTCCCTGCAGATTGTCCCGCAGCGCCATCGAAGAATATATCTGAAAAAACGGTGCCTCATATTTTGCCGCCGGGCAGGTGAAAATCGTCTGCGCAAGCACTGCGTTCACTGCCACCGTCTTTAAAAAGGTAGATTTTCCGGATGCATTTGATCCGGTTAAAAGCATTCCCTTACACTCCGTGACAGAGTTTGCCACCGGATCTGTCAGAAGGGGATGGTATACCTTTTCCAGACAGATCCCTGCCTTCTTTCCCTCTACAAACTCCGGCTTCTCATAATAAGGAAGAAATGCCCGGAAGGACGCAGCGCTGATCATGCTGTCCAGATACCCGACAATCTCAATGATTTCCTCCACCGTCTCTCGCTTCTCTGCAGCTGCTTCCAACATGAAATTAAATTTGATCAGATCAATATGAAATATCATCCGGATATAATCAAGCACTGCGTCCGCAAGGGAACCGGCTGCCCCTCTCCCTCCAACAAGCACATGCGAGTATTTCAGGAATCCACTCATCTCTTTTCGGATTTCCTGCAGTCTGTCAAGATAAGACTGTATCTCCGGTATCTTTTCCTTTCCAAGCATCTCCGCCGCGCGAAGAAGCCGGATCAGATAAGAGAACGTGGCAATATACGGCTCAATCTCACTCTTTCTTGCGAAGTAACTTTTGATATTCCATGAAACTGCCGCCACAAGCAAAAGAATCCCGACCTGCGGCACCGCCACAAGTGTTGCCAGCCCGAGAAAAACCGCTGCGATCGCCAGATAGTGTCTCCCGTTTTTCTCTCTTTTCACATCTTCCAGCCGGTCTATATAATCACTGATCGAATATTTGGGCATCCCTCCGATTTCATAGAACAGATACTGCAGGCGGAGGCGCTGCTCCTCATTTCCCGCAAAAAACCGCATCAGCCTGTCTCTTTCCTTCAGCTTTTCTCCGGAAAGGGCCGGAGTCCGGAGCAGATAGTAGAGGTACTCCGCACCCACCGCGGACGTTGTATGATCCATCACCTGATAGACCGTATCCAAATCCAGATCATTCCACGTAATGTCATCCAGATAGGGTTCTTTGATCCTTCCCTTTGCAATCTGCTGTTGAAAATAGCAGGAAATCGACTCATACTTTGTGCTGTCGTATTCCTTCTCTGAGGCAGTGCCCCATGCTTCCTTCCACGTTTTCTTCAAATACTGTTCTCTTCTCTTTGCATTCGCCGCAATCTGATAGAAAAAGACTGCGATCAATGCAAGAATGATCAAAAGCAGCAACACATCCTGTCCCATGCCGGATCTCCTTTCCACAAGTCAGTTTTTTCTTTCAAAATCATTTACTGTCTGCCTGCTCTTTTTTTACAAAAATTCTCTCCTCGCCCGTTCCTTTCACACACCAGAATGCTGTGCCGGCATGTGTCTGACCATAGGTTTCCACATACTGTTCCGCCAGTGCGTACGCATCCCACAGATGCATCGGGACTGCAAGTTCTGCTCTGATTTTCGAGAGAAAATATTCGATTCCGAGGGCATATGCCTCCTCCTGCCTTGGATCCAGCACAAGAAATGCTACATCGATCATTCTCCCTGCCAGTGCTTCTTTCAGTTTCCCGATCTCTGACTGGTACTTTTCCTTCATCGTTTCGTTGTACGATTCCGACTCCTCATCCCAATGCCACCAGTTCAGATCTCCTGCGTGATAGAAAAGTTTTCCCTCACACGACACGAGAAATGCTACTCCTTCGTCAGTAGAACGAAACGTTTCTATGGTGCAGTCCCCGACAGTCTTTATCTCATTTGGCGAAATCTTTGTCACTTCGCATCCTTCAGCCTCTTCCCCATAATCATTTCCGTCGGAAATATCGTCCGACAAAACATATACAATCTTCGGATATCGTGCCCTCCACCCGAAGATTTCCTTGCAAAAATGATCGTAATGTCTGTGACTTGCGAACACATAGACTGTCTTTTGGGAATCCCATGCCGGAAGTTCCCCTTTATAATAATCAAATACCAGTACACTGTTTTCCAGTTCTACCGCAAAACAACTGTGAGAAATATAAGTCATCTTTACCATGTCTGTTTCCTTTCTTTTGCAAGCGTTACCATCGCCTCAAGCGTCGGCACTTCCGCCATGTAAGTATGCATTCCGCAGCGTTTTGCCTCTGCCTTTGTCTGTTCTCCGATACAGAGCGCCTGCACTTTTGAGAAATCAATTCCTTCTGCCGCCTGCACAAATCCCCGCACCGTTGATGCACTCGTAAACATAACGTAGTCTGTCTTACCCTGTTCAAACTCTTCTCTGTAATCGATAAATCCATATGCCTCATAGTGTGTATCATAGATTGGCAGATCCTCGATAACCGCCCTGCTTCTGTTTTCAATCTCCCGGATCAGTTCCGGATTCCCGATCTTTGCCCGCGGGATCAAAACATTCTCATCGGCGAGCACTTCTCCAAGCGCCTTCCCGAGATGTTCTCCGTCGTAAATCTCCGGAATCAGATCTGCATACATTCCACGCTCTTCCAGCGCCCGTGCGGTCCCACTTCCGATTACCGCAATCTGAAGATGGGAAAGACTGCGGACATCCATCCGATAATGCTTCAACGCTTTCCAAAAGATTTCCACACCGGTCGGACTTGTAAATACAAGCCACTGATATTTCTGAATCTGAGAAAGTGCGCGGGCAAATCTTTCACTTTCTATCTCCGGCACAATACGGATCGCAGGTGCCTCCAGCACCTCTGCTCCTTCTTCTCTGAGCATTTCTGCAAGACGGCTGCTTCGCTCCTTCGGTCTTGTCACCATGATCTTCATTCCTGCCAGCGGCCGTTTATCATACCATTCCAGCTGCCTGCAGGCGCACACCTTTCCCACAATGATGATCGCAGGCGGCTGGATCTTTGCTTCTTTTGCAAGTGTCTCCAGCGTCTCCAGTGTCCCTGTGATCTTCCTCTGTCTTGCTGTCGTTCCCCGTTCGAGAATCGCTGCCGGCGTCTGTGGATCCATCCCTTCCCGGATCAGATTTTCACATAGAAACGGCAAGGTAGATACCCCCATCAGAAACACGAGAGTTCCTTTCACACCCGCCAATTCCCGAAACGGGATCTCGTCCGGCTCATGCCCTTCCTTTTTATGCGCCGTAATAATATGGAGAGACGAAGCAAGCTCCCGGTGTGTGACCGGGATTCCCTGATATGCCGCCACGGACACCGCCGATGTCACACCCGGAACGATCTCAAACGGAATTCCCGCCTTTTGCAGTTCCTCCGCTTCCTCGCCGCCGCGCCCGAACACAAATGGATCGCCACCCTTCAGCCGGACAACCTTCTTTCCTTCTTTCGCCTCTCTCACAAGAATCTGATTGATTTCACTTTGTCTCACCCGGTGATTGCCGGAATGTTTCCCGACGTCGATATACGTTGCATGCTCTGCCCCGTAAGTAAGTACACCCTGCCCGGCAAGTCTGTCATAGACAATGACATCTGCCTCAGAAAGCAGACGTCTCCCTTTGACTGTCAGAAGTTCCTGATCTGACGGCCCTGCTCCAACGAGCCATACTTTTCCCTGCTGCTTCGTAGTTTGCTGTTCGTAATTCATCCGCAAGCTCCCATCCTAAATTTTCTGACGCCCGGACCTCTGCCCGCTTCGTCGCTGTCACATAGTTTCCCGTCTGCTCATCATAATAAAGACCGGTCAACACCAGTTCTTCCCGCTCGATCCTGCCGTATGCCGCCACCGGCGAACTACATCCGCCGTCCAGTCTCCGCACGAATGCCCGCTCATTTTCCGCGATCACTTTGATTCCCTCCGGCTGAAGCTCTTTCACCAGATCCCGCAGTGCTTCTCTTCCCTGCACGACAAGAACTCCCTGACCTGCCGCCGGAAGGATCTCCTCCGGAGAAAAATACCGCTCGATCCTCTTCTCCAGTCCGAGTCTCTTTAATCCTGCCGCCGCAAGGACAAGCGCATCGTACTCCCCGCCATCCAGTTTCTGAAGCCTTGTCTGAATATTTCCGCGGATTCCTCTGATCTCCACATTCGGGTATAATTTTTGAAGCTGTATTCTTCTTCGGAAACTGGAACAGCCGATCACTCCCTGCCCGTTCCAATTCTTCTTCCCTTTTGCAAGTACAAGCACATCTCTTGGGTCTTCCCGTCTGGAATATGCAAGAATCGGAAGCTCCTCCGGCGTCTCCATCGGCATATCCTTCAGACAATGTACTGCCAGATCAATCTCCCCATCCAGAAGCGCCCGATCCAATTCTTTTACAAAAAGTCCCTTTCCGCCAATCTGATCCAGACTTCTGTCAAGAATTTTATCCCCGGTTGTCTTCATTGTCACCAATTCGATTTCCAGTTCGGGATGTCTTCTTTTCAACTCCCGAATGACCATCTCTGACTGTACGACTGCCAGCTTACTCTCCCTGCTGCCTACTCTGATTTTTCTGTTCATATTCTATCTCCAAAACTTCTCTTATCCTCGCCGCTGTCTCTGCAACCTTCCTGTGATTGCTCCCATCTCCGGTAATTCCCACGACAATTTCTTCCTTGACCGCCACTGCCGGAAAGTAGAAATCACAGTCTGTCCTGTCTGTTGCAGTATTTGCCAGAATCTTTCGCTCACGGCACAGCGCGCAGATATCATGATTTAATTTCTTCACATCGGTTGCCGCCAGTACGAGAAAAAGATCTTCCGTCAGATCACTCTCTTCAAACGGTTTCTCTTCCAGTTCGATCTTGCCCTCAGATACAAGCAGAGCAAAGGCCTCCTGCTGTTCTCCCGGGATTTCCCTTGTAACGACCTTGACCAGTGCATGAAACTGTAACAGCGTCTGCACCCTCCTGAGCGCAATCTTTCCCGCGCCGACTACAAGGATCTTTTTCCCTTCCATATCCATAAAAATCGGAAAATAACTCATCTGACTTCTCCTGTCTGCCTTTTCGTGCACTTTATTTCTGCATTCCGCGCAAGACTGCCTCAAGGACACCTCCCCCGACTGCTCTCGCCTTGTCAGAGACAGTAAAGCAGTATGCGCGCTCTTTGCGAGCATCAATGTCACCGCATTTCATTCCCTCTGACACGGTAATTCCTTCCGGAAGCATTCCGCGGATCATCCCGCTCATCTGTGCATAGACCGGACAGTTTCCGCACATTGCCACAAGCTGCCCTTTCTCCACACACTCACCGATCTCTACTTTCGGTTCAAACTTTCCTGCCCCGGAAGCACAGATCAGGCGCTCCTTTGCATAACCTGCGATCACTCCCGGCACCCCGGTATTCGGAATCGCCATTCCCTCCGAAATGACTCTTCCAAGATCATGCCCCCGCTTTGTTTCCACCACAAAATGGCAATCCACCCCGGCTGTAAATCCCGGTCCGACTCCAATGACGACCGGCGCATCTTTCATCCGGGTCCCAAGATTTCTCTTTGCAAGAATCGCATCCACTTCCACATCCGGAAGATACCAGTCCATATGCACACATCCCGGATCTACAACAACCGGAATCTCCCGCTGCTCTAAACATTCCTCCAGTGCTTCCCTCTCAGACACACATCTTGCAGTAATTCCTTCTACCTCCGCCTCGGACTCATAGACCGATCTGGAAAATGCCACATATCTGCGAATCGTTGTCGGCGCACTTGTCTCCGTCATGATCACTTGAAATCCACTGTGATACAGGCGCACCGCAATCCCACTCGCCAGATCGCCGGCTCCTTTGATCAGCACCCGCAACGGTCTCTCTCCTTGTCTGGAATTTCTCATTCTCTTGCACACTCCGCAGTCTGTCCGGTCAGAATCTCCACTCCGTGGATCACTTCTTCTAAAATTTCCCCGAGACTTTCCTCTACCGCTTTCGGACTTCCCGGCAGGTTAATGATCAGTGTTTCCTTCCGGATGCCTGCTGCCGCGCGGGAAAGCATCGCACGCTTTGTGTACTTCATACTTGCCGCACGCATCGCCTCCGGAATCCCCGGCACAAGCCGTTCGCAGATATCCATCGTCGCCTCCGGTGTGCAGTCTGTTTTGGAAAATCCTGTTCCCCCCGTTGTCAGTATCAGGTCTGCCATCTGGCTGTCCGAGATCACCGCCATCACTTTCGCAAGCGTTTCCCGGTCATCCGGGAGTACTTTTTTAAACGTCACTTCCATTCCGGCTGCTTCCACGATTTCACAGATCTTTGCCCCGCTGACATCTTCCCTTTTTCCGGCATACCCGGATGTACTTGCTGTAATTACCGCAACTTGCATTTTCATCTGAACTCCTCCTCATCTGTTTTCTTTTCTCATCTATGTAAATATTATTTATTTCGATTCTTAAAATAAACTCCTTCTGCTATCTAACATAACTATGGCAAGTCATTACTTTCCCTAGCTTTTCAAAGTACATAGAGTAATCTTCCACATATCTATAGCCACACTTTTTAATCAGTGCATTAGATGCTAAATTATCTGTAAATGCATCCGCAAAACAATAATCATAGTCCTGCTTAATCTTTTTTGTCCAAAATTGAAGTATTTCTGTGCCATATCCTTGCATATGGTACTCTTTTCCCAAAACAAATCCTACTCCTGCACACTTTTTCCCCTTATACGGCTCTTCTTCCATGTTTTCCGAAAAAATCCGAAAATAACCAATCACTTTATGATCCAAAAGCACTGCAATTCCATTCTTATCTTCTATTAATTTCTGAAAAAACTCATGAAATGCATCGTCTGATTCCAGCGCTTTATATCCGGCAGGTTCCGTGATGGATGGATCTGACAAAATAACACGCAGCGGTATTTTATCACTTTCTATTATTTTCCGATAGTGAAGTCTCTCCGAGCACATAACGTTTTCCATAATATTCTCCCCCCTGTAAATCTCAGTATAGAAATTCTTCTCCATTTATATTTTCTACTGTTTTATCTAATTTTGTTTCTACCTTTTCGCAAAACACGATTCCCTCAGAACCTCCATCCGGGAGTTTCCCCTTAGAAATACGGTTGATCAGAACGGTAAATCTTCTTTCTACTCCCTTTTGCAGACCTTCTCTGCTTTCTGCGATACGAAGGAGATCTTCCCAATCTATTTTCTCTTCCTTTTGTTTGCCAAGAAATGCAGCAAGCATTTCCGGCCGAAATCCCGCTTGCTCAATCGTCTGACCGACTGCCGGATAACCAAGCACTCCGATCACAAGATCTGTTCCCGGAAAGATCACCGGCTCATGGGCTTCTGGAACTTTGATTTCCTTTCCTTTTGCGCCATCCGCCTCAACGATCAAAACATCTGCCAGCCTGCATAATACCCCATATCCTTCGGAAGGGATTCCGCGAATTTTCCCATTTTCACAGGAAACACCTACCGTCAGAACACGTTTTTGTGTCAGACGTTCTGCAAGATCATCCGCAGATGTATACCCGTATTCTGCACTCCATTCGGCAAAGTCCTCTGCGGGTTTCCACATATGTGTTGTCGTTGTGACAATCACCTTTTGTCCGAGCGCTGCCAGCTCCTTTGCCAGCCGGTAACAAGCCGTTGTCTTGCCGCCTGCCCCGACAACAGAGAGAATCTTCTCTCTGCCCGGCGCTATCTCAAACGCCTCACAAAGACTGCCAAAAGCAGCTGTTTTCCCTTGCTTTACCTTCCACACACCCGCATGCTCATATGTTTTTCTCCCCGGAGCGTAATCCATATCTTCTAACTCCCGCCTGGATTCTGCTTTGCCGAAAAATGTATCCTGCAAATGTTGTTTCATTACTTTTTTCCCTCCGACATCACCTGACAGTGACATCAGTTCCTTCAGATACACTGACGAAAATACAACAGGATTTCCCCACTGTTCTCCGTAAGTCAGGCATCCGATCCCTTTCCCGCTCCTTGCATATCCGCGCAAAAAAGAAACAATTGTCTCCACCTTCAGAAATGGCTGATCACAGACAAAAAAGCAGACCGCATCCCTTTTTTCGATCTTTCCTGAAATGCTTTTTATCCCAAGCCGGATTGACCGGGAAATCCCTTCCTCCGGGATATCATTTCTGACCGCCGTCCATCCTGCTTTCTGCACTGTTTCAAAAATTCCCTCATACTGCGTCACAAGAACTTTTTCTCCGATAGAAAAAATCTGCTCTGCTTTCTCGATTTTCTCAGTCAGATGTCGGTACATCGGTTTTCCTTCGATCAGACTTAACAGCTTATTACTTCCAAAGCGGCGGCTGTTTCCAGCCGCCAGTAAAATCACATGAATCTTCATTATTGTTTCATGCCCCAGTATACTTTCTCCGCAGTGATCGGAAGTTCTTTGATGCGCACACCGGATGCATTGTACACCGCATGTGCGATTGCCGGAGACGGTGTGTTGATCACGACTTCTCCGATGGATTTTGCCCCAAACGGCCCGGTCGGCTCATAGCTGCTCTCAAACTCTACCCGGATCGTGCCCACATCCTGACGGCTCGGAATCTTGTACTGCATAAAAGAATTGCTGAAATTCTTTCCGCTTTCACTGTACACAACATCTTCATAGAGCGCCATACCGATTCCCTGTGCGAGTCCGCCTTCTGTCTGTACTCTCGCCAGTGACGGATTGACCACTGTTCCGCAGTCCACAACCGCAACATAATCGATCAGTTCAATCTCCCCTGTCTCCTGATCCACATCGACTTCCGCCATGCCGACCATAAACGGCGGAGGAGATACCGGAGAAGAGTAAGATTCAGACGCAAATAATGCCTCTTCATTGTTGCACATGATTCTGTTTCCGATCTCCTGCAGAGAAATCTCCCTTCCGTCCGCAAGAGAGAAGACTCTCTTTCCGTCAAATTCTACTTCCCCGCGGTCACACTCCAGATACTGTGCTCCCTTTGTCAGAATCTTTTCCTTCAATGTCTCACAGGTCTTCATCACTGCAATTCCTGTAAGATACGTTGTGCTTGATGCATAAGAACCGGAGTCATATGGAGATACATCTGTATCCACCCCCGATACGACAATATTTTCCATATCGCAGTCCAGACAGTCCGCCGCCATCTGTGCAAGGATCGTATCACATCCAGTTCCCATATCGGAAGCGCCGATCAGCAGACTGTAAAAGCCGTCATCATTCACCTTGATCGCCACAGAAGCATTGTCTACATTCGAGATCGATGATCCCTGCATCGCCATCGCAACGCCGACTCCGCGCACTTTTCCATTGCCGAGATCTCTTGCCGGAAATTTTTCATCCCAGCGGATCATCTCTTTCGCCTTTGCCAGACAGCGGTCGAGCGCACAGCTGTTTGCCGTCTCTCCATAGTAGGCAGGCATAACCTGCCCTTCTTTTACGATATTTTTCTCACGGAGCACAACAGGATCCACTCCCATTTTGGCTGCCAGTTCATTGACTGCAGACTCTACCGCAAAAAGTCCCTGTGTGGCACCATATCCACGGTACGCCCCTGCGGACATCACATTTGTATAAACTACATCGTAAGCAAAGCGGAACGCCTCTGTCTTGCCGTAAAGCGGAATGGACTTATGTCCGGACAGGCCGACAGTCGTCGGTCCATGTTCCCCGAATGCCCCCGTATTAGAAAGTGTATAGACATCGATTCCTTTGATGATTCCGTCTTTGTCTGCACCAACCCGCACAGTCACTTCCATCTCATGCCGCGGTGTAGAAGCAATCTGGGATTCTTCTCTCGTATAGACAAGCTTTGCAGGTTTTCCGGTCTTCATCGTCACGATTGCCGGATAAACCTCCGTCACAACGGTCTGCTTTGCCCCAAATCCCCCACCGATCCGCGGCTTGATCACGCGGATCTTTGATTTCGGGATGTCCAGCGCATTTGCCAGAATCCTTCTGACATGGAATGTGATCTGTGTGGAAGAAACAACATTTAATCTTCCGTAAGTATCCATATAAGTATATGTGCGGAATGTCTCCATCATCGCCTGCTGGTTTGCTTTTGTATGATAAGTGCCCTCCACCACATAGTCACAGGCATTGAGAACCGCATCGATATCTCCATGTTCGTCCTTTCCGCAGGCACAGAGATTTCTTTGATTATCAGCACCCACCGGACACAGACTCTTCCAGTTTTCCTCCGGATGGATCAAGATCTCATTGTCTTTTGCCCGATGGAAGTCCAGCACCGGCTCTAACACCTGATACTTGACTTTGATCAGCTTCATAGCCCTCTCTGCGGCTTCTTTTGTCTCCGCGGCGATGATCGCCACCGCATCTCCGACAAACCGGACTCTCTGATCCAGAATCAGCCTGTCATACGGACTTGGCTCCGGATATGTCTGGCCAGCCATTGTAAACCGCTTATCCGGAACATCTTTGTAAGTCAGGATACATTCCACTCCCGGCACTTTCATAGCCGTCTCTGTCTGAATCTCTTCGATCAGAGCATGTGCATGAGGACTTCTCAGTATTTTTACGACTAGGCAGTCTTTCGGCGCAATATCATCTGTGTACACGGGTTTTCCGGTCACAAGTGCTGCCGCGTCTACCTTTGGCACTGCTGTATTTACAAATTTCACTACTTCGTCCCCCTTTTCATCTCCAAATATTTCTTGATCGCACGGAGCTGACCCATATATCCGGTACACCGGCACAGATTTCCCGATAAGTATTCCTTCACCTCTTCCAGAGTCGGATCCTCCAGTTCACGCACCATTGCAAGCACGTTCATGATAAATCCAGGGGAACAGTAACCGCACTGTTCTGCTCCTTCCGCTGCCAGAAATGCACCAAATTCTGCCGCTTCTTCCCGGAGTCCTTCTAGTGTTGTCACTTCTGTTCCTTCCACTCTTGCCGCCAGCACCGAGCAGGAGAGAGACGGAGTTCCGTCAATCCATACGGTGCACAGACCGCAGTTTGTCGTCTCACAGCCGCATTTCACACTGTAACAGCCCTTTGCCCGAAGCAGATCGAAAAGAACGGTATCTTCCTTGATGTCGGCAGTGGTCTGTTTCCCATTTAAAATAAACTTTACTTCCATCTCTAACCCTCCTCCATCAATGCTTCTATCTGTCTGCGGATCAGCACTTCTGCAAGTGCCTTGCGGTATTCTCCGCTTCCGCGCATATTGCTTCCAAATGTAACTTGTTCTGTCATCTTCCCTGCGAGCTCTGCCGCCGTTCTTCCATCAGCCTTCTCGGATACGAGAACCGCCTTCATCGGTCTCGCCCCGACAGTTGCATACCAGCGGTCTCCCGCCTTTGCCACACCGCAGGCAATGACCGGAAAGTCTGTCTTTGTTCTTCTGGATGAAACATAACGGATCCTTCTTTCATCCTTTTTGATGATAATATTTACAAGAATATCATTGTCTCGTTCCTGACAGACAAAATTCTTCAGCGGGATTATGCCTCCTTTATACATCTCCACATAGCAGTCCATCGCCAGGAAACAAGTCAGAACATCTGAAAACCCAAATCTTCCAAAAATACTTCCCCCGACAGTTGCCTGATTGCGAAACTGTACTCCGACAATATGTCTGACACACTCTCTTACTGCTCCTTCTGTATACCGATTGAGTCCTTCATGCAGTTCCAGCTGTCTCAATGTGCACATACACCCGATTTTAAATTCCTCTTCGGTCTCTTCTATCTGGTTTAATCCCATGCCGGACAGATCGATCGCAGTCTGTACGCGCCCGTTTCCAAGCCGCATCCACATCATCCCGCCAAGGATTCTGTTCGCGCGCTTCTGATTCAGTTCATACGCTTCTTCCAGACTCTCCGGCTTCACATAACTGTTTATCGTTATCAAAAAAATCCTCCTTCCAGCATTTTTTCTGCTGTTTCGTCATTTTATTACATACAGATTCATTCTATCACATTCTATTTCATATCACAATTTATAATTTCTTTTGTTTTCCAGTTATTTTTTGTTGAAAATCCTCGTCCCTTGCGGTATGATGATTTATAAATCAAAAAATCACCGAAGAGAAGGGAAACTATACCATGCAGCTTTTAAAAGAAAGAATCTTAAAAGACGGTGTTGTAAAACCGGGAAATGTATTAAAAGTAGACAGTTTTTTAAATCATCAGATGGACATTGATCTGATCAACGAGATCGGGAAGGAATTCCGAAGAAGATTTCCAAGCGATAAGATCACAAAGATTCTCACGATCGAGGCTTCCGGAATCGGAATCGCCTGTATCGTTGCGCAGTATTTCGGTGTTCCTGTTGTCTTTGCTAAGAAAACACAGAGCATCAATATTGACGGAGAAGTCTATCATACAAAAGTAGAGTCCTTCACACACAAGCGTACTTACGATGTCATTCTCTCTAAGAAATTTTTAAATGAAGACGATCACGTTCTGATCATCGACGATTTCCTCGCAAATGGCTGTGCCATGTTAGGTCTGATCGATCTTGTGAAAGGTTCCGGCGCGACGATCGAGGGCGCAGGAGTTGTTATCGAGAAAGGAATGCAGGACGGCGGCAGTCTGATCCGCTCCCAGGGCGTCCACTTAGAATCGCTGGCAGTCATCGATTCCATGACTGACACTTCGCTGACATTCCGCGATTAGCACTTCCAGACAATAAAAATCTCACATAAATCCAGTGTTTTCAGGCAACATACCACCTGTAGAGACACCAGAAGATTTATGCGAGATTTTTTTATTTTGTTTATCTAATTCCTGTTTTCTAACTATTGCCGTTGCGGACCGACGGCTTCTTTTATCCGTTCTGCATCACGGACAAACCGTTCTACATTTCCTTCTGTTGTTGCCCAGCTCGTGCAGAGCCGGATCACATTTTGATTCTCTCCGACACGTTCAATGTAGGATACGCAATAATTCTCCTCAATCTTTTTCAATTCCTCATCGGATACGATCACAAACTGCTGGTTTGTCGTACTGTCCTGCATCTCGTAGCCTGCCTGAAGCAACCCTTCTCTAAGTTTTTGTGCAAGCTTCACCGCATGTTCGCCCAGTTCAAAGTACAGCCCGTTCTGAAGCAGCTCGAAAAACTGGATTCCAAGCAGCCGGCCTTTTGCCAGCATACCTCCCCGTTGTTTGATCAGATACCGGAAATCTTCCTGCAATTTGGGATTACAGATCACAACAGCCTCTCCAAAGAGCGCTCCCATTTTTGTTCCCCCGATATAAAACACATCACAGTTTTCCGCAATGCTTTCCAGATCTAAATCATTATCCGCCGCTGCCAATCCATATCCCAGCCTTGCTCCATCCAAAAACAGATACATTCCGCATTGATCGCATACTCTCCGCAACGCCTCCAATTCTGCTTTTGTATAGATTGTCCCGATTTCTGTCGGATTAGAAATATAGACCAATTTCGGCTGCGGCATATGTTCGTGGGTGGCATCCTCCCAATGTAATCTGTGTACACGCGCCACATCTTCTGCCGTCAGTTTTCCATCTTTCCCCGGCACTGAGATCACCTTATGTCCCACTGCCTCGATCGCACCGGTCTCATGTACGTTGATGTGTCCGGTTTCCACACACACCGCCGCCTGATGCGGACGCAGCAATGCCGAGATCACTGTCAGATTTGCCTGCGTTCCTCCTACAAGAAAGTGCACCGCCGCCGTCTCTTTTTTGCAAAGTCTCCGGATCAGTTCCGCTGCTTTCTGACAATAAGGATCTTCTCCATACCCGACCGTCTGTTCCATATTCGTCTCCATGAGACGTTCCAAAATCTTCGGGTGTGCTCCCTCCGTGTAATCACATTCAAAATGTATTTTTTGCTGCATTTCTTTTTCCTCCTTTTTTCTTTACTCTATCAGCTTCCCGCATTTTCCGCAATATTTGCTCGTTGGGGAATTTTTCGTCCCACAGTATGGACAGTACCGTTCTTTTCCTTTTTCCTGACCCGACATTTGTGTCTGTGTGCGCTCTTTTTCCTCTTTCTTTTTCTGCTTCTGTTCTTCTCTCTGTGCCTTTTTCCATTCTGCCTTTTCTCTATGACGTTCCTGTGCTTTGCGGATTGCTTTTCCTCCGATCGTAAGAAGAATGAAAAGGATCAAAAATCCTGCCGCTGCTATCGCCGGAATCCATAAAAGCCTGAGACATTCCTGCCTTTGTTCCAGCACTTTTGTCAAGTCAGAAACCGGAGCTGCCTTCAATACTCCGGTCAGATTTTCCCCTGAAATCTTCTCTGTCAGTTTCCAGTAACGGTACAAATACCAGCCGCTGCCGACCAGTCCTCCCAGCATTCCGCAGAAACAGAATCCTTTCGCCACCGCAAAGATCTTCCTTATATTTCCGCCTTTTCTTCCGGAGACGATTCCAAAGATTCCCATAAGGAAAGCACACAGAAATGCGGTAAGAAAAGTTCCTCCCAAAATCCAGAAACCTCCCGGAGTCGGTGCTTTCTCGCCTTTTGTACCTTCCTTCTGATATTGCACAAGGATCGTTCTGGATGTCTGGTTTCCAAGCGGGTCTGCCGCGGTCAGCGTGATCTGGTTTTCCCCTTTTTTCAGTTTGAGAGAAATCTGAAATGTCCCATCTTTCCCAATTTTCTGCTCTTTCCCATCCAGTTTTAAAACAGCATCCGAGTCTGTTTTGCCGGAAAGTGAAAGCACTTTTTCCTCTACCCGGATGTTTTCTCCGATCCCATAGAGTTCTATCATCGGCGGGACAACATCTGTGCTGATCCGTTTGGATACCCGGTAAAAACTTCCTGCTTCCCATCCATAAACTACAGTGATCTCCTGCGTCTCCATATCTGCAATCTCAAATGCAGCTGTTCCGCTTTTTTCCAACTGGACTTTCTGTGACTTTTCCCCGACTGTGATTTCTGCCTGCACCGTCTTATCCCCAACATCATAGGAGACTTCTGCCGTTGTCGATCCCGTCTGCTCCGGCGTGTCGATTGTAACCGTGACACCCGGATCCAGCATGATCGTCCGCTCATACTTTGCCACAATTTTCCCACCGCTCATCGCAGATACTTCGACTTTCAGATCTTCGCCATCCAGATCAATGTTCATCACTGTATTTTTTCTGTCGCGCTCCATCTGCTCTGAATAAATGGGATCTTTTGCATCCTTCCCCTGAAACACGCCCACTACCCACTGGTCACAGGAATCTTCTGCGCTGCTCCAGTCAATCTCCAGTGCACTGTCTGTATAATCAAGCACAGTCCGAAGCTTTGCTCCGTCCCCTTTCACTGTATGTCCTTTGACAGAAAAACTCTCCGCAGTGACCGCCGATGTTGTCAGTTCTGTCTGATCCGGATCTGTGACGACTACATCCATCTGTAAGTAATACTTTTCTCCATCCGGCAGGGAAGAGATATCCACTTCTGTCTCGAACTTCTGATTTGCCGTACCACTGCCACTTTTCAGTTCTTTCTTTCCGTCTACCATTTCCCCCTGCATCGTCACAGCATAAATATAATAAGCATACCCAATATTTTCTTCTGCCGTCACCTCTGCACGGACTTTGATCCGCTCTTCTTTGGGCGCTTCCATTGCAAATGAGCGGATCTCTGCCTCCTGATACCACGGCATGACATGCACCTCAAGTTTGCTGTTCGACTTTTTATCATAGTCAATGTACCAGGTACCTCCCGGCGCATTTCTCAGATAATAATAAACTGCCCCATCTCCTTTTTGTACTGCCGCAAAATCGCTCTCCGCCGCATACACCTTCCCCGAAGGATCCGTCATAGAAACTTCCGGTAATTCCTTGTCATAAGTAAGGATCACAACAACATCTTTTTCTCCCTCCAGAGTCATCAGATCTGTCCGCGCCGCCTGCACTTCCCGGATCTCTCCAGTATGAACTGCCACAAGACTGATGAAAAAGATCAGCAGAAGTTGTAAAACATACTTCTTTCTATTTGTGCATACCGTATTTTGCTTTTCCATTCTGTTTCTTCTCTTCATACACATTTCTTCTCCCGTTCCATCATTTGCCGCTCCTACACGGCATCTTTCTGCAAAATATAAGTGATGCCATACACTAGCTTAATGTCTTACCAGAAAGTTCCGGGTTATCTGCCGCCCACACAAGATGAACTCCGTCATCATCCGGATTGCTCGTCTGCCCATGAAGCCCAAATGCCCACACACCGTTATGCTGTTCATAGACACCGACAAATCCCTGTCCTTTCGCCTGTGTCTGCATGTCAAAAATCCACCAGGAAACTTTTGCCTCCAGTTCTCCCGTGGCGCCAATTCCCCACACTTTGTCTGTCATCGCAAATTCCGCAGCGCCCCGGACATTGAACATACAGTTATTCGTCTGCATCTTGATCCCGACACCGACTTCTCCCCGGAATCCATTGACTGTTTCTCCCTGCATGCCAAGCAGCATATTCGTATAGGAAATTCCTTCTCCAAATTCCAACGTACAGTCTCCGATCTGAACTGCCTCGAGAAGCTTTGCAGTTGCCGCCACCGAAATATACTTTCTGCTCAGTTGAAATTCCATAGACACCCGGTCAAGAGAAGCAAGACTGACATCCCCGACCCATTTTTCCAGTCCCGGCTTAAACGCAGACACCTGCGCCACCGCCACTTTAAATGAGCCTTTGTATTTCAGCTTCAGCAATTCTCTGTTATCCAACTTGTCGATAGAACTGATTTCCTCCGCACCGAGCGAAAATTTAGAGAACGTTACCGGGATTCCGGAAATCGTCGTATTGACCGGATAATCTGCGTACAACTCCACGCCATCCAGCTTCCAGTCTTTCCACTGTAGTTCCAGACCCATACCGTCACATAACATCGCAACATTTACAAGCACTTTCACTGAGACATCCCCGCTCAACGTATTTAGCTTCAGTTCCGCCGTGCCAAGATTGCAGGCGATCGGCATATTTCCAAAGAGTGCGTGATAATTCTTCTGATCCTCCTCACCAAGACTCAGCGAAATATCACAGCCGATCTGTTTATCATTCAGAATGATCTGCTCTTCATGATCAAACTGAAATGCGAACGGGCTCTCCGATTCTGCCGTCTTTAACACATCATCCTGGAACGGAAGTCCCGTCTGCACACTGTCAAATTCAATGACTGCCTGATTTGGATATAGCGCGATCGTTGCATAGTCGATCCTCGAAAAATCCTGCAGGACAAACGCCCCGTTTGAGACAGCCGGCTTCACCGGATAATCGCTGGAGGAAGCATCCGTCAGCGGATCATTGTATAGCGTCATTTCTGAAAATCCCGGAAGAGAAGCATACATGCCATACTCTGCAAGGTGCTTTGCATACCCTTCTGCTGTATTTCTGTCATACTCCACATAGGATCTGCGGCAGCGCATAGTCACTTCTGCATCCTTCTCCAGATCTCCTTCCAGACGTACACTGTCCTGGAATCCAAGCCAGCCATTCATCCGGATATACCCGGTCAGTTTCGTCGTATCCCCGCAGACTTCTTTCCCGGTAGAAGTAAATACATAATTTCCATAGCGGACGGTATTTAAATTTCCTGAAGTGATCACAAGTCCGGATGGAAATACCCTTCGTTCCCCATTTGCTGTCACATACACATCATACACTCCACATGCCGCCCTCGCCGGAATTGTCACCTCCCAGCTTGTGTCACTTTCATATTTACATTCCAGATCATATTCCATCGTTCCGTGAAGCGATACCGAAATCTCATTTTCTTTCTTCAGATCCTTTCCGGTCAGTCTCACCTTCTGCGGCGCCGCAGACTCATAGAGAAGTTTCGTATCCAGACCGTAAAATACCATATCTTGGATCTGCAGATCCTCCTGCATGCCCAGATCTTCTTCTGTCAGATCACTCTCATACAGATAATATGGTCTCTCATCATAAGCCTTTGTATTTCCTTTGCATTCTGCCCGCAATGTCCGGCTCTGTGTCATTGTATCAACTGCCTGGTATTCAATCTCGTAGCGATTCTTGCTGATCTGATAAATATACTGATAAAAGCTGTAAAGCGAATTGGAATCCGATACAAATACATACTCTCCATTTCCTGCATCCGAATATGTATTTAGTACCTCCGAATTTACATCCGCCCCAAGTCCCATCGAGTAGAGCAGGATATTTCCACTTTCACAGGCAGAAGTAATCTGCTGGATCTGCTCCTCGGAAGGAATGCTGTCATTGCCGTCCGACATGATCACTGCAAGATTCAGCGCATCCTTCTCCTTTCCCAGCATGGAAAGTGTATATTCTACTCCACTGTATATATTTGTTCCGCTGTCGGCACGGAAGGATTCCACAGACTGCTCCAGCTCTTCTTTGCTGCTTCCCGGCTCACAGACACCTTCCAGCACACCGCTTCCAAATGGGACGATACCGATATTGACCTCATCCGCGATCTTCCCTACAAATATGGAGACCGCCTGCTTCAGGTTCTCAATCTTCTCTCCCTCCATACTGCTGGAATTATCACAGCAGAGTACAATATTTACCGTGTCATATTCTTGTTTTGTTACCTTATAATCAGAAATCACCGCCCCGCAGTCGAGGATTTCCACATTCTCCCGGAATTTTCCCTCGCTGTCTGCAATCCCTTCCTCCAGAGAAACAACTGCCCGGACCGTCTCAAACTCTTTGGCATCAATCCCGGAAATACTTACCGATGCCGCCTTCTGATTCACAGTATCCGTGACATACTGTGTGAAGTCTTCCTTTCCATTTGCATCTTGTGGAGAATTCTCCTGATCATCCGTATCTTGTAGGGATTTCTCCTGACTATCTGTATCCTTCGCATGGCCTGCCATCGGAACAATATGATCAACGGTAAGCTGCGCATACGTATCAATTTCTTTAAGCTGTTCTTTATCTTCCTTCTCCGATAAGATCCGGTTCAGTTCGCCTGCCGGGCCACGGTAAGCATCATCTTCACTCTTTGCCGCAGTGTCCAGTGCTTTCTCCAGGCAGGAATCAGCGCTTGTCTGGTCACCGTTCTCATAGGCAAGTCTTGAGGCCTGCATGTAAAGCTTCGACGGTTCTCTCTCTTCTTCCTCCCCTGCTGCCTCTAAAAGTCGGTCGCGCACCCAGAAATCATATGCATCTTCGCCGTCGTCAGACGCCTTCTCCAGCTGCTCCACGGTCTGATCGATCAGCTTCTTGTCTTCCCCGGTATACGTATAGTCCTTCTCCTGCTTCTCCACCCAGGTAAGTGCCTGCTGCGCCTGCTCTGTCTTTGCCTTCAATTCTTCATTTTTACGGAGCATCGATGTGCTGATCAGTCCCTGACGGTACAGTTCCGAAAATACAAGCAGCTGGCTGCTATCCTCCCAGTCACTCATCTCCTGCGCGATCTCTTCATAATCCTCTTCCTGAATCTGTCCATGCATTCTGGCAAGCTTCATCTCCCGAAGGGTAAACACTCCCCCCTCCGGCATCTCTTCCGTCTTTTTGTTATCTGCCCCTTCTTCCTGCACAGCAAGATAATAGGCAACCGCATCCTCTGTCCCATCGAATTTCGCCGCGCACTCAGATGCCGCCTCACGAAGCAGTGACTGCACATCCTCCACCGCATCTGCAGTTGCTTTCTTCTTTGCTTCCTTTACCTCTTCCAGTTCTTCTTCCAGTTCCTTTTTTCCAGCTGTTTCCGACTTTTTATCAAGCAGCATTCGGTACAGTCCTTCTGCCCCGTCATAGTTTTCCTGCAGTCCGTAAAGTCTCGCCCGTGCAAGCAGATACCTATCATCGTATACGCAGGAAGAAAGATAGCTTTCCAGAAAAATTTCTGCATCCTCATATGCCCCTTCTCCCATAAACCCATAGGCAAGTCCGATATAGGTATCCGGCAGGTTCTCCGTCGATGCCGCTTTGTCTCTTCCATCCTTTCCACTGCCATCCGGGAAAAATATCCCTGCAAGCACTGTCACAATCCCAAGTAAAACAAAAACAGAAGCCCACACGATCCTCTGCTTTCTGTGAAATACCATCAGAAGACATACAACTGCAAGCGCAATACACATTCCCACAATGACCTGAATTCCTATGCTCATAGTTCCCCTCCTCTTTCGTACGATGTTTTCCGTCATTTTCTCTTTTACACGCTGAAAATCCTCTCTCCTGACAGAAACAAAATCTACTTTTATTATAACAGTTTCATTTTCTGCCGTCATTCTTTTTCTATGTAACAAACGGGGAAATTCGTGCCACGGCAATCAGAGCCATCCATAAACTCAAGAGGCAGGAAACCTCTTTGATTTCCTGCCTCTTCATCGCACAACAAAATTTTATCTGTGAATATACATTCTGATCGGTTCCGGATCTTCCTCTCCCTGAACCATACAGAAAAATTCCCAGCCATATTTTTCATAAAAATCTGTAAGATCTGTGATCAGATAGAGTGGTGTGATCCCTTTTGTCTTCATATCCTCTACAACTGTATTCAGTAAATGTCCTGCAATTCCCTGACCGCGGTACTCTTTTTCCGTATATACTGCGCATACGTTTGGCGTAAGATCTTTTCTGTCATGAAAATCATTTGCAATTACTCCGAGACCTCCCACAATACGGTCTCCGTCCAGACATAAATGCCAGCCATATTCTGTCTCATGACAAAGATAAGCTTCCATACATTCCAGATACGCTTCTTTCGGTACTCCCCATTTCTCATGAAACCATGTCGCCGCCTGCTCTTTCCATTCCGGCTTCTGTCTTAAAGTAACATAAGTATACCCTCTCATTTTTCTTCCTCCCACTTCTAACATCAGTTTCTACTTATCTTCGAACGTAAACTAAGTCTGTCATTCCATTGTAAGTTTGTGTATCCACCAGTTTTAACTTCCGTTCCTCGCCTGCAAGGTTAGAAAAAAGCCGAATGCCAGCACCAAGGATTGTAGGAATGATCGTAATGTAATAACAATCAATCAGATCTTCCTTTACCATTTGCTGAACAAAATTTGCACCTCCGCAGATCCAGATATCTTTTCCTTCTGCCTCTCTTAAAGCAGTGATCAGATCAGCCGGATCACCGTTGACAAACTGAATATGTTCCGTAGATTTCTGTTCTTTGTGTGTGAACACATAGGTTTTCAGATGGTTATAAATCCATTCTCCCGGGGAAAGCTCTGTGACAATTTGATGATACGTCTTCCATCCCATCAGTACTGTATCAATATCCTTTATGAATGCGGAGTAAGAATCAACATCCTCACTTTCCTCTCCTTGTTCTCCTAACCAGTCTACACCACCTTGGCTGTCCGCAATGTACCCATCTAAGCTCATTGCAATAAACAAATTTACTTTTCTCATAGTGCTATCCTCCAACTTCTGCTTTACCTGTCTGCTCATTTCACTTCTGTTTTCTATAGTCGAGAGTTGTTTCTCTTTTCTTTTTCGGCTTTGGTGCTGGTAATTCATCATACATAGCATGAAAAATTCTTGTGTGCTTCCACTCTCTTCGTAAGACTGGAATTTATCGCTCTTTATATGTTAATGCAATTCCAATTACTGATCCCATAAAAAGGAACGGTGCTACTCTAACAAACAAAAATTCAAAACCATGTAATAGGGTACCTACAATTGCTAACTCTGGATTATTAAAATCCCAAGTCAAATATTCACTGCCCATAGCTGCAAAAGCAATAAAAATTACTGCAATAATTACACATAATGAAATAAACAAATAGCGGATTGTCCGAATTCTCATCGAACTTCTTTTAGCAAGTTGAAGATTGATAACTTCAAGCTTTTCAGAAATGCTCTTCATATTTTCTTCATTCAAACATTCTTTTTGTACAGTTTCTCCAAGTAAAGTGCTTACAGATGTGTCCAGTTCTTCTGCTAATGAGAGAATCATACTTGAATCAGGAACTGATAATCCGGTATCACATAGTTAAAAATATTGGTGTCATTTAATCAATTTTGCCGATAAAGCGGTAGAAGATTTCTACCTCCTGTTCCCGGCTTCCGTCCTCACCTTTGACCGCTTCATGGACAACGATTTTTTCAATCAGCGTATTCAAAAGTTCGGCGGTCAGTTCTGTTGGATTGACGCACTCTTTCATCAAGGCAATCCATTTTTCTGCGTCTGTGGCGTTCTGGCTTTCAGTGGCGATAGCGGATTGAAGCTGTTCAATCTTTGTGTCCAGTTCAGCCTGTTCGCTCTGGTACTTCCCGGACAGCATAGAGAAGTTGTATTCTGTGATACGCCCCGCCGCCCAGTCCTCATACATCCGGGCAAACAGGGTATCGACTTCGGCTTTCCGCTTCTCCGCTTTGTTCAACTCTGCGGCTTGCTTCTTTCTTGCGGCGGCCTGTCCCTTGTCATTGGCATTTAACAGCCGCTTCAAAAGCCGTTCTTCATCATGCTGTACCAGCCCCGACCAGTATTGCAGACGGGAGAGGACATAGGCGTAAAGCACATCATAGCGGATATAATGCATGGAGCATTGGCGTGTGCCCTGTCCGTACTTGCTACAATGATAATGGCCGTAAGGCTTGCTGTTCTGCCTGTTCTCCCCATAGGACAGCGACCAGCCGCAATCCGCACACTTTATCAGTCCCGCAAAAATCTGTGTCGTACCGTTTTTGCGTTCCCGCCGGCGGCTTGCTATCTGCTCCTGTACCTGCCGGAAAACATGTTCGCTGATAATCGGCTCCTGCGTGTTTTCCACCCGCACCCATTCACTTTGGGGCTTGCGTACCCTCCGCTTGTTCTTAAAGGAAATGTTTGTTTCCCGGTAGTGGATGGTATGACCGATATAGGTTTCGTCTTTCATAATACTCTTGACCTGCGCTATCGTCCATGCGTAGCTTTTTTCCTCTGGCGCACCCGCATAGATGTTTGCGAAAGTCCCGTCACGCTGGAAGTTGATAAATCCCGGTGTGGGAACCTTTTCCGCAATCAGTATTCTTGTGATACTGGCCGCCCCTCTGCCATGAATGGCAAGGTCAAAAATCTTCTCCACTATCCAGCGGGTTTCCTCGTCGATTATCAGCTTGTTTTTGATTTCCGGGTGTTTCCTGTACCCGATGGGAGCATAGGCACCGATACGCTGTCCTGTGGCAAACTTCGCTTTGAAAGCGGCCTTTACCTTGCGGCTCGTATCTTTCGCAAACCATTCATTGAACAGGTTTTTGAACGGTACAAAATCGGAAAGCCCTTTCTCTGTGTCCTCATTCTCCGCAACGGCGATGTAGCGCACCCGTTTTTCCGGGAACAGAAATTCCAGATAGTAGTCCATCATCACATGTTCCCGCCCGAAACGGGAAAGATCTTTCGTAACAATGCAGTTTACTTTTCCGGCTTCCATATCGTCCATCATGCGCTGAAAATCCGGCCGTTCAAAGTTCGTCCCCGACCAGCCATCGTCCACATACTCACCGACTACATGAAGCCCCTGTTCCTTTGCGTACTGTTGCAGGATTGTCCGCTGTGTTTCAATGCTTACGCTGTCACCATAGTTTTCATCGTCCCGGCTCAATCTCATATAAAGCGCCGTGTTGTAAATCGTAGTATTGTAAGGTTGTTTCACCGTTAAAAATCCTCCTTCTAAAGAAACAACCCACGCTTACAATACTTTTGCTCTATGGCAATTATATCATAAGCGTGGGCGTGTTATCAATGATGGGCTATCAGGTTGAAGCGGCTTTTTCTGCGGTATGCCGCACCACATCTACAATCAGATCACCGAGGGGCTTCCCGCCTGCGGCGAAGTGTTCGGAGATTTTTATACGGTTGTTCCCACATACAAAATACTGCGTGCCGTTCTCTGTTTGTATGACCTGCCCTGTCCGGGGCGTAAAAATATCGCTTTCGCTTTTTGCCATCCAGTGTCCTCCATATTCAGTTTTCAAGGTACAATGCCGCACAGGGGCGGCGAAAATTTCTGCTTATATCTATCACCTTTCCTTTACTGTGTGCCGCTGCTGCCGTTTCAGTTCCGCCAGTATATCCGGCGGGATACGGTCAACCAGCCGCTGTAAATTGTCCAGTTCGCTTTTCAGCTTTGCCCGTTCCATCGTATCTTTCATCTTTCCTTTTTCGCTGGCCTTTGCCCTTGCTTCCAACTTCTCATTCTCCGCCAGCAGGTCATTGATTGTGACCTTGTACTTTTTCAACTGCCCGGAGAAATTCTCCATCTGCGGGAACCACTTTTTCAGCATGGAGAGGGCTTCCTCTTTTTTCTTTCCGGCGTTCAGCGGGGTAATGCCGGAGAGAACCGCTTCAATGGCCCTCGCCTGTTTGGAGAGGTTGACCGCCTGTTTGAACAGCCGGGTGGGGATATGCTTCCGGCCCGTCTTGCTGGCGCTTTCCCCACGCTCCAGGTCGGGGTACTGCTCCACCATACAGGCGTGAAAATCGTCCTGCCACTTCGTCAGATTGGCCCGGTTGCCGATAATTTCTTTGGCGCACAGGCGGTTGTCCTTTGTCAGCGGCACAAAGACCAAGTGCAGATGGGGCGTTTTTTCATCCATGTGTACCATAGCCGAAACGATGTTCTCCCGGCCCACCCGGTCAATGAGGAAGTCCGCCGCCCTCTGGAAGTAGGCCGCTATCTCCTTTGGGGACTTGCCCTTGAAAAACTCCGGGCTGGCGGTAATCAGCGTGTCCACAAACCGAGTGCTGTCCTTGCGGGTGCGGCATCTGGCCTGCTCGATGCGGCTCTGAATGAAATGGTAGTAGCGGCCATCCGGCTTGACGATGTGGAAATTGTACTTGCTCCGGCTGGTGTCAATGTCCGGGTTGCTGGCGTACTGCTCCTTTTTCCGTTCATGGTGGGCTTCCAGCGGCCCCGCCGGGTGGCCCTTGTGCTTCTCAAATCGCAAAATTGCGTGTTGTGCCATTGAACTCCTTTCCCCATTCCATTCCTTTCCGGCGGGTTTTCCCGCCGAAAATATCTCTGATAGGATTGGAATGGAATGAATGTAAATAGATGGTTTTAATCTCTGTATTTCTATATACCGTCAGATTTCCGTACTTCAAGAGGATTGATTTTCGTACTCGCCAAGTACGGTTTTCAGCCCTCCGGCGTACCATAACCGGATTTCTTGAAGTCGGTGTTTGGAACCGCTTCATAGGATTTCGGGTAAATGCGGTTGGGTTTTCCACAGCCCTGTTTCTGGATTTCCACCAGCCCCGCATACTGCAACTCCCGCAGGGTGTTGACCGCTTTCTGCCGCCCGCAGCGGAGCAAAGCGACCACCTCGCAGATGGGGTAGTACAGGTAGACCCGCCCGTACTCGTCCGCCCAGCCGTTCTTCCGGGACAACTCCGCCCGGCGCAGGACAAAGGCATACAGCACCTTCGCTTCGTTGCTCAAGGGCTGGAATGTGGGTGCTTCAAAAAGGAAATTGGGGAGCCGGGTGAAACTGAACGCCTTTTCCGGCTGGTGAATATAAATCGTGTTTGTCATAGCGTGTTTTGTGGACGGTTAGAGGCCCGTTTTCCGGGGCGAATGATAAATGATACCAGCCGCCCCGGTTGAGGGCTTGCGGAGCCTTGCAAATCAAGGCTTTTCCCGCTCTTAACTGTCCACAGCAGACCTCCTTTTCCGTTCACTTTCTGTTTTCTGCCGCCTGTGAACTCTGGCGGCGCAGTCCGGGCAGTATTTGCCCCGGTTGGACTTCGGGACGAACACACCGCCGCACTCCGCACAGCGTTTCAAGTCCCTGTCCCGGTAAATCTCCGCTTCCAGCGTCCTGTCCAGCGGCAAGACCGCCCAGCGGAACCACTTGCAGCAGACGGAGAACGAAATCATCTGCGGACAGGCGCAGGTGTCGCCATCGTCCAGCGCAAGGCAGTTTCCGTCCTCGCAGTTGCAGCACTCCCGGCGTATCAGGCCGCTGGCTCGTCTCTTCTGGGGCGGGGTTATGCGGTAGGGGGAGCCGTCCGGCCTGTGTTCCAGCGGCGGCAGGTGTTGATAGGGTCTTTTGCTCATGCGTCCCTCCGTTTTCTTTGGCGTGTTCTGTTTCCAAGGTGCTTGTCCATCGATGAACTATCCCAAGTCTACACCTTTTTGACCGCCTGTGCCGTATATCCAAGAGGTAGGAAATCAGCCTGAAAAACTCCCTATTTCCACGCTCTCGGATTTGTGATATAATCAAAAAAAGATAAAAGACAAATTCAGGTTTCTGGTCTTCTTGCACAAAATAAAGGAGGAGCTATTATGCAAATTGTTTATATTCCAAGCGAATCAATGTCTGTTCAAGGTAAAAAAGATGAAATCTATAAAAGATATGGGAAAGACTGGAATATTAGAGAACAGGGAGGAGGTAACGGAAATTGGTTGTTGACCAGAAAAAGTGATGTGCTTGTAGATGGAAAAAGTTATCGTACTTTTGTACTTGAACACTACGGTAAATCCAAGCTGACAGCGAAGCTTGTTGATAAATTTCGTGAAGATGTAGCAAATGGTAAAATAAAACTGTAAATGCCTATGCCGTTATGCTATGAGCATAGTACATAGCATAACGGCTTCTCTTTCGTTGAGCTAGCAAGGAGGGTGAATATGTCTTTATCCATACAAGAGCGATTAAAAGACCTACGTGTGGAGCGTGGCTTGACGCTGGGGCAGCTTGCGGAGCAGACCGGGCTTTCCAAGTCTGCGCTGGGCAGTTACGAAACGGAAGACTTCAAGGACATCAGCCACTATGCCCTTATCCGGCTGGCGAAGTTTTACGGTGTGACCGCTGATTATCTGCTGGGGCTGTCTGAAATGAAAAATCACCCAAACGCCGATCTTGCAGACCTGCGTTTGAGTGATGAAATGATTGACCTGCTGAAAAGCGGGAGGATAGACAATACCCTGCTGTGTGAGCTGGCGGCGCACCCGGATTTCCCCCGGCTGATGGCTGACCTTGAAATCTATGTGAACGGAACGGCACTGAAACAGGCGCAGGGTGCAAACGCCATAGTGGACACGATGAGCGCAACTGTTATAAAAAAGCATAATCCTGGCATGAGTGATACGCAGTTAAGACAGCTTATCACCGCCCATATTGATGAGGACGAGTTTTGCCGCTATGTGATACAACGGGACATAAACGGGATTGCCCTTGCTCTGCGGGAAACACACAAGGACGATTTTTTCAGCGTCCCAGAGGATAACCCGCTAAAAGAAATGCTGGAAACTGCTGGTGAAATCGTCAGCCAGGACAGCGACACGGAACAAGCGTACTTGGCGTTTATCTGCAAACGGCTCAAGCTGAATTTTAGGAAGCTGTCAGTAGAAGAACGGAAGTGGCTGAAAAAGATTGCGGAAAAATCCGACTTGCTGAAGAATCCAAAACCGCAGAGAGGACGAAGATAAAAAATGCCTGAACGGCGGTTCTGGTTTTTCAGAACCACCATCCAGGCATTTTGTTTAGTAATAGAAAAAGGTGCAGTTGATTATTGCGTATTGTCAATCTCTCTCAAACCGGGTAGTAAAAATACGGCAAGCGCAACGATGATAATGCCAATTCCGCAAATGACAAACCATTTCTCAACTCCCAGCCGCTCCGCCAGAGGCCCGGAAATGACAAGGCCAAACGGCATGGCGAGGGAAGCGGCGCTTGTCAGTAGAGAAAAAACTCTCCCCAGATATTCTGGTTTGACCGTTTCTTGAAAAATCGCATTTTGCACACCGTAAAATGGAGCGGAAATTCCCATAACAGTACAGCACACAACAAAGACAAGAAATGCGTCTGGCGGCAAAAGCCCGGAGAGCATATTGCTAACGCCCATCAGGAGAACGGAAAGACCGATGGTGTACCGCCGTTTCTTAAAACCGCCCCAAATGCTCAGAATGACTCCGCCAAGCAGCATACCAACCGCAAAAGCAATTTCAGCGGCAGAGGCATGGGCCGGTGTTCCTTTGAAGTATGACATACAGATGAGAGGAAAAAGCGTACTGATTGGCATATAAAAGAACATATAAATTACACCAATCCAGAGCAGAGCAAAGAGGCCCCTGTTTTGCTTTAATACCACATACCCCTCTTTCATATCCTGTAAAAACTGTTGTCTTTTCGTTTCTGGACATAGTTCAGGCGTTGGTATGGACGAAATCGCAACAGTCACACAGGCAAGGATTGCACCCACAATATCTAACAATATAATTGCATTAAGAGGCCAAACAGCATATAAAAACGCTGCGGCAGCTGGACTGATAATCGCACTTACTGCTTGCATGGTCTGCGTGTAACCAGCGCATTTTGTAAGTTCCTCTTTTGGCACAATCATAGGTGTTGCTGCGCTGAATGCTGGAGAATGAAAAGCAGTTCCCGCACTTCGGATTAACAGGACAACCATAATAGACCATACGGGCAATTCCATGTAAAACGCCACCAGCGCCAGAATACCGCCAGCGGCGGCAATTATCAAATCCGCACCAATCATTACGCTTTTACGGCTGTGCCGGTCAACAAAAGCACCTGCAAACGGGCCTAAACAGGCTTGCGGCAAAAATCCAATCAGTGTTGCCGCCGTCAATATGATTGCAGAATTAGTTTTCGCAACCAAATAAAAGATAATGGCCATTTGCAAAATACCGCTGCTAATAAAGGATATTGCTTGTCCGGCAAGAAGTGTAAAATAAGTTTTTCTCCATGAATTGTTGTTTTGGGTCATAATGCGAACCTCCTTTTTTATTGCATTGTTCCTTTGTTTCTGCAATAAAAAGCAGGCGTTGTCCCACAGAGAGGGCAGACGCCTGCATAACAACAAAGCACGAAAAAACACCACGATACAGTTCAAAGACTGCTCGTGTCAAACCTACGTGTTCCTTTGCATACGCACGCAAAAAAAGCCCACCATCATGTGGAAAGGTACTTCTACTTTTTATTGCTTATTAGCGTACACAAATTAACACACGTAAGCCTCCTTCCAATCTCAAACTGTCGCACAGTATAACACACATCCGATAGACTTGTCAACCATTTTTAACCTTGTTTTCCATCTTGTTTTTCCATCTCTTACGGGCAGTAGCAAAGCCATTTTAGGGCTTTCCCGCCCATTTCAATTTTGGGAGAAGAAAGGCCCCAAAATGAACGAGTGCGGCCAAACACTTTTAGGGATTGGCCACCTTGTCCACCCATCCAGCGGGGCGGCGGGGAACGGTCAAGGCCGGGCGTCAGCCCATTCATTTCAGCCTTGACGGTTTCCTGCCGTCCTGCTACTTTTCCCGGAGTGTGGCCACACATCTGGTCACGGTGTCCAGAGCTTTGGGACTTTTTGTCCCATAGGCCGGGGGCGGAGGACGAGGGACGGGGGCTTTCATAATACGCCCTGTCTGCTGCTGAAATCAGCCCTTTGTTTCCGGCTTACCAGCCCCAAACAAAGCCCTGCTTTCCTGCCGCGTCAAATGCCCTTGCCCTCCCCGGCGGCAACGGTATTTTCAGGGCAACGCCGACAGAGCGTATAACACACTACACTTTGCTTCGCAAAGTCGTGTGCCA
>URCR01000020.1 GCA_900546325.1 uncultured Lachnospiraceae bacterium | reverse complement strand
TTGAAATACCGCATGGTATCATCCAATGCAGTAGTGGTTGAAGCAAGAATCCCCCTGCTTTAGCTGTGGGGAATGTCAATCTGCAAGGGTTTCCCACTGCTCGTAAAGATCCATGAGTTCTGTATCTATTTCTGCTTTTTCGTTTGTGATGTCCATCAGCTTTTTTGAATTCATCGCATACTCTGGTCTGGCAAGTTCTTCTTCAAGCTGAGCGGATTTTTCCTCAAGCTTTTGAATTTTGTCCTCTACTTTTTTCAGATCGTTCTGGCGTTTGCGTTCTTTTGCCTGGATCTCTTTCTGCGCCTGCCAGTCAAGCTTGGCTTCTGAGGCAGTCTCCTCAGGGGAATGTTCCGTATCGGAAGCAGTGTCTGTATATGCGGCGGTCAATTCTTCCTTCTTCTCTAAATAATAGTCATAATTCCCGATGTAATTGACAAAAGTCTGGTTGACAAGATCCATGATACGAGTCGCAGTCTGATTGATAAAATAACGGTCGTGCGAGACATAGAGTACCGTTCCGGTGTAAGTATTTAAAGCCTGTTCTAAAATCTCTTTCGATGCGATATCCAAATGGTTTGTAGGCTCGTCAAGAATCAAAAAATTCGCCTCTGACAGCATCAGCTTCGCAAGGGAGACACGTCCGCGCTCACCACCGCTGAGATCACCGATTCGTTTAAAGACATCTTCCCCGGTAAATAGAAAGGCGGCGAGTGTATTGCGGATCTCAGTGTTTGTCAATGACGGATAGTCATCGGAGATCTCTTCAAAGATGGTCTTCTCCATGTGCAAAACATGATGTTCCTGGTCATAGTAGCCGATGTGGACGTTGGAGCCGAGTGTGAAAGTTCCGCGGTCGGCAGGGAGCACTTCGTTTAAAATTTTCAACAGAGTTGTCTTTCCGGTCCCGTTATCACCGATGACAGCAACATGTTCCCCGCGCTTGATCTCAAAATCGATATTTTTAAAGAGGGTGTGGCTGCCAAAAGATTTTTCCAGTCCCTCCACACGAAGGACATCATTTCCGCTGACAACAGTCGGTTCCAAATGAAGCTGCAGCTCTGCGTGATGTTCCATAGGTTTTTCAATCCGATCCATCTTCTCGAGCATTTTCTCACGGCTCTCTGCACGGCGAATTGATTTCTCACGGTTGAAAGAACGAAGCTTCCGGATTACTTCTTCTTGATGACGGATTTCCTGCTGCTGATTCAGATATTCTTTTAACTTGGCTTCCCGGATCAGCTTTTTTTTCTCTGCAAATTGAGAATAATTGCCGTTGAACATCAGGATCTCGCCAAATTCAATCTCGATGACTTTTGTCACAACACGGTTGATGAAGTAACGGTCATGGGATACAAGCAGCACTGCACCCGGATAATTGGAGAGGTAAGTCTCAAGCCATGCGATGGAATTCAGGTCTAAGTGGTTGGTCGGCTCGTCGAGAAGCAGGATATCAGGCTTGGTAAGAAGCAGTTTTCCAAGAGCTACGCGGGTCTTCTGTCCTCCGGAGAGGTTGTCCACACACTTATCAAACTCTGTTTCTGCAAATCCAAGACCTTTTAATACACCGACGATCTCGCTCTTATAAGCATAGCCGTCTGCGCGCTCGAAGGCTGCACTTAACTTATGGTATGTATGTAAAAGCTGCTCAAGTTCATCCCCGTTCTTGCTTTGCATCTGCTCCTCCAGCCGGCGAAGCTGTCCCTCCATCTGAATAAGATCAGATTTGGCACTTTCCACCTCCTGGTAGATCGTGTTACCGGACAGCAGCGCCTGATGTTGTGCAAGATATCCGATCGTTTTTCCTTTTGCAAGGATGATCTCTCCGTCATCGGTGGGAATTTCCCGCATGATCATCTTTAAGATGGTTGATTTTCCGGCGCCGTTTAAACCAACAAGCGCCGCCTTTTCGTGTTCTTCTATATGAAAAGAGCCGTTTTTGACAATTACCTGTTCCAAAAAGGCTTTTTTTAGATTATGGCATGCTAAAACCATGTTGTTTCCTCCTGAATAAATTGTTAAAATCTCATTTCGGTTTCGGAAGAAATACAGTCTTTTCCCTATATGATCTCCCTTTACTCTCTTTTCAATTATAACGGATATCGAAGAAAATACAACTAAAAAGGAATGAAAAGTTTGACTTTGCGGAAACAATTTTATATAATAAGATGTAATAAACAGTGGGGACGGTGAACATTTGTGACAGAAAGACAGATTTCTCAGGCGGTCATCAGACGTTTGCCAAGATACTATCGGTATTTAGGTGAACTTCTGGAAAATGGAGTGGAACGTATTTCCTCCAATGACCTGAGCAAGAAAATGAAAGTGACTGCTTCCCAGATTCGCCAGGATCTGAATAATTTTGGAGGATTTGGACAGCAGGGTTATGGATACAACGTGAAATACTTATACACAGAGATCGGTAAGATCTTAGGACTTGATAAGACACATAATATTGTGATCATCGGTGCGGGGAACCTTGGACAGGCGCTTGCAAATTATGCGGCATTTGAAAGAAGCGGATTTCTGCTGAAGGGAATTTTTGATATTAATCCGACGTTAAAAGGAATGACGATCCGTGATGTTCCGATCCGGATGATGGAAGAATTGCCGGAGTTTGTACAGAACAATGACATCGAGATTGCAGCACTCACGATTCCAAAGACGAAAGCGGTGGAAGTAGCAGAACTTCTCGTGGAGAACGGAGTGAGGGCGATTTGGAACTTCGCGCATACCGATCTGAATCTTCCGAAGAATGTCATTGTGGAGAATGTACATCTCTCGGAGAGCCTGATGCGTTTATCTTATAATGTAAATCGCTATAATTACTTCAATTCAAAGGAATAAAAGTCGATGATCGTTGGAGTTGGAACCGATATGATAGAAATAGAACGTGTAAGAAAAGCGTGTGAAAAGCAGGCTTTTTTTACGCGTTGTTTTTCCATTCGGGAACAGGAGCTGATTGGCGGACAAATGGAAAAAGCAGCGGGGAATTTTGCAGTCAAAGAGGCGGTGGCAAAGGTGTTTGGGACCGGATTTTCAGGATTTTGGCCCGGAGATATTGAAGTGCTGCGGGATGAGAGAGGGAAACCATATGTCAATCTTTTGCGTGGGGCAAAAGAGGCGGCAGCATCTGCCGGCATTGCAAAAATCCATGTTTCTATTACAAATACAGACTGTTATGCTGTTGCATTTGCAGTAGGAGAGGGTGAGTGATATGAGATATCTGCCGACAGGAGCGCAGATGAAACAGGGAGATCAGAAGACAATTGCAGAGATGGGAGTACCGTCGATGGTGCTGATGGAGCGTGCGGCACTTTCTGTTGTGGAGGTGATGGAGGCAGAACGGCTCAATCTGAAACAGGTGCTTGTTGTCTGCGGCTCCGGAAATAATGGAGGAGATGGTTTTGCTGTTGCAAGACTTTTGCACTTAAAAGGATATGCGGTGGAAGTCTGGTTTGTCGGAAAGGAATCTTCCATGACAGAGGAGACAAAGCTTCAGAGAGAAATTGCAGTCAAGTATGGAGTACCGGTCAAAGAGAGGGCAGGGGAAGATTCTTATACAGTGATTGTGGATGCAATTTTTGGAATTGGATTATCAAGACAGGTTTCCGGGACATATTATAATGTAATCGAGAAATTGAATCAGATGGATGCCATAAAAGTTGCTGTGGATATTCCGTCGGGAATCTCAGCAGATACCGGAAATGTGCTCGGAACTGCGGTCTTGGCAGACCTTACAGTGACATTTGCATTTCAAAAGCTGGGGATGCTGTTTGGTATGGCGCGCAGGCATGTCGGAAAGCTTGTGACGGCGTCGATCGGAATTGAACCTTCTGTATATGATGGAAGGAGAGATGTATGCTATACTTATGACAGATCAGATTTAAAAAAGATACTCCCGAAGCGGGAGCCGGATGCTCACAAGGGAAGCTATGGAAAGGTACTTCTGATCGTGGGAAGTCCGGGAATGGCAGGCGCCGCTTACTTTAGTGCAAAAGCGGCATATCTGGCAGGCGCCGGGCTTGTGCAGATTTATACTGCAAAGGAAAATCAGCAGAGCCTGCAGCAGCTGCTTCCGGAGGCAATCCTCACTACTTATGAAAGTTATGAGGAAGAAAAGCTAAAGGAACTGCTTGCATGGGCGGATGTTGTTGGAATCGGTTCAGGACTCTCGATGAGCGACACTGCACACAAGCTTCTTTCTTACACGGTCCGTCACTCGAAAAAGCCGTGCATGATTGATGCAGATGGATTGAACATTTTGTCAAAAGACAGGGAACTTTTAGAGGATTTGACGCCGGACTGTATAATGACTCCCCACATGAAGGAAATGTCGGGGTTATGCGGACATTCCGTACAAGAATTAAAAGAAGAACGTTTCCGGTATTTCCGGGAATTTTTCGAAGAAATTCCGTCTGTTTGTGTCATGAAAGATGCGAGAACGCTTGTAGGAAGAAATAAACTGCCGATATATGTCAACATTTCCGGCAACCAGTCGATGGCAAAAGGGGGCGCCGGCGATGTCCTTGGCGGCATGATCGCGGGACTGCTTGCGCAGGGAATGAAGCCATATGAAGCGGGGGTACTCGGCGTGTTCCTGCATGGACTGGCGGGGGATGCCGCACAGAAGAGAAAGGGCAGTTACAGTGTCCTTGCAAGTGATATTCTTGAGGGAATTGCAGAGGTGCTGGCAGAAGAAAGCAAAGAGGCGGTTCTGCGTGAAAAGCGCTGAGAGAAAAGAATAAAAAGTAGTAAGGGGCAGATTTATGAAGACTTATAGCAGAGTATACGCAAAGATAGATTTAGATGCGGTAGCATGGAATATGGAACAGATGAAAAAAAACCTCAAAGAAGGGACAGAAATGGTTGCTGTGATCAAGACGGACGGATATGGACATGGAGCCGTGCAGGTTGCAGCAATGCTGGAATCGTATGACTATGTGTGGGGATATGCCGTGGCAACACTTGATGAGGCGGTTGTGCTCCGGGCGGCAGAGATTCAAAAGCCGATTCTTGTACTTGGGTGTATTTTCCCGGATCAATATCCGGAAATGCTGGAACATGAAATCCGTATGAATGTCTATACGAAGGAGATGGCGGAGGCGATTTCCGCTCTGGCAGTTGAAAAAGGGGAGCAGGCGTATGTACATATCAAACTGGATACCGGGATGGCAAGGCTTGGATTTCCGGTGGAGGAAAGCAGTATTGAGGAGATCAAGGAGATTGCGGCGCTTCCGAATCTGGTGCTCGAGGGCGTTTTTACCCATTTCGCAAAGGCGGATGAAAAAGACAAGACATTTACGGAGATGCAGTTGGAAAGATTCGAGTGGATGACACGGAAACTGAAAGAGCAGGGCATTACCTTTCCATATATTCATGCGTCAAACAGTGCGGGAATTATAGATATCCGCAAGGCAGATTATAATCTGGTGCGCGCCGGAATTGCGATCTACGGACTGTATCCTTCCGAGGAGGTCGATAAACAGACTGTACAGTTAAAGCCGGCATTGTCTTTGAAAAGTCATATTGCATTTGTAAAAGATATCCCGGCAGGAACACCGGTAAGCTATGGAGGTGACTTTGTGTCAGAGCATCCAATGCGGATCGCGACAATTCCGATCGGCTATGGGGACGGTTATCCAAGAAGTCTTTCTGATACCGGATATGTGCTGATCCGCGGCAAAAAAGCTCCGATCATCGGGCGGATCTGTATGGACCAGTTCATGGTGGACGTATCAGATATCCCGGAGGCGAAATTCGGAGATAAAGTGACGCTGATCGGCAGAGATCAGGAAGAGTATCTTCCGGTAGAGAAGCTAAGTGAATTGTCAGGCAGATTTAATTATGAGTTTGTCTGTGATCTTGGAAAGCGGATCCCGCGTGTCTATATGCAGAATGGGAAGATTGAAGAGCAGGTAGATTATTTTGCTTAAATAAAATAAAGCTCTAAAGAATACATCCGAGAAAAGAGGAAATACTGTTTGTATCTTGAAGAATCGGAGTGTGAATAGAGTGATTGTAAAACGAGGGGATATTTTTTATGCAGATCTAAGTCCGGTTGTCGGATCAGAGCAGGGGGGGATCAGACCGGTGCTGATCATACAGAATGATATCGGGAACAAACATAGTCCCACAGTCATCTGTGCCGCCATCACATCGAAGATGAACAAGGCAAAACTGCCGACACATATTGAGATTGATGCAAAAAAATGCAGGTTAGTAAAGAATTCAGTTGTACTGTTGGAGCAGATCCGTACAATTGACAAACAAAGGCTCAGAGAGCAGGTCTGCCACTTAGATCAGGAACTAATGAAAAAAGTCAATGAAGCACTGAAAATCAGTCTGGAGCTTCATACATAGTAAAGGAGTAGACGATGGAAGACGAGAGGCGTCTGTGGAAAAATCTGAAGCAGATAGTATCCGGGGAGAGCCCGGAAAGCAAAGAAGAAGTGCAGGAAGCAGTCGAACATGTGGTAGAAGAGTGCGGCAGTCAGGGGTATCTGGAGGAAAATGAGGTACGGATGATCAAAAACGTGCTGCAGTATAGTGGCAAAAATGCCCGTGATATTATGACACATCGAAAAGATATCGTAGCAGTAGACGGCAGTGAGACATTGGAATATGCTCTGCAGTTCATGCTGGATGAGCGGTTTACAAGGTTTCCGGTTTATGAGGAGGATATCGATGATATTATCGGGACGATCCATCTCAGGGATGCGATGAAATATTATTTAAACAAAGAACTTCGTCCGGTCAAGGTGAAAGAATTAAAGGACTGCCTGCGGGAGGTCAGCTTTATTCCGGAAACGAAAGGATTATCCCGCCTGTTCAAACAGATGAACGCGGAAAAGAATCATCTGTTTATTGTGCTGGATGAATACGGGCAGACAGCGGGGATTGTGGCGATGGAAGATATCATTGAGGAAATCGTCGGAAATATTTTTGATGAATATGATGAGGAGGAAATGCTATACTCCCAACAGGAAAACGGAACGTATCTTGTTAAGGGAAAGGTGGCGTTGGATGATCTGGAGGAAATTCTGGGAATCAAGATTGAAGATGAAGAAAATGAAACACTGAATGGGTTTCTGATTTCAAAGCTTGAGCGGATTCCATCTGAAGATGAGACATGTGAGGTACGATATAATGCCTACTGTTTTAGGATCCTTTGCGTAGATAATAATATGATTGAACTGGTTGAAGTTGAAAAGATAGAAGATTAGTGCTAGAATATAGCAGTGAATACAAAACAGAAAGAGGTTAGAGTAATGTCAGGACATTCAAAATTTGCGAATATTAAGCATAAAAAGGAAAAAAATGATGCTGCAAAAGGAAAAATCTTTACCAAGATCGGAAGAGAGCTTGCAGTAGCAGTAAAAGAAGGCGGCGGACCGGATCCGGCAAATAACAGCCGTCTGCGGGATGTGATCGCGAAGGCAAAAGCAAATAACATGCCAAACGATAACATCGACCGGAGTATTAAGAAAGCGGCGGGGGAAGGATCCGCAGACAACTACGAACATATTACATATGAAGGTTATGGACCGAATGGAACAGCAATCATTGTTAAAGCGCTGACGGATAATAAGAACCGTACGGCATCCAATGTCCGTAATGCTTTTACAAAAGGGAACGGAAATGTCGGAACACCGGGATGTGTTTCTTTCATGTTTGACGAGAAAGGGCAGATCATCATTGCAAAAGAAGATTGCGATATGGATTCTGATGAACTTATGATGCTTGCTTTAGATGCGGGCGCAGAAGATTTTGTGGAAGAGGAAGACAGCTACGAAGTGCTGACAGTACCGGAAGACTTCAGTGAAGTCCGTCTGAAGCTGGAAGAAGCAGGAATTCCAATGGCAAATGCAGAGGTAACCATGATTCCGCAGACATGGGTAGAGCTGACAGATGAGCAGGATCTGAAAAATATTCAGAAGACACTGGATCTGCTCGAGGAAGATGACGATGTCCAGGAAGTGTACCACAACTGGGATGAATAAGAATTTCAGCTCGGAGTATAAAAGGCAGTTATTTTCAATTACAAATTAAAAAATATGAAAAAGATAACTCTTGTGCAAATATTTTCTGAATGGTATACTGGATTTTAATGAGAAAAATCAGGATGAATACGCAGGAGGCAAAGAAAATGAGCAATAATTACAGACCAGAGACAAAATGTATTCAGTCAGGCTGGAAGCCGAAAAACGGAGAAGCCAGAGTACTTCCGATTTACCAGAGCACAACATTTAAGTATGAGTCCAGTGAACAGATGGGCAGACTTTTCGATCTGGAGGAGGCAGGATACTTTTATACAAGGCTTCAGAATCCTACAAACGATGCTGTGGCAGCAAAAATCTGCGATCTTGAAGGAGGAGTTGCGGCGATGCTTACTTCTTCCGGTCAAGCGGCGAATTTTTATGCGATCATGAATATTGCGGAGGCTGGGGATCACATCGTATGTGCATCGGCACTCTATGGGGGAACATACAACCTGTATGCACATACATTGAAAAAAATGGGAATCGAAGCAACATTTGTAGATCCGGATGCAGGGGAAGAGGAGTTAAATGCTGCATTTCGTGAGAATACAAAGGCGGTATTCGGCGAGACAATCTCCAATCCATCACTTGTTGTCCTGGACATTGAAAAGTTTGCAAAGGCAGCGCATGCACATCAGGTTCCGCTGATTGTCGATAATACTTTTGCAACCCCGGTGAACTGTCGTCCATTTGAGTGGGGAGCAGATATCGTAACGCATTCTACTACAAAATATATGGATGGACATGCGACTTGTGTCGGAGGATGTATTGTGGACAGTGGGAATTTTGACTGGAATGCTGCAGAGGGAAAATTCCCGGGACTGACAACGCCGGATGAAACTTATCATGGAGTTGTCTATACAGAACGTTTTGGAAAACTCGCCTATATCCAGAAGGCAACAGCACAATTGATGAGGGATCTTGGATCGATCCAGTCTCCACAGAATGCGTTTTTATTGAATATCGGACTGGAAACATTATGTCTCAGAGTTGAGAGGCACTGTGAAAATGCACAGAAAGTTGCTGAATATCTTGAGAATCACGAGAAGGTAGCATGGGTAAATTATGCGGGACTGGCAGGAAATAAGTATCATGAGCTTGCAAAAAAATATATGCCAAATGGCACATGTGGTGTGATTTCTTTTGGGCTGAAAGCCGGAAGAGACGGTGCAGTTGCAATGATGGATCATCTTCAGATGGCTGCGATTGTCACTCATGTTGCGGATGCGAGAACATCGGTGCTTCATCCGGCGAGTCATACACACCGCCAGATGAATGAGCAGGAACTGTTAGAAGCGGGAGTACAGCCGGATCTGATCCGTCTCAGTGTCGGGATTGAACATGTCGAAGACATTATTGCAGATTTGGAGCAGGCGCTTGCCTATGTAAAATAAGGACAGAAAAAACAGAGTTGTTTTGATCAGATTGTACAGATGAAAAAATGAAAGAAATACGTCTTGCAAAATATTGCTGACCGATGGATGGGTATATGCTATTTTGTGAGACGTATTTTTTATCCAATATGTCGTAAAACTCCTCGTGAAAGTATGATAAAAGTATGAAATGTCATTTCCTGCACATACTAAAAAGAAAATATCAGGAGTGTGTGAAATGGAACAGGAAGAAAGAGACAATCATCAGGAAAAAGAGACAGAACAAATTAAAGAAATGGGAACGCTGGAGCTGAACCAGAGCAGGAAAAAACATCATATCCAGCTTCTTACGATTATTGGGGAAATTGAAGGGCATGAAGCAGTATCAGGGAATACAAAAGCGACAAAGTATGAACATTTGCTTCCGAAACTTGCCGAGATTGAGGATAACGAGGAAATAGAAGGTGTCCTGATTCTGCTCAATACAATGGGCGGGGATGTGGAAGCAGGACTTGCAATCGCAGAGATGATTGCTTCCCTGAGTAAGCCGACAGTTTCCCTTGTACTTGGGGGAAGTCATTCGATCGGTGGTCCCCTTGCGGTGTCGGCAGACTATTCTTTTATCGTGCCGAGCGGAACGATGATCGTACATCCGGTGAGATCAACAGGAATGTTTATCGGTGTGCTGCAAAGCTATAAGAATATGGAGCGCACACAGGACCGCATTACACGATTTCTGGCAGAACATTCCGGCATCTCGCAGGAACGTGTCGAGGAACTGATGTTAGATTCCACGCAATTGGTAAAAGATGTGGGAACTTTGCTGGAAGGAGAGGAAGCAGTCCGGGAAGGACTGATCGATGCCGTCGGCGGCATGAGTGATGCATTAAAAAAATTGCATGCAATGATTGAAGCAAAAGAAAATTAGTGTTATACTAGACACAGTATGTTTTGTTGTGATATGGGGAGATCGACTCATATCACAACATACATTTGAGAAACAAGGAGGGAATATTGTATGGCTGCAAAGAAAGGCAAGACAACAAAAAAGGCAGGCACAAAAGGGAAAAAAGCACAGAACAGTCATTCTTTCCGTGATGAGATCATTATTCTTTTAACATTAGCGGCAGCAATTCTTCTGATTCTGAGTAATTTCGGTCTGGGAGGATTTCTCGGAAATGCAGTTTCTGCATTTTTGTTCGGAATCTTTGGACTGCCGGCGTATATCATGCCGGTCTTACTTTTTTTGGGGACTGCTTTTGCATTTTCAAATAGAGGAAATTCTTTCGCATACATAAAATTAGGAGCAGGGGCCGGATTTTCTCTCATGCTCTGTACCTTTTTACAGCTACTTACTGTTCCGTTTGAGAAAGAACAGCAAATCTTTTCCTTTTACACGTATGCGGCAAAGGAGAAGAAGGGCGGAGGATTGATTGGAGGAATTTTTACAAAATTATTGTGTCCGGCAGTCGGAGTTGCAGGCACCTATGTGATAGTGATTATTCTGATGATCATCTTTCTCGTTCTGATTACAGAAAAATCATTTCTCAGAGGTCTGAAAAAAGGAAGCACAAAATTCTATACATCTGCAAAGGAGGATGTCAGAAAAAGGCGGACACAGGCGTCTGCAAGAAAAGAAGCACGTGCTGAGAAAGAAGAGACGAGAGAGATAAAAGAAGCGCAGAAGGCCGCGAAACGGGAGGCGAAAAAGGCTGCAAAGGCCAAGGCAGACCAGCATGCCTCCGGTGTAACGTTTGACACTACGCTGACGCAGCCAAAGACAGATCTGACAGAACTGAAACCGGAAGAAGTTCCGTTTGCGGAGCAGCCGCTTGACTTTGTGATCAATCGTGCGGAGCCGGTTTTGGGGCAGGAAGTTTTGGATGATATTTTGCCGGCAGGAGATCCGTTTGCACCGGATGTTCCGGCAGAAAAGAAGACTTCCAGAACAAAGAAAAAGAAATCCAGTGAAGAAGAGACACAAAAAGCAACGGAAGAAGTTGCAAAAGAGATGAAGGAGACGGAGCATCAGCCAAAAGTGAACTATCAGAGGCCGCCTCTTTCACTATTGAAACGTGGAAAAGCCGGCGGCGGAGACTCTGACTCACACTTAAGGGAAACGGCAAATAAGCTGCAGCAGACGCTTTATAATTTTGGAGTGCGTGTGACTGTGACAAATGTAAGCTGCGGACCATCTGTCACCCGCTATGAGCTTCAGCCGGAACAGGGCGTGAAAGTCAGTAAGATCGTCGGCCTGGCCGATGATATCAAATTGAATCTGGCAGCCGCAGATATTCGTATCGAGGCGCCGATTCCGGGGAAAGCCGCAGTTGGGATCGAGGTTCCGAACAAAGAAACTTCTCCAGTGATGCTAAGAGATCTTCTGGAAACCGAAGAATTTCAGAAGAGTACATCAAAGATTGCTTTTGCAGCCGGAAGAGATATCGCGGGCAAAGTTGTCGTGGCGGATATTATGAAGATGCCGCACCTTCTGATCGCAGGCGCGACAGGATCCGGAAAATCTGTCTGTATCAATACATTGATCATGAGTATTTTATATAAAGCCGATCCGGATGAGGTGAAATTGATCATGATCGATCCGAAAGTCGTAGAGTTAAGTGTTTACAACGGAATTCCACATTTAATGATTCCGGTAGTCACAGATCCGAAGAAAGCATCAGGTGCTTTAAACTGGGCTGTTGTGGAGATGGATAAACGGTACCGGCTGTTTGCAGAGTATAATGTCCGTGACCTGCGGGGGTATAATGAGAAGGTATCCGAAGCCGGAGGACAGATTGAAAACGGAGCGAAGCCGGAAAAAATGCCGCAGATCGTTATTATCGTTGATGAACTTGCTGACTTGATGATGGTTGCACCGGGAGAAATCGAGGAAGCAATCTGTCGTTTGGCACAGCTTGCCCGTGCAGCAGGGATCCACCTTGTCCTTGCGACACAGAGGCCATCTGTCAATGTCATTACCGGACTGATCAAGGCGAACATGCCGTCGCGGATCGCTTTTTCCGTATCTTCCGGAGTGGATTCCAGAACGATCATTGACATGAACGGTGCGGAGAAACTCCTCGGAAAAGGAGATATGCTCTTTTATCCGTCCGGGTACCAGAAGCCTGCCCGTGTGCAGGGAGCATTTGTGTCTGATAAAGAAGTTCAAAATGTTGTAGAATATCTCGTGACAAAGAATGGGAATGCCGTATATAATGAAGAGGTAGAAAATCATGTGAACAGTGCGCAAACGGGAATGGCATCAGCTGCGGGAGCAGGTGGCGGAGCCGATGAACGCGATGTCTACTTTGTAGATGCAGGACGTTTTATTATAGAAAAAGACAAAGCTTCTATCGGAATGCTTCAGCGGGTATTTAAAATTGGATTTAACCGCGCAGCACGTATTATGGATCAGCTTTTTGAAGCTGGTGTCGTCGGTGAGGAGGAAGGAACCAAACCGCGGAAGGTACTGATGTCTATGGAAGAGTTTGAACAGTACATAGAAGAGTATGTATAAAACAAGTGCAGCAGATGCATAAAAAGAAAGGACGAAGAGAAGATGAAAACAGATATTCAAATCGCTCAGGAAGCACAAATGAAGCCGATCAAAGAAGTGGCGGAGACAATAGGGATTCAGGAAGAAGATCTGGAACTTTACGGAAAGTACAAAGCAAAACTTTCTGATGAACTCTGGGATCAGATCAAAGACCGACCAGATGGGAAACTTGTTCTTGTGACGGCAATCAATCCGACACCTGCCGGGGAAGGAAAGACAACGACAAGTGTCGGACTTGGACAGGCGATGGCAAAATTAAATAAAAAGGCAGTGATTGCCCTTCGCGAGCCTTCCCTTGGTCCATGCTTTGGAATCAAGGGCGGTGCGGCCGGCGGCGGTTATGCCCAGGTTGTTCCTATGGAAGATTTAAATTTACATTTTACAGGGGATTTCCATGCGATCACATCTGCGAATAACCTGCTCGCAGCAATGCTTGATAATCATATCCAACAGGGGAATACACTGCAGATCGATCCAAGACAGGTTGTCTGGAAGAGATGTCTTGATATGAATGACCGTTCCCTCAGAAATATCGTGATAGGGCTTGGAAGCAAGATGGATGGTATGGTCAGAGAGGATCACTTTGTTATCACAGTTGCTTCAGAGATTATGGCTGTACTCTGTCTGGCAGATAATCTTCAGGATTTGAAGGAACGGCTCGGCAAGATCATTGTTGCCTATGACTTCTCCGGCAATCCGGTTACTGCTGATATGCTTCAGGCGACAGGGGCAATGACTGCTCTTTTGAAGGATGCAATAAAACCAAATCTGATCCAGACATTAGAACATACACCGGCGATCGTACACGGGGGACCATTCGCCAATATTGCCCATGGCTGCAACAGTGTTCGTGCAACGAAGATGGCATTAAAACTTGGCGACATTGCGATCACAGAGGCAGGATTCGGCGCAGATCTTGGCGCAGAAAAATTCTTTGATATCAAATGCCGGAGCAGTGAACTGGCACCGGATGCGGTTGTGATCGTTGCAACTGTGCGTGCATTGAAGTACAACGGCGGAGTCCCGAAAAATGCTCTGGTAGAAGAAAATCTGGAAGCACTTGCCAGAGGAATCGTCAACCTGGAAAAACATATTGAAAATATTCAGAAATATCAGGTTCCGGTCATTGTCACACTGAACTCTTTTGTGACAGATACAGATGCAGAGAATGCGTTTATTCAGAAGTTCTGTGAGGAGAGAGGATGTGAATTTGCACTCTCGAAAGTATGGGAAAAAGGCGGTGAAGGTGGAATCGAGCTGGCTGAAAAGGTACTTCATACTCTGGAGACGAAGGAAAGTCATTTTGCACCATTATATTCCGATGAATTGACACTTAAAGAGAAGATTGAGACGATTTCAAAGGAAATCTATGGTGCGGAAGGTGTTGAATATGCTACGGCAGCAGAAAAGCAGCTTGCAAAGATTGAGCAGATGGGATTCGGACATCTTCCGGTATGTATGGCAAAGAATCAGTATTCGCTTTCAGATGATGCCACATTACTTGGCCGTCCTCAGAATTTTGATATGCATATCCGTGAAGTGTATGTAAATGCCGGAGCAGGATTTGTTGTTGCTCTCACGGGGGCAGTCATGACGATGCCGGGTCTTCCGAAAATTCCGGCAGCAAACCATATTGATGTAGATGCAAGTGGAAATATTACAGGTTTATTTTAAGGAGAGATGAAATATGCCACAGATTATTGACGGGAAACAGATTGCAATGCAGATCAAAGAAGAATTAAGAGCGCGCGTAGAGCAGATGAAAAGAGATGGAAAATCTGTCTGCCTTGCCGTGATACAGGTCGGGAATGATCCGGCATCCACTGTATATGTGAGTGGCAAAAAGAAAGACTGCGCTTATGTCGGAATCGAATCACGTTCTTATGAACTGCCGGAGGAGACAACTGAGGAACAACTCCTCACACTGCTTGATCAGTTAAATCACACAGAGGATGTGCATGGAATTCTTGTACAGCTTCCGCTTCCGTCTCATATGGATGAATCGAAAGTCGTGAAGGCGATCGATCCGGCAAAGGATGTAGATGGATTCCATCCGGTCAATATCGGAAAGCTTTGTATCGGGGAGGATGGTTTTGACTGCTGTACACCTGCGGGAGTCATTCAGCTTTTGAAGCGCTCGGGCATTCCCATCAGCGGAAAAGAGTGTGTGGTTGTTGGAAGAAGCAACAATGTAGGAAAGCCGACAGCACTTCTTCTCCTGAGAGAGAATGGAACTGTGACAATCGCCCATTCCAGAACAAAAGATTTAAAAGAAATTACAAAGCGCGCAGACATTCTTGTGGCGGCGGTCGGGAAACCGAAATTTATAACGAAAGAACATATAAAAGAAAATGCAGTCGTGATCGATGTCGGCATTCACCGGAATGAAAACAATCAGTTGTGCGGGGATGTCGATTACGATGACGTAATAGAAAAAGTTGGCGCAATCACACCGGTTCCAGGAGGAGTGGGACCGATGACACGAGCTATGCTGATGTATAACTGTGTGGAGGCGGCATGCAAATAGGGGGTTTTTATTAAATGAAATGTGCAAAATGCGGAGCGGAAATTACATATGACCTAGGATATTGTCCGTATTGTGGCGCAGAAGTCAGAATTGTTCCAGATTATAATCCGCTGGATGATATGCTGGCGGAGCAGGTGCGGGGTGCCATTGACGGGGGAGAAACTTCAGAAAATGAACTGGAGCGTTATCGTCAGGCAGTACAGGAGAAATTAAGACTGCAGAAACAGGAAGAACAGCAGAAACGAGAATCTGTTCAGAGGAGAAGTCAGATTGAAGCGGAGGAAGAAGCGCGGAGGAAGAAACGTCTTGCACGCCGAAGAGAAGTCAGAAGAAAAAAGCGGCGCCTGCTGATCGGGATGACCGTGACATCTGTCGGACTTCTCACACTCCTGAGTGTCGGGATCTATAGAAGTTCTTATAGCGGCAAGATCAAAAAAGGATATGCACTGGCAAAAGAACAAAAATATGATCTGGCGATCCGCACATTTGAGAAAGCAGTAGAAAAAAAGCCGGCACGTGCGGAAGCATATGCCGGACTTGCGGCAGTATACAATGCGCAGGAAGATCTTGACAGGGCAGAAATGGTATTCTGGGATGCTATTGAAGCAAACCCTACGAGTGTAGAATTGTATGAAGAGATGATTGATTTTTATATTGCCACAGATCAGGAGACGCAGATTCCGATCCTCCTGGATGACTGTGAGGAGGAAAGCGTCCTTACCGCATTAAAATCTTATCAGGTAAAGGCACCGAAATTCAGTCTGGATGAAAGTAAATACGATGAGGTACAAGAACTGACGCTCACATCCAAAGCAAAAGAAATTTACTATACGACGGATGGCTCAGAACCGACGACAGAAAGTACAAAATATGAGAAACCGATCTCCATTCCGGAAGGTACGACGACGGTGAAGGCAATCGCTGTAAATAAAAAAGGAATACCAAGTCTTACCGAGGAGAAGACATACACGGTAGAGCTGCCTCTGGAAGATGCTCCGACTGTGACGCCGACAACCGGACAATACTATGAGTACACACTGATTGAGATTGACGTTCCGGAAGGGTATGAGGCATATTATACTTTCAACGGGGAGACACCGTCAAAAGATTCGGAAGATTCTTATGAATACACGGAACCAATCGAGATGCCGGAAGGCAATACGTTGTTTTCCGCAGTCCTGATCGACAAAAATGGCCGCGCAAGTGCAGTGACAAAGAGAAATTATACATTGACATATTCTTATGAATAGAGAATGCAAAAAGGAAATAAATTGTTTGCAAAATAACAAAAAAAGAATTGCGTTAAATTGTTAACAGTGATATAATATAATTGTTTAAAAATTAACAATACATATTCAAAGGAGATGCATGACAATGGCAAGATTTACATTACCAAGAGACATTTACCACGGAAAAGGATGTCTGGAAGAACTGAAAAATCTGAAAGGGAAAAAGGCAATTCTCGTAGTCGGCGGAGGTTCTATGAAGCGTCAGGGATTTCTTGACAAAGCAGTGAACTATTTGAAAGAAGCCGGCATGGAAGTTCAGTTATTCGAGGGTGTTGAGCCAGATCCATCCGTAGAGACTGTTATGAAAGGTGCAGAGGCAATGCGCGCATTTGAGCCAGACTGGATCGTGGCGATGGGCGGAGGTTCTCCAATCGATGCCGCAAAGGCAATGTGGGCATTCTATGAATATCCTGATGTAACATTTGAAGATTTATGTATTCCGTTTAACTTCCCGGAATTACGGCAGAAAGCAAAATTTGCAGCGATTCCGTCTACATCAGGAACCGCAACAGAAGTTACAGCATTCTCTGTTATTACAGACTATGCAAAAGGAATCAAATACCCTCTGGCAGATTTTAATATTACACCGGATGTTGCAATCGTTGACTCTGAGCTGGTAGAAGCGCTCCCGGCACATCAGGTTGCCTACACAGGTATGGATGCCTTGACACATGCAATTGAAGCTTATGTATCTACTTTGAACTGCGCATATACAGATCCGCTTGCAATTCAGGCAATCGAGATGGTATTCGATTACCTTCCGGCTTCTTTCAAAGGAAATATGGAAGCGAGAGCACAGATGCACGATGCACAGTGCCTTGCAGGTATGGCATTCTCTAATGCATTGCTTGGTATTGTACATTCTATGGCACATAAGACAGGAGCAGCGTTCTCAACAGGACATATCACACATGGACTTGCAAATGCAATGTATCTTCCATATGTGATCAAGTACAATGCAAAAGATCCTGTTGCTGCAAAACGCTATGCTGAGATTGCAAGAAAAACAGGTCTTGCAGGAGCTTCCGAGAGATCTCTGATCAACAGCTTATGTGAGAAGATCAATGAATTTAACGTGATTCTCGGAATTCCGGCAACATTAAAAGAATTCGGAATCAAAGAAGAGGAATTCAAAGAGAAAATTTCTGAAATCGCCAAGAATGCAGTTGGAGATGCATGTACAGGTTCCAACCCAAGAGCGATTGATCCGGAAACAATGGAAAGATTATTTACATGTATTTATTACGGAACAGAAGTTGATTTCTAATAGAAATTCTGTCAGGATAAAGGCGTTGTCTGGAAGCAGGTTTTAACCTGAACGGACAGTCAGATGAAAACTGAGATAGAAAATCAAAAAGGCACATTTTGCAGGAGCATGTCACTTCCGTAAGATGTGCCTTTTTTTCAAAGGTCAGGCTGAAAACATAAAATAACGTAGAGAGATTCGTTTAATTGATTATTTCTGAAAAGTTTTTTTCAAAGATCTTTGGGAAATATTACTAGAAAATGCCGATAAATTTTTAACATTATCGCAAGATATACTTGAAATTTAACGAAGAATGATATATCATATTAATAATCGTGTATGCTTATTCACAGCTTAGCGGTAAATAAGTAATATATAAAATTTTAGGAGGCGCAAGATGTATAAAATACAAAAGGCAGAAAAATTAGCAGATAAGATTTTTCTTATGGATGTTGAAGCACCAAGAGTTGCAAGACACTGTCAGCCGGGACAGTTTGTAATCGTAAAAATGGATGAAAAAGGGGAAAGAATTCCATTGACAATCTGTGATTATGACAGAGAGGCCGGAACAGTGACAATCGTATTCCAGATTGTAGGAGCTTCCACAGAGAAGATGGCAGATTTAAAAGAGGGGGACTATTTCAGAGACTTTACAGGTCCTTTAGGATGTGCTTCTGAATTTGTAGAGGAAGATATTGAAGAATTAAAGAATAAAAAGATCTTGTTCGTAGCAGGTGGTGTTGGGGCAGCTCCTGTATATCCGCAGGTAAAATGGATGCACGAACGTGGAATAGATGTAGATGTAATCGTTGGTTCTAAGACAAAAGAGATGCTGATCCTTGAAAAAGAGATGGAAGCAGCTGCAGGGAACCTTTATGTCTGTACAGACGACGGTTCTTACGGACACCATGGAATGGTAACAAGCATGATCGAAAAATTAGTCGGAGAAGGCAAAAAATATGACAGATGTGTTGCAATCGGACCGATGATCATGATGAAATTTGTATGTCTTCTGACAAAGAAATTAGAGATTCCTACAATCGTCAGCATGAACCCGATCATGGTAGACGGAACGGGTATGTGCGGAGCATGCCGTCTTCAGGTAGGAGATGAGATCAAATTCGCATGTGTTGACGGACCGGAATTTGACGGTCATCTGGTAGACTTTGACCAGGCAATGAAGAGACAGTTAATGTATAAAACAGAAGAAGGCCGTGCAATGTTAAAATTGCAGGAAGGCGATACACATCACGGCGGATGTGGAAATTGCGGAGGTGACAACTAATGGCAGATGTATTAAAGAAAGTACCTGTAAGAGAACAGGAACCAAAAGTACGTGCAACGAACTTTGAAGAAGTTTGTCTTGGATATAACAAAGAAGAAGCAATGGAAGAGGCGACTCGCTGTATCAATTGTAAGAACGCGAAATGTGTTCAGGGATGTCCGGTAGCGATCAACATTCCGGGATTCATCAAAGAAGTAAAAGAAGGAAATATCGAAGAAGCTTACAAGATTATCGGAGAATCTTCCGCACTTCCTGCAATCTGCGGACGTGTATGTCCTCAGGAGTCACAGTGTGAAGGAAAATGTATCCGCGGTATCAAAGGGGAGCCGGTTTCCATCGGAAAATTAGAGCGTTTTGTAGCGGATTATGCGCTTGAAAATGACATCAAACCGATTGGGGCAGAGAAGACAAACGGACACAAAGTTGCTGTCATCGGATCCGGACCGGCGGGACTTACATGTGCCGGAGACCTTGCAAAATTAGGATATGAGGTAACTGTATTTGAAGCACTCCATGAACTTGGCGGGGTATTGGTATACGGTATTCCGGAATTCCGTCTTCCAAAACAAAAAGTTGTTGCAAAAGAGATCGAGAAAGTAAAAGAACTCGGAGTAAAATTTGAGACAAACGTTGTCATCGGTAAATCTACAACCATCGATCAGCTGATCGAGGAAGAAGGATTTGAGGCAGTGTTTATCGGATCCGGAGCAGGACTTCCAAAATTCATGGGAATCCCGGGAGAAAATGCAAACGGTGTATTCTCTGCAAATGAATATCTGACAAGAAGCAACCTGATGAAAGCATTTGATGAATCTTATGATACACCGATCGCTGCAGGAACCAAAGTTGCTGTCATCGGCGGTGGTAACGTTGCGATGGATGCTGCAAGAACAGCTCTTCGTCTCGGTGCGGAAGTACACATTGTATATCGTAGAAGTGAAGAAGAACTTCCTGCCAGAGTAGAAGAAGTACACCACGCAAAAGAAGAAGGAATCATCTTTGATCTTCTTACAAATCCAAAAGAAATCTTAGTAGATGAAAACGGATGGGTAAAAGGTATGGTATGCGTGAAGATGGAATTAGGAGAACCAGATGCTTCCGGAAGAAGACGTCCGGTAGAAGTAGAAGGATCTGAATTCACAATGGATCTTGACACTGTGATCATGTCTCTTGGTACATCTCCAAACCCACTGATCTCTTCTACAACAGAAGGACTGGAAGTAAACAAATGGAAATGTATCGTTGCAGAAGAAGACAATGGTAAGACAACAAAAGAGGGTGTCTATGCCGGAGGAGATGCTGTAACAGGTGCTGCGACGGTTATCCTTGCAATGGGTGCAGGAAAAGCAGGAGCAAAAGGTATTCACGAATACTTAAGCAATAAATAAAACAGCCATGTGCTGAAGAAACAGTTGACAAATCTGTTTTCAGGGTGTATCATCCACTTCGTGAAGACAACGGCGTCTTTGAGATTATAGTCTCAGAGGCGCCGTTTTTAGATGAAAAAATCAGCTCGGTTCAAAATCAGCTTTCTGAAAACAAGAAGGGGAAAAGAGACGGAGAAACTAGATAAAGGAGACAAATGTGATGATACCAAATACAAATTACAGTAACTTAAAGGATTCTTATTTATTTTACAACATTGCACAGAAAACAAAGGCTTATCTGGAAGAACACCCGGGGAGCCGCCTGTACCGTATGGGGATCGGTGATGTCTCGCTGCCGCTGTGTGATGCGGTGATTCAAAAGCTGCACGAGGCGGTGGATGATCAGGCAAAGAAGAGCACTTTTCACGGGTATATGCCCGAGTGCGGGGATCCTGCACTTCGAAAGAGCATTGCCGATTATTACAGAAAAAGAGGAGTGGAACTTTCGGATGAGGAAGTGTTTGTATCAAGCGGTGCAAGTGATGAGTTGGGAGATATTCTCGATCTGCTTGGCGGGGGCAAGACGGTTCTGATCATGGAGCCGGCCTATCCGGCTTATGTGGATGCAAATATCATTGCAGGAAATAAGATTATCCACATGCCTGCCGGGGAAGAAAACGACTTTTTACCGATGCCGGATCAAAGTATTCAGGCGGATGTCATTTATATCTGTTCACCGAATAATCCGACGGGGGCAGTATTTGATTTTGGCAAACTGAAGGCATGGGTGGATTATGCCGCAGACATGGATGCAATCATTTTGTTCGATGCCGCTTATGAAGCATTCATTGAAGAAGAGAATCTTCCTCACAGTATTTTTGAGATAAGCGGAGCGGAAAAATGTGCGATTGAGATCTGCTCTTTGTCAAAGACGGCAGGATTTACCGGAACACGCTGCGGATATACGGTCATCCCGAAAAAACTGGTGCGTGGAAGGATGAATCTGAATGAAATGTGGGTCAGAAACCGGACGACAAAAACAAACGGAGTATCTTATATCATTCAGAAAGGTGCAGCTGCGGTCTTTACAGAAGAAGGACAAAAACAGATTCATGCCAATATAAAAGTTTACAAGGAAAATGCAGCATATCTGATGCGGGCATTAGATCAGCTTGGAATCTGGTACTGCGGAGGGAAAAACGCACCGTATATCTGGATGAAATGCCCTGAAAATATGGGAAGCTGGGAATTCTTTGACTATCTGCTGCAAAATATACAGGTTGTAGGAACGCCGGGGGAAGGCTTTGGAAGCTGCGGAGAAGGTTATTTCCGATTTTCTACCTTTGGTTCACCGGAAGATACAAAAGAGGCCGCCGACAGGCTGGTAAAGCTGCTCTCAAAATCATAAGACGGATGCGTTTGATATTGTTCTTTCCGGCAGAATGTGGTAGTATGAAATCCATGAAACGAAAGGAAGAACAGGTCGGGAAGAGAGATGAAGATTACAATAATCACTGTCGGGAAACTAAAAGAAAAGTATCTGAAAGACGCCATTGCGGAATACACCAAACGGCTGAGGAAATCATGTAAGCTTGAGATTGTAGAAGTTGCGGATGAAAAGACGCCGGATCAGGCAAGCGAGGTTGTGGAAAACGGTATCCGCAGAAAAGAAGGGGAGCGGATTTTAAAATATGTCAAAGACGGAGCCTATGTCATTACACTGGAAATCGGAGGTGCCATGTTGTCCTCGGAGGCATTTGCCGGGAAGATTGAACAGCTTGGCATTCAGGGAAAGAGCCATATTATTTTTATTATAGGAGGTTCGATCGGACTCGGAGAAGAGGTTTTAAAGAAATCAGATTTTGCACTGAGTTTTTCCAAAATGACATTTCCGCACCAGCTGATGCGGGTGATTCTTCTGGAACAGATCTACCGGGCATACCGGATCATAGAGGGAGCTCCTTATCACAAATAGCAATAGAATACAGCGTATGATTGAAAAATCACATTCTCAAAATAAGCGGAGGTCTTAGTTTGCGGATGTGATTTTTTTGTATGGGAAATTCCTTTGAACTCTTTTGTGTTGGGCAAAATGTATAAAAAAATTATGATTTTAAATGAAATAAAGAAAAAAACTACAAAAGCAAATGACTTTATGGGAAAGCTGTGCTAGAATAAATCCATTAGAGTTTATTTAAAGGAAGTAGGGGACATGATTCGGAAACAGGAAATGGGAAAAGAGAAAAAAAGAAAGACACTGAGTCAGGAATTTACGCTGCTGACAGTGACCACTTCAGTTGGGACATTGTTTCTTTTGGGGATTGTTCTGATCGGTGTGTTTTCTTTTTTGTTTTTGCAGAACGCAAAAGAAGATATGCAGTATGTCCTGGACAGCACGAACGAGCAGATTCAGAGCCGCATTCAGTTTATTTCAGACGGCGCAGTCTCTATCCGCCATAATCCGGTATTAGAAGCATTTTTGAAAAATGAATCCTATGATCAGGAAAATGCTGAAAAACAACTTGGATATGTGATGGAACTTTTTTCGGCGGGAAATATGGCAGAGCAGCTTCCGTTTGTTGAAAGTGTGCATTTATTTAACAAAGCGGGAAATGAGATTGACAGACACTATTATCCGCTGACAGTTTCGGCAGCGCAGGAAGAGAACGAAATCTGCCGGAAAATTCTAACGGAATTTGAGAAAGGGGGATACCAGTACCGGAGTTATATCCGAAACGGCAAATGGTATCTCTGTTTTACAATGTACGATGAGAGTATGGAAGAGGCAGGGATCTGTATGGTGCAGATTGAGAGAGGCGCGCTGGAAGAGATTTTTTCGTCAGTGAAAGGATATCAGGACTGGGGATGGGAAATCAAAGGGGCAGATGAAATTTTATTTTCAGATGGAAGAAAAATAGAAGGAAATAATCTTGTATACAGCAGCAGTGACTGCGAATTTGATATCTGGATTTCTTCGGCGGTCGGCACAGAAAATCTCTATGTTGTTCTCCGCCCAACGCTATTTGCATTTTTATTCATCCTTCTTCTGGCACTCGTACTGGCGGCTGCGCTTGCGTTTGCTTCCGGTTACCGGCTGTCAAAGCCGCTGAGGAAAGTACGGGAAAGTATGCATGAATTCGGGGAGGAAAAGTTTGACATCCGGATGGATGATTTTCACATTCAGGAGTTCCATGACATATCTGTAGTATTTAATGAGATGGCGGATAAGATTCAACATCTGATTCTCGAAGTATATGAGAAAGAACTTACCGCGACGCGACTTCAGGTAAAGTATCTTCAGGCACAGATCACACCGCATTTTCAGTTTAACATTCTTTCTATGCTGAGTCTGAAAGCAAAACTGGCAGGAAACGAGGAATTGTATCAATGTCTGCGGGCATTCTCCGAATTAGTGCGGGGAAAAATCTTCCGGAAAAAGGAGATTCAGATTCCGGTGGCAGAAGAACTGGAACTAGTCGAATTTTATCTGTATCTTCAAAACAGCAGATTTCAGGACAAGATCACTTATGAGATTATCTGTCAGGAAGAAAAAATCAAGGAAAATCTCATTCCGAGGCTTCTGATCGAGCCACTTGTGGAAAATGCAGTGTCACATGGGCTGGAGCCAAAGCAGGGAAGCGGAAAGGTGCGGGTGGAACTCCATGAAGAAAACAAGAGACTTCACATCCTTGTGGAAGATGACGGAGTAGGTTTTGAGGAGGAAGAGGCAGAAAATGTCAGGGAGAAAGAGGGGCATACCCATACCGGACTGGAAAATACAAAGAGACTTCTTTACATTTTATATGGGGAGAACCATACATGGAAGGTAACAGGGAAAAAGGGAGAGGGGACAACAGTGGAGATTGTGATACCCGCAGAGAGGAGAGAGGATCATGTGGAAAGTGATGGCAGCAGATGATGAGGCATATATCAGGGAGGCGCTTGCGAAACTGATTTCATGGGAAAAGATGGGCTGCAGGCTTCTGTATGTGGCAGAAGACGGAAAGAAACTGATAGAACGAATGCGGGAGGAAAAACCGGATATAGTGATCACAGACATCCGGATGCCGGGGGCAGATGGACTAAAGGTCTGTCAGTACGTGCATGAGACGTATCCGGAGGCACAGGTGATCATTTTGAGCGCCTACTCTGAGTTTGAATATGCGAGAGCGGCAATCAAGTATGGGGTGTGTGAGTATGTGCTGAAAATTTCGGTGTTGGAAGAACTTCCGGGTGCGGTAGAAAAGGCGGCACACAACTTAGAAAAGCAGCAGAAAGAGTCTCTTGCCGCCAGTGCGGAACTGGAGGAGAGAAAAGAAAATGACAGCCTCTATGAACAGATGATCCGTTATATTGACGAAAATCTGGAGAAAAAAATCACACTGGAGGAGATGGCGGAGTCTCTTCATGCAAACGGGAGTTACCTGAGCCGGCTTTACAAAAACAAAAGAGGGGTAAATCTTTTTGATGACATTTTGAGAAAACGTGTCGAAAAAGCAAAAGAATATATGATTACAACAGACTGGAAAATTTATCGGATTTCAGAGGCGGTCGGGTTTGAAGATACCGGATATTTTTCCCGTGTATTTAAACGGTATACGCATATGTCACCAAAAGAATTCCGGAGCATGGGAGGGGAGGAGTATGAGGAAAAGTAAGAAGATATTTGGTGTCTGTATGATAGGGGCGGCACTTCTTCTGACGGGTTGCAGCGGCAGGAAGGAAAAGCAGGTGGAGATCACGGTAATGCACGGATGGGGAAGCACGGAAGCGGATCATAAAGAAATGCGGAAAATCTATTCCGATTTTCAGAAAAAATATCCGGAAATTTCCTTGAACCTGATATCAATGCCGACCGGAAAAGAGATGGTAGAGCGGGCGGAGGACAGAATTCTTGTGGGGGATCTTCCGGATGTGATCTTCTGTGGAGACGCAGGAAAGGAATCACTGTACCAATTTATGGTGGAAAACGAACTGGCGCTGGATCTCATGCCGTACATCGAGGACGATAGAGAATTTTTGCACAGCATTGCCCCGGGAAGTCTGGAATATTGGAAGACGAAGGATGGTAAGCTTTATACTGTTTCCGATGTGCTTATGCTCGGAGGAGGGTACTGGTACAACGAAGAAATTTTTCGGGAAGCAGGAATCACTTCCATCCCGGAGACGTGGGAGGCGTTTTACGGTGCATGCGAGAAGATTCAGAGATGGTCTGAGGAAGCACAGAAAGATGTAACACCACTTGGTCCTACATCCGAAGGATATCTCTATATCACAGATCAGATGCTTGCAAAAAACAAAGGAAGAGGGAGTGTTGCAATCAGCCAAAACAAGATTCCGATGTCACAGTCAGAAATCTGCACGGTGTTAGAGCAGCAAAAAGAGCTGTGGGACTATACAAAACCTTTAAGCACGGAGTATGGTTACCGGGATGAGACAGATCTGTTCAATGAGGGAAAGCTTGCCATGTACATCAATGGAATCTGGGGAGCATTTATGATCGATGAGAACCTTCCGGTATCCTATGCACTTCTGCCGTTTGGAGAAGGGGCCGGCATTGCATGTGAGTCTGCCGGGCTTGGGTATCTTCTCGGGAATACGAAGGATGAAAAGAGGATTGATGCAAGTGTAAAATTTCTGAAGTATATGCTCAGCAAAGAAGTACAGGAAAGGATTCTTCTGAAGACAGGGCAGATGCCGGCAAATCCGCAGATTGACATTGAAGAGTATGGTGAGAAAATGCCCCGGTTCTGCCAGGCGGCTACGGAAGTGAAACAGGCAAAGATAAAGATCCAAGTGCCGGCAAATTTATGGAACAGCGCGCAGATGCAGGTGTTCGAGGAACACTTGCCGGCCTTTTTTCAGGAGGAGATGAGTGGAGAAACATTTTTTAAATTACTAGAACAAAATGGTCAAATTGAACTGAAAAAGTAAATATAATCCATATAAAAAGTAGAAAAGTAAATATAGGACAAATTATCCGTAAAAATACTTTATTCAAAATGCACATAAAAATATTTAAAATAAGCACATAAGTTAAATAAGTGCACAAAACAAAGGGTGTGACTCAAATGTGCGTGGAGGAGGAAGTAAGATGAAGAAAATGAAAGCAAGAGTGATCAGCACTGCGCTGGCAGTGTCCATGGGAGCAGCTGCACTTGCGGGATGCGGAGATTCCAAAGAAGAAAAAGGAACGACAAAAGAAGCAAAAGGAAATGAGGCTTCCGTTCTGGAATTCTATCACGGATATTACCATGAGGAAAGTGAATGGCCGGCAGCGAAAGTGATGCGCGATATCTACGATGAATTTGCAAAAGAGCATGCGGACGGTAAAGTGAAATTCAAACCGATCGCGGTTGAGAACAGAGATGACATCGTAAGCTCACAGGTGGCAGGTGGAAGTTTTCCGGATCTTGTAGACTGTGGAACAGCAGTGCCGCAGGCGGCGATTGCACAGGAACTTGTGTTAGATATGAAGCCTTACATTGATGAGAACAATCTGAAAGATGCGGTAGGGCTGAACTACACGCAGAATGATGTGGACGGACATATCTATTCCGTGCACGATCAAATGGAAAGCCGCGGAATGTGGTACAATCAGGAGATTCTTGATCAAGCAGGCGTAAAGGCGGAAGATTTAAGCACCTGGGACGGATATGAGACTGCTATGGAGAAAGTCAGGGCACTTGGCGGTGATACATATGGATATGCAGCAGGTCAGGGTTCCATCATCATGTTCAATGCAATGCTCGCATCTACGGAGGAAGGACGAGAACTTTTGGAATCGGAAATGACTCAGGAGACGATCGAATCCGAGACGTTCAAAGAGGCATTTACGAGAGTGGCAAAGATGGATCAGGCAAACGGCTCCGACCACACAGTGGAAGATCTCGGAAATGTAATGGATGACTTTAACAAAAAAGGGACGATGGCAGTGCTCCCAAATGGAGTATGGAATGCCAGTGGAATCGATGAAAGTATGGTAGAAAAGATTCAGCCGACAATTTTCCCTGAGAAGGTGTCTCTGTCTTCGGCAGGAGCCGGACTTACGATTTCCAGCGGACTGAGTGAGGAAGAGGAAAAGCTGGCGCTGGAATTTGTAAAATACATGACAAGCAAGGAAGTGCAGTCTAAGATCTTTACAGAAGTACAGGCAAATCCATGTAACACAACTCTAGATTTAAATCAACTTGCAGAAGAAAGTGGAAATGCAGCGACAATCAAGCTTGCAGAAGCATGTACACTTGTCAATGATGCAGAATACATTGCAGAGGATCTGAACTATGTATGGGGATCCGATGTCAGAACATCCATGATCAATGCTTTAATGGAATGTGCGGTATCCGGAACAGATATCGACAGCCGGTTTGAACAGCTGCAAAAGGAACTGACAGCGATTATCGGATAACGAATGTTTTGTGAAAAAGAGTTGTCGCATAGAAACGACAGCTCTTTTTCTTTGGCAGAACAGGAATGGTTCTTACAAGGAGGTTTAAAAGATGAACAGACATAACAGGCTTGGCTGGAGGAGAAAGGGATTCATTTTCGCGTTTCTCGCCCCGACGCTGATTGCTTTTGCTATTTTTTATTTGTACCCGATCGTGACGGTGTTTGTCACTTCTTTTTGTAAATGGGATTATACAAATATCAATGCACCGGAATTTTTCGGAGTAAAAAATATGTGGGATAACTACAAATACATTTTCCAGACTTATCCGTATTTCTGGGAGGCGCTTAAAAATTCTTCTCTGTGGGCACTTCTGGGAGTTGTCATCCAGATACCGGTTGCTACATTGATCGCACTTGCATTTTCCAGGAGGATGAAAGGTGTGAAATTAATCCGGAATATTTACATTATTCCGAATATGATCTCAACAGCGGCTATGGGCATGATTTTCTTGCAGTTATACAGTCCGCTCTACGGTGTGGTAAATCCGATCATCAAGTTGTTTCACAAAGATTTCAAAGACAGTATCCTTCTGCTTGAGGGGCCGGCATTCTGGGCGATGACAGCCGCATATATCTTTTTTACCGGTACGACAACACTGATGATACTCGGAAATATCATGGCAGTGCCGGAAGAAGTGAGAGAAGCTGCAAGACTGGACGGCGCAAGCGGGTTAAAGCAGGACTGGTATATTACGATCCCGATGATCAAGGAAACACTGCGCATGGTATCGATATTGGCTGCAACCGGCGGATTCTTACTTTACAACGAGGTATATTTCCTCACAAAAGGTGCAGCCGGTACTTACAGTATCAGCTATGTGATCCGGGAACTTGCAATTACAAGTCCGCGCACACAGTTTGGCCGTGCCAATACCGTTGCCGTTGTACAGATTCTGGCAGGAATGTTGATCATTGTCATCATAAATATGCTTTTTAATCTTACATGGAAAAAAACGGCAAAAGGAGGAAAACGTTCATGAGAAAAAACGGACAGAAAGCATCAAAAAACAGAATTAAAAAAGACTCAAAAGCAACAAGGATCGTAACGGTCATCTGTCTGTGCTGGGCAGCATTTGTGGCGCTTGTTCCGCTTGTCTGGCTTTTACTTTCCAGTTTCAAAAAAGATCCGATGGCACGTCCCGGATTTATGCTTCCGGAATCTATCTATCTGGAAGGATATATTTCCACCTTCCGTGATCTGCATGTGATGCGGTATTTCGGAAACAGTTTATTGATTTCTTTCGTATCGGTCGTGATCAGTATTGTGATGATCTCCATGTCTGCCTATGTTGTGGCAAGACTGGATTTTAAAGGGAAAAAGCTTGTCAATGTCATGCTGTATTCCACAATGTTTATTCCGGCTACCGCACTGACCTATCCGGTTTATAACCTGGTCAATAAATTACATCTGTATGATACGAGAGGTGCGCTGATCTTGATTTATTCCTGCAGCGGTCTGGCAGTCAGTTTCTTTGTAATTAAAAATTACTATATGAATATTCCAAAGGAGATGGAAGATGCGGCAAGAATCGATGGATGCGGCTATGTGAAGACATGGCAGAAGGTTATTTTTCCAATGGCGCGTCCGGGAATTATGACAGCTGGAGTTCTGGCATTTTTAAATAACTGGAACGAATACTACTGGGCATCCCTTGTGCTGATCGACCGGGAAAAACTGACAGTGCCGGCGCTGTTATCTACGTTTACCACATCGTTCAGAACAAACTACAATGGTCTGTTCTCGGCGATGGTCGTAATTATCCTGCCGCCAGTCATCTTATATTGTGTATTCAGCAAGTTTTTCGTGGAGGCACTTTCTGGCGGAGCAGTAAAAGGTTAATCATATAGAATGCGAAAAGAAGGAGAAGATCGAAATGAATCAGGAAATCAGAGAGAGAACAAAATGGTTTATGGAGGCAAGATTTGGAATGTTTATCCACTGGGGACTTTATGCGATCCCTGCGTGCGGAGAGTGGGTTATGTCGGAGCGTGAGATGACAGTGAAAGAGTATGAGAAGTATTTTGAACTTTTTGATCCGGTTGACTATGATCCGAAAGTGTGGGTGCGTCTCGCAAAAGAGGCAGGAATGAAATATGCGGTGCTGACTGCGAAACATCACGATGGATTCTGTCTGTTTGATTCTGCTTTGACAGACTATAAATGCACGAACACAAAAGCGGGGAGAGATCTTGTGCGGGAGTTTGTGGATGCCTGCCGGGAGGAAGATATCAAAGTCGGTCTTTATTTTTCATTGATCGACTGGCATCATCCGGATTTTCCAAAATACAAAGACCGCCAGCATCCGATGAGAAACTGTGAGAGATACAAAGATGAAAAAATTGATTTTGACCGTTATCTGGATTATATGCATGGCCAGGTAAAAGAACTTGTGACAAATTATGGAAAGTTAGATCTGCTCTGGTTTGACTTTTCCTACGATGATATGTGCGGGGAAAAATGGCGCGCTGAAGAGTTGATCCGCATGGTAAGAACTTATCAGCCCGATGTCATTATCGATAACCGGCTGGAAGGCTCCGGGGAAAATCATGGAAGTATTGCGACGGCAGAGCCTTCGACATACAGCGGTGATTTTGCAAGCCCGGAACAGATCATTCCACCGGAAGGAATTCGTGATCAGGAGGGAGAGATGATCCCATGGGAGCTTTGTGCGACGATGAACAATCACTGGGGTTACTGCAGTTTCGACCATACCTTTAAATCACCGCAGATGCTGATTCGTAAGCTGGTGGAATGTACAAGTAAAGGGGGAAACATGATCTTGAACGTAGGTCCGGATGCAAAAGGAAATATTCCTTGTGAGAGTGTCAGGATTCTCAAAGAGATCGGTGCATGGATGAAGAAAAACAGTGAGAGTATTTACGGGAATACTATCTGCAAACGTCCGAAACCGGAATGGGGAAGATATACGCAAAAAGATGATGTGATCTATGCACATGTTCTGGAAGAACCGTTAGGTGCCATGCCACTCTATGGAATCTCACCGGAGGAGCTGGCGGCGGTCTATTACCTGGCAGACGGCAGTGAGATGAACCGCGGAGAGGCATGGAATACGGTACAGTTTTCGGAGTCGGCATTTGTCTCTTTTGGAAAAAATCCGGTATTTACCTACCCGCTTCCGGACCAGGCGGATACTGTTTTGAAAATTGTTCTGAAAAAGAAAGGGGCGAAAGAACGCATATGCGAAAAGTAACAGCAATTTTAATCGGGGCAGGGCTCCGCGGAGGGCATGTCTATGCGTCCTACGCATTGGATCACCCAGATGAATTTCGGGTCATAGCGGTTGCAGAGCCAGATCAGGTGCGCAGAAGCCAGCTGGCAGCACTTCACAAGATTCCAGAGGAAAATCAGTATGAAAGTTATGAAAAACTGCTGGAACAAGAGCGCATGGCGGACTGTGCTCTTGTCTGTACTCAGGATCAGATGCATTATGAGCCGGTGACGATGGCTCTTCAGAGAGGGTATCATGTGCTCTGTGAAAAGCCAATGTCTCCGAAAAAAGAGGAAATCATTCAAATGGGAATGCTTGCAGAAAAATATGACCGGGTGCTGGCAATCTGCCATGTGCTTCGCTACTCCTCTTTTTATACAAAGCTCAGAGAACTGATCGACTCCGAAAAGATCGGAAGGCTGATGAGTATTCAGGCGATGGAATCTGTCGGATTCTGGCATCATGCCCACAGCTTTGTAAGAGGAAACTGGAGAAATGCCAAAGAGTCCAGCCCAATGATCTTACAGAAGTGCTGCCATGATATGGATATTCTCCTGTGGCTTGCGAAAGCTCCGTGCAGGAAGATCAGCTCTTTTGGAAAGCTTACGTTTTTTACAGAAGAAAATGCACCTGCACATGCACCCAAACGGTGTATGGACGGATGTCCTCACAGAGATGACTGCGCTTTTTATGTACCAAAGTTTTATTTGGAACATCCAAAGGCAGAGACAGACGGTCTTGTCTATGCCGTGACTCCTTCAGGTGACAAAGAATCGGTGCTTGCAGCGTTGAAAACAGGACCGTACGGACGATGTGTATTCCACTGCGATAATACAGTGGTAGATCATCAGGTCGTCAATATGGAATTTGAGAATGACGTGGAAGTTTCGTTTGTAATGAGCGCTTTTACGAAAGATTGCAAGCGGACGATCACACTTATGGGAACAAACGGGGAGATACAGGGTGATATGGAGGAAGGAATTATCCGCATTTTTGATTTTGTCAGTGGAAATACAGAGGAGATTCATTTACACACACCATCCAAAGGACACAGCGGAAGCGATGAGAGAATGATGCACGATTTTGTCCGGCTGCTCGGAGGTGCGAGAAGAGGAGAAGTTCCGACCGGAGCGGGAATCTCTGTGGACAGTCACTTGATGGCTCTTGCAGCGGAGGAAGCAAGACTCAGTGGAGAGACGATCGACTTTGTGACATATAAGAAAAACCTAATGGAGGAGGTACAACAATGAGCAGAAACAGAAGAATCGGAGCGTATCCGGTCATCGGGATTCGCCCGACGATCGATGGGAGAAGAGGATATTTAAAAGTAAGGGAATCACTGGAAGAACAGACATGGAGTATGGCGGAAGCGGCGGCAAAGCTTTTCCGCGAGCATATCCGGTATGCAAACGGAGAACCGGTTCAGGTCGTTCTTGCCGACACAACGATCGGAGGTGTTGCAGAGGCGGCAGCCTGCCAGGAGAAGTTTCGCCGGGAGGGCGTTGATATCACACTCACTGTGACACCGTGCTGGTGCTATGGAGCCGAGACAATGGATATGGATCCGAAAACGATCAAAGCGGTCTGGGGATTTAACGGGACAGAGCGCCCGGGCGCAGTCTACCTGGCAAGCGTCCTGGCAACACACGCACAGAAAGGTCTCCCGGCTTTCGGAATCTATGGGCATGAAGTACAGCCTGCCTCCGCGCGAGAGATTCCGGAAGATGTCATGGAGAAGCTTCTCAGATTTGGACGGAGTGCTGTGGCAGCGGCATCTATGCGCGGGACTTCCTATTTACAGATTGGATCTGTGACAATGGGAATCGGCGGTTCCATCATCGACTCTGCATTTTTAGAAGAGTATCTCGGCATGCGTATGGAATCCGTAGACGAAGTAGAATTGATCCGACGTATGGAAGAAGGTATCTATGATGAAGAGGAATTTCAGAGAGCAATGAAATGGACAAAAGAGCACTGCAAAGAAGGATTTGATAAAAACCCGGAAGCAGTACAAAAAACAAGGGCGCAGAAGGATAAAGACTGGGAATTTGTTGTAAAAATGATGTGCATTATCAAAGATCTCATGAATGGAAATCCAAATCTTCCGGAAGGATGTGAGGAAGAGCAGATGGGACACAATGCTCTGGCAGCAGGATTCCAGGGGCAGAGACAGTGGACCGATTTCTACCCGAACGGAGATTTCGCGGAGGCACTTCTAAATACATCCTTTGACTGGGACGGTGTGCGGGAGCCATATATCCTTGCCACAGAAAATGACGTGTTAAACGGTATCGGAATGTTATTTATGAAGCTTCTGACAAACCGTGCACAGATCTTCGCAGATGTCCGTACCTACTGGAGTCCGGAGGCGGTAAAAGAGGCAGCCGGATACACAATGGAAGGAAAAGCTGCCGAGGCAGGGGGCATGATCCATCTGATCAACTCCGGTGCAGCATGCCTGGATGCCTGCGGGGAAGCGAAAGATGCCTGCGGCAATTCTGTTATGAAGCCATGGTATGAAGTGACAGAGGAAGACAAGAGGAAGATTATGGAGAATGTCACATGGAATCCTGCGGATTTTGGATATTTCCGCGGTGGCGGGTACTCTTCCAGATTTCTGACCAATGCAGAGATGCCGGTGACGATGGTCCGGTTAAATTTGATCAAAGGTCTTGGACCTGCTCTGCAGATTGCAGAGGGCTGGACGATCAGACTGCCGGAAGCGGTATCCGATATTCTCTGGAAACGGACAGATTATACATGGCCGTGTACCTGGTTTGTGCCGAGAACAAATGAGAGTCCGGCATTTCGCACTGCTTATGATGTGATGAACAACTGGGGAGCGAATCATGGGGCAATCAGCTACGGTCATATCGGCGCCGATTTGATCACACTTTGTTCCATGTTAAGGATACCGGTATCTATGCATAATGTGGAAGAAGAAAAAATTTTCCGACCTGCTGCGTGGAATGCATTTGGAATGGACAAAGAAGGTCAGGACTACCGTGCATGTGCTGCTTATGGACCGCTTTATCGATAAAACTTCTGGCAGGATCAAACGACTAAAAGGGAGAAAGAGGGATAGGAAATGGCAGAAAAACAAATGCTGGCGGCAGATTTCGGCGGTTCCGGCGGAAGAGTAGTCAAGGGAAGGTTTGATGGAAAGCAGATATTGCAGGAGGAAGTGCATCGTTTTGCAAATGAGCCGGTGACCTTGTGGGGCAAAGAGACTTCCATGATGTGCTGGGATTTTCTCAGGCTGTTCTGCGAACTGAAAAAGGGAATGCTGAAAGCGGGGAAAGAAACAGACAGTATCGGGATCGATACATGGGGTGTGGATTATGGTCTGCTCGATCAAAGAGGACAGCTTCTTGCAAATCCAATACATTACCGCGACCCGCGCACAGATGGGTTGCGAAGAGAAGCTGCTGCGCAGATAAAAGAGTCTTTTTTATATGAAATTACAGGAAGTCAGTTTATGGAGATCAATACCTTCTATCAGCTTCTGGCAGAGAAAAAGAGCCGGAAAGACCTGTTTGGAATGGCAGAGCAAATTCTGTTTCTGCCGGATTTGTTCGGATATTTTCTGTCAGGAGAAAAGACGGCGGAATACTCGATCGCTTCCACCTCACAGCTTCTAGATGCAAGAAAAAAAAGATGGTCGGAAGAAGTATTAGAGGCAGCGGGAATTTCCAGGAGACTGTTTCCGGATATCTCCGTGCCGGGTACGCAGCTTGGAATGCTCCGAAACAAACTGGGGCAGGAACTTGGCATCGAATCGATGAAAATCATTACCGTGGCAGGTCATGACACACAGAGCGCCATGGCGGCGATCCCGGCAGAAGAAGAGGATTTTCTGTTCTTAAGCTGTGGGACCTGGTCTTTATTTGGGACAGAGTTAAACGAGCCGCTGATCAATGAGAAAGCATTTTCCTGTGGAATGACAAATGAAGGCGGCTGTGAAAATAAAATTTCTTTTTTGAAAAATATTGTGGGATTGTGGATGATTCAGGAGAGCCGCAGACAGTGGATACGGGAAGGGCAGGAATATTCTTTTGGCGAGTTGGAACATATGGCAAAAGCTGCAAAGCCGTTTCACTGTCTGTTAGACCCGGATGCACCGCTTTTTCTACCGGAGGGAAATATGCCGGAAAGGATCCGGAGATTTTGCCGCGACACCGGACAGCGCATTCCTGAAACACCGGGTGCGGTTGTCAGGAGCATCGATGAAAGCCTTGCACTCTGCTACCGGAATGCAATGGAGGAGATTCAAAACTGCACGAAAAAACAGTACCATGCAATCTATATGGCAGGCGGAGGAATCCAAAGCAGCCTGCTCTGCCAGATGACCGCTAATGCCTGCAAGGTGCCGGTGATTGCAGGGCCGCAAGAAGCGACAGTATACGGTAATCTTGGAATGCAGCTCATTGCAGAGCGGGAGGTAAAAGATGTAAAGGAACTTCGCAGCCTGATCAGAGATTCAGAAAATCTCAGGCGGTACGATCCTTCGGATACCGAGGTTTGGGATGAAATATATGAGATCTGGAAACATACAGTAAAAGTGAGAGAGGACAAAATATCATGAAAGAGTATAGAGAGCTAAGAGAACAAATCTGTGATGTGTGTCATAAAATGTGGCAGAAAGGATGGGTGGCTGCCAACGACGGAAATGTTTCTGTCCGGTTGGAAGACGGAACATTTCTTGCAACCCCTACGGGCATGAGCAAAAGTTTCATCACACCGGAGAAACTTGTCCACATTGACAAGGATGGGAATATCCTTGATGGAGAAGCGGGACTGCGTCCTTCCTCTGAGATCAAGATGCATCTTCGCTGCTACAAAGAAAGAGAAGATGTCGGGGCAGTGCTGCATGCCCATCCGCCGGTGGCGACTGGGTTTGCTGTGGCAAATATTCCGCTGGATGATTACTCGATGATTGAGACCGTCATCTCCCTTGGGTCAGTTCCCGTCACTCCTTACGGAACACCTTCCACAAATGAAGTGCCTGAGGCGATCGCTCCGTATCTTGCAGACCATGATGCGATGCTTTTACAGAATCACGGCGCACTGGTAGTAGGACCGGATATCATCGGCGCATATTACCGGATGGAAACACTGGAATTGTTCGCACAGATTTCCCTAAACGCAAAACTGCTGGGAGGTGCCAGGGAACTTTCCCGCCAGAATATCGAACGCCTGATCTCTATGAGAGAGCAGTATCAGGTTACGGGCAGACATCCGGGATATCGGAAATATCATGAGGAGCAGGATGTCTAAAAAATAAAAAGGAACAGAAGCATCGGTGTACAAGGGGTACAAACGAGATAAAATAGAAATGAGGGGCGATAGAGCGGAAATGTCAGATTCTCCACTCTACCTGAACATGGTCGCTGGTGGACTTGATTGTAGAAATCAAACCATCGGCGGCTTTTCTTTTGCCGTCGTGCGGCAGATAGTTTATTTTATATCCCGCTTTTTCATAACGATAATCCCAATACAAGTCAATAGCACTCCGTATATTACAAACCCTTTGAGTTTGTCATTTTCTTCGCCTTTGGCAGTTAGAAAAATAATAGGGACATCACATATATTTCGCGCAAATTTACATACAGTAAATCCATCTAATCGTGGTATCATAATATCTAAAATGATAAGATCAACCGTATTCTTTTCCAAAATTGAAAGTGCTTCTACTCCATCATTAGCTAAAATGCAAGAGTGTCCGACTTCGTTTTTAAACATTAAGTAATGCTTGCACTCTTGATAAGGCGAAGGACAAAAAAATATTCTGACAGATAGCAGAAAAGTAATGACTGTTCAATTTTCTAATGATATACTGTAGTAAATAGTAATAGACAAATGGAATTTGGAAAGCGTGGAAAAGAAAATGAAGAAATTATATTGTATGAACTGTGGTTCTAAAATGAATATTAAATTTGGAATGATACCACACAAATGTTCTTGTGGAGCCAAATTTGATTTAGCAGATACAAAGAGCATTAAAAAAATAATTGTAAGCATTATATTCTTTGTAATTTTAATGTCTCCACCGTTTATCCTTATTTACTTTAACAGACAATATTTTCAAGCATCAATTATTTTATATGCTCTCGCTTTGATTACAATTATCATTTGGTATCGTATTGTAGAAACTATTTTAATTCGTCTTGGATTAGTAACTATGACAAACATTGAAATTAAATAATCTTGTGGCAAGTATATATGAATTTCAGTTTAAATAATGATGTAGGACTTTCTCTTTCAGAACTATATAAAAATAAAGAGAAAAGAGGAGGAATGGAATAATGATTGAGTTGGGATTTGCCTCTGATTTTGGAGGACAGAGTACAAAACTTTCTGAGATCAGAGAGGGATTGCGGAGGATTTCCGAGGCAGGGTTTACTCATGTCCACTGGTGTCATGAGTGGGATGGAGATTATTTGTATGCACCGTCGGAGATGCTCCAGATCAAGTCGTGGTTTGACACATTCGGACTGAAAGCAAAATCTCTGCATGCTTCCAAAGGAAGCCGCATTGCTTCCGCGATGCGAAAAGATATGGAGGCACGGAAAGATTTCGCTTCTTTTCATGAATACAGCAGGCAGGCGGGGGTAGAGCTGATACGAAACCGTATGGAATTGGCCGAGGTGCTTGGAGCAAGAGAGATTGTGATTCACTTGTATGTTCCTTATCTGACGTTTAGAGAACAGCCGGGAAGCGAAGAACAATTTTACCGACAAGTATTTAAATCCTTTGATGAATTAAAGCCTGAGGCGATGGAGAGAGGGATACGAATCTGCCTGGAAACGATGCTGGAAATCCCGGCAAGAGAGCAGTACCGTCAGTTTGACCGGATCTTTGCGCGCTATCCAAAAGAATACATTGGAATCTGTTGGGACACCGGACACACCCATGTCATCTTAAATGAGGACATGACTACATTTGCCAAACGTTACCAGGACCGGATATTCAGTGTCCACCTAAACGATAACCTCGGAGGTCCGCGTATAGATCTTGACGGAAAAGAAGAACTGGCATGGTGCTGTGACATGCATTGGATCCCTTGGGAAGGGACGATTGACTGGGAAGCGGTGACAGATGTGCTGGCAGAATCTCCTTATGAGCTTCCGATCGTCTTGGAATTGAATTGTCATGAAAAAGATCAGAAGGAGTTCTTGAGAAGAAGTTATGAGGCGGGAATCAGACTTGCAAACGAAATAGAAAGAAAGAGAATTTAAATCCTTGACCTTCGCCCTGCGCGAACGTATAAAATGATGTTATCATTTAGTAAAGGAGCTTCATATCATGAGGAAGGAATATACAATCAATGAGGTTGCAGAGATGTTTCAGATTACTGCGAATAAAATCCGCTTCTATGAGCAAAAAGGATTACTGATGCCAGATCGATGTCTCGATAATGGTTATCGGAAGTTTGATGAGCAGACGGTCAAAAGGCTTGGTACAATTTTGATGTATCGTTCTATTGGATGCAGTATTGATTCGATAAAAAACATTTTATCGTGTGGAGAGAAAGAAACATGCCTGTATCATATTCACAATCAATGGAATGCAGTCAATTATGAAATCCATCGCCTTGGCAGGATTCAGAAAGTGCTGGAAAAAATAATTGATACGATTTATGAAGAGGCTGATTTGGAAATAGCTGAGAACAAGATGGCACAGATTATGAAAGAAAATTTCCGGCTGTTGGAACCATGCTTGGTCTGGGAAGACAGATGGAATTTTGATGGCTGGGCGAAAAATTATGACAACTCCGTAAGACAGGATTGCGGTACTCTTAAAATTTATCAGCACTATGAGGCTGTTCTGAAAAATGTGTATGAAGGTGCGGTAGCAAACCAAGATCTCAACAGTAAGATTTTAGAAATTGGTGTCGGAACAGGAAATCTGACAAAGAAATTTTTGGATTCTGGTTATGATATTATCGGGATTGACCAGTCAAGGGAAATGTTGAATGTTGCCAAAGAAAAATTCCCGAAACTTAGGGTTCGCATGGGAGAATTTTTAAAAATTCCATATGAAAATCAATCATTTGATGTGATTGTCTCCACCTATGCTTTTCACCATCTAAATGCCACAGAAAAGCAATTATCTATAAGAGAGATGCTGCGTGTGTTAAAGCCCGGCGGAAAAATTGTAATTGGGGATCTGATGTTTGAGAGTAAAGAAGCCGAGAAAGAAATTATGCAAATTTTGGATGAGGAGCAAGCAGAGGAAGTTCTGGATGAGTATTATTCTCATATAGATCTACTGCAAAAAGAATTTGAGAAATTCGGAAGGACTTTAACGTACAAGCAGATAGACTGGTTAAATTATGTTGTTGAAATAGAATAGAAGCATGGATAAAGATAGAACAGATATGCATTGTAATCGATTCTCTCGGAGAAAAAGCATATCTGTTCTATTTTTAGAGTTTGTCAATTTGGGGTTCACTTGTATTAAACGGAGTGGGAATGCGGCTCTGAATCAGGAGACTTCAGAGAATACAGATATCCGGAAACGATCTGATTTCCACGGTGTAAAAGGGAATAACGCTGTTCGTTCAGACACCAGTCGTAGGTCAGTCCGCGCTGGAGTGAGGCAATCTGTTCACTGAGTTCCTTATAAGATCCGGGGAAAGAGATTTCCCCGGAATCGATTCCTTCTTTTGTAAACTGATTGAGGATCTGGTAATAGCGCCGTCTGGGATTTAAAATGTGTCTTGTCCCACCAGTCATGACCTGCAGACCGTACAGTGTAGAAAGAAACGGGGCATAGCGGGAACTTTCGATATTTTTGAAAACATACTGGTTAAATGCAGTCAGCTTTTCGACAGCGCTCAGAGCGGGCGGAAGTGTCTGCATCCACTCATCATAATTTTCATCAAAAAAGTAGGCAAGACTGAAAATCAGATCTTCTTTTGCACGAAAGTGATGATAAAAAGAACCGCGCGAGGTTTTCGAACGCTCAATGATATCGGTGATGGTTGTCTCCTCATATCCTTTTTCCGTAAAAAGTTCCCATGCTGCAATGACAAGACGTTCTTTGATATCGGTGTTTCTGGCTTTTGTTCTCATAAGTAGTTTGTTCCTTTTCCATTAATTAAACGTTATATGTTATTTTAGCATCGGTGTAAATCAGGAACAAGACTTGACATTGGAAAAACGGATTGCTAAAATAGTGGCAAGTTAGTAGACTGAAGTACGGATTCAAGTATAATTCCTTTCTATTGCATAAAGTGATAAAAAGGCGGGGAGGATGGAAGCTTATGAAGAATGAAAAATGGCAGCAGAAATGTGAAAAGCTTAATTCACATCAGACGGGGAGATGGGAAACTTCGATCTCACAGGAACTGATCAGACTGCCGGAAAATCTTACAAAAGAGACAGCGAAACATCTTGTGGAGTTTGCTCTGTGGAAAGGCTTTTTTGCTGTCTCGGCAGTATTTCCGGTTGTGTCGCGAAAGGAAGGAGTAAAGGTTCCTGACTGCCTGTCTTTTTGCCAAAATGTTATGCCGATAGAAGAGCGGCCGGATTTTTATGAGGCGGCATCGAACCATGCATTCCCAATTCCGGATTTAGACTGGAGAAAGAAAAAGGGATTGGAATCGATCTTTGCAAAAGGCATCTTTCTGAAAGATAGGAACCAGGATCTGCTGCCGGATGCGCTGGACTGCCGGATAGTGCTTCCGGAGGAAGTGGACGAATCTATCGTCATTGCTGCTGCAAATCTTGCATACCGCCTTGGTATGGAAACAACGGCATATGAGGGGGCTGTCGTGGCAGAGAACGGCTATAAGGGAAATGCGTTCGTATTGGAGAGAGGCAGTGAACAGGAGAACTGCCGGATGTGGCTGGAAGAAAAAGAAGGATATACACTTGCACATATTTGCGGCTGCGGGAAGCAGCTGGAAGAGTTCTCTGCATGGATCTGTGAGAAATTTCCGCTTTTATCCGGCGGTCAGACATGGTCGGACTGTCTTATGGAACTGACAGACAGCTTTGCAATGAAAAACCTGAACGGTCAGCTTTCCTTCCTGAAAATGCTTCAGAAGAAAACAGGGGCAAAGGAACCATACAATGCCTATGTATCGCCGGAGATTTCCCATGTCCGAACAAAAGCACAGGAGGAGTTCCCACAGGTGACTTTTGAAAATTATAAGGGGAGAAAGCGGGTCTATGAAAAGACATATGAGCTGCAGTGGGAGGTGGATCTCTGCCGGAAGGTTCTTGAGAAAGAGGTCTATCAGAAGCTAAAAGAAGGAGATTCTGTAACCGTCGCGGTTGCTGTCAGTGAAGACCGGAAAGTAAGAGAGAAACTGGCGGAAGAAATCAAAAGAAAGGTAAAAGAGCACGGTGCTCATCTGAAAGAACTGAGTGTACTCTGTGCATACAAACAAGGATTTTCCTGGATGGAGGAAGACATTCTTCCAAGACTTAGGCAGACGGGGAAAAGACGGTCAGTCTTGAAATCTCTTTTCGCCCGTTTCTCCCTGAGGGAGAGCATGTATGGCTGGATGAAAACGGAGCGACTCCATCCTATGCGAATCTTTCCGGCAATGATCCGGAAAAATGGTATGATCTCCCGATCCGCTATCTGCAGGAGTTATATCCGGTTCTGGATGTGATAGAAAGACAGCTTGGGATCGCAAAGGAACAGATTGCATTTTCCACTTACGAAGGCGTGAGGGACTGCACTTATTTTGTGACTGCGAAAGACCAAGAGGGGAATACAATTCTGGAAGATTCCTATCTTGCGGCCTGCTCGGAACGGCCGTATCTTGATGCGTATCCGGATATGGGAAAGGTACACCCCGCAACCGGCTATGTACGTGTATCGATCGGAGGGGAAGCACTGAGGGAAACAAAGATCGCGACAGATCTGGAAAGGATCTGGGAGATTTATCAAGGTGAGGTCCTTTTGGATCTGAAAACCTTTCTGGAAGGAAAATACGGAGAGAAGATCTGTGCCTCCCAGCAGCCGTTTTTTTCAAGACTTTCGCTGGAAATAGAGGCAAGTGAGCCGGATGAACGACTTGAAAGCAGAGAAGACCTTTTTTCTTCCCTGGATGCATTCCATGAGGATCTGTATTTTGTTGGAACGGACTTCTTTAAAAATTATGGGATGAGACAATGCGGCGAGATGTTTGATGCGCCGGGTCTGATTCTTCCGATCCTGAAAAAGAAAGAAGGGCCGCCAAAGTTTCGGGTAACGCTGGATGATGTGATGGCAGAAGGCCCCGTAATCCTTACAAAAGATGGAGCGGTTGCCGCGAACGTAAAAAAACGGGAAGCATTTGCACTTTATATAAAAGAAATTTCCTATAACAAGGGAGAAATCATTGTATCTATCGAGACAGGCAAAGAGAATGCAAAGATTGCGGAGGCTTATGCGGATCTCTTTGAGCGTGGAGTATTGTACGGGGATCAGTTGTACGGAGGAGCCGGGCAGGTGGTATTCTGTGCCGGAGAACAGAACATCCGGATGCAGGTTCCAAAATGGGAAGAACCTGTGAAAGATATGGAAATTAGCGAAATAGATCTGTCAGAACATAGTCTGATCGGATATGACCGGTATCTGGAGATTATCGAACAGCTGAAGAAAGTTCCCAATCTTTCTGTGTATCGGACTGCTGTCTCCTATGAGGGCAGAGAGATTTATGCAGTTGAGTTGATTCCGGAAGATCCGGGTTATCTTTCAAGAGTGAAGCGGATCAATGCATTTCCATCGGAAATCATCAATGCCAGGCATCATGCAAACGAGGTGTCAGGTACAAATGCGGCATTCATGCTGCTGAAACAACTGCTGACGGATCCAAAATACCGGAAACTTCCGGAAAAGATGAATCTTGCAGTCGTCCCGATGGAAAATGTGGACGGCACAGCACTTCATTATGAACTTCAGAAGGAACATCCGTACTGGAAATTCCATGTGGCGAGATTCAATGCCATCGGGAAAGAATTCTATCACGAGCATTTTAAGGAGGACACGATTCACACAGAAGCGATGGGGATGACAAGGCTCTGGTACCGGATGCTGCCGGATATTGTTGTGGACAACCACGGAGTTCCAAGCCATGAGTGGGAACAGCAGTTTTCCGGATATACCTCTCCGTCTTATAAAGGGTTCTGGCTTCCGAGATCTTTGCTCTATGGATATTTCTGGTATGTGACAGACAAAGAGTACCGGAGCAACTATACAGTCAATAAAAAGATGGAAGATGTGATTGCAGACGCAATCAGGGCACAGAAAGACATCTCGGGCCGGAATCAGGAGTGGATGGAACAATTTGAGAAATTCGCCCATGGCTGGATGCCGAAATTATTTCCGGCAGACTATTACAAAGAAATGATCAATTACTGGATACCGTTTGCAGCAGATATCAATCACCGGTATCCGTCCATTCGTTTTCCGTGGATCACGACCGTGGCATATACAAGTGAGGTTGCTGACGAGACGGCACAGGGGGCCTATCTGAACCTCTGTGCAAAGGCACATGTGACACATGATCTTGCCACAATTGATATGATTCTGAAAGGAAAGAGCATTTTTCTGTCCGCACAGGAAAATGAGAAAGATAAGGTTTCAATCTGTCATATCAGACAGCGCCCACTGCTGGTCTGATATGACGTGGAACATAAATATTTTATAAAAGTAAAGGAGAAAAAGGTATGGAATATATCACCTTAATAGGCATTCTGATCGTTATTGTCGGATTTGCCCTGAAACTGGATAATATCCTGACGATCATGGCAGCGTTGATCGTGACGGGGCTCGTAGGCGGTCTCGGAGTGGATGGACTCTTAGAGACACTCGGGAAAAGTTTTATCGATAACCGAAATATGACGATCTTTATTCTTGTCATGCTTGTGACAGGAACGTTGGAAAGAAGCGGTCTCAAAGAAGCGGCAGCAGCACTGATCGGCAAGGTAAAAGGAGCATCTGCAAGTGTCGTTATTGCTGCATATGGTGTGATGAGAGCGATCTTTGGAGCATTCAATGTAGGATTCGGCGGGGTTGCAGGATTTGTAAGACCGGTTATCATGCCGATGGTCACAGCGGCGATTGAGAACAAAGAAGGAGAGATCAATGAAGAACATGAAGAGCAGGCAAAAGGAATGGCTGCCGGAATGGAAAATATCATGTGGTTCTTCTTCCAGGTATTATTCATCGGCGGAAGTGGAGGACTTCTTGTGCAGGGTACACTTGCGGGACTTGGATATGATGTAAGTCTGGTGGATCTTGCAAAAGTGGAAGTTCCGGTTGCAGTCTTTGCATTGATCATCACAATCGTATATTATTTCCTGAAAGACAAGAAACTGTCTAAGAAGTATTACGGAAAAGAGAAGTAAGAGGGAGGAAGATTATGGCATTTTTTATGGATGCAGAGGTTACGCTCGGCACAAAACTGCTTGAGATTTTTTATATTTTAACAGGACTTATCACGATCTACACCGGAGTGAAGAATGCACAGGACAAAGAGAATCCTTCCCGTGCGGGAACAGCATTTTTCTGGATCATCCTCGGAATCGTCATTGCATTCGGACGATGGATCCCGGCCAAGGTGACAGGAGTCCTTGTCATAGTGATGTGTATTCCGGCGATATTAAAGAAAGTAAGTGTCGGAAAACATGACAAGCCTCAGGAAGCGGAGACAAAAGCAAACTTTGAGAAAGTTGGAATGAAGATTTTCCTTCCGGCGCTCTCAATCGGTGGATTTGCACTGATCTTCGCGGTATTTACAGACCTCGGAGCGCTGGTAGGACTTGGAGTAGGTGTCCTTGTTTCAGCTGTACTGCTTTGTGCATTCCTGAAATCCAACACACCGAAAGTCCTGTTAAACGATTCTGAGCGTATGCTTTCTACGGTAGGACCGCTCAGTATGCTGCCGCAGCTTCTCGCATGTCTCGGGGCAGTGTTTACAGCAGCCGGAGTCGGAGACGTCATTGCAGATATTGTTGGGAATATTATCCCGAAAGGAAATGTGAATCTTGGGATCATTATCTATGCGATCGGTATGGTGCTTTTTACTATGATCATGGGAAATGCATTTGCGGCAATCACTGTTATGACTGTCGGAATCGGAGCACCGTTTGTGCTGGCATACGGAGCGGATCCTGTATTGATCGGTATGGTTGGACTTACCTGCGGATACTGCGGTACGCTGCTCACACCGATGGCGGCGAACTTCAATATCGTTCCGATTGCACTTCTTGATATGAAGAACCGTTTTACCGTAATCAAAAATCAGGTCGTAGTGGCAGTGATCATGTTAGTGTTCCAGATCTGCTACATGATTGCATTTAAATAAAAATCATAACAAGTACAGAAGGGAGAATAACAGGATGAAAATTTTAATTACAGGATTTGATCCATTTGGAGGAGAAAATGTCAATCCGGCTTATGAGGCAGTAAAGCTTCTTCCGGACAGCGTAAAAGGAGCAGAAATCATAAAATTAGAGATTCCGACCGTGTTTGGTGAAGCGGGAAAAGCTGTAGAAAAAGGAATCATCGAACACAATCCGGATGCAGTCATCTGTGTAGGACAGGCGGGGAGAAGAGCGGATATCGAAGTGGAACGCATTGCGATCAATCTTGCAGAGGCTCCGATTCCAGACAATGCCGGAAATCAGCCGATGGATGTAAAAGTGCAGGAAGATGGAGAGACTGCATATTTTGCAACGGTTCCGGTAAAGGCGATGGTAAAAAATATCAACGATCACGGGATTCCGGCAAGTGTTTCTTATACAGCAGGTACTTATGTGTGCAACAATGTCATGTACGATCTGCTTTATATGATCGATCGCAAATATCCTTCCATCCGCGGCGGATTTATCCATGTGCCGTTTGCGACAGAACAAGGGGTAGGAAAGCCGGTAGGAACAGCGACGATGGCTCTGGAGACAATCGCGAAAGCTTTAGAGTGTGCGCTGGAAGCAGTGGCAGAGACAGAAGAAGATGCAAAGATCCATATGGGAATCACAGATTAATCTTTGAGTTTCCATTGTCAAGAGCATTTACAGCAGAGCAGAGTATGTAGAAATAGATACTCTGCTCTGTTTTTTACTTTACAGGATCAGAATCTGTGCTATAATATTCTGAACATGGGAGGAAATCAGAGAGAGTTGAGGTGGGGTATGAAAATCAGAAAATCGGACAATTTTAAACTGGCATATCGGCTGACCTTTTATTATCTGCTGTACCATATCCTTCTCGTGATTGCTATTTTGTTTTTCGCAGATCAGGTGCTTCTGCGGATAGAAAAACAGTTTGAACAGAAGTATCAGCGGACCGTAGAGGAGTCGATGGAAGATTTAAACCAGAAAATCCTGCAGTTAAAAGATGTGCTGACACTTACCATGTACGGGGAAAACATGCAGATCCTTCAGGGAAGGAAAGGACAGCTTACCACCTATGAGGAGGTGGAATTAAAACTTAAGGTCAAAAATGAACTGACGGTTTTGGCGAGTCAGTACAGCTATATTAAGGATATCGGGATATATATTCCGGAATATGAGACCTGGATTGATGTGGGAACGTGGTTCGGGAGAAGCAAGGCCCCTGAGGAACAATTTAAAGGAGAACGTCTTGAACTTGCCGACGGAGAGATCTGTCTCAGACTTGGACTTCAAAACGGGAAAGAATATACCGAGGGATATGTCTCCTTGAATTCCACAGAATTATACAAACTGCTGGATCAGAAACTGGATCAGGATATCGTGATGCAGATTTCCATAGATGGGAAAGAATTGACAGAAGTAAAGGAAAAAGAGAAGTATCATGTGCTTCTGGTTGAGAGTGATATATATCCGATTGAAGTCCGGTATTATATTCCTGCAAGTCTTTTATCCTTCCGAAAATATCTGTATATTTTGGGAGGCATTGCCATTTTGTTCCTGATGATCACAGCGATCGCATTTTCAAGGTATCTAAACAGAGCAATTCACCGTCCGCTCAATAATATCGTGCGGTTTATGGAGAGTGCGAAAGAACAAAATTATAAGGAACCGGCAGTGCATCAGGGACCGGAGGAATTTCATTATGTGACACTGGAATTCAATAAAATGAAAGAATATCTCGAATATTACACCAGACACCGCTATGAGCAGGAGATCATCATGCGCCAGATGGAGTTAGACCATCTGCAGGAACAGATAAAGCCCCATTTTTTGTATAATTGTTTTGCGAATATATCAAATCTTTGCAAGTCGTATGATGTGGAAAAGGTAGAGCAGCTAAGCAGGGCTTTGTCCAAATATTACAGCTATATTACAAGAACCGGAAGAAGTCTGGTAACTTTGCAGGCAGAATACACGCACATGAAGAATTATCTCACCATCCAGAAAATCCGGTTTGAGAAGAGAGTTCAAATGGAGGTAGGAGACCTTCCGGCAGCGGCGGAGCAGATGCTTGTTCCAAGGCTGATTTTGCAGCCGGTCGTGGAAAATGCGTATAAATATGCCTTTGAACATGTGGAGACCGGAGGGTATCTGAGGATCCACACGGAGGAGGATGAAAAATCTGTCAGGATCATCGTGGAAGACAGTGGTTATCAGACAGATGAGGATATGGTAACCCGGACAAGGGAAGCGCTCGAAAAGGAAGGGGTCAATATTACCGGACTTGGAAACCTGCAGAAGCGGCTGCAGTTTCTCCATCCAGAGAATGGAATGAAGATCGAGCGCAGCGAACTGGGAGGCATCAAAAATACGGTGATCATAAGGAAAGAAGAGGCAGAAAGACATGTATAACATACTGATGATTGATGATGAACCGGGAATTGTAAGTGGTCTGGAGGAGACTTTAAACCGGGAGAATTTAAATCTTACCGTCTATACAGCTTCGACGATAGGAGAAGGAATGAAGGTCGCAAAGAGTGTAAAACTGGACATTTTGTGCAGCGACATTCAAATGCCGGTCATGAATGGATTTCAATTTGCAGAGGAAGTGCTGCAGTACTGGAAAGAATGTAAAGTACTTTTCCTGACCGGATACAATGAATTTGATTACATTTACAGATCGATCCATGAGTTTAACGGCCAGTATGTCTTAAAGAGCGATGAAGAGAAGCTCGTGGAAGTGATCCGAAAATATATGACTGAGATTGAGGGGGAACAGCGAAACAGGCTGGAATCAGAGCAGCTTAAGATACTGACAGACTGGTATCTGAGAAATCAAAGAGAACAGCTGTGGACAGAATACTTAAGGAATGGACATGGAGAAAAGATACCGGAAGCACTTGTTACGGTCTGCCAAGAAGAAGGCGTGGATTGTGATAAGCCTGTGGCCTGCGGAATGGGACGGCTTTTATGTGCGGAGAAGAAAAAGGAAGCCTGTGAGGAAGATCTGGCACAATATCTTTTGCAGATCAAGGAGGAATACAGGTACTTTTATCATATTTACAGTGTATTTCTTCCATACAATGATTCGTATCTGATCCTTGCCCAGCCAAAAGTTGAGGAGTATCCGGAGTTTCAGCATATTCTGAACCGGATGCAAAATATCATGCTGGAACTCGGAGGCCGGAAACTCTCTTTTATTTATTCGGAAAAGCCGGTGGCACTGGAAGAACTCGGAGTGCAGACTGAGCTTTTTGCCACACTGTTAGAAGTAAACTGGTCTGAAAACAACCCTGTTTTTATCCGGATAGAGGACTTTATGAAAGAGAAACCATCCGGCAGTGCAGACAGGCAAAAGTATGAAATACGGCTGGAGCGATGGCTGATGGAACAGAAATTCGGAGAAATCAGAGAAGCTTTCGACAGACTTTATCTGGATGTACGGAAAAATCAGGAGAGAAGTCTTGCGGATGTACAGGAGTATTACAAGGCAGTGGGCGTCATCGCATCCTATATCGAGAACTATGTAAAGTATTCTGAGATTCCGGAAGATCTGAGAAAAAGCTATTTTCATCTGCGCTATATGACAAGTGTCGGTGACATCCACAGATTTGTAATGAGTTTTCTCTGTTATATGGAAGCAAATTCCGAAAAAGATATCTCGGAAGATGAGAGGATCGTCCAAAAAATCGAAACTTATATTTTCAATCACATTATGGAGGATATCTCTCTAGATACACTGGCGGAACTGGTATATTTTAATCCGTCCTATCTGTCCAGATTTTATAAGACAAATACCGGGAAAAATCTGTCGCAGTTTATAGCTGAGGCAAAGATCATCAAGGCGAAAGAACTCCTGAAGGACAGCAATGAAAAAATCGAAGAGATCTCAGAAATGCTCGGATTTAAATCATCCGGATATTTTACTGTCTTCTTAAAAAAGCATACGGGGATGACGCCGACGGAATACCGGGCACAGACAATCACGAAAAAATAAGAATATGGTGGGAAAATGAAAAAAAGAAAGGGAAGAAGCTTGCTTCTGGCTGTTCTGTTTACTGCGGCGGCTGTGGCAGGATGTGCAGCAGATCGCGCAGAAAGAGAGAAGCAGAAGGAAGAACCGGTTACACTGACGACGATATTACAATATGGAGCGATCGAGGATGAGTGCCCCGAGGGTGTCACACCGGAACATAACAGTTTCCTGGATACTGCGCTTCAGAAGCTGAACATTCAGATTGACTGGATGTGGATCGCACCGGAAGAGCAGTATAAACAGAAACTGAACGTGGCGTTGGCCTCGGGGGACATCCCGGATTTTATGGCGGTGGAAGATGGGGCGGTTTACCGAAGCCTGCTGGAAAATGATATGATTCTGCCGTGGAATGAGGTACTAAAGGAGGCAAATGGTACACTCAAAGAGTGGATTTTCAGGGATCCGGAAGTTCTTGAGGCAGTGACGGATGAGGAGGGCAATATCATGTCACTGCCGCAGTACTGGGATCCCAAAAGGAAGCTGAACATTATGATGATCCGCAAAGACTGGCTGGAAGAAACAGGGCTTGAGGTACCGGAAACTGTCGAAGAACTGGAGAAGGTGGCCATGGCATTTCAGGAAAAGACCGGAGCTGAGCAGGGAATCGGTCTGACTTATAAGGTATTCGGAAAAAGCCTGGGCAGTATGGGAGGGCTGATGAATATGTCCGGATCTTATCCGGGAGCATGGATCGAAGAGGACGGAGAACTGGTGCCCGGAGAGATCAGTCAAAGTACAAAAAGTGCATTGGAGATGCTGCACCGCTTTTATGAGAAAGGAATTCTGTCAAAAGAATTTCCTTTGTATGATTATGACAGGATTGCCAGAGAGGTGCTGGATGAAAAGATTGGAATTGTGATCGCACCGTTCTGGGAATATGATTCTCTGATCGGAAAAGAGATTGCAAAGAACCAGGACAGCAGATGGGTCGCAGTGCCCATTCCTGTTGAAGAGGGTGTCAAAGGTGCGGTGATGGACACGGTATCTATAGAAAAGTACTGGGTCATCAGCAAGAAATGCGAACATCCGGAGGCAGTCATGGCACTTTTTAATCAGTTTGCAGAGTTTGAGGAGGACTATCCTGAGGAGGCAAGACCGGAGAATGGATTCATATGGGAATGGTCCGGCGCCCAATATATTGATCCATACGATGTGGATGAGATGTATGAATCGTTTAATGCGCAGATTGCGACCGGAGATCTGGAGACACCGCCTGATGTATCAAACAGACTTCTTGCCTACTGGAGTTATGGAAAAGGATATTATCAGTGGAAAAAACAAGGCGGCATCTATCCGAAAAACAATGAGTGGGGAATCTTTCTTGCACGAGTGGATGAGGACGGAGCGTGGGGAACGGTCAGAAAGCTGGTGGAAGAAGGCAGATACGAACAGAATCAATACTATGGACTCCCGTCAAATGCGATGAGTGAAAGACAGGATGTTCTAAATAATATGACGGAAGAAACATTTATTAAAATAGTCATGGGGGAGACTCCGGTGGATGCCTTTGAGGAATACCGGATAAAATGGCTGGAGCTGGGCGGCCAGGAGATGATTGAAGAAGTAAATCAATGGTACGACCAGAAGGAATCCCCTTTGGTAAATTAGCACAGAGCAGGAAAAATCCTGCTCTTCTTTTTGTGTAAAAATACGGAAAAGTAAAAAAAGAAAAAGAATGTAAAATATTTAAGATTGTGATCGGCGGCGATTTCTCATATGATAAGTAGTATAAATAATACAGTTGCGCGACTGAAAAGACGAATAAAATTGTTCAAAACTGACAATGGAGGAGAAGGAGAAGATTGAAAATGAAAAGTAGAGGCTATCCATTACCTTAATTGCATAACAACAAA
>URCR01000019.1 GCA_900546325.1 uncultured Lachnospiraceae bacterium | reverse complement strand
CCTGTAACTTTGTCTACATATTCAATTTTCAAAGCAGCCACCGTAAGATGGCTTTATTGTTATACAATTAAGGTAATGGATAGCCTCTACTTTTCATTTTCAATCTTACTCACCTCCCAAAATAAATCGTTTAATGTTTTGTCCAGAGCCTTGCAGATCTTGATACACAATCTTAGTGAGGGATTAAAATCTCCCGCCTCGATCATGCCGATCGTCTGCCTTGTGACATCGGTTAGCTCTGCAAGCTGGACTTGCGAAAGCCCCTTTTCCATGCGGGCAATCTTCAGTTTCATATTTTTCATATATGGTTAAGAATCTCCCTTCCAGCCAGTGAGCAGAAGCAGTGTCAGCATCCATGACTTTATTTTTGTCTTCTTGGTTTCAGTATATGTAGGATGCATGAAAATGTCAAGTATATATTGCATAATTAAAATATATATTACATAAAGCCATTACATTTTGCAGAAGGGAAATAGCAAGTTGAGAATCTTGCAGAAAAGGACGAGATGGTAAAATGTGATGGAAAAAGAAAAAAAGACAGAAACATTGTGGAGCAGGTACGAAAAATCTTGCGCTTCTATGTTTCTGTCTAAGGTGTCAAATATGTAATTTTGTTTGTCTGACTTGTTGCTTAGTTTCGTCTGTCAAATCCGTGGATCCAGTCTGCCTTGAAATAGTAAATGATAAACAGAATCGAACTCAGTGTCCAGGTGATCGGGTATGCCCAGAAGATGACTTTGATATCTGGAACGATCCGGACAGCGATCGTGATATAAGATACACGGATGATACACCAGCAGATCAGCATGACGAACATCGGTATCGTAGATTTTCCGGCGCCGCGGAGGATTCCGGCGATACAGTGCGAAAATGCGAGCAGGAAGTAGAACAAAGTGATTGTCCGCGCCTGCGCGGTTCCGAAAGCGACCACCTGTGGATCACTGTTAAATGCGGCAACAAGGTGCGGAGCGGCAAAGAAGATAATGATTCCGACAATCTCTGCCATGGTGATGGAACAGAGCACACCGAATTTTGCCCCTTTTTTTGCACGTTCGTATTGTCTTGCACCGAGGTTCTGACTGATAAACGTAGTCAGGGACAGGGCAAAACATGTGATCGGAAGGAAACCGAACCCTTCGATTTTTGAGTATGCGCCACAGCCTGCCACCGCCATTTTTCCGAAGGAGTTGATGTTGGACTGCACGATCACATTTGCAAAGGAAATGATCGAGTTCTGGAAGCCGGAAGGAAGTCCATTGGAAATAATCTGCTTTAACATCGGAAAGTCGAAGCGGATTTTCTTCAGGTGAATTCGATAATCTTCTTTGCAGCGGATCAGATGGATCAGGCAGAGGATTGCACTTAAAAATTGTGAAAGGATTGTAGCAACAGCTGCGGAGCCGACGCCAAAGCCGAAGACACCGATAAAAAGCAGATCCAGCACCACGTTTGTCATGGAGGAAATGATCAGGTAGATCAAAGGATGTCTGCTGTCACCCACAGACTGAAGGATTCCTACAAAAATATTATAGAGCACAAACGCGATTGAGCCGAGAAAGTAGATTCGGAAATACAGCACCGAATTCTTCAGAACATCTGCGGGGGTTCCCATCCACCGAAGAAAAGTGGGTGTCATGATCAGCCCGATGACGGTCAGAAGAATTCCAGCCACGATTCCAAAAGCGACTGTTGTGTGGATTGCGTCCTGCACTTTCTCTTTCTCCTGTGCGCCAAAGTATCTGGCAATGACAACACCGGCTCCCAGTGAGATTCCGTTGAAGAAACCGACCATCAGGAAAATAAGACTTCCGGAAGAACTGACAGCGGCGAGGGCATCGCTTCCGAGAAAGTTACCGACAATCAGAGAGTCGGCAGTGTTATAAAGCTGCTGAAAAAGGTTCCCAAGAAACAGCGGAATTGCAAATAGGATCATTCGCTTCCAAATGGGCCCCTCGGTCATTAAAGTAGACTTTGTTTTCGTATTCATAATTCAGATCTCTCCATTCCCCAATATAGTATCTTCGACCATTATATCATATTCTCAGAAAAGTGGCGTGAAAATCGAAGAATTAAACGTGTTCCAGGCGCTTTTTTCTATATTCACTTGGAGAACAGCCATATTCCCTTTTGAAAGCGCGGTAAAAAGAAGAATAGTCAGAAAATCCGGTTGATTCCCAGATGGATTTCAGGGGAATTCCGGCAAGAATGGAATTTTTGGCGGCGACTAGCCGCTGGCTGTGTATATATTGATAAAAGGTGCAGTCATATTTTTTCCGGAACAACCGGGAAATTGTCTCACGGCATACATGGAACTGGTCTGCAACAGACTGGAGGGTGAGGGGGACATTGATATGCGTATCAATATAGGCTACAATCTGTTCGTCCAATATCCGCTTTTCTGTCCGGGCATCGGTAATATTCTGATAATGGTAGGTACGGCCGAGGTGCATGACCAGAAGCAGCAGTATGAAATCTAGATTTGTCTGCCATCCGAAATCCTGAGCATACTGCTCAGAAAGCGCCATATCCAGAACAGAGAAGAGCCCGGACCAGGTAACATAGCTGGTGCGCAGCAGACAATTTTGTGCGAGGGAAGCCTGTTCAAAGCAGTAACCCAGCTGCGGCCATGTAGCGGCTGCCGTATTCCAGAAAGAAGGTTCGATTTTTATAATATTTATAATTCCGCTTGTGTGATTCAGAGGAGTCAGCGTATAAGAGATTTCCGGAGGAAAAAGCAGGATGTCGCCTGTCTCGATCGTGTCGTAGGTAAGACTTTCGGTCTGACAGCAGAAAACTCCCTGCCGGATAAAAATCATCTGATAAGCGGGGGACGGATGTTGTCTGAATTTCTTATTAGAAGTTGTTTGAATCTCTAAAAATTCTAAATGTTTGTTTCCCATTTTTACTAGGTCCTTTCCACGGTTCACTAATTTGAACAGTATTATCTCATAATAGACTTATTTTTTGTACATTATATTTAATTATGTCTTTAAGTGCAATCTTGTTGTTGTGAAATGCAATTTTTTTAGAGATCGGTTTATGCTAGAATTTTCTCGAAAGCAAAAGAAATACCAAAAAGTACAAGGTATAAGAGGAGGAAGAGTTATGAAAGAGGTACGTAAGTTTAGTATCCGCGATGAGGTAGGATACGTATTTGGAGACATGGCGGGAAGCTTTGTCAATCTGTTTGTAGACGCTTACTTTCTGGTGTTCTGCACATATGCACTGGGAATTGATGCAAAATGGATGGGAACACTGTTCATTGCAGCGAGATTGTGGGACGCGATCAATGATCCAATTATCGGATCATTTCCGGACCGGTGGCAGATTGGAAAAAGCGGTGATAAATTTAAGCCGTATATCAAAATATTCATGATTCCGCTGGCACTTTCGGGAGTTTTATGTTTTACGGATGCAAGCGCATGGAATCTGAGCAGCTTTGCTCTGCATGCATGGGTTGCGTTTGTATATGTCCTTTTTGGAATGAGTTACACAGGTACAAGTATGCCGTTCGGTGCGATGGCAAGTGTGATCAGCGATGATCCGGTAGATCGTACAAAACTCAGCCGTGCACGTTCCATCGGAGGAGGTGTCATCGGAGTTGTTGTTGCGGCAGTTCCGCCGGTATTCTGTTTTGCAGACGGAAACGTAATGGTTCCGGGACGCTTTACAATTCTGGCGGTCATTTTCGGAGTATGTTGTCTGATCAGTTACACATTGCTGAATCAGCTGACAATTGAACGTATCCGGCAGCCGAAAATGAAAAAAGAAAAATTCAATTATGGAAAAGTTTTAAAAAATGTATTGCATAACCGTCCTTTGCTTGGCGTGATGTTTGCAACACTTGGAAGCATGCTGTACATTACAGGAGCCAGCCAGCTTGGAACGTACATCTACAAGGAATATTACCATAATACGGATGTGATGGCGCTTGTAAATGTGGCAAGTTTGCCGCTGATGCTGATTCTGCTGCCGGTTGTACCGCGTCTTGCCGAGAAATTTGGTAAGCGTAAGGTAGTGGTCGGATTTTCGGTGTTTGGGCTTGGTGTATTTGGATTACTTCTTGCAGTTCCGATCTCAAATGTGTATGTCTACGGAATCTTATCTGTACTTGGAATGTTTGGCACTTCAGGATTTGCTATGTTGATCTGGGCAATGGTTACAGATTGTCTTGATTACACAGAATGGAAGACGGGAGAGAGAAACGACGGAAGTATGTACAGTATTTATACATTCAGCAGAAAAATCGGATCTACACTGGCAAGTGCGTTGGCTGCGTTTGGTCTGGCTGCAATTGGATTCCAGTCAGGGTTGAATGTAGTGCAGACTGCGGATACAGTAAATAATATCCGGATACTTGTATGTGTGATCCCGGTAATTACCTGTGCGCTTCAGATTATCGGAGTCGGATTCATCTATAATCTGGATGATGCAAAGACAAAGAAAATGTACAAGGAACTTGCAAAGCGCCGGGCAGAAATGAAAGAAGAGTAGATTATGGAAAAATATGATATTCATTTGCACTTGACATTGGAACAATATCCGCCGTTTGAGGGGATGCATGTGAGCAGTGCAGAAAACATGCTTCTCCATCTGAAGGAACTGGGGATAAAAAAGGGTGTACTGATGAGTACCGGCGAGGGTAGTATGATTCCGCTGGGGACAAACGAGGAGTGTGAAAAAATTGCAGAGAAGTTTCCAGAACATTACGCATGGATGTGTAATGTCGATGCAGTGAAACCGGAAACGCTCAGAGAAAGGCTTCAAAAATACAAAGAGGCGGGTGCTGTGGGAGTCGGGGAGGTTACACTTGGTCAGCGGATGGATTCTGCATTTATGCAGGTGCTGTTTGCGGCTGCGCAGGAGACAAAGCTTCCGATTTTGATGCATCTAAGCCCGGATGAGAGAGAAGGATATGGCGTGGTAGAATTGCCGGGGCTTTTGCTCCTAAGGCAGACACTGGAGAAATATCCGGATCTTGTTGTAATCGGGCACAGTCAGCCGTTTTGGCATGAAATCAGTAAGGATGCTTCCGAGGAAGCGGATGCGCGGAACCAGTGGGGAAGCGGCCCGGTTATTCCGGGAGGCATCCTGCCAAAGCTCCTCGATGAATATCCGAATCTGTATTGTGATCTCTCGGCAAACAGCGGTGGCTGTGCTCTGATGAGAGATCCTTCTTTCGGAATAGACTTTTTAAAGAAATATCATGACAGGCTGCTCTTTGGAACAGATATGACAAATACGGATATGACATTTCCGCTTGGCAGCTGGATCGAGGAACAGTGTGAAAAAGGCATGCTCTCTCGAGAAATATGCGAACAGATTTTTGTCGAAAATGCAAGAAAAATACTACATATATAAAGAAGGAAGAATGTTATGGAAGAGTTTATTATAGATACGCCATGCGGGAAGATTCAGGGAACTGCGTGTGAAGGTGGAACGGTTTATAAAGGAATTCGATATGCAACTGCACAGAGATGGCATTACCCGGAGATTGTGACACACTGGGACGGCGTGTATCGGGCGGAGCACTTCGGAAACTGCAGTTATCAGCCGAGATGCTTTCAAGATGAGTGGGCGGTTCCGGAGAAAGCGTTTTATGCCAGAGAATTTCGGGAAGGAGAAACTTATCAGTACTCAGAAGACTGTCTGTTCCTAAATATATGGGTACCTGAAGGGGCGAAAAAAGCTCCGGTTTTGTTCTATATTCACGGAGGCGGATTCACCGGAGGATGTGGACATGAAAAACATTTTTCAGGAGAAGCATACTGTAAGGAGGGAGTGATCACAGTCACGATCAACTATCGTCTGGGACCACTTGGATTTTTCTGCCTGCCGGAATTAAAGGAGAGAGACGGGCGGACAGGAAACTATGGGCTGTTCGATCAGCTGACCGCCCTTCGGTGGATTTATAACAATATTTCTGCTTTTGGCGGAGATGCTTCACGAATCACTCTGATGGGGCAGTCAGCAGGAGCAATGAGTGTTCAGCTGTTGTGCTGCTCACCGCTTACGAAGGAGCTGATGGCCGGCGCAGTGATGCTGTCAGGCGGCGGTGTCTCAAAAATGCTGAATACTTCTCAAAGTCCGGAGGAATGCTTTGAGGCAGGAAAAGCGTTTTTGAGGGAGAGCGAGGCCAAGAGCTTTGAGGAGCTGGAACAGCTTTCACCGGAGAAATTATTTGAGACATTTTCAAGGTTCAAAAAGAATCATAAAAAGGCGGCAAATGCGTTGGCACCGGTTGTGGATGGAGTGCTTTTGGAATGTTCATCGCTTGAAGTGGCAGAAAAGGGTGAGCATAGAAATATCCCATATCTTTTAGGATCAACGAGTGAAGACATTGTGCCGCCGATTGTCCACAAAATGGCAGTCGACTGGGCGCTGCTCCAGGAAAAACAAGGGAAATGCCCATCTTATGTATACTTTTTTAACAGACAGCTTCCGGGGGATGACAAAGGAGCATGGCATTCCAGTGATCTTTGGTATACTTTTGGCACATGGAAACGCTGCTGGCGTCCGTTTGAAGAGAGGGATGAGATCCTGAGTGAGGCGATGGTAAAGTATCTTGCGGCATTCATTAAAACAGGATCGCCGGATGCGCAGGGACTTCCGAAATGGTATCCTGTCACAAAACATCAAAAAAAGGTAATGTGCTTTGGAGATAGCGGATACAAAATGGGCAGACCGAGCAGATGGAAACTTCTCTGGGGACTTACAAAGAAAGCTGTTGGAGAGTAACACGTAAGGAACAAAATGCTGGAGGAGAAGTATGGAAAAGACAGAGTTGATGCAGGCGGGAAATGCTGAAAAGAATAAAGTGGAACCATATACGCGGATGAGTGACGGTATGAGGAAAGTGGTGGAATTTCAGGAGAACCAGTCCGGCGATGCTTTTGAAACAGGAGGAAGCTGGGAAGAACTCCGGGAGAAGTATGAGAAGGAAAGGCTGTTTTGGAATGAAGGCGGACCGATACCGTACAAGATCAGGGAACATGAGGTGCCGGGGCCGTGTGGGAAAATACGGGTGCGTCTCTATTATCCGGATGCGGAAGAGAAGCATCATGCGCTGGTATTTATTCATGGAGGAGGCTTTACGGTCGGCAGCAATAACACGCATGACCGTATTATGAGAAGCCTGATGGAAGCGAGCGGATGTGTGGTGATCGGGGTGGATTATCACTTGGCACCAGAAGTGAAGTTTCCGATACAGCTGTATGAATGTGCTGAAGTTGTAAAATATTTCCACGAGAGAGGGAGCGAATTCGGACTCTTTACGGAGACGATTGCTCTCAGCGGGGACTCCGGAGGAGCCAATCTTGCTATGAACACGAATTTGTATTTGAGAGATATTGAAAAAGGCAACAGCTATATCAGCGCACTGCTTCTGTATTATGGAAGTTATGGACTGGAGGATTCCGTAAGCCAGAGACTGCATGGGACAAGTCTGGACGGTATGCGAAAATGTGATCTGGAATATTATATGTCCTGCTATTTTGAAAATGTACAAGAGGACAGCAAAAGCCCGTATTTTGCTTCTCTGAACAATGACTTGACATACGGAATTCCTCCGGTTTATCTATGCTGCGGAGACCTTGATCCGCTTTTGGACGATTCGACAGCGCTCTATCATATTCTGAAAAATCAGGGAATCTATACTGAATTGGAGATAATACCTGGATGTCTTCATGCATATCTGCACTACGGGCGAATGATGGAAGAGGCAGTTTATTGTATCGAAAACAGCAGCAGATTTTTAAGAAAAATTTTAGAAAAGGGACAATAAAAGATGCAGGATGTGAGAAAAAGTTCTGGTGCACAAAAGCGGTATGCTAAGGAGAAGGCAGGACATAACTGGAAGGACAGTGAGAAGATCAAACAACTTTTATTTTTCCTTTCGGGCAATTTCTGCTATGCATTTGCTATACAGTTGTTCCTGGCGGGAAACCGGATTGCGGCGGGAGGATTTGCGGGAATCGCGACGGTATTAAGTTCGTTTTTTCCTATTTCGATCAGTATGATTATTTTTCTTATGAATGTGCCGCTTCTTGTAATCAGTCTGAAAGTAAAGGGGTGGAAGTTTACAAGAAATACACTTATCTGCACAGCATTTTACAGCCTTGTGTTAGAATGTGTGAGCGGACTTCCGGTGCTGACGAAAAACCCTCTGGCAGCCAGTGTGTATGGAGGAGTGCTGTACGGATGTGGAATGGCTTGTCTTGTACGCAGCAACAGCTCAACAGGAGGAACTGATCTTCTGAACAGATTGCTGCTTACGCGGTTCCGAAATATGAGTGTCGGAAAGATGTCAATGGTGCTGGACGGGACAGTTGTGCTGCTTTCTATGGCTGCGTTCCGGGAAATAGAGGTTGGTCTGTATGCAATCTTGACGTTATATATTTGTTCGATTTTTGCAGATAAAGTACTGACCGGATTTGACAGGGCGGAATTATGTATGATCATTACCAATAAGGATCCTGTGATAATTTCTAATGTGCTGATGGAGCACATGCGCCGGGCAGTCACAAAAATAGAAGGGATGGGGATGTATGCGCAGACAGGACGGAGTGTCCTTTTGATGGCGGTACGTCCGGGAGAGGTTCCTAAGATCAAAGATCTCATCCGGACAGAAGATTCGGAGTCTGTTGTGATGGTTGTTCAGGTAAAAGAAGTGCTGGGAGGAGGGGTTAAGTCTCTGACGGCATCCTAAAATAATAAATGCGTCTGATACCGTATGAAAAAGTAGATAATGCTGTCTGCATCTGATATAATTAAAATGCTTGTATCCTACATTTTTCACATAGAACAAATAGAATGCAGGAAATCAACGAGGCGGTACGGCTCGAGAGAAAGGGCACGGAGGATGAAAAAGAAAGGAATTATTTTTGACCTGGACGGAACAATCTTGGATTCGATGAATGTCTGGAAAGAGATTGATGTCAAATTTCTCGGCAGAAGAGGACTTGAGGTTCCGGAAGATTATTTCAAACAGATTGCGCCGCTTGGATTTGAAGGGGCAGCGGCTTATACGATCAAGCGGTTTGGGTTTTCGGACACACCCGAGGAGATCATTGAGGAATGGTATCAGATGGCAGGAGATGCCTATGCTAATGAGGTGGCATTAAAGCCGTTTGCGGGGGAGTATCTCCGGTATTTAAAAGAGCAGGGGGTAAAGATTGGAATTGCGACTTCGTGTGAGACGTCGATGTTTCTGCCGGCGCTGGAGCGAAATGGAATTTTGGATTTGTTTGAGTCATATACAACCGTGCGGGAAGTGCCGCGGGGGAAGGAATTTCCGGATATCTATGAGCGGCAGGCAGAAAAGATGGGGCTTTTGCCGGAAGATTGTGCAGTGTTTGAAGATATTTTAAAGGCAGTGCAGGGGGCAAATGCCGGAGGATTTTATACGGTGGGTGTGTATGATGTCCATTCGGAATATGAATGGGAAGAGATTCAGAAACAGGCAGACAAATTTATTTACAGTTATGAGGAGTTGATCAGATGAAGCAGATCATTTTAGCTTCCGGTTCGCCGAGACGCAGGGAGCTGCTCGAGCAGATCGGATATACATTTGAGATTGTGACAAGTGAAAAGGAGGAAGTGTATCAAAGTACGGAACCGCAGGAGATCGTAAAGGAGCTGGCACTTTTAAAGGCGAAGGATGTGGCAGAGAAGATAACGAAGGAAAGAGGAGAAGATTGCCAACGGATTCTCATCGGTGCAGACACTGTTGTGGCTCATCAAGGAAAGGTTCTGGGGAAGCCGAAAGACAAGGCGGATGCAGCCCGCATGCTTGATGCACTTCAGGGGAATGCCCATGATGTCTATACCGGAGTTGCTGTGATCTGCTATGACAAGGAAGGGAGAGAAGAAGTGATCTCCCATGCAGTCGGAACAAAAGTATATGTAGATGCGATGACACAGGAAGAAATCCAGGCATATATTGAGACCGGAGAACCGATGGATAAGGCGGGAGCTTACGGGATCCAGGGAAGATTTGCGGCGCACATCCGGAAAATTGAGGGAGATTATTATAATGTGGTCGGACTTCCGGTGTCTTATATTTATAAAGTGCTTCGGGAAAAAATCTGATTATGAAACCTGGAGAAAGCTTTTGTTTTCACGATTGAAAACGATTTCTGGAAGAAAAAGCAGGAAAAAAGAAAAAAACATGGGAATGTGGAAGAAAATCTTTTACATTCTCTTTGTTTTATATTATAATACTGTTGCAATATGCAGAGATGCCGGATCAGTGATCCTGACATCCTGTGCAGATAGCAAGTAAATTAAAGAAATAGATTTGGAGAGTGCAAAAGATGGAACGTAAAGTAGGTACCATATCAAGAGGAATCCGCTGCCCGATCATCAGAGAAGGCGACAACCTCGCAAATATTGTAGTAGAAAGCGTATTAGATGCAGCAGCAAGTGAAGGGTTTGAGTTAAGAGACAGAGATGTCATCTCCCTGACAGAGTCGATTGTTGCAAGATCACAGGGAAACTACGCTTCTGTTGAGGCAATCGCAAGCGATGTGAGAGCAAAATTAGGCGGCGAGACAATCGGTGTTATTTTCCCGATTTTATCAAGAAACCGTTTTGCGATCTGCTTAAAGGGAATTGCGATGGGAGCAAAGAAAGTAGTTCTTATGCTGAGCTATCCAAGCGATGAAGTTGGAAATCAGCTTGTATCTTTAGACAAGCTGGATGAAGCAGGAATCAATCCATACAGCGATGTACTTACTTTGGAAAAATACAGAGAACTGTTCGGAGAGAACAAGCATGAATTTACAGGAGTAGATTATGTGGAATATTACGGACAGCTGATCAGAGAAGCAGGTGCAGAAGTAGAGATTATCTTTGCAAACAATCCGAGAACAATCTTAGATTATACAAAGAATGTAATGACTTGTGATATTCACACAAGAGCAAGAACAAAACGGATCCTCAAAGCAGCAGGTGCAGAGCGCGTGTGCGGAATGGATGACATCCTGACAGCACCGGTAGACGGAAGCGGATGCAATGAGAGATATGGTCTGTTAGGATCGAACAAGTCCACAGAGGGCATGATCAAGTTATTCCCGAGAGAGTGCCGTGACCTTGTTGATGAGATCCAGAAACAGATCTTAGACAAGACAGGAAAACATGTGGAAGTAATGGTATACGGAGACGGTGCATTTAAAGATCCTCAGGGAAAAATCTGGGAATTGGCAGACCCGGTTGTATCCCCTGCATTCACAGACGGACTTCGCGGAACTCCGAACGAAGTAAAATTAAAATATCTTGCAGACAACGATTTCAAAGATTTAAGCGGAGAAGCTTTAAAGGAAGCGATTTCCAAGAGAATCAAAGAAAAGAGCGACAACCTTGTAGGAGACATGGCTTCTCAGGGAACAACACCGAGACAGCTCACAGACCTGATCGGTTCCCTCTGCGACCTTACGAGCGGTTCCGGAGACAAAGGAACACCGGTTGTATTAGTGCAGGGATATTTTGACAACTATACAAATTAGTACAGAAAAATCTGTTAAAATTATATAATGACCGGAAAGAAGGGCATTGCCGAATCATCGGAGAGATGGTTTGGCGGTGGCCTTTTTTTGATTCGATGCAGCAGTCTGAAGGAAATTCAATTCTAATGAAGAGAACTCTCTCTGAAATTAAAATCCCAAATACAAAATTAGTCATATTTTGAACCGGATAGATCATTGTAGTATACATAAAATGGATGAAAATATGGCGAAAGGTACCTAGAAATATATGAAAATATGAAAGGAAACAGTGGGAAAATAAAACTTTCCATTAAAAATCATGTTAAAAATAAACGAAAATATGTCAAAGAGTTCAAAAAATGCAAGGTTTTATACAAAAAATAACAAGAAATCAAAGATAGGGAATGATATTATATATTCAAGTTCAAAATAACGAGGAGGAAGAACATGGAAGTAAGAACAGCAGTCTCTCCGAGAGATGTGAAACATTACACGACAGAAAGGCTCAGAGAGGAATTCTTGATCGAAAAAGTGTTTGCACCGGGAAAGATTCAGTTGGTATACAGTCATATCGACAGAATCATTACGGGATCGGCTACACCGATGGAAGAGCCTCTGAAACTGACTGCGGGGGAAGAATTGAGAGCAGAATATTTTCTTCAGAGAAGAGAACTCGGACTGATCAATATCGGTGGGGACGGAACGGTCATGGTAGATGGAAAGACTTATCCGGTTTCTCACAAAGATGGAATGTATATCGGTATGGGGGCAAAAGAAGTGATTTTTGCAAGTGATGACAAGGAACATCCGGCAAAATTTTACATGAATAGTGCACCGGCGCACAAGGAATATCCGACTGTACTGATCAAGCCGGAAGGGACCCCAAAGGAAGGTGTTGTGATCGTCAAAGACTGCAATAAGGTGGAACTTGGCACATTGGAGGAGTCCAATCATCGTACGATCTGCAAGTACATTCTTCCGGGACAGGTAGAGAGCTGTCAGTTAGAGATGGGAATGACAAAACTAGAACCCGGAAGTGTCTGGAATACAATGCCTTCACACACACATGACAGAAGAATGGAAGTATATCTCTACTTTGATCTTCCGGAAGATGCAGTTGTCATGCATTACATGGGAGAACCGCAGGAGACAAGACATCTTGTCATGAGAAATGAGCAGGCAGTGATCAGTCCGAGCTGGTCGATTCATTCCGGCTGTGCGACAAGAGCCTACACATTTATCTGGGGAATGGTAGGAGAAAATCAGGATTTTGATGATATGGATGCAGTCGGGATGACAGATCTTTTATAGAGGCTGATGCCGATTTTATAGAAGATATTGTAGATGGGGAATGGAAAACGGAGACAGACAATGTATTTTCAAGATAGAAAAAGAGTATTTGAATTTATCAGAGATCATAAAGATGAGATTAATTTCCGTGTGGCAGACGGTGTGACAGAACAGAAATTTATTTTTGATCAGCCGTGGGATATGGAAAAATGTCAGGATGAAATCTGCTTTCCGGAAAAAATTGACTGGACTTACATACACAATAACGACAGAGAGTGGATGTGGATGTTAAGCAGGCAGAATTATTATCTTCCCGTGATGCAGGCATATGTGGCTTCCGGCGAGAAGAAATATCTGCAGGCAGTGTTCCGTCAGATAGAAGACTGGATCGACACACAGAGCGATCCGGCGGGAAAAGCGTACACGACATGGCGGACACTGGATGTAGGGCTTCGGTTAAAAAACTGGGTAAAAATATTAGAATATGTGGAAAACACCGGAGAGATCAGTGACATTCTGTGGAAAAAGGTTGAGAAATCTATGCACGCTCAGACAGAGTATCTGATGAACAGCTACAAACCGGAATATGCGCTGACGAACTGGAGGATGTTGGAATTTCACGGGACATTTCTTGCGAGTGTCTATTTCCAGGAATGGGAAGAGGCAGAAGTGTGGATCAGAAGGTCAGTGGAAATTTTGGATGAATGTATCAGGCTGCAGGTGACAACGGATGGGTTTCACTGGGAGCAGTCGTATATGTACCATGTGGAAATGCTAAAGTGTATGAGCGAAGTGATCTGGATTGCGGACCACAAGGGAATCAAGATTCCTGAGACAAGCAGGGAGGTCACAAAGAAAATGGCGGATGCGATGGTACATATGGTAACACCGATGGGCACGCAGCTGTGCTATGGGGACAGCGATATTGAAGAAGTGGCAGAGCTGCTTGGCGGGATGTATCTGGTTTTTGGTGAGGAAACTTATAAATATTTTGCGCCGAAAGAGCCGACGCTCAATCTTGTCTGTGATTATGGAATTGACGCAATTGACCGCTGGGGAAAAACGGCAGGAAGAGAACCGGAGCAGCTCGACTATGAGCACGGCGATGTCGGAAATTACTTTGCGCGTACAGGATGGAGCAAGGATGACAGTTATCTGTTTTTCAAAAATGGCTTTATTGGAAGCGGTCACGGGCATTGTGACCTGCTTCACTTGGAGATCATTTCCAGGGGAGTTCCGATCCTTACAGATTCCGGTCGTTATACTTACCGGGCGGATACACCAAAGCGGCAGGAATTTAAGTCGGCAAAAGCGCACAATACAGTGCTTGTAGATCAAAAGGAGTTTATCATCCAGGAAGGTTCATGGGATAACACAAAGCTGGCGACAGCGATCAAACGTCCGGCAATCTTGAATCAAGATGTCTGCTACCTGCAGGGGGCACATCTTGGATATATGGATGATGGTGTATTTATCAACCGGAAGATTATTTACATTAAGCCGAATATATGGGTCATAACGGATGAAAGTTTTACAAAAATGGCACATACTTATCAGCAGTATTTCCATTTTGCATCGGGTTCCACTTTGATAGCAGGAGGACGTGAAATTGTCTATGCAGATGAAAAGCAGGTATTTCGGATGCGGGCAATGCAGAAAAGTGAAATCAGCCTGGAAGAAACAGAAATTTCGCCAGGATACAACACAAAGTATCCATCCAAATGCGCGGTAATCACGACAAGGGCAAAAGGTGACACGTCTATGAGTGTTATCTGTGTGGCAGAGGCAGTGAAAAATGAGTATAAAATTGAGGAAGTGCCGGTAAGAAATATGAGTGGTGACAGGATTTTACCGCAATATGTACATGGCTGGAAGATTACAGCAGGAGAGGAAGCATGGATCATTGTCATCAACCACAAGGAAGAAGATAATCCGCGCAGACAGATCTACCTGGTCGAAGATCTCTCAGTGTATGCGAGAACGACAGTATTTCATAGAAAAAAGGGCAGCGTAGAACGCCATATCCTAGAATATTAGGACGGTCAGAACTTTTGTAAAAAGAGGTAACTGCAAAGCAGGAACTGGAACAATTAAACAGAAACATAAAACAGAGAGAAGGGAGAAAAGATGAGACAGACAGAATGGATCACAGATGCGATTGCGTATGTGAAGAAAAAAGCAGATGAGAATCTGGAAACATTCAAAGAAGTCTTTCCGGCACCGAATTCGGAGCAGCTCATTTACCCGGCCTGGGAAAATTTTGAGTGGACACCGGGATTTTGGACGGGAATGCTATGGCTTTTATATGAAGAAACAGGGGATGAGAAATACCGAAAAGCACTCGAACCACTGATCGGAACATTCCGGAAACGTCTGGAAGAGGATACAACACTGGAGACACATGATATAGGATTTTTATATTCCCTGTCTACACTGGCACAGTATAAGATTACCGGAGATGAGGAGGCGCTTGCGCTTTCTGCCCGGGCGGCAGACCGCCTGATGGACAGATACAATGAAACTGCACAGATCATTCAGGCTTGGGGGAATTTAAATGATCCGGCACAGCAGGGAAGAATGATTATCGACTGCCTGATGAATCTGTCACTTCTGTATGACATCAGTGATATTACAGGGGATAAGAAGTACAGAAGGGCTGCAGAGCACCATGCAAAGCAGGCACAGAAATATCTCGTGAGAGAGGACTATTCTACTTATCACACATTTTATATGGATATTCATACCGGAGAGCCGATCAAAGGAACAACAGCCCAGGGATATTCAGACCAGTCTGCATGGGCGAGAGGACAAGCCTGGGGAGTCTATGGATTTACACTCAGCTATGTACATACAGAGGACGTTTCCTTCCTCGAGACTGCGGCGCATATCGCAGATTATTATCTCGAGCGTCTACCGGAAGATTTTGTTCCATACTGGGATCTATATTTCCGGTCGGGAGATGAGTACCGTGACAGCTCTTCTGCAGGAATTCTCGCATGCGGGCTGTTGGAACTGGCAAAGCATCTTCCACTTACCGATGAGCGCAGGCAAAAATATGAAGAAACAGCAGTGAAGATTGTAAAATCACTTTATGAAAATTATACAACAAAGGATGATGTATCCAACGGAGTTTTAAAACATGCAGTATATTCTATTCCACATAAAAATGGCGTTGATGAATGTTGCATCTGGGGAGATTACTTCTACTTAGAAGCGCTGATCCGTCTGAAATCAATTTGGAATATGTACTGGTAAATAAAAGGAGGAGAAAGAGATGAATTTGAAAAGAGTAGGAGCACTGTTGCTGGCAGGAGCAATGGCAGTATCGGCAGTTGGCTGCGGAGGAAGCAGCGACGACAAGAAAGAGGGGAAAAAGGAAATGCAGAAGGAATCGGAAAAGTCGGGGATGAACTGATCAAAGATGCAAAACTTTCTGTATATGTACCGCAGGGGAAAAACGAGAACTTCATCAAAAAGGCAGCAGAAATTTATAATGAATCCACAGGAGCAAACATTGAACTGGAGATCACAAATATCACACCGGGTTCTGCAACAACACAGCAGTTATCACCGAAGCTCGTATCCGGTGAGCAGCTTCCGGATATTATCTTTATTCAGGATATGTCAGTGGCAGGTCTTTTAGAGCAGTTCCCTGACGGATTTGCAAGTGCAACAGATTACGGATTCTATAAAGAATACGGAGATCAGTTCTTAGAGGCGAAAGTAGACACATTAAACCAGGTATCCGGCGGAGAAGCAAAAGGATTCCCGATGGACTGGGGAAGTGTTGTTGCCTACTATCAGATTGAAGCATTTGAAAAAGCAGGAATCAAATACGAAGATATCAAATCATGGGATGAATTGATCGAAGCAGGTAAAGTCATCAAAGAAAAAACAGGTATGAACCTGATGACATTAAATGAAACCGGAGAAGTAGAACTCTTGTTAGTGTTGATGGAGCAGCAGGGAGTATCACTTCTTGACGAAGAAGGAAATATTAATATTGCAACAAAAGAAGGAAAGAAAGCAATGGAGATTATCCAGCGGCTCATTGACGAAGATCTTGTTACATTCTATGCAGGGGACAATCAGGAAGCAATGTATCAGGAAGTCGCACTGTTTATGACAGGTGGATGGTATGCAAGTAATATGGAAGCAAACTTCCCGGATGCAAAAGGAAAATGGTGCGTCTCAAAAGTAATTCCATTCTCAGAAGAAGACCCAGGATATAATCCGATTTCAGGTGGTTCCAGCTGGTACATTGGCGGAAATGCGAAAAACGGAGCCGCAGCAGCACAGTTCTTAACATTTGCAATGACAGATGAGAAGGCATTAGAAGCAGCGATCGAACTTTCCGTTGTATCTTCAAATAAAAATGCTTACCAGTCAGAAGCAGCGAATAAAGAATTTGAATTCTACAACAACCAGAAATTAAATCTGATCTTCAATGAGGCAAATGAGGCAAGCAAGGGAACAAACTTATTCTCAACAATCGGAGATGCGAGAGCATATGCTGCAGCAGCAACTTATGATGCATGGAATTCCGGAGATGGAGACAAAGCATTAGAAAAAGTAGCAGAAGACTTTGCAGCAAAACATAACGTAAAAGTAAACAAATAAAAAGCAGCAAACAAAGACGGGCATGCCGCGCAGACAAAATGCGGCATACCCGTATCAATAAGAGGTTTTGACAATTATGACAAAGATGAAAAACGCAGCAAAACGTACAGGGAAAAAGAGAAAAATATCGGCTGCCTACGGATTTTTATTTCCATTTTTGATATTGTTCATTGTATTGGTCTTAATACCAGTCATTGTTTCATTTGCCTTCAGCTTTATGAGAATCGGAGGGACGATGGAATTTGTAGGATTGCAGAATTACATAGATACGTTCAGAGATCCACTGTTCATTAAATCTTACACCAATGTATTGATTTTTATGGTGTGTAACATTCCGCTGACAATTCTTGTGGCACTTGTGCTCGCATCCTTGTTAAACAGCGCGCATTTACATGGAAGAGGATTTTTTAAGACAGCATATTATCTGCCGACAGTTACTTCAACGGTAGCGGTAGCTTCTGTCTTTCTTACATTTTATAATCCGACAGGTCTTTTCAACAACCTGTTGATGGAACTTGGAATGAATTCCGTCCCGTGGCTGACAGATCCGTTCTGGATTCGGGTTTCTATGACAATCACAGTCGTATGGATGAATGCAGGATATTATACGGTACTGTTCCTTGCAGGACTTCAGAGTATTCCAAATGATATTTACGAAAGTGCGGCGATTGATGGTGCTTCCAGAATCAGACAATTCTTCTCCATCACGATTCCGCAATTAAAACCGATCATTATGATGTCAGTCGTACTGGCAACTATTTCAGGAATCGGAACATTTGAACTTCCGAATATCTTCTTTGGAAGTTCAAACGGACCGGAAAATTCTGCAATTACAGTTGGAGTTAACCTGTACCGGACAAGTTTTGAGCAGGTAAACTTCGGAAAAGCGTCGGCGATTGCGTGGACGATGGTATTTGTGGCGGCAGTTTTATCTGCGATTCAGTTTAAAGTAGGAGGGGAAGACGATGCGTAATAGTAGAAGAAAGACATACATCCTTGTGTACACTGTGCTGATCATAGGTCTGATCATCTTCCTGACACCATACCTTTATATGATCATTGCTTCTACGCAGGATAACCAGACAATTCTCGGAAAAGGACTTGACTTTACAATCGGTACCCATCTGGAAGAAAACTGGCAGTACATTACAACAAAATTCAGCTATGTGATGGCATTTGCAAACTCCATCATCATTGCGATCATCAGTACCGCTCTTGCAGTCGCAGGTTCAACAATGGCAGGATATGCACTCGCAAAATACAGGTTCAGAGGAAACAAACTGGTATTTACTCTGATCGTAATTTCCAGAATGATCCCGGGATTTACGACATTGATTCCACTGTTCTATATTATGAGTAAAGTAGGACTGACCAATACAAGAATCGGTATCATCCTGCCATCGGCATGTGCGACTACATCCGTATTTATCATGCGTCAGTACTGGATGCAGTTTCCGACAGAACTGATGGAGGCGGCGCGGATCGACGGTGCAAATGAATTTAAGATCTTCATGCGCGTCGCAGTCCCGGTATTAAAACCAAGTATTGTGACAAATACACTTTTAATTTTCATGGGAAGCTGGAATTCTTATTTATTCCCGTTAGTAATGCTGTCAGATCCGAAGAAATTTACGATTCCATTAGTTATCAAAAACATGTCGACGGTATCAATGGAACCGGTCAACCACGGTGCGTTGATGCTTGTGCTGGCGACATCAGTCATTCCGATCATTTTGCTTTACATCTTCGTACAGGCGAAAGTAAAGGCAAATGACGTAGGATCAGCGATCAAGTAGAAAAGCAAATATATGAAATTAGAAAATGTATGACATATGAAAAAAGAAAAATGATGATTTTAAAATAAACTATGAGGAGGAAGAAAAATGGAAAGGAATCAGTCATTTTCACTGGAAGGAAAAGTGGCTCTTGTGACAGGCGCTTCCTATGGGATCGGTTTTGCGATTGCCTCTGCATACGCAGCAGCCGGGGCGAAGATCGTCTTCAATGACATCCGGGAAGAACTGGTAGAAAAAGGAAGAAAGGCTTACGAGGAGAAAGGAATTGATGCGAAGGGATATGTCTGTGATGTTACAGATGAATCCCAGGTAGCAGACATGGTTGCAAAGATTGAGAAGGAAGTCGGAGTGATTGACATTCTTGTAAATAATGCGGGAATCATCAAGAGGATTCCGATGTGTGAGATGTCCGCGGAGGAGTTCCGTCAGGTGGTAGATGTGGATTTAAACGCACCGTTTATTGTGTCAAAGGCAGTCATTCCTTCTATGATCAAAAAGGGACATGGGAAGATCATCAACATCTGTTCCATGATGAGCGAACTTGGAAGGGAGACGGTATCTGCTTATGCAGCAGCAAAGGGTGGGCTGAAGATGCTCACAAAGAACATTGCTTCGGAATACGGTGAGTACAACATCCAGTGTAACGGAATCGGACCGGGATATATTGCAACACCGCAGACAGCGCCGCTCCGGGAGGTACAGTCGGACGGAACAAGACATCCATTTGACCAGTTCATCATCTCCAAAACTCCGGCAGCAAGGTGGGGAAATCCGGAAGATCTTGCAGGTCCGGCAGTTTTTCTGGCATCAGAGGCATCTGATTTTGTAAACGGTCATATTCTGTATGTGGACGGGGGGATTCTGGCCTACATCGGAAAACAGCCATAAGGAAATAAAAGGAGACAGAACATGAGAATAGCATTGATTAACGAAAACAGCCAGGCGGCAAAGAACGAGATGATTCTTCATGCACTGGAAAAAGTAGCATCAGAAAAAGGATTTTCCGTAGATAATTATGGAATGTATTCTGCGGATGATAAATGCCAGCTGACTTATGTGCAGGTCGGAATTCTTGCGGCAGTTTTATTAAATTCAGGTGCAGCAGACTATGTGATCACAGGATGTGGAACCGGAGAGGGAGCAATGCTTGCATGCAATTCTTTTCCGGGAGTGATCTGCGGACATGTGGAAGATGCGCTGGATGCCTATACATTTGCACAGATCAATGACGGAAACGCAATCTCCCTTCCGTTTGCAAAAGGATTCGGATGGGGTGGAGAGTTGAACCTAGAATATATTTTTGAGAAATTATTTGCCGAGGAAAGCGGACAGGGCTATCCAAGAGAGCGCGCGGTGCCGGAGCAGAGAAATAAGAAGATTCTGGATGAAGTGAAGAAAGTGACGTACAAGGATCTTACAACAATTTTAAAAACACTTGATCGTGACCTCGTAAAAGGTGCGCTGCAAGGAGAAAGGTTTGAAGAGCTGTTCTTTACAAACTGCAAATGCGAGAAGCTGGCAGAATGCGTAAGAGAACTTCTGAAAGAAGACTAAGATGCTGAGACTGACGGTAAAAGATGCCAAAGGGCAGGAAATTGTAAGCAGAGAGGGGGAGCAGGAACTCTCGCTCTTCTGCCGGAGAACTTATGAGGAAGGTGACCGCATTTTGCTTGAGAGCAGCGAGAAGGATTGTTTTCTTTGGCTTCAGATCGACGATGCACTGGGGCGTTCCCTGATTTATTTGAAAGACACAATGGAATATGTCATTCCATTTGGCGAGAAGCGGATCAATAAATCACCGAAGGCGTTCTGTGGGGACAAACATCTGATCTGGGTAAAGCGGGCCAAAGAGTTTGAGATAAAAGCTTATAGGAATCTGGCGTTCAATGTCAATGACCAGGCAGGAATCACGACCTGTTATCCACATGCGTCTGCAAATGTGGAGACAAGAGGGGAATCTGTATTTGCTGCAGTCAATGCGATTGACGGTGTGACTGCAAATGAGAGCCATGGAATGTGGCCGTTTGAGTCCTGGGGGATCAACTGCCGTGATGATGCCCTGATCCGGGTCGACTTTGGAAGAGAGGTAGAGATTGATCGGATCATCCTCTATACAAGGGCTGATTTTCCGCATGACAACTGGTGGGAGCAGGCGACTATCTGCTATTCCGATGGAAGCAGAGAGAAAATTTCGATGCAGAAGAGTACACTCCCACATGAATTTATGATAGAAAAAAAGAAAGTGACTTGGATAGAACTGCGCGATCTGATCAAAGCAGACGACCCATCACCGTTTCCGGCGCTGACACAGATTGAGGTGTACGGAAACGATTTATAAGTGAAGAAAATTATGAAAGAAGTTACCCCAATTGGCGGTAACTTCTTTCATATGGTGCTGTTTTGTCTAATCTTGCATGCCGCTATGAGTACGAAGACGTTTGGGAAATTAAGAAGAAAACTGAGAATATTTCTTCGGTGAGATGCCCACAGCCTTTGTAAATGTCTTCAAGAAATTGCTGTAATCATTAAATCCACATTCCTCACATGCCTCATTGACGGATTTACCCTCGGCGAGCAGTGATTTTGCGATAGTGATCCGCTTGGCAGTGATGTATTTGTTGATCGTCGTTCCGGTCGCAGATTTGAAAATGCGGCACAGATAGGAAGGACTCAGATAGAAGTTCTCTGAGAGCTCATCAATCGTCAGCGGATTCTGAATGTGCTGGTTGATGTAGGTCAGAATCCGGTCGACCTGCTGGTGCTGGGTAGAACGCACCGAAGGTGTGACCGGCAGGTTATTGTCAGAGAAAATTTTATTCAACAATACCATCAGTTCAGTGAATGTGGCTTTTTCCACGAGATCAGCCCCAAATCCGTGCGTGCTCACCAGCTTGTGTATAAAATAGTGAAAAAGCTTCTGCTCTTCCGCATTCAGAGAGCGCTTGTGCAGGTTTGGATTGGAGGCATCACGGGAAGAAAAGCAGTTGTCCAGATTCGTCTGTGCGGAAGAAATTTGTTTTAAGAAATCAGGAAAGATGGATAAAACAATCCGCTCATGGACTTTCTCATCAATATAAGTTAAATGGTGGCTTTCATACTGGTTGATGAAGAAGATATCTCCCGGTTCGATGCTGTAAAAACGGTTGTCAATGAGAAACTGTTTGCCGCCGGAAATCGAAAAATAAATTTCGTAGCTTTCGTGAATATGTACATCCATGGTCTTTTCATCGTTATATAAGTGTGCAACGGCAAACGTTTTCTGATTTAAGCAAGAAGCGATAGCTTCTTTACATGAACGCTGTAATTCCATAAACAGACCTCCTCAAAGTTTGATAAAATTATAACAGATTTTACTGATTTTTACAATTCATCTTTGGAAGATTTCGGCTTTTTCGGGAAACACCGGCCGCCGTATATTGACATTCCGGGGATGTCAATTTATAATTAATAATTAGGGGACTAACAAATGGAGGATGATATGGAACGGGACAATACGATTGGCAGAATGATCGGCATTTTGTCAAATCAGATTAAGAGACAATTCGACAGTTCTGCTGCGAAGACAGGTGTGACCGGGGTACAGGGACGAGTCCTGCATTACCTTCTGGCACAGCAGGAGAAGAGGGATGTTTTTCAGAAAGATCTGGAGGAGGAATTCAACCTGAGACGCTCTTCGGCGACAGGGATTTTGCAGCTCATGGAAAAGAATGGGTATATCGAACGCACTCCGGTTGAATATGATGCAAGACTGAAAAAGATCACTGTGCTTCCGAAAGGGCTGGAGGCGAGCGAGGCGGTCGATGAAGATATCAGATATGTGGAATCAAAGCTTCAGGGTGGACTGACAGAGGAAGAACTGGAGATTTTCCAAAGGGCGGCGGAGAAGATGCTGAGAAATCTTCAGCAGTCGGCAGAGGAGGAAGAAAGGGGCTAATTTCGGCTTTCGAAGGAAAAGGGAATTTTGGCTGTAAGAGCAAAATAGAATTGACAAGAAGAAGTAACCGTGTTATTCTGTTACGGAATTTAAAAAAGTGCCGGATGGGCTATAAATTTTTTCTGTTTCTGATTTAAACAGAAAAGGTTTATAGCTTTTTTGTGCGCAAAAAAAGAAAGAAAAAGATAAAGGAGGAGTTGTTAAAATGAAACAATCAGAAAACCAAATGGGAACAAAAGCAATTTTTCCTCTCTTGATGGGGATGTCTGTTCCACCGATGATTTCGATGTTGATTCAGTCGTTATACAATGTTGTAGACAGTATTTTCGTGGCAAAGCTTGGGGAGGAGGCGCTCACGGCGGTCTCTCTGGCATATCCGCTCCAGAACCTGGTGCTTGCTGTTGCCGTAGGGCTCGGCGTGGCGACCAATGCAGCGATCGCAAGGAACCTTGGGGCAAAAAGGAGTGAGGAGGCAAATGACGCGGCAGCACACGGTCTTGTGCTGACAGGAGTTCACTCCGTGTTTTTCATTTTGCTTGGAATTTTTTTCACAAAGCCGTTTTTGCAGATGTTTACGGATAACCAGACGGTACTGGAATGGTCCTGCCAGTATTCGTATATTGTCATCTGCCTTTCCTTTGGATCTCTTTTTCATATTGAGATTGAAAAAATGTTTCAGGCAACCGGAAATATGTTTCTGCCGATGATCATGCAGGGAGTGGGGGCGATCGTCAATATTATCCTGGATCCGATCATGATCTTTGGATTGTTTGGCTTCCCTGCAATGGGAGTGCGCGGTGCAGCGATCGCGACGATCATCGGGCAGTTTTCTGCATGCATTCTGTCGATCATTTTATTCTGCAAACACAGCGGAGGGATCCATATCCATATGAAAGGATTCCGGATGAAAGGAAATGTCGTCAGACAGCTTTACCTTGTGGCAGTTCCATCCACCGTGATGATGTCGCTTCCGTCCATTTTGATCGGAGTACTAAATGGAATCCTCGGGGCGGTATCCCAGACGGCGGTTGCGGTGCTTGGAGTGTACTTCAAACTTCAGATGTTTGTCTACATGCCGGCAAACGGGATCATTCAGGGAATGCGTCCGATCATCAGTTACAACTATGGAGCCGGAGATAAAAAGAGACTTTATGGAACGATCAAGGTCAGTGCTGCGGTAACGGCAGTGATCATGGCAGCAGGGACGGTATTGTTTATGGGATTCCCGGAACCGGTTCTTTCGCTGTTCAGTGCAACAGAAGAGATGCAGAAGATGGGAGCACAGGCACTTCGGATCATCGGAGCAGGATTTATCGTATCCACGCTCGGAACGGTGTTTGCAGGTGTATTTGAATCGATGGGAAAAGGAATCGAATCGTTGATCGTGTCACTTTTGCGCCAGCTGGTTATCATTGTTCCATTTTCTCTTGTATTGATCAAGGCGATGGGGGTAACAGGAGTGTGGCTGACATTTCCTGTGTCAGAGGCAGTTGCGGCGGTTGCGGCATCAATCCTTCTGTACCGCACAATGAAGAAGTCATTACCTGTCTAGAAGATGAGAAAGGAAAAAATCAAGTTTGGTTCATAAAAAATGTCTTGCCGGAGAAACCCGGTGGGACATTTTTTTCTTTAATAAGACAGCTTTTCAGTTTATGGGGAGAGATTCGTGGAAACCGGCTGTGGAGAGGTTGCGATTCGCTTTCTGAGTATGATATAGTTGTTGTGGAAAGAAAATGTACTGACAGTTTGTCGAAGGGCAAAACAGAAGATAAGGGGAGAGATACATGACAGAGAAGAACATAACAGCATTGATTTTTGATATGGACGGATTGATCTTTGACTCAGAGCGAGTAGTACAGCGCTCCTGGAACCGTGCAGGCGAGGTGCTTGGAATTCCAAAGATGGGAGAACACATTTATCATACGATTGGATTTAATGTGGTAAGGCGAGAAACCTATTTTCGCACAGCAATCCGGGAGGATTTTCCGATGGAGCGGTTCAATACGTTGACGAGAGCATTTTTTAAAGAGATCGTGGCGGCGGAAGGACTTGCTATGAAGCCGGGAGTCAAAGAACTGCTTGCCTATGCAAAGAAGAATGGATATAAGCTTGCAGTTGCCTCATCCTCAAGAAGAGAACATGCGGTGGATCTGCTGACAAGGGCGGGCGTGTATCCTTATTTTGATGGAAGTGTATTCGGAGATATGGTAAAAAATGCAAAGCCGGATCCGGAAATCTACCGGACGGCCTGCGAAGTGATCGGGGCAGAGCCAAAGAGGGCAGTGGCGCTGGAGGACGCTCCGGCGGGAGTGAGATCTGCATCCGGCGCCGGAATGCGGGCGATCATGATCCCGGATCTTGTACAGCCGGATGAGGAGACGATGAAATATGTCTGGAAAAAGTATGACACACTTCTGGATGTTCTGGAGCTATTAAAAGAGCAGGGAAACAGTTGCAATGCCGGAGTGCAGAGAGAAGCAGAAGAAAGAAACAAGATAGAAAACGAATAGAGAGAAGCGATAGGAAGAGAAAAAGGAGAGGGAAATGGGAACGAGAGAAACAGTTGGGAAAACAAATGGCGGCAGTCAGGTGATGCAGGGACATCGGAGGGCACTTTTTCTGACCATTCTGGCGCTGGCATGGCCGACACTTCTGGAGCAGATGCTTCAGACACTTGTGCAGTACATTGATGCGGCCATGGTCGGACGTATCGGGGCGGAAGCCACGGCGACAGTCGGAATGAGCACGTCTGTCACATGGCTTGTGAACGGACCGCTGTTCGCGATGGGAATCGGATTTATGGCATTTATTTCAAGAGAAATGGGCGCAAAAGCATTTGACAAAGTACGGCGGGCATCGGTACAGGCAGTGATCGTTGCACTGGCCAGCGGAATTGGTGTGGGAGTGCTGACACTTGCAGTCAGTCCGGTGCTTCCGATCTGGATGGGGGTTGACCCTGCAATCCGGAGGGATGCATCCCTTTATTTTGCAGTGATCTGTCTTCCGATGCTATTTCGGAGTGCGATCATTATTTTTGGAGCCGTATTGAGGGCGGTCGGAGATACAAAAACACCGATGTATGTCAATGTCTGTATGAATATTGTGAACATCATTTTGAATTATATTTTCATCTATGACACAAGAATCGTAAAGATCGGCGGAGCCAGTGTGAAGATGTTTGGATTTGGCTACGGGGCGGTCGGCGCAGGAATCGGGACTGCGGTGTCGTTTGTGGTTGGCGGAATTTTTATGACGATTGCACTCTATAAAAACCGCTATGTATCTCCGGCGGGATGCAAAATACGCCCGGAGAGGGAGATCATGGAACCTTGCATCCGCATTGGATTTCCGGTTGCGATGGAGCGGATGGCTACCTGCCTCGGGCATGTTGTGTTCGCATCACTCGTGACAGGGCTTGGAACAGTTGCATTTGCGGCACATTCGATCGCGCTGACAGTGGAGCAGGCATTTTACATTCCGGGCTATGGAATGCAGGCGGCAGCGGCGACACTGGCGGGGAATGCAATCGGCGCCAAAGACGAGAAGCGGCTGCATGAACTGACACGGATGTTGATCGCGATTATTCTTGTGATCATGACGGTGTCGGGTGCACTTTTGTTTCTTCTGGCACCACAGCTTCTCCATATCTTCACGAAAGAAAGTGAAGTTATCGCACTTGGAACGGTTGTTCTCCGTATGGTTGCAGTGTCAGAGCCGTTGTTTGGTGTGCTGATCATCCTGGAAGGGATCTTCAATGGTGTGGGGGATACCGTGAAGCCGTTTTATTATGCGCTGTTCAGTATGTGGGGAGTGCGGATCGTGTCAACGTTCTTCTGTGTAAAAGTGTTCCACCTCGGCCTGTACGCAGTGTGGGCATGTATGATTGCAAACAATGTCAGTCTGGGAAGCCTGTTTATTGCAAGGTATCTCAGAGGAGAGTGGAATCCGTTAAACAAAGAAAAAATCAGAGGGTGATGGAGGAAAGATGAGAAAAATCATAATTGTGCCGGATTCTTTTAAAGGAACGATGTCCAGCAGAACGGTCGGAGAGATTATGGAAGACGAGGCAAGAATATTCTGGCCGGAAGTGGAAATCATCCGAATGGAAGTGGCAGATGGCGGTGAGGGAAGTGTGGATGCATTTCTTTCAATATTAAAGGGGAAAAGACAAAGGGTGAAAGTGACCGGGCCCTACGGCGAAAAAATTGACAGTTTCTATGGAGAAAGCGGGGAGACTGCGGTTATCGAAATGGCGGCAGCGGCAGGACTTCCGCTTGCAGGAAAACGCCTGGAAGCAGGAGAAGCGACGACTTACGGAGTAGGGGAATTGATCCGGGCTGCCCTTGATCGAGGTGCCAGAAAGATCATACTTGGTCTGGGAGGAAGCGCTACAAATGATGGAGGGGCCGGTGCACTGGCTGCACTGGGAATCAGGTTTTTGGATAAGGCGGGGGAGGTGTTTGTCCCTGTTGGAAATACACTTGGCAGGATAGAGAAGATCGACATATCCGGATTGGATACACGGATTCGTGAAACAGAACTGCTTGTAATGTGTGATGTGGATACAGTTCTGTGTGGTGAACACGGTGCTTCGGCAATCTTTGGACCACAGAAAGGTGCTTCCCCGGAAGATGTGGTACGGCTTGACCGGGGACTGAAGCATTTTGCAGAGAAGACATATGAGGCGGTCGGAGTAGATGTAAGGATGCTTGCAGGCGGAGGAGCCGCCGGTGGAATGGGAGCCGGAGTATATGCATTTTTGGGAGGACAGATGGAAAGAGGGATAGACATCCTGCTCGAAGCGGCAGAGTTTGACCGATTGCTTGAGGGATGTTCCGTTGTCATGACCGGGGAGGGAAAGATTGACGGACAGAGTGCCTGCGGAAAGGTGGTCGCGGGAGTTGCGGGAAAAGCCGGGAAGCAGCAGGTTCCGGTCATAGCGGTAGGAGGAGCTGTGACGGAGGAAGCGGATGTGCTGTATGACATGGGAGTCAGTGCAATGTTTGCGGTCAACAGAAGGGCGCTGCCGTTTGAAGAGTTGAGAAAGACAACGGAAATAGATCTGAGAAAAACCGTGTACAACATTTTCCGGATGTGGAAAACTGTGGAGGAAAAAGAAGAGCATTTCCACGGAAAAGACAGAGAGACTGCTGGGATTTCCATGGGAATGTTCTTTTGATTCCATAGAAAAATGTACAGCTGGTGTAGCACTCTTTAGATTTGACATTCACTATGAAAAATGAAAAAAGTGAATTTTCACTTTTTTCACTTGACGCTGAATGAAATTTAACAGATAATAAAGTTAGATTTAGAGAGAGGCGCATAGAAAGAGGAAATTTGAGGAGGAATCTTTATGCCATATGAAAGTGAAAAGATAGAGTTTAAAGAAACATTTGTTTCCGAAATTTATAAAGAAGTAATTGCGTTTGCAAACACAGATGGGGGTGTGATCTTCGTTGGAGTGGATGACAGCGGAAATCGTGTTGGAATAGAGGATGTAGATGATGTTTATACCCGGATCACAAATGGAATATGGGATGCGATTCTTCCCGATGTTACAATGTTCGTAAAGTATACACTGGAAGAAGGTAATGTAATAAAAATCGAGATTGGAGAAGGAACCTATAAACCATACTACCTGAGGGCGAAGGGGTTGAAGCCATCCGGCGTGTATGTGCGTCAGGGAGCGTCTTCTGCCCAGGCATCCCAGGAGCAGATCCGTCAGCTGATCAAATATGCAGATGGAAATTCTTTTGAAAATTTGCGTTCACTGGATCAGGAACTTACATTTTTGTATACAGCAGAAGTTTTTAGAAAACATGGGGCTTCTTTTGAGCCAAATAAATATTACCAGCTTGGAATTAAGAACCCGGACTTTAATCTGTATACAAATCTGGGCTTGCTGCTTTCAGATCAATGTATGCATACAATAAAGGTTGCAGTATTTTCTGATGATGCAAATACAGTCTTTCAAGATAAAAAGGAATTTTCAGGCTCCGTATTAGAACAGCTGGAAAAGACGTATGATTACTTGCAGCTTTGCAACCAAAACAGAGCAAGTATCGAAGGCCTGGAAAGAGAAGACCGCTGGGATTACAGGGAGGAAGCGATAAGGGAAGCTTTGCTAAATGCAATCGTACACAGAGATTATAATTACAGTGGAAGCATTATCATAAATGTGAACGAAAAAGAGATGGAATTTATTTCTATTGGAGGATTGCTGCCGGGAATTTCAGAGGAAGATATTTGTAATGGGATTTCATTGTCACGGAACAGTAAACTGACGGAAGTGTTTCACAGACTTCGCTTTATCGAAGCATATGGAACGGGAATCCGCAGAATCTACGCACTGTATGAGAAAGCCGCCAGAAAGCCGGAGCTGTCGATCACGCCAAATTCATTTAAGATCACCCTTCCGAATATGAATGCTGTCAGGGAAAAGGATGCTCTGGAATGGAAAGAGGCTGTACAGCCAAAAGCAAAAACGGAAGAGCAGATGCGGATGATTCTGGAATTTGTTGCCGGACATGGCGAAATTACATTAGAAGATGTGCAGATGCTTTTGAGTATAAAGGAAACAAGAGCGTATATACTTTTAAAACAGCTTGTAGACGCAGGGGCGCTTGCAGTTGTAGGAAGAGGCAGAAACAAAAAATATATTGAAGCAAACTAATGTACTGTCTCATTCACTTTCAGCATACTGACATAGAATGAGACAGTACACTAGAAGAAGAGGAGAATCTATGAAGAGTTTTTATACAAGTGGAACGATTTTAACAATGGAAGATCATGCGCTGTACGCGGAGGCCGTGTGTGTGGAGCATGGGCGGATCAAGGCAGTCGGAGCTGCCCGGGATGTGCTGAAGCTTCAGGAGGATGGCGATGAGGTGATCGATCTGAACGGTGCGGTGCTGATGCCGGGATTTATCGATGCGCATTCGCATTTTGTCGGCGCAGCCAATGCGATGACACAGTGTGATCTGTCCCTTTGCAAGGATTTCGCAGAGATCGTAGAACTGATGCGGGATTTTAAAGAGAAGAGAAATCTGCAGGAAGATACATGGATCATCGGATGTAATTATGACCAGAACTTCCTCGCAGAGGGAAGACATCCGGATAAGACCGTGTTAGATCAGATCAGCAGTGAGCATCCGGTGCTTCTGATCCATGCTTCCTCCCACATGGGAGTGACAAACAGCCGTGGACTTGAAATGCAGGGAATTACAGAGGAGACAGAGGATTGTCCGGGAGGCCGCTACGGAAGAGTCGCAGGAACGAGGGAACCGGACGGATACATGGAAGAGAAGGCGTTTATTGAATTACAGGAGAAGCTTCCGATGACATCGCCGGAGGAATTGATGAGGCTGATTGGAGAAGCACAGAAAATGTATGCAAGCTATGGGGTGACGACGGTGCAGGATGGAATGGTTGCAAAACCATTATTTCAGTTGTTGAAATATGCATCCGGAGCAGGGCTTCTGAAACTGGATGTGGTCGGATATGCAGATGTGATGACGGCATCGGATCTTCCGGAGACTGAGCCGGAGTATGCTGGACAGTATAAGGATCATTTTAAAATGGGCGGATTCAAAGTATTTCTTGACGGATCCCCACAGGGAAGAACTGCGTGGATGACAGCGCCTTATGAAGGGGATGACACATACTGCGGGTATCCGATCCACAGTGATGAAAAATTAAGAGAATATATTGCAGTTGCGCTGGACAAGAAGCAGCAGCTTCTCGCACATTGTAATGGGGATGCTGCGGCAGAACAATATATCACACAGTTTGAAAAAGAACTGGAAGCAAGAGGAGAGAAGGACAGCAACCGTGCAGTGATGGTACATGCACAGCTTGTCAGAAAGGATCAGTTAGGCCGGATGAAAGAGATTGGAATGATCCCGAGCTTTTTCGTGGCGCACACATACTACTGGGGAGATATCCACATGAAGAATTTCGGACCGGAGAGGGGAAGCCAGATTTCTCCGGTGAAAGATGCACTGGACTATGGAATGAAGTTTACATTCCATCAGGATACACCGGTGGTTCCGCCGGATATGATGCGGACCGTCTCCTGCGCAGTGAACCGTATATCAAGAACCGGTCAGGTGATCGGGGAAAATCAGCGGGTTCCGGTGATTGAGGCGCTGAAAGCGATCACAAGCTATGCGGCTTACCAGTATCACGAGGAGGCAGAAAAAGGGACGATCGCTGTCGGAAAATATGCGGACTTTGTTGTGCTTGACAAGAACCCGCTAGAGGCAGATGTGGAGACACTCGCAGACATTCAGGTGCTGATGACACTGAAAGAAAATGAAGTGATCTATCGCAGAGAAGCGATCCAAAATGAAAATGGAAGCGAAGGAGAAACAAGCCATGAGTAAGCGCAGCAAAGGAATCGCACTGGCGGTCATCACTGCGGTCATGTGGGGGATCATGGGGATTTTTGTGCGGGATCTCTCAAACTATCGTTTCTCCAATATTGAAATTTCATTTTTCAGGTGTGCACTTGCCGGGGCGGCGTATTTTCTGTTCCTCTGTGTCACCAAACCGTCTGCATTGAGGATCAGTCTGAGAGGTCTTGTCATCTGTATTGTGTACGGAGCGGTTGCTTACAGCATCAGCTTTGTCAGCTATAGTGTCGCTGTGTCGAGGATCCCGGTGGGAGTTGCGACGGTGCTGATGTTTATGAGCCCGATCTGGGTCGCGATCCTTGGAAGAGTTATGTTTCGGGAGAAGCTGGAAAAGAGTAAGATCATCACGATCTTTGTCTGCCTGATCGGCGCCGTACTTGTGGCGAATCTGATCGGAGGGGGAGAGATCAAGCTGGATGCCATCGGGATTCTTGCAGGGGTGATCAACGGAATCGGTGTGGCACTTCAGATCTTACTTCCAAAGTTTTTCGCGAAAGATTATGACAGAGATACACTGCTTGTCTACGGATTTCTCGGGGCAGCGGCAGTCCTTTTGTTTGGAATGGATTTTGGCGAGGTGGCAGTACATTTTGCGGCAGCACCGGTGACCAATCTTCTGTGGGATCTGTTCGGAATCGGTATCCTCTGTACGATGGTTGCAAATGTGGCGTGTGTCAAGTCCACCCAGTATGTGGAGGCGACAACGACAAGTATTTTATCGGCGCTTGAGGTCGTTGTGGGAACGTTGGTCGGGTTCCTTGTGTTCCACGAACATCTGACAGTTTTGCAGATGATCGGGGCGGTTATTATTGTTGTGGGAGCCATTGGATCCGAACTGGTACAGGGGAGAAAAAAGCAGGAAGGAACTCAAAAGGAAGCATAATATAAAAAACAGAGCGGACAGCTTGCAAAATCTGATGAAATCTTATAAAATGCAAAAGTAATTTTGCAGAAGATTGAGAAAGGGGATATTTATGCCAGACATCAGAATCACATGCAGCTGTCCGCTGATCTTTGTACACCGTATGCTCGGAGGAAAATGGAAGATGAGAATCCTGTGGCATATCATACATGGGGAAAATCGTTTTTCGGAACTGAAAAAAGCACTTCCTGAGATTTCGGAGAAGGTGCTCTATACAAGCTTAAGGGAACTGGAAGAGGCGGAAATACTGATCAGAGAGGTTGAGAGGGAACAGAAGCCGTCCATTATCCGCTACTATCTGGCGGAAGAATACGCGGAGGTGAAAGAAATGATCAGTGCAGCCCACAGTTTTGCTGAAAAATATGTCAGAAAAAATGAGATCAGACAGTTCCAGGACTTACAAAAAAGTAAGGTATTGCAGGAAAAGGAAAAACTGTGTATAGTTGACACGGAATAAGAAATGAATATATTTTTTTACCCATAAGTTAGTATAAACTAATATATGTAAAATAAAACTAATTGGAGGTGGTGTTATTAAAAAATATATATCAACGATCATTCTGGCAGTGGCGCTTGTGATCTTATCGGTCGTATCACTTTTTATCGGCGTGATCGACACAGATCCCGGAGCGCTTTTGACAGGAAATCCGGAGGCTGTGAAATTGTTTCTGATCTCAAGAGTGCCGAGACTGCTTGCGATTTTATGTACCGGAATCGGTCTGAGTACGGCGGGACTGATCATGCAGCAGCTCTGCATGAATAAATTTGTCTCTCCGTCCACAGGAGCCACAATTTCATCTGCCCAGCTTGGGATACTGCTGGCGCTTGTATTTCTGCCGAATTCCTCGCTGTGGGGCAGAGCGGCTTTTGCATTTGTGGCAGCGATACTCGGAACATGGATTTTTGTATGGTTTATCCAGCACATTCAGTTCAAAGATGTGGTACTCGTTCCGCTTGTAGGAATTATGTTTGGAAATGTGATTGGAGGCATTACAAATTTCATCGCATATAAGTATGAGATGACACAGGCGCTTTCTACCTGGCTTGTGGGACACTTCTCAATGGTACTCAGAGGCAGATATGAGATTGTATATATGACGGTGCCGCTGGTGATTCTTGCTTTCGTGTTCGCCAATCATTTCAATATTGTGGGAATGGGAAAGGACTTTTCAAAAAACCTCGGTGTTCCGTATAATTTTGTTCTGTTTATGGGGATTACGATCGCTGCGATGATCACAGCCTCTGTGATTGTTGTAGTGGGCTCTATTTCCTATATCGGACTGATCGTGCCGAACATTGTTGCGATGTTTAAAGGAGACAAGATCCGCGGTACTTTGATCGATACGGCTCTTTTCGGAGCGTTATTCGTGCTGGTGTGCGATATGATCGGGAGAGTTGTGCTTATGCCGTACGAGCTGCCGATCGAGCTGATCATCGGAACGGTGGGAAGTGTTCTGTTCGTGATCCTGCTGTTGTATCGTCTGAAGAACGGAAGAAAAGCAGTCCGGTTTGGGAAAGGAGGAATTGGCAATGGGCAGTGCGGCGCATAGAAAAAACAGACGGAAGCTGGCGTTGATGGTATTTCTTGTGGTTGTGGCTGCCGCTGCATACCTGTTTACCGACGTGTCATTTGCAAATGAGCGGCTCTTCCGCTATGCGATGAAGATAAGGATTCCGAAGCTGATCGCAATGCTTGTCACGGCGGCTGCGATCGGAGGGGCCTCCATTGTATTCCAGTCTGTGATCAACAATACGATTGTAACGCCTTGTCTTCTGGGAATGAACTCTCTGTATACACTGATCCACACCGCGGTCGTGTTTGTGGCGGGATCGGGAAGTTTCCTTGTGGTGAACGGGAACATTTCCTTTGCGGTGGACCTTGTTTTGATGGGAGTGGCGGCGACAATCATTTACAGTTATCTGTTCCGTAAGACGAATCATAATATTTTGTATGTGCTTTTGATCGGGACGGTGCTGACATCGTTTTTCGGGAGTATTCAGAGTACGCTTGTCAGAGTGATGGATCCGAACGAATATGACAGTCTGCTTGCGTCTCTTGTGGCAAGCTTTAGCAATATCAATTCGGAAATTATTGTGTTTGCGGTACTGCTGCTGGCAGTTCTGATCTTTGCACTGCGAAGAGAACTTGCGCTTCTGGATGTTCTGACACTCGGAAGAGATCAGGCGGTCAATCTCGGGGTGGACTATGACCGGGCGATTCGAAGACTTTTACTTGGAGTGGCGCTCTGTATTGCGATTGCCACAGCGATGGTAGGTCCGATCTCATTTCTGGGACTGATCATTGCGAACCTGTCCAGACAGCTTTTGAAGGCGTACCGTCATTCACAGCTGATCGCGGGCTCAGCACTGTTTGGGATGATTGTTCTGGCAGGAGGCCAGATGATCGTAGAGCAGGTGTTCGTCTACGCAGTTCCGGTCAGTGTATTTATTACAGTAGGGGGCGGGATTTATTTCCTGTATCTTCTGCTTGGAAAAAGGAGGGTTAATATTTGAGAATCCATGAGTTGAAAAAACAGTATGATGGGAAGACCGTTGTGGATTCCGTTTCCTTTGAGATACAGAAAGGGAAAGTGACTGCCCTGATCGGCCCGAATGGTGCCGGAAAATCCACGGTTATGAGTATGATCTCACGTCTGATCGCAAAAGACGAGGGGCTTGTGGAAGTAGAAGGAAAAAGCATTGAAAAATGGAAGAGCAAGGAGTTGTCCAAACATCTGGCGATCCTGACTCAGAGCAACCATATCCAGATGAAACTCACTGTCAGAGAACTGGTGGCATTTGGGCGGTTTCCCCACACAGGAGGAAGGCTTACAGAGGAAGATGAAAAGATCATAGACCAGGCAGTTGCCTATATGGAACTGAAGGAGTTTGAAGACCGTTTCATCGACGAGTTGTCAGGAGGACAGAGACAGAGGGCATACATTGCCATGGTAATCGCGCAGGATACCGAATATGTGCTTCTCGATGAGCCGACGAACAATCTGGATATTTACCATGCGACCAACCTGATGAAAATGGTGAGAAAATTAAGTGATGATCTCGGAAAGACCGTGATACTTGTACTGCATGAGATCAACTATGCATCTTTTTACTCGGACTATATCTGTGCGTTTAAGGATGGAAAAATTGCAAAATACGGAGCAGTCGAGGAAGTTGTGACAAAAGAGGTGCTCTCAGAGATTTATCAGGTAGATTTTGAAATACTGAGGATCGAAGGGAAACCACTGTGCATCTATTATTAAGACAAAGAGAATTACGGTAAAAGAAACAGAAAATAAAAAGAAAGCAAAAGAAGGAAGGAAAAGGAGAAAACGATGAGAAAATTAACAGGAGTATTACTTGCGGGAGCGATGGCGGTCAGCCTGGCAGCATGCGGACAGGCGGAGGAGAAAAGCAATATCTCCAAAAAGGCGAAGACAGAACAGACAAAAGAGCAGACACCGGAGAATGTGACGATCAAATCCTTTAATGGAAACAACGAAGAGGTGGATCTGGAAGTTCCGTACGATCCGGAGAGGATCGCGGTGCTTGATATGGCATCGCTTGACATTCTCGATAATCTGGGAATGGGAGACCGTGTCGTAGGTTCCGCTTCTACCTCTCTGGAATATCTTACTGACTATGTGGATAATGAAGAGGTAGCAAATCTGGGAACGATCAAAGAAGCGGATCTCGAGGCTGTTATGGAGTGTGACCCGGATGTGATCTTCATCGGAGGACGTCTGGCATCTTCTTATGACGCGCTCAGTGAAATCGCACCGGTCGTATTCCTCTCCACAGACAGTGAGCTCGGCGTTGTAAAGAGTGTGACAAAAAACGCGGAGACCATCGCATCCATGTTCGGCCTGGAAGATGAAGTATCGAAAAAGACAGAAGGTTTTGACGAGCGTATTGAGGCACTGAAGAAAACAGCAGAAGGCAAAACAGCGTTAGTCGGAATGACGACAAGCGGAAGTTTCAACCTGATGGGAAATGACGGAAGATGCTCGATCATCGGAAGAGAGATTGGATTTGACAACCTTGCTGCGTCAGAGAGCACATCGACACATGGAAATGAGGCATCTTTTGAGACGGTAGTTGAGAAGAATCCGGACTATATTTTCGTTATGGACAGAGACAGTGCCATCGGTGCAGACGGTGCACAGACAGCAAAAGAAATCATGGAAAATGAACTTGTCATGGGAACAGATGCTTATAAAAACGGGCATATCGTGTACTTAGAGCATCCGGCAGTATGGTACACAGCAGAAGGCGGAATCACAGCACTTGACATTATGCTTTCTGACCTGGAGAATGCACTGTAAGAGAAGAAAAGCATTGTAAAAAACTGCTGCAGAAACATATGCAGAGTGACAAAATCATAGAAAAGGAAAAGGCATTTTCCGGCTACAGAACATGTACCGGAGGATGCCTTTTTTGAAGTTATAATTCAATGATCTGTGTAAAATCTGTCGAAGTCTGTTCTCTGTGGCTGATGATAAAGAAGATCGCATCCGTGCGTTCTGCAATCACCTTATTTTTGAGTGCTTCTAAGGTTTCTTTTGATTCCGAATCCAGACCGGCTTCCAGCTCATCAAGGATAATAACGGAAGGCTTTTTATAAGTGAAAAGCAAACGCATCATCAATATTTTCTTTCGCTGCCCGCCGGAAAGTGTCAATCCTCCCTCTGAAATTGAAGTGATATTGTCGGAGAGATGGACTGCTGCCCGAAGTGACTGTAATTCATCTTCACAGACAGTCTGTCCGGAGACTGCTTCCAGATAATGTCTTAAAGAGTCATTTAAAAACCGCTCGTCCTGGCTCAGATAGAGAATCTGCTCATTGATTGATTTCGGGGAAAATTCATTGGCAGGGATTCCGTTCAAAAGGAGCATACCGGATGTCGGCCGCAGCAGACCGGTGAGCAGCTTGACAAAGGTGGATTTCCCGCTGCCGTTTGCCCCCGAAATGCGGATGACATCACCGGAGTGGAAGGTAAAATTCTTTTCCTTTAGCACAGGCTGTTCCGCATTCTTGTAGGAAAAACTCAGGTTTTGAAATTGGATCTCGAGGATGGAACCAATTTCCTTCTCGAAAGAAGTATGCGGAATCGCGAGAAGCTGATAGATGTTTTCAAAGGATGGAAGCTGCTTCGTAAGGGAGTAAATATGTGACTCGATCGTCTGACTTGTTGTGAGGACGAGGTCCACAACGCAAAGATAAAACACGATATCTCCTATGGCAAAGGTCTGTGAAGACATAGAGAGGAAGGCTGCGATCGTGAGGGAAACAACCTGATGAAACTCCGTGATCAGATTTTTTAGGAAAATCATAGGAACATCACTTTTCCGGGAAGTGCGGATAAACTCCCAAAGGCTGTTTTTCATTTTCTTTTCAAAATAATTGTCGAGCAGGTTTGTGCGTACAAGTTCAATACTGTCAACGTATTCGTTCAAAGTCTGATTGTCCTCTTTCATCTTCTGGTTAACCTTTCGAGAGGCATTTGCAATCGGCTTTCGGGATGCCAGTGAAATGCAAAAGCCGATTCCCGCAGCGGCAGCGAGCAAAAGTGTGAGTTGAAAGTTGATATAAAAAGAAATGGCAAAGAGCACAAGAAGCAGGAACCCATTTGTGAAAATCTGGATAGTAAAATAGGAAATGGAGCTGAAGATGCTCAAAGTATCGGTGTAAAGTGTATGCTTGATCTTATCCTTTCCGATTGTCATCAGATCTTCGTAGCTGCCGAAACGCAGGGCGCGGTATAGATTTTCTCGAACATCTTCGAGGATATTTCCACCGAGTTGATCGAGAAAACGCATCCAAAGGATGTCGGTCAGATTATGGAACAGCAGGAAAATACAATATAAAAAAACTCCGGCAGCCAGAATAATAGCAGATTTTTCTAAAGTCACTGCGGAGACGACAGACCGCATGAAGAGAGGGAGTCCTGCCTGAAATACAGTTAAGACTAACATCATGCCGATTCCTTGAAAAAATAGTTTTTTGTGGTGAAGGAAAGAAGTTTTGATAAATTGAAAATAATGCTTCATAGAAGTTCCTTTCTGTAACATGAATGGAGTGTGCTGTTTCAGCGAGAGTTTGTGTCAGTGCTTATCAGTAAATTCACTTTTGCTCTGATGTAATCAACATTATTCATTATAGGATAAATTAAAAGAAAAGGGAAGAAATTTATAGCAAATTTGTCCGAGGAAATTGAAATGAAAAATAAATGTAATGGAAATATAGTTAAAAAATAGAAAAAATATAGAAAGAAACTGGTGAATATGCTATATTGTGATGGAATATCATTTTTGTTTTACAAGAAGGAATGAGGGCAGTTGACAGAATCATTCAGAACAGGAGAAGGAAATGAAGTTAGAATTCGGGCAGCAGAAAGAACACAGAAGAACAGAAAAAGAAGTTCAGCTCAACTTAGGAAAATTGGCAGAGCAGGACAGAGAAACGGCAGAGCGCTTTGTCAATGCGGCTGGGTATCGATGCAGCGCAGAGGGAATCACAGTGGAATGGAATTTGACAGGGGAACGGATCATCACTGTGGCATATGACGGTGCACGGCTCAAATTGACCGGAACAGAGAAGGTACATTTTTACAGAGCATTGCATCTTTTCTTTGTGGAAATCCAAAGAAACGGGGATCGGCCGTTTCAAAAGGCAGAGCAGATTTCCTTTTCGGAAACGGGAATCATGCTTGACTGTTCCAGGAACGGTGTAATGACGGTACAGATGGTAAGAGAAATGGTCGATCTCTGTGCGGCATGCGGACTTAACCAGATTTATCTCTATATGGAGGACGTCTATGAGATGCCGGAAGATCCGTATTTCGGAGCATATCGCGGAAGATACAGCTATGAGGAGCTGAAAAGCCTGGATGCACACGGCAGGCAGGTGGGAGTGGAGCTGATTCCATGTATTCAGACACTGGCGCATCTCCGCACTTACTTAAAGTGGCCAAAGGCAAGAACACTCAGGGATACTTCGGATATTCTTCTTGTGGGAAGTGAGGAGACAGAGGCATTTGTGCGCGCGATGATCCACAATGCATCACGTCCGTTTTCTACAAATAAAATCCACGTCGGGATGGACGAGGCGGAGATGCTCGGACTTGGCCAGTATCTGCGGGACCACGGCTATCAGGAACGGTATGGGATTATGGCAGAGCATTTGAAGATGGTGCTGCAAATCTGCGAGGAGGAACATTTGAAAGCGATGATGTGGAGTGATATGTTCTTCCGGCTGATGTCACCGACCGGAGGATATTATGACATCCCGGAGGATGCCGAGTTTGCAAGGGCAGATCAGTTCCCGGAAAATCTGGAATTAGTATACTGGGATTACTACCACCACAGCGAAGAAGCATATAAGAAAAATATTGATCTGCATTTGAAGATCACGAAAGATATCCGGTTTGCAGGCGGAGGATGGACGTGGAACGGAATTGCACCGAATTACCGGAAAGCAGAGAGAACGCTGGAAGAAGGAATCAAAGCATGCAGAAAAGAAGAAATCGGAAAAACCTTCTGCACCTTCTGGTTTGATAACGGAACAGAGACTCCGGTGCGGACTGCCGTGTATTCCATCCTGTATTATGCACAGCTCTGCTATCGGGAAACTGTGGAGGAGACAGAACTCGAGATATGGCTTCAGATGCTTACCGGATATGGAAGAGAGCTGTATCGTCTGCTTGATGAGTTTGACAGTCCGACGGGGGTGATGCCGGAGAATGAGGCGGCGGACAATCCGTCCAAATTTCTTTTGTATCAGGATGCGCTTGCCGGAATTTTTGATGGTCAGATTCAGGGGATGAAGCTGGGAGAATACTATGGGGAGCTGGAAGAAAAACTGCACTGCCTGCGAGTACAAGAGGGAACAAAGAAGGATGACAGATACGATGCGATGGGAGACATCGCAGCATATTATGAGGTACTGGCAGGACTTTTGAAGGAAAAAGCAATGCTGGGAGTGGAACTGCGGGAGACATATCTTCGGGGAGACACGGAAGCATTGTATCTGTTTTTAGAGCGATTGGATCGATGTATTTGTGCGGTGGAACGGCTAAAGGAACTGCGTGAAAATATCTGGATGAACGAGTGCAAAGTATTTGGATATGAAGTACTGGATATCCGGATCGGGGGAGTCGGCGTCCGCCTGCAGTCAGCAAAACGCCGCCTGCAAAAGTATCTTGCGGGGGAGGTCTGCCGGATCGAGGAACTGGAGGAACCGTTGCTTCCATATCGGAAGGACCGTGCAGAATCCCGGTACCCGTTGTGTCCGGGAGGATTCTGGGATCAGATCGTAAGTGCAGGGAACATGGCGGGAATCTGACAGAAAGACAGCGGAGGCATGTCCGGCAGACGGAACCTGGGGAGAACACCTTGACAAGTGTATACTTTATCTCGTATGCTTTTAGAAAGCCCTTTCACAGGGAAATGGAACAAAGGGAGGAAATGGGATAAAGAAACATGAATATTTACGATATAGCAAAAGAAGCGGGAGTGTCAATTTCTACCGTGTCGCGCGTGCTCAATAATAAGGGCAATGTAAATCCTGCAACGAGAGAGAAAGTAGAGGAAGTTCTTGAGCGGAATCACTATACACCGAGCGCGATCGCACGCGGCATGGTGAGTAAGTCCATGCGCACGGTTGCAGTGCTCACTGTGGACATCAGAGTACCTCACTACGCGCGGACGGCATATACGATCGAGCGGGAATTAAGTCACAGCGGATATGAGGTTACACTCTGCAATACAGGAGGAGAAGCAGAGGAGACTGAGAAATATCTGCAGACGATGCTTGAGAAGAAGGTGGATGGAATTGTCCTTGTGGGATCTGTGTTTAACACGATCTGCAAGCGGCCGGAGATCAAAAAGCTTCTCCGGAAAGTACCGGTTGTTCTGGCAAACGGAAAGCTGGAACTGGCAAATTCTTATTCTGTCCTGGTAGATGACAGGTATGGGATCGCACTTGCTGTCAATGAACTTGTCAAGAAAGGACACAGGGACATCTATTATGTAAAAGATATGGATACGGTCAGTGCCAGGCTGAAATGCGATGGATTTGTAGATACACTGGAGCATGCCGGGATCGCAGGTGCAAAGGAAAAGGTACTGCACACGACATCGGATCTGGAAGGCGGAATGCGGGCAGTCAGGGAGCTGATCCAAAGCGGAAAAAAATTCTCGGCATTGGTCTGCGGAGAAGACATCACGGCGGCAGGTGCGGTGAAAGCACTTTTACAGGCGGGATACCGGGTTCCCGAAGATGTTGCCGTGACGGGGTACAATAATTCAGAGTATGCAAGAATCTGCGAGCCGGTACTTACGACGATCGACAATAAGCCGGAGCTTGTTGCAATGTTTAGTGTACAGCTTTTGACAAGCCTGATCGAAAAGAAAGATGCATATTCTTCCTGCACAATCCAGCCGGAGCTTGTGGAGGGAAAGACAGTTTGAGTTCTTCAGGCTTTATAGCCCGAAGAACTCTTTGATTTGTTCTGCAATAATGTTCATTAATTTTGTCCTCGCTTCGATACTTGCCCATGCAATATGAGGTGTGATAAGAAGACGGTTACTGTCAGAAAAGCCGCGGAGCGGATTGTCTGTGCGCATGGGCTCTTCAGACAGAACGTCCAGACCGGCAGCTCGTATTTCGTCTGTTTCCAACGCCTGTTTTAAATCTTTCTCCACGATGATCGGACCGCGACCAAGATTTAAGAAAATAGCGCTTTTTTTCATTTTCCGGAATGCTGAAAAATCGATGAGATTTTCCGTATATTTATTTAACGGCGCATGCACGGAGACAATGTCGGAAGTCTCAAGGAGCAGATCAAGGGAAACTTGATGAAAGCCCTCTTGAGGAGCCGCGCCTGACGGTGAAGTGTAAATCACGTTTGCGCCAAATGCATCTGCAATAGAGGCAACTCTTCGCCCGATATTTCCAAGACCAATGATTCCCCAGGTCTTTCCTTTCAGTTCATAAAAGGTCTTCTCAAAATGCGTGAAGATCGTATCATTTGTGTAATGGTCCTCTTTGACATAATCGTCATAATATCTCAAATGTTCCAGAAGATAGAACAGCATAGCAAAGGTGTGCTGCGCAACCGATTCCGTAGAGTATCCGGCAACATTTCGCCATGCAATGCCACGCTTGTCTAAATATTCTTTATCAAGATTGTTCGTGCCGGTGGCTGTTACACAGACTAATTTAAGATTTTTTGCAGCTCCAATAGAAGCCTCGTTGATCAGGATCTTATTTACAATAATCACATCGGCATCCAAAACGCGCCCGGGAACTTCCTCCGGAGTGGAAAAAGAGTATTTTACCACCTCTCCGAACTGGTCAAACTGGGAGAGATCAAGATCATCGCCGATTGTCTTCGCATCTAAAAATACAAGTTTCATATGGTAGTCTCCTTTCTGTTCACTGAATGATAGGTTGTAAACAATGGAATGTTTCAGTGACAGTTATAGTTTATAAGAGTTTACCATGAATACACTAATTGTGTAAATTCTTTGTTTTCGAATATCTTTCATAAGTCCCATTAGGGATAGCAAGATGATGTGAAAGCCCTTTCTTAAAAACGGGCTGAAAACAGTTCTGTAAAACTGTGATTGTTAAAAATAAATCGTTATTTTGCACTAAAATAAATACATAAAATAGTCGAAAATGCCGAAAATGATTGTTTTCAATCTCCTATATTGACAAAATGCAATAGATAATTATAATGAAAAACAGAGAAAGCGCTTTTATAGAATTTCAAAAATAATCTACTTTGTTTTGAAATTCACATTTGTAAAAGGCAAAATGTTTCAGAAGATAGAAGGGAGATCACACAATGAGAGTTCAATATGATGTGATGGTGCAGGAATTTGCACGCGTATTAGAGAAAAAAGGATTTCAGAGAGAGGATGCAGAGAGTGCAGCAGTTATTTTTGCACAGAACAGTCTGGCAGGAGTGTTTTCTCATGGACTGAACCGTTTTCCTCGTGTCGTAAGCTACCTGGAAAAAGGAGAGATCGATCCGGATGCACGCGCAACCTGTGAGATGAGCATGGGTGCGATCGAGAGATGGGACGGACATCGTGGATTTGGACCGCTGAATGCAAAGCGTGCGATGGACCGTGCATGTGAACTTGCAAAGGAATATGGAATCGGATGTGTTGCTCTTGGAAACAACAATCACTGGATGAGAGGCGGCACTTATGGATGGCTGGCAGCGGAGAACGGATGCGTCGGAATCTGCTGGTCTAACACAATGCCGAATATGCCTGCATGGGGCGGAGCAGACAGAAAGATCGGAAACAACCCACTGATCATGGCAGTTCCTCGTTCTAACGGCGAACATGCAATGGTTGACTGTGCAGTGTCACAGTTCTCTTACGGAAAGATTGAAGACTGCCGTCTGCGCGGTGTACAGCTTCCGGTTCCGGGTGGATATGACACAAAAGGAGAACTCACAACAGATCCGGCAGAGATTGAGAAGACATGGCGTGTGCTTCCGATGGGATACTGGAAAGGAAGCGGACTTTCCATCATGTTAGACTTGATCGCGACAGTGCTGACAAACGGAAATTCTGTACAGAAGATCGGAACATTCGGAGATGAAGTCGGACTGACACAGATCATGATCGCAGTAGATCCGACAAAATTCCAGACAGCAGAAGAGACAGACAAGATTGTGGATGAGATTCTTGCAGATATCAAATCTTCTGAGCCGGTTACAGAAGGCGGAGAAGTCTTCTATCCGGGTGAACTGGAATTAAACAGCATTCGCGACAACAAAGTAAATGGAATCCCGGTCATTGAAGAAGTGTGGGAATCTGTTCTGAAAATGTAAAGTGACAGATACTAGGAGGAAAAGTTATGGAATATATCATTGGTATTTTGCTGCTCATCTCATTTGTCGGACTGGCAGTTTACGCGGTCCGCGGCGGAAATTTGATGATGGGTATGCTCATTATGGGAGTAATCTGGACAGTTCTCCCGCTCATTGGAAATACATTTGCAACAAATCCTGATTTTATAGCGGCTTACCCGGGAGTGACCGACATTTCTTTTGTAGATGCGATCACGAAAGTATTCCAGTCAGGACCGGAAGGCTGGGGAAGCGTACTTGTAAACGTTGTGTTCGGTGCATGGTTTGGTCGTGTGCTTTTAGAGACCGGAATTGCAGACGCGCTGATCCGGAAAGCCGTAGAGCTTGGCGGAGATAAGCCGATCATTATCTGTGTGCTTCTGTCAACAGTGACAACAGCAATCTTCTCCACATTATTCGGAGCAGGTGCAGTAGTTGCGATCGGTGTGATCATTCTTCCGATCCTTATGAGTCTTGGAATTCCGAAAACACTCTCCATCGGTTCTTTCATGATGAGTGTCGGTGCCGGAATGTATTTAAACCCGGTACTTTCCGGTCAGTTCCTTGCATTCTTCCTCGGGGAGGATGGAAAACAACTGATCACATACGATGATCCGGCCCGCTTAAGATGGGCAGTGATCGGTCTTGCGGTACAGCTTGTCATGGTAATCGCAATGTGTGCATTTACACTGAGAAAGAAAAAGACAGTACATGCATGGAGTGCTTCGGCGGCGAGAAAAGCCCGTCCGGGATATGTGCCGACACCGGCCCTGATCGCTCCGATTCTTCCGGTGCTTCTGCTTGTTATTTTCAATGTGCCGATCATTCTTGGATTTATTATAGGAAGTTTCTACGCACTGATCATCTGTGGAAGATTAAAGACATTCCGCGGGGCATGCCGTGTGCTGAACAAAGATTTCTATGACGGTGTGGTAGACACTGCTCCGCTTGTAGGATTCCTTCTGATGATCCCGATGTTCAATAAAGCGGCAGAACTCTGTGTTCCGTATTTCAATGCACTGCTCGGAAATGTTATTCCGAACAACACGCTGATCATCAGCATCGCATTTGCAGTACTGGCACCGCTTGGACTGTTCCGTGGACCGTTTACCTTATTCGGATGTGGAGCAGCTACACTCGGAATTTTAAAAGGAATCGGATTCTCCACTCCGTATCTCTATGCGCTGATGGTCATTCCTTCGATCACGATGAATGTATCGATCTGTATGACACAGAGCTGGATCGCATGGGGCGTAAGCTATGCAAAAGTTTCTACAAGAGAACATTTGAAGAAGACATTGCCGGTTGCATGGATCATCTGCGCAATTATGCAGGCAATCACATATATCATGTTTGGTTAAGGAGAGGGTGAAAATGAGTAATAGAAAAGTACGCATGGGAATAGATGTCGGCGGAACCCACACAAAGGCGGTTGCGATCGACAATGCAACACATCAGATCATCGGAAAATCTTCCGTGAAAACATCGCACGATGACAAAGCAGGTGTGGCAGCCGGTGTTGTTCAGGCATTTCAGAACTGTCTGAAAGAAAACCAGATCGATCCGAAAGATGTTATTTTCGTTGCCCACTCTACGACACAGGCGACCAATGCGCTGATCGAGGGTGATGTGGCGCATGTAGGTGTAGTCGGAGTCGGACCGAAAGGTGTAGGCGGATGGCTTGCAAAAGCACAGACAAATATGAAAGACATCAATCTTGGATCCGGAAGATTTATCCGTCTGCACAATCGCTTTATCTGCGATGAGAAGCTGTCTGACCAGCTTGTGACAGACACGATCAAATCTCTCGTAGGAGAAGGGGCGCAGGTAATTGTTGCCAGTGAATCTTACGGTGTAGATGATATGGAAAATGAGACAGGAATCTGTGCGATCGCGAAAAATATGGGATTGGAAGCGACAGCGGCAAGTGAGATCACAAAGCTTTACGGACTTACCCGCCGTACGCGGACAGCTGCGATCAATGCCTCTATCCTGCCGAAAATGCTGAACACTGCCAACTCTACAGAACAGAGTGTCAGAAGTGCAGGAGTGGAAGTACCTCTGATGATCATGAGAGGTGACGGCGGTGTTATGGAGATCAGCGAGATGAAGAAACGTCCGGTACTGACAATGCTTTCCGGACCGGCAGCTTCTGTGATGGGAAGTCTGATGTATCTGCGCGCTTCTAACGGTGTGTATTTTGAAGTAGGTGGTACGACAACAAACATCGGTGTCATCAAAGACGGACGTCCGGCCATCGATTACTCCGTTGTAGGAGGGCACAGGACTTACATCAGCAGTCTGGATGTGCGCGTGCTCGGTGTGGCAGGTGGAAGTATGGTGCGTGCGGACAAGAGTGGTGTCAAAGACGTTGGGCCACGTTCGGCACACATTGCAGGGATGGATTATGCCGTATTCACTCCGGAAGAAGAAATCGTAGATCCGAAAGTTGTCTTCTTCAGCCCGAAGGAAGGCGATCCGGATGATTATGTGGCAATCGAATTGAAGAACGGAAAACGGATCACGATCACAAATACTTGTGCGGCAAATGTCCTTGGACTGATCAAGCCGGAATATTTCGCATATGGAAATGCCAATGCGGCAAGAAAAGCAATGCAGCCGCTTGCAGATTACATGGGAAAAACAGTGGAAGAAGTCGCAACACAGATCCTGACAAGAGCTTACGAAAAGATTCAGCCGATCATCATGGATCTGGCAGAAAAATATCGTCTGGAAAAAGATCAGATCAGTCTTGTGGGAGTCGGCGGAGGTGCCGCATCTCTGATCGGGTTCTGCTCAGATAAAATGGGACTTCGCTACTCGATCCCGGAAAACGCGGAAGTAATTTCGTCTATCGGTGTTGCGCTTGCGATGGTGCGTGACGTTGTAGAACGCGTTGTTCCGAATCCGACACCGGAAGATATCCGCTCCATCAAGGCGGAGGCGATCGACAAGGCAGTAGAAAGTGGTGCGGCAGCTGACAGCGTGGATGTCCACATTGAAATCGATCCGCAGACATCGAAACTGACTGCGATCGCACTTGGATCCACAGAAGTGAAGACAACAGACTTACTGAAAGAATGTACGCCGGAGGAAGCATGCGAGCTTGCGGCAGAAGACTTAAAAGCATCCAAATCAGAAGTCAAAGAAGAATGTGCGACAAAGAACTTCTATGTATTCGGAATGGAACGAAAAGGAAAACATCCGGTTCGTATCCTTGATAAAAAAGGATTTATCAAAGTGCAGAGAAATGATGCAAAAGCAGTTCTCTGCAAGGCGGGAAGCTACCGCAATATCGTTTCCCAGCTCTGGGAAGAACTGGCGATCTATCAGCAGGATGCGATCTTAAGACCGGACTATTATATCTGTGCCGGCGCAAGAGTCATGGACTTTGCAGGTTCTATCGATCTTGATAAGATCATGATGCTGATGGAAGTAGAGATGCAGATGATCAATCCGGGAGATGATGTGATCATCGTAGGAGCGAAGAACAGTTTATAGAAGAGGAAGGAGTGCCTTTTATATGGAAGGAAGCAGAAAAAAAGAAAAGTGGAATCGTTTGTTGGATGCATTCTCCCAGAAAGGCACTCCTTACGCTGTGCCTCAGTATCCTCAGGTGGAGCCGGAGCAGATGGCAGAGGAATTGTCAGAGATATCGGAAACGGTCTGGGGGATGTATGCCTTTGGACGGGAGCCGCTGGAAGGGAAATTTACAAGAGAGCAGAAATATCGTTATATCGCGGAAGCAAATGCCTGCGGAAGAGAATGGGCGGATAGAGTCGCCAAAGAGTACGGGACAAATGATCCGGGGCTTCTGGCAGAACGGATGGGAATGAAAGTCTTAAAGAAAAAGACACCGACAGGAGGCGGAATCGTGCTGTTTGCGCAGTTTGTCCAGCCGGATGAGATCACAATTTTTACGGACTGTATCTCAAAGGCACAGCGCATTTACAGAGCGTGTGGCTGTCCGCTTCTGGAGCCGGAAAAACTGACCTCGGTACTGCTTGCCCACGAACTCTTTCATGCGGTAGAAGAGCGGCATGAAAAAGAAATCTATACCCGCACGGAGAAGGTAGAGCTGTGGCGCCGCCCGTTTTCCAACCGTTCGTCGATCGTCTGTCTGTCTGAGATTGCGGCAATGGCATTTGCGGCACAGATGACAGGGATCGAGGTATCGCCTTATATGCTCGATGTTCTGCTTGTGTATGCTTATGATCAAAATGCTGCGTGGGGGCTGTACGAGGAAGTGTGCAGTCTGCGGGCAGAAGAGCAGAAACTGCAGGAAAAAAGAGAAAACAAGAATACTTGTCTGGACTGAGATCCGGACAGACAGGGGGCAAATCATGCTGACAACAACAATGAAATACGCTGAAAAATATAATTATCTTGACGAAAAATTTCAGAAGGCATTCCGCTTTCTGCGGGAGACAGATCTTCTGGCACTGCCTGTCGGAAATATTCCGATCGACGGGGAAGAGGTCTACGCAAATGTGCAGAGCTATACGACAATGACACCGGAAGAATGTCCGTTTGAAGCACATCGCAAATACTTCGATATTCAATATGTCGTAGAAGGGGAGGAAGTCTTCGGCTATGAGCCTCTGGAGAATCTGACTCCTGCGATGGAATATGACGAAGAGCGAGATCTGATTTTCTATGAAGAGCCGAACCAGAGCGGTGCGATCATCTTAAAAGCAGGAGATTTTGCGATCGTGCCTCCGGAGGACGGTCATGCACCGCGGAGAATGACAAAAAACGGAGCATGCCAGGTGAAGAAAATCGTAGTTAAAGTGCGAGTGTAATGGAAAAAGATGATACGAGGGACTGCAGATGGAATGTCATGCAGTCCCTTGTGTTATATTTAGAATTTCTTTTTATGAAGAACATCCTGACGAAAGACAAATTTTCTGATTTCGGCCTCCAGCGCTGGGGAAAGATGGATAAACTGACATCCATATCCGGTAAGACCATGAATCCGTACTGGACGTTTCTTGACGATGCGGGCAGTGACTTCAGGGGTATTTTCTATATCTGGAAAATCAAAGGTAAAATTCATGCAGGGCTCAAAATGTTGATCAGAAACAAATAGAAGACCACTTGCACTCAAATCCTTAATTGTTACCGGAACCTTTGAATAAAAACCGGGACAATTAAGTTCAACATCAATAGAAACCGGAATACGGAGTTCATCTCTTGACTCAGCAGTGTCAGTAGTTGTTCCACGCACAAGATAATAAGGCTTGCCGCTGGAATCAGTGCGGTATAATGTTGGATGATTTGACAGAAGAAAACGGTACGGCGCAAAAGTGTGTGCCTCCCCATCGGGGATCAGAAAGAGTTGCTCGGGAAGGTCTTGCGTCAATTCTTCCGGAAGAATAAAGGTAGCTGTATCAAAAGACTGTTTTGTATATTGTGCTTCTGCAAAATAAGAAGTCTCCAGTGTATAAAGAATACCATGTCTAAGATTTTGTAATTGTTCCATAGTGTTGCCTCCTGATAGAAAAAAATAGTATAAGATAATTGTAATTTCTTGAGTTTGTACAAAAAATACAAATTAAATTAATTTTATAGTTTAATTATAAGAGAAATCACAAAAAAGGTCAATGTAAAAAGGGGAAATGATATAAAAATGCACAGACAAAATTCGACAAAATCATATAAAAGCACAAAAAAGGGAGTTGTTGTTTCTACTAATAATTTCTTTGGGAATATTCCATTTTCCATGATTAATCAGAGCTTGCCAAGAGGGCAAGGGAATAAGAGAATATCATTTTTGTGTGACTTCGTAAGCTTCGGGAATTGTTGTGCAAACAGAAACATATAGACATGAAAAGAAAAAAGCTGTCCGGGACTCGCCGAACAGCATAAAAAATAATATGTTCAATTACTGTAATAACTGAAGAACACCCTGTGGAACCTGATTAGCCTGAGCAAGCATAGCCTGGGAAGACTGAACAAGAATGTTATTCTTTGTGTAAGCCATCATTTCTTTAGCCATGTCTACATCGCGGATACGGCTTTCGGCAGCAGTGATGTTTTCATTCTGAACACCTAAGTTGTTGATTGTATGTTCTAGACGGTTCTGTAAAGCACCGAGGTCGGAACGGATGCTTGATACTGTATCGATTGCAGTGTTGATTGTATCGATAGCGGCTTTTGCACCTTTTACGTTAGTAATATCAACATCATCAAGGTTCAGAGACTTCGCGCTCATTGCTTTGATTTTTACTTCAATCGTATTGGAATCATCAGAAGACTCACCAACATGAAGGCTGACATTTGTAGATTTTTCCTTCAGATTTTCTCTGAGCATTACACTCTGCTGGTTACCACCCTGATCAATAACTTCAATACCATCTTCCTCAAGAAGCGTTTTCAGTTCAGCAAAATTTTTGAAGCCGGTGTAGTCTTTTCCATTGACTGTAATTTTATCTCCCTCTTTGGCAGCAGCAAGGTTATAAGTTTGTCCCTCGTATGTACCTTTTGTCGGTTTTACAGCTCCGATAGCCTGATCGGCACCGGCAGTAGTACCTTTGTTAAAGCTTACAGCGCTTACATATGCAGCATCCGCCCCTTTTTCTTCACTTGTAAATACAAGTTTTCCTCCATTGTCAGTAACGGTAATTCCATAAGCCTTTAAAGTGTCATCTTTATTTAATTCAGCAATAACATCGGTTGCAGCATGTCCAGCACTTAAATCAACCCCAACTGTAAAGTCGTGTGTAGTACCTTCTTCGTCTGTCACCGTAAAAGAGAAACTTGCATCCTTAGAACCAGCTTGATTTCCAGCTGTCCAATCAACCTCTGTCTTCGTTTGTGAACCTGCCTGAGTTGCACCTGCCAAAGCAGCTCCGTTTATAGTACCAGTTGCTGTGAACATCTGAGCTTTTGGATTTGCTCCACCGAACAGTTTTGTTCCGTTAAAGTTAGCTGTGTCGCTGATACGGTCAATCTCATCTCTTAATGCAGAGATTTCTTTCTGCATTTCTGCACGGTTGCTCTCAGAGTATGTACCGTTCGCAGACTGTGTAGCAAGCTCTACCATACGGTTTAACATAGAGTGAACTTCTGTCAGTGCACCTTCTGCTGTCTGCACTAAGGAAACACCGTCTTCTGCATTCTTCTGTGCTGTCTCAAGACCTGTGATCTGTGCTCTCATTTTTTCAGAGATAGCAAGTCCGGCCGCATCATCACCTGCACGGTTGATTCTGTAACCAGAAGATAATTTTTCTAAGTTCTTTGTAACAGCAGAGTTATTTGTTGTTAAGTTTCTGTGTGCGTTTAATGCTGTAATGTTGTGTTGAATTCTCATTTGTAATTTCCTCCTTGAATCT
>URCR01000018.1 GCA_900546325.1 uncultured Lachnospiraceae bacterium | reverse complement strand
GAGCAAGACTAAGGATCTTGTGATCAATGCGATCGTGTGGGTTCAAGTCCCATCTCCTGCATGTCAGGCATTTACAGGTAGCTGTAAATGCCTTTTTATCATATTACAGAATAAGAAAATCTGTGATAAAGGCGCGCGGCAGGCAGTGTAAAGAGAGGAGTGGCAGAGGAAGGAATTGTACAGAGATGTATAGTTCCTTTTTGCTTAGTTTCTGCATAATCTGTCTGCGCAGTACAAATAAATAACAGTATAAGGAGGAATCTTGTATGTTGGAGAAAATTGATTTGACAAAGAAACTGGAAAAACAATCCTACCGCGAGAAGATGGAAGCACTGGAACTGGAGCTTGGCAGGCTGCAGAGGGAATGCCACGCGTACAAGATTCCTGTGATGATCGTGCTGGAGGGATTCGGGGCATCGGGAAAGGGTGTCCAGATCGGGAAACTCATACAAGCGCTGGATCCAAGAGGCTTCCGTGTCCATGCAATCACCGGGGAAACAGAAGAAGAACAGAAATATCCGTTCCTTTGGAGATTCTGGATTAAGACACCGGAAAACGGAAACATTGCGATTTATGATACGAGCTGGTATCGAAGAGTGCTCACAGACCGTTTTTCGGGAAACACAGAGAAGGAGGAACTGGAGGATTCCTATGCCGCAATCTGCTCGTTTGAAGAACAGCTGACAGAAGGCGGCGCTGTGATGATCAAACTGTTTCTTGCGATCGATCAGAAAGAACAGAAAAAGCGGTTCGAGAAACTTCTGGAGTCAAAGGAAACTGCATGGAGAGTGTCACAGGAAGACTGGGAGAAAAATGAACAGTACGAAGTCTATGCGCGGATGATCGAAGAGGCGCTTCAGAAGACTGATACAGACTATGCACCGTGGACGATCGTGGAAGCGACAGACCGCAGGTTTGCCACAGTCAAGATCTACACAACTGTGATCGAAGCGCTCAAGGAAGCGGTTGCTGAGAAGAAAACAGAAGCTGAGAGAGAAATTTCACAAGATCCGGGAGAGGCAGAAACATGGGAAAACCGGGAGCTGGAGGAGTCGGTGCTTGCGAAAGTGGATCTGACGAAAAGTTATACGGAGAAAGAGTATCATAAGAAGAAAAAGAAACTGCAAAAGAAGATCAGAAAACTGCATGGGGAACTGTACCGCAGACAGATTCCGGTGATCATCGGATTTGAAGGGTGGGATGCAGGAGGAAAAGGAGGAGCGATCAAGCGCCTGACGGAAAAAATGGATCCGAGAGGATATACGGTAAATACGACCGCTGCGCCAAACGACTATGAGAAGGCACATCATTATCTCTGGCGGTTCTGGAAGAATGTGCCGAAGAAAGGACATGTGGCGGTCTATGACCGGACATGGTATGGAAGGGTCATGGTGGAGCGGATTGAAGGGTTCTGCACGAAGAAGGAGTGGCAGAGAGCCTTTAAAGAAATCAACGATATGGAGGCGCAGTTTGTGCAGTCCGGTGCGATCGTGCTGAAATTCTGGATGCAGATTGACAAAGAAGAGCAGAGAAAGCGGTTTGAAGAGCGGCAGCAAAACCCGGAAAAACAGTGGAAGATCACGGAGGAAGACTGGCGCAACAGAGAAAAATGGGATGCCTATGAGGAGGCGGTCAATGAGATGCTGATCCGTACATCCACACCGGAAGCGCCGTGGGTGATCGTGGAAGGAAACTGTAAATACTATGCGAGGATCAAAGTGCTGGAAGCAGTGATCGAAGCAATCGAGAAGAAATTAGAGAGCAGATAAGAAGGTGGACAGATGACGATCAGAGAGCAGATGGAACAAAGAGAGCTGGAGTATCTAAGTCCTTACGCGGCGATGAGCATAAATTCAAAAGGGCGTGACAAAGAAGAGGAGCCATGTGATATCCGCCCGGTATATCAAAGAGACAGAGACCGGATCTTACATTGCAAGGCGTTTCGGAGATTGAAACAGAAAACACAGGTATTTTTGATGCCGAAAGGAGATCATTACCGGACAAGGCTGACACATACGCTGGAAGTATCACAGAATGCCCGGACGATCGCCAAGGCACTGCGGCTCAATGAGGATCTGACCGAGGCGATCGCACTTGGACATGATCTTGGGCACACGCCGTATGGACATGCCGGAGAACGGGCGCTGAACCGGGTTTGTCCCAACGGGTTCCGTCACAATGAGCAGAGTGTCCGGGTCGTGGAAGTGCTGGAAAATCAGGGGCAAGGCCTGAATCTTACAAAGGAAGTGCGGGACGGTATTTTAAATCACAAGACAGCAGGGAGGCCATCCACTCTGGAGGGACAGATTGTAAGACTGTCAGATAAAATAGCCTATATTGCACACGATACAGACGATGCGATCCGCGGAGGAATCCTGACGGAGGAGAGCATCCCAAAGGAGCTTCGAAAGACACTCGGAGATTCTTCCAGACGGCGGATGAATACAATGATCCACGATGTGATCACACAGAGCATGGACTGCCCGGAAATCCGGATGTCCGCGGAGATCGGGGAGGCGACTGCGGAGCTTCGAAAATTTATGTTTGCGGAGGTCTACCAGAATTCCAGCGCAAAGACGGAGGAGAAGAAGGCCGTACACCTTGTGGAGCAGCTTTATATGTACTACATAGAGCATATCTTGGAACTTCCCGCAAAATATAAAGACAGGATCGAGCGGGGAGAGGGAGGAAAAGAGCAGAATGTCTGCGATTTTATTGCAGGAATGACCGATTTGTATGCGGTAAAACACTATCAGGAAATTTTTATTCCAGAATCTTGGAAAATTTAAAGGAAATGAGAAAGTTTTGTCGAATATTTATAACGTAAGGATTTTGAGACAGTTTTGGAAAGGGGGAAATCATGTATTATTCAGAAGACATCGTGGAAGAAGTCCGCATGAAAAATGATATTGTAGATGTGATTTCCGGCTATGTGAAGTTGCAGAAAAAGGGAAGTTCTTATTTCGGGCTTTGTCCGTTTCACAGTGAGAAGTCCCCGTCATTTTCTGTGAGCAGGGATAAACAGATGTACTACTGCTTCGGCTGCGGGGCAGGAGGCAATGTCTTTACATTTATTATGGAATATGAGAATTATTCGTTTGTGGAAGCACTGAAAATGCTTGCGGAGCGCGCAGGGGTCGAACTTCCGGAGGCAGAATATTCTAAGGAGGCAAAAGAAAAGGCAAATCTAAAGAATACGCTCCTGGAGATGAACAAGCTTGCGGCACGGTATTTCTACTCACAATTAAAGGGGAAAAACGGTGAACACGCATACCGTTATCTGACAGACAGAGGGCTTAACGACACAACGATCACACAGTTCGGACTTGGATATTCCAACAAGTACAGTGATGATCTGTATAAATTTCTCAGGGCAAAGGGATATTCGGACGATCTGATCCGACAGGCAGGACTCATCAATACGGATGAAAAACACGGGATCTATGATAAATTCTGGAACCGTGTCATGTTTCCGATCATGGATGCGAATAACCGTGTCATCGGTTTTGGCGGAAGGGTCATGGGCGATGGGAAGCCCAAATATCTCAACTCGCCGGAGACGCTGATCTTTGATAAGAGCCGGAATCTTTATGGGTTGAACCGGGCGCGCACATCGAGAAAGCCGTATTTTCTGATCTGTGAGGGATATATGGATGTGATCTCACTTCATCAGGCAGGATTTACCAATGCGGTCGCTTCCCTGGGAACTGCACTGACTGCGGGACATGCTTCTCTGATCAAGCGGTATGTCAGTGAAGTCTACCTGACTTACGACAGTGATGAGGCCGGCACAAAAGCGGCGCTTAGGGCAGTACCGATCTTGAAGGAGGCGGGGATCAGCGCAAAAGTGATCCGGATGGACCCGTATAAGGACCCGGATGAATTTATCAAAAATCTTGGCGCAGAAGCATTTGAACAGCGGATCGGGAAGGCTCGCAACGGCTTCATGTTCAGTCTGGAGATTTTGGAGCGGCAATATGATATGCATACTCCGGAAGGAAAGACAGAGTTCTATTATGAGGCGGCAAAGAGACTGGCACAGTTCGAGGAGGAAATCGAGCGCAACAACTATATCGACGCGGTGGCGGAAGCTTACCACATCGGATATGACAGTCTGCGCAAATTAGTGGCAAAGGCGGCGGTGCAGTCAGGGATGGCGTCACCGGTGGCAAGGCCGCGGACGACGCATGGAAAAGAACAGCAAAAAGAAGATGGCATGCTCCAGTCACAGAAGATTCTGCTGACGTGGATGATCGAGGAGGAATCACTGTTTGGAATGATCCGGAAATATATTACGCCGGAAGACTTTACGACGGAGCTTTACCGGACGGTTGCCCTCCTGCTCTATGAGCAGTATGAGAAAGGCGAAGTCAATCCGGCAAAAATTATGAATCATTTCACCGATGAGGAGGAGCACCGGGAGGTGGCATCTTTGTTCCACACAAAGATCAGGGAGCTGACGACCAAAAGTGAGCAGGAGAAAGCACTCAAAGAGACGATCATCCGTGTGAAAGAGAACAGTATCGAGACGGCGACAAGAAATTTAGAACCGACCGATATTGCGGGGTTACAGCGGTTGATGGAGAGTAAAAGGGCAGTGCAGGATCTGCAGAAACTGCATATTTCCATCAATTAAGGATAAAATAGAAACAGGTTATGGAGGATAGACACGAATGGAAGAAAATACATTAAAACTGATTGAGAAAGTAAAAGAACTCATTGCACTTGGAAAAAAGAAGAAAAGCATTCTGGAATTACAGGAGATCAATGATTTCTTTTCAGATATGGAACTGGATTCCGAGCAGATGGATAAAGTATTTGAGGCGCTTGAGGCGAGCAACATCGATGTACTCAGAATCGGAGAAGGCGATGATGACGACGATGATATCGAGATCATGCTCACAGACGAAGACGAGGTGGATATGGAGAAGATCGACCTCTCAGTGCCGGATGGAATCAGCATTGAAGATCCGGTCCGTATGTATCTGAAAGAAATCGGAAAAGTACCGCTGTTAAGTGCCGAGGAGGAAATCGAACTTGCAAGAAGGATGGAAGAGGGCGATGAGGATGCCAAAAAGCGTCTTGCAGAGGCCAACCTCCGCCTTGTTGTCAGCATTGCGAAGCGGTATGTTGGAAGGGGAATGTTATTCCTTGACCTGATTCAGGAAGGAAATCTCGGTCTGATCAAGGCGGTAGAGAAATTTGACTACAACAAAGGATTCAAATTCAGTACGTATGCGACATGGTGGATCCGTCAGGCGATCACAAGAGCCATTGCAGATCAGGCGAGAACGATCCGTATCCCGGTGCACATGGTAGAGACGATCAATAAGCTGATCCGCGTATCCAGACAGCTGCTTCAGGAGCTTGGAAGAGAACCGCTTCCGGAAGAGATTGCAAAGGAACTTGACATGCCGGTGGACAGAGTCAGAGAGATCCTTAAGATTTCCCAGGAGCCGGTATCTTTGGAAACACCGATCGGTGAGGAGGAAGACAGCCATCTCGGTGATTTCATTCAGGATGATAATGTGCCGGTTCCGGCGGAGGCTGCAGCGGCAACACTTTTGAAGGAACAGCTGGATGAAGTGCTCAGCACGCTGACAGACAGAGAGCAGAAGGTATTAAGACTCCGCTTCGGTATGAATGACGGACGTGCGAGAACGCTGGAAGAAGTCGGAAAAGAATTTGATGTCACGAGAGAGCGAATCCGTCAGATTGAGGCAAAGGCACTCAGAAAACTGCGTCATCCAAGCAGAAGCCGGAAGTTAAGAGATTACCTTGACTAGAGAGGAAGGCAAAGTGATGACAGAATTATCAGAGCGTCTGCGTGCGGTGGCGGATCTTGTGGATGATGGAATGGCAGTGGCGGACATCGGAACTGACCATGGATATATCCCGATCGCACTTGTGCAGGAGGGGAGATGTCCGGAGGCAGTTGCGATGGATATCAATGTCGGACCGCTTGACCGCGCAAGGGAACATATTCTGGCGGCAGGGCTTTCTGAGAAGATCACTACGAGAAGATCTGACGGGATGAGAGCACTAGAGCCAGGAGAAGCAGATTGTGCTATTATTGCAGGCATGGGCGGAACATTGACGATCAAGATCCTGGAGGAGAGCAGTGCGACGGCAAGAAGAATGAAAGTGCTGATCTTACAGCCGCAGTCGGAACTTTACAAAGTCCGGGAATATCTGGCAGAGCATGGATATGAAGTGCTTGCAGAAGACATGGTGCTGGAGGAAGGAAAATTTTATCCAATCATGAAAGTGTGTCCGGGAAGTCCGTACACGCTGACAAAAGAAGAGGCATACTATGGGAAAGGTCTTCTTGCGCAGAAGCATCCGGTACTGCGCAGTTTTCTCAAGAGAGAACTGGAGATGAAGCAAAAGGTATTAAGGGAACTGGATGGAAAAAGCGGTGACCATATCTGCCGGAGAAGAGAAACACTGCAGGAGGAGACTGCATGTGTAGAGAGAATCCTGGGACAGTGGGAATCCGGGAGAAAATAAAAGAAATAGAAGAAACGGGAGGAAAGAGCGATGCTTTGTAAGGAATTGACAGAGAGGATCGAAGAAGTATATCCGGTTTCGTATGCATGTGAGTGGGATAATGTAGGGCTTCTCGCCGGACGGGGCAGCAAAGAAGTCAAAAGCGTTTATCTTGCACTGGATGTGACAGAGGAAGTGATTCAGGAGGCAGTCCGGATGGAGGCGGACCTGATCATCACTCACCATCCATTGATCTTTAAAGGATTAAAGAAAATTTCAGACCAGGATTTTATTGGAAATCGTGTTGTACAACTGCTGCAGCACGATATTTCCTATTATGCGATGCATACGAACTATGATGTGCTCCGGATGGCAGATCTTGCGGCCGAACGTCTGGGCTTACAGTCCATAGAGGTATTGGAACAGACTGAGCCAAAAGAACCGGAGAAAGGAATCGGCAGATCAGGGCAGTTTGCAAGTGCAATGACGGTGCGGGAATGTTGTGAACTTGTCAAAGAGAAGTTTGCACTTCCAAATGTGAAAGTGTTTGGGGATATGGATCAAAAAGTCCAGAGAGCAGCAGTCTGCCCGGGCTCCGGAAAGAGTGTCATTGAGGAGGCAATCAGAAAGAAGGCAGAGGTGTTGATTACTGGAGATATCGACCATCATTCCGGGATTGATGCTGAGGCGCAGGGGCTTACGATCATTGATGCCGGGCACTATGGAATGGAACATATTTTTATCGAAGATATGAAGAAGTTTCTGGAAGAAAGAGTTGGAGAGCTGGATATAAAATGCGCTCCGGTCAGACATCCGTTTTCTGTTGTGTAACATAAAATGTAAGGTGACAGAGAAGAAAGAAGGGAAACAGTTGGAAAAACAGACATATACCGTTCAGGTTGGAAATGTCCTCCGTCAGTATGAAGCGGGGACCACATATGAGAAAATCTCGGAAGATTTTCAGTCAGAGTATGAAAATGATATCGTGCTCGTCTTTGTGAATAATCGTCTTCAGGAACTTGGTAAAAGATTAAAGAAAGACTGTATATTAAAGTTTGTTACAACCGGGGAAGTCATCGGAAATCAGACTTACAGAAGAAGTATGAGTCTTCTGCTTGTGAAGGCGGTTTACAATGTGGCAGGGCATGAAAATGTAGAGAAGGTAAGAATTCTCTACTCGATCAGCAAAGGCTATTATTGCAAAGTAGAGGGGAATGTTGTTGTCAACCAGGATTTCTTAAACCGGGTGACAATCCGTATGCGGGATATCGTAGAGGCAGATATGCCGATCCAAAAGAGAAGTGTATCGACGCCGGATGCCACAGCGCTTTTTCACCAGTATGGAATGGTGGATAAGGAGAAGCTTTTTGAGTACCGGAGAGGATCGAAGGTCAATCTGTACCGTTTGAATGAGTTTGAGGATTACTACTATGGATATATGCTTCCGAGCACAAGATATTTGAAATATTTTGAACTGCATTTGTATGATGAAGGGTTTGTCATTCAGATGCCGGTGGCATCAGCGCCGAAAGAGGTGCCGCCGTTTGCACCTCAGAATAAATTGTTCCAGGTGTTGAAGGAATCTACAAGATGGGGTGACATGCAGGGAATTGAGACAGTCGGAGAGCTGAATGACATTATCACAAAAGGGGATATCCTTGAGGAGATGCTTGTGCAGGAAGCGCTTCAGGAGAGTAAGATCGCTTCGATCGCGGCGCAGATTGCAGCCAGACCGGAACTGCGTTTCATTTTGATCGCAGGGCCGTCTTCCTCGGGAAAGACTACATTTTCCCACAGACTGTCTGTGCAGCTCAGAGTCAATGGGCTTGTACCGCATCCGATCGCGGTTGACAATTATTTTGTAGACCGGGAGCTGACACCGAAGGATGAGGATGGCAATTATAATTTTGAATGTCTGGAGGCAATTGATCTTGAGAAGTTTAATCAGGATATGACAGATCTCCTGGAGGGAAAGGAAGTACAGCTTCCGACGTTTAATTTTAAGACCGGAAAGCGGGAATATACGTCAAAGCCGAAGAAGCTTGGGGCAAATGATGTCCTGGTCATCGAGGGGATCCACTGTCTGAATGATGCGATGACTTACAGACTGGCAGCAGAAAACAAATTCAAAATTTATATCAGTGCACTGACGCAGTTAAATATTGATGAGCACAACCGGATCCCTACGACAGACGGACGGCTGATCCGAAGACTTGTGAGAGATGCGAGAACGCGGGGAACTTCTGCCCAGCAGACGATCCGGATGTGGCCTTCTGTCAGACGCGGGGAGGAGGAAAATATTTTCCCTTACCAGGAAGAGGCAGATGTCATGTTCAACTCTGCACTGATCTATGAACTGGCAGTGTTAAAACAGTATGCAGAGCCGATCTTATTTGGAATCGACAAGGACTGTGAAGAGTATACAGAGGCGAAAAGGCTTCTGAAATTCCTCGAATATTTTGTTGGTGTCGGAAGTGAGAATATTCCGAAAAATTCTCTCCTGCGGGAATTTATCGGCGGCGGATGCTTTCAAGTGTAGCAGGTGACAGGCATGTCGGAATATACACTGAGAGAGCAGAAGCTCAAAAGAATGAAGGAGCTGCGGCGCAGAAAAGTACGGAGACAGAAGATTTTTCTTGGATGTACTGCCGGAACAATTCTCTGCGCGGCGGCAGGAATCTTTGTGTACAGCAGAAGTTACACTTTAGATCTGAAAGCGAAGATGCTCCCGGAGACCACAGTTGAGAAAGCGGTGCCGCTGCTTGGAGGAAATATGGAACAGACACTTGAGCAGACGACAGCCCTTGCGGTGAAAAACAGCGGAACAAAAATGATCGCCCACCGCGGCTACAGCTCAGAAGCGCCGGAAAACACGCTTCCCGCCTATGAACTGGCAGCCGAGAACGGTGCATGGGGGATTGAGGCGGATATCCATAAGACCGCTGACGGAGCATTTGTATGTATGCACGATCCGACTGTGGATCGGATGACTGATGGAACAGGGACAATCGCAGAGATGACTTTGGAGGAGATCCAGATGCTGACAATCGACAGTGGCAGCAACGTCTGGGCATATCCATATACTGGTGTGCCGACGATGGAGGAGTTTCTGGAAGTCTGCCGGCAAAGCGGCTCCAATGCCGTGCTGGATCTGAAATTCACATCGGTGGACGATGTTGTGTCGCTTGTGCAGAAAGTCAAGGAGCTTGGGATGGAAGAGTCGACGGTATGTCTGAGCGGCAATCTTGACCAGCTTAAGAAAATCCGGGAATGCTCCGAGATTATCCGTGTAAAATATCTTGTGGAGGAAGGAACGCAGGAAACGATCGACCAGGCGGCAGAACTTTCCCACAGCGGAATTGCGGCGGCTAAAATCAGCAGTGACATGATGGCATATGCAAAAGACAGGGGGATCAGCGTCAACGTTTGGACGTACAATGAAAGCTGGGAAAAACAAGAGTGGACTGAGCAAGAGGTCGACTTCCTGACGACGGATGATCTTTCGACCTAGACGGAACGTTCAAGAAAAATGCGCAAAGAAACAGCGTGGCGTAAAATAGGGAATTTTAATAGAAACCTATTTTGCGTCACGCTTATTTTTTAATTTGCAGCCTCTTGAAAAATTGCCCGCATATCTTCCGGAAGCGGTGCGGTGAAGGTCAGCGGCTTTTTTGTGATCGGATGGACAAAGGAGAGCCGGTAAGAGTGCAGCGCCTGGCGATCAATACAGTGATCTTCTGGGTTGTACAGAAAATCTCCGGGAAGGGGATGTCCGATGTATTTCATATGGACACGGATCTGATGGGTACGCCCGGTCTCCAGTTTCAGAGACACGAGAGAGTACCCGTTTTGATAAGCAAGCCGTTGAAAATGGGTGCAGGCATAGTCTCCGTGTGCCAAGTCGACACAGCGCTCGATCGTGGAACCGTCTGCCCGCCCGATCGGTGCCTCGATCGTACCGGATTCTTCGACAAGTCCGGTGGCGGCAGCAAGGTATTCCCGATGGATTTCCCGTCTGGCCACCATATTGGATAGAAGAGAAGCGCTGTACATGTGCTTTGCGATGATCAGAAGTCCGGTGGTATCCCTATCTAAGCGATTGATACAGCGGTAGGTGAACGGGATTTTCTGAGAAGCAAAGTAGTAGGCAGCAGCATTGGCCAGTGTGTTCTCATAATTTCCCTGAGAAGGGTGGATCGGCATTCCTGCCGGCTTGTTGATGACAAGCAGGTCTTCGTCTTCGTATACAATTGGAAACGGAAGCGGCACGGGAACGATGTGCTCTGAGGAGGTTTCTTCCACGATGGAAATCGTGAGGATGTCGCCACTTTGCAGCACTTCGTGTACCCGTGCCCAGATACCGTTTCGGCAGATGCCGTCAGGTGTCCGCTTTAAATGCGTGATCACCTGACTGGAATACTGCTGTTGTTTTAAGAAAGACTGGATCGTCATGCCTGCCATTTCATGATGGATAGGATAGGTAAATGTCCGCTTCATTATTTTGATTTGATCTCCCTCCATAATTCGTTGTACAGTGCATCATTTTCATCTCCGAGGAACTTGAATGTCTCACACCGTTCTAACTCAGAGGCATCCGGGAATGCGATAGTGCTGTTGCGGATCGCAGGATCTTCGATCAGTTTTCTTCCCTCTACGTTTGGTGTGGAGTAAGTGATGTAGTCGAAGTTCATCTTTGCGATGTCCGGACGGCAGAGGAAGTTGATAAATGCCTCTGCATTTTCTTTGTGTTTTGCATTTTTTGGGATGACCCAGGAGTCGATCCATACGTTAGATCCCTCTTTTGGAATCACATATTCCAGATCCGGATTTTCCAGCTGTGTGTAAATAGCCTCCCCGGAATAAATCACACCGATGGCAGCCTCGTTTCCGATCATCTTATCACGCACCTGGTCGATCACGTATGCCTGCACAAGCGGTTTCTGTTCGATCAGAAGTTCCTTTGCAGCCTCAAGCTCGTCCCGGTCTGTGGAGTTTAAAGAATACCCGAGGTATTTCAGGGCAACGGCAAATGCATCGCGGACGCTGTCCTGCATTAAAATATTGTCTTTGTACTTTTCATCCCAGAGGACAGACCAGCTGTCGATCGGTTCCTCCACCATTTTTTTGTTGTAGAGGATTCCGACGGTTCCCCAGCAGTATGGAACAGAATATTTATTTTCTGCATCAAACTGGCGGGACTGCTCCATGTACTGTGTACCGATATTTTTAATATTCGGAATATTGTCAAAATTAATCTCAGCAAGCAGGTCGTTCTCGATCATACGCTGGATCATGTAGTCGGACGGGCAGACGACATCGTAGGCGATGGCGCCGGACTGTACTTTTGGATACATGATCTCATTCGTCTCATATTCCTCGTAGACAACGGAAATGCCGGTCTCTTCCTCAAACATTGTGATTACTTCCGGATCGAGATATTCTCCCCAGTTGTAGACGATCACCTGATTATCTCCGCTGACAGACTGCTTGGAGCCATAGAAAAATCCTCCGGCGATGATCACGACTGCCATGACTGCCGGGGCAAGGCGCCGGAACACAAAGCGGGCAGCTTTACTCTTTTTGCTGACATATTTCTTAGCGGTCCCTTCTTTTGAGGAAGGGGAGACATTGACCAAAATCAGAAGAAACAGCACTGACACAAACAGCAGGGTGGAAAGTGCATACATTTCCGGCTTGATCCCTTTTCGCACTTCGCTGTAAATCTTTGTGGACAGTGTATCGATCCCCGGTCCTTTTGTGAAGTGCGTGATGACGAAATCATCAAGGGACATCGTAAAGGCAAGCAGGAACCCGGAGAAGACACCCGGAAGGATATCCGGGAAAACCACTTTGAAAAACGCATAGACCGGAGAAGCACCAAGATCCAGTGCCGCTTCATAAGTCCGGCGGTTTGTCTGCTTTAATTTTGGCATGACACTTAAGATAACATAAGGGATGTTAAAGGTAATGTGTGCCATGAGGATCGTTGCAAATCCAAGTGAGAACCGGAATGCGATAAATAAGAGCATTAAGGAAATTCCGGTTACGATATCCGCATTTAACATCGGAATGTTGGTGACTGCCATCATCGCTGTGCGGACTCTCTTTTTCATCGCCTGAATGCCGATCGCGGCGGCAGTTCCGATGAGTGTGGCGATCAGCGCCGAGAGAAGCGCGATGATCAGCGTTGTGTAGAGCGCGTTCATAATCTGCTCATTCTGGAAAAGGGCAACGTACCATTTTCCGGTAAATCCACCCCATTTTGCGCGTGTCTTTGAGTTGTTGAAAGACAGTACAGCAAGGGTGATGATCGGGGCATACAGTAAAATGAAAATGAGCCCCAGATAGATTTTCTGTAATGTATTTTTAATCAAAATGCAGTTCCCTCCCCGTCTTTATCGTATTTGGCGATGAGAGCCATACTTAAAATAATGAAGATCATCAGTACGAGAGAAAGCCCGGAGCCGACATGCCAGTTGCTTCCCTGTTTGAATTCCTGCTCGATGACATTTCCGATCAGAAGAATCTTGCTTCCACCGAGAAGATCGGAGATGACAAAGGTTGTAAGCGCCGGAACAAATACCATTGTGATCCCGCTGATGATTCCCGGAACTGTCAGCGGCAGTATGATCTTAAAGAAGGTCTGGCGGTTGTTTGCGCCGAGGTCTCTTGCGGCATTGATCACATCTTTGTCAATCTTTACAAGCACGTTATAGATCGGAAGCACCATAAACGGCAGAAAGTTATAGACCATGCCGAGGATGATCGCGTACGGTGTGTTGATGATCGCAAGCTGCGGCAGATGGAAGAACGACAGAATACTGTTGATCACGCCGTTCTTTTCCAATAAAGTCTGCCAGGCGAGTGTGCGGAGCAGAAAGTTCATCCACATCGGAAGGATGAAGATCAGTACGATAAAACTAGTCTGGTTGACATTCATGGAGGCGAGGATCATCGCCAGCGGATATGCCATGACAAGGCAGATCAAGGTACTGATCAGGGACAGCAGAAGCGCGAGGCCGAGCGCCTTTAAGTTCTCCGGTGTTGTGATCTTTGCAAGGTTTGCAAAGGTAAAGGCACCATCCTGGTCTGTCAGTCCATAGTACAAGATCATCAGAAGCGGGATGATGATAAAAGATACCGACCAGAAGAAATAAGGTCCGGCAAGTAATTTTTTACTCTTCAACTGGAACCGCCTCCTCATCTTCAGATTCTGGTTTTTTCATAATCTGGATGTCAAAAGGATCCACTCTGATGCCGACCGGAGTGCCGACTGGCACCATGTCTGTGCTGTGCACAAGCCAGTCAAAGTTGTTTGCGGAAACTTCCATCTCATAGTGGACTCCCTTGAAGATCAGGTGTGTTACGACTCCCTCGAGAAGTCCTTCTTCCGGCTTTACAAGATCGATGTCTTCCGGGCGGATCACGGCATCCACCGGTTTATTCTTTCCAAATCCCACATCGACACATGGAAAATTGACACCGAGAATTTTTACCAGTTTATCTTCGACCATGACAGCCGGCAGAATGTTGCTTTCCCCGATGAAGTCAGCGACAAATGCATTTTCCGGCTCATTGTAAATGTCTTCCGGAGTACCGATCTGCTGGATATATCCCTGATTCATCACGACGATCGTATCGGACATGGTAAGAGCTTCCTCCTGATCGTGGGTAACGTAGATAAAGGTAATTCCAAGTTCATTTTTCAGACGGATCAGTTCATACTGCATATCCTGTCTCAGTTTGAGATCGAGGGCTCCCAATGGTTCATCAAGCAGAAGAACCTTCGGCTCGTTGACGATCGCGCGGGCGATGGCGATCCGCTGCTGCTGGCCGCCGCTCAGAGAGTCCGGGGTACGGTTTTCGTAACCGTCCAGGTTGACGAGCTTTAGGGCATAGCGGATTTTGTCATTGATATACGCTTTTGATTTTCCCTTGATCTTCAGCCCGAATGCAATGTTTTCTGCGATGGACATGTGGGAGAACAGGGCATATTTCTGGAAAACAGTGTTTAACTGCCGCTTGTTTGGCGGGACGTTATTGATATTTTTTCCGTCAAAAATAATGTGTCCGGAATCGCAGCTCTCAAATCCGCCGAGGATGCGGAGCAGTGTTGTCTTCCCGCATCCGCTCGGACCGAGCAGTGTCAGAAATTCATTCTCCCTGATATATAAGTTGAGTTCATCGAGGACGAGATTGTCCCCATAGGATTTTGATACATTTACAATATCAATTAATTTGTTAGCCATATGCTCACTCCTCCTTTGTTTTATCAAATATGTGTTTTGTACATGGAAACAACGTGAAAACAATTAAAAACTGGGTGGTGTGCTCACCCAGATAAATTTTGCTCCGGTCCTTTTGCCGGCACTGATCGAATGCTCACAGTTCGGGGTGAAATAGAACGTCTCACCTTTTTTGGCGGTGTAGACTCTCTGCCCGAGATGGATATGGATCACTCCCTGAAGAACATAGCCGAATTCCTCTCCTTCATGGGGTCTGTCCGGGTAAGTGGAGCCGCCGGGAAGTAAGGTGACACGGATCGGTTCCATCATATTTTTCTGTGCATTGGGGATGATCCATTCGATGGTGTTGTGAAGTTCCGGGTCTGTTTTTTCAAAGAAATCTTCTTCGGGAAATACAATCTGCTCATCGGAATCATCGGAGAAGAAATCTTTGAGATTCGTTCCGAGACATTGCAGCAGATCGACCAGCGTTGCGATCGAAGGGGAGGTGAGGTCTCTCTCAATCTGGGAGATGAATCCCTTTGAAAGCTCTGCCCGATCGGCAAGTTCTTCCTGTGTCAGCCCCTTCTCCATGCGCAGTTCCCTGAGTTTATTGCCTATATTCATATATACAGACATCCTTTCCATACTTAAAAATACTATTATAAATAAACAAAAAGTTTACTATTTCTAAACAAATGTGCCTATATCATTATACTCCATTTCAGATAATAGTCAATCAGAAAATGAAGAAAACAAGCGCATGTGATTCTTCTGCTGAAAGTAGAGGAGTGGGGATGCAAAATGGAATTCCAAAGAGGATTTTAGAAAATATTAAGAAAGAATGAAAAGAAATGTAAAAAAGATTTGTTAAGCTGAAAGCAGGTGAAATCATTCGTGTATGACATTGCTTTGAATGCTGCCATACACGAATGGAAATCTATGCGAAAAAAGGCTTGCGGTTTGTTTTGGGTTCTTACCTCTCATAGAAGGAAAGAATCTTATCCAGTCTGGCGCTCATGTTGGCAAATAACAGATCGATCAGCGTGAGTGCGACCATAGACTCTACGACGACGACTGCCCGCGGTACGATAACCGGATCATGGCGTCCGTGAATAGAAAGTTCAATGTTCTCCGGTTCGTCTGTCACAGTCTGCTGGGGCCGTGAGATCGAAGGAGTCGGCTTAAACGCGGCGCGCAGGAGAATGTCTGAGCCGTCGCTCATTCCTCCGAGGATTCCTCCGGAATGATTTGTAAGTTTTGAGATCGAGCCGTTTTCACAGGTGAAACTATCGTTATTGAAACTTCCATAAGAAGCGGCTGCCTGAAAACCGTCACCGATCTCCACACCTTTGACTGCACCGATGGACATCACGGCTTTGGCCAGGGAGGCATCGAGTTTCTCAAAGACCGGTTCACCGATCCCGGCAGTCATCCCGCGGACAGTACATTCAATTATTCCTCCGGCAGAATCCTGGTTCTCAATACATTCTTTTAAGTATATTTCTGCCTGCCCGGCATATGTATTATTAGGCATATACAAAGCATTTTCCATAATCTCAGTCAGATGATATTCTGCTGCGGGAACGGTGACAGAGCCGATCGACTTGGTGTAGGCGAGGATGGTGATTCCCATCTCTGCAAGCAGCTTGGAGGCGATGGCGCCGGCAGCGACACGGCCGATCGTCTCGCGTCCGGAGGAGCGTCCGCCGCCGCGGTAGTCACGGAATCCATATTTGCTGTCAAAGGTAAAGTCAGCATGTCCGGGACGGTAGCAGGAAGCGATGTTCCCGTAATCTCTGGATCGTTGATCCTGATTGCGGACGATCAATGAAATCGGTGTTCCGGTTGTTCTCCCCTCAAATACACCGGAGAGGATTTCCACCTGATCCGATTCGTTTCTCTGTGTCGTGTAGCGGCTCTGTCCGGGTCTTCTGCGATCGAGAAAACATTGGATCTCTTTTGCGGAGAGTGCAAGTCCGGCAGGACAGCCGTCAATGACGACACCGATCGCCGGACCGTGTGATTCTCCCCAGGTTGTGATGCGGAATGAATTTCCAAAATAGGAACCAGCCATGTATAAAAACTCCTTTCGTGACAAAAATGTTACAAACTTTTGTCATTATTATATAAGAAGTTAAAAAAAGTGGCAATGCTTATTTTTATACTGTACTTTTAGAAAGGGACGTATTATAATGTTTACTAGATATTGTTTAGAGAAAGGAAATAGATACTATATGGGCGGCACGAATGATAAGAGGAGACGCCAGGGATCTGGAAAAAAGCATACAGACCGGCGTACAGATGACATAGAATACTTCGCATATCGTCTGGATGACGGTCCGGACGAATCAGATATAGAGAAGAAAGAGAAGAAGAGAAAGAATCCGCGGCCGCGGCCGCAGCGCTCAGATCTTCAGAAAGCACAGTTTACATCCGAAATCCCAAAAGAGATACGGGCACAAAGAGGAAAAGAAGTTCAAAGAAAAGAGCTACAAAGAAAAGAATTGCAAAGAAAAGAAGTTCAAGGAAAAGAACCACAGAAAAGCCATGAGCAGAAGCAGAAAGCACAGAGTCATCCGGGAAGTCATACCGAAAAGCAGACAAAGCAGAATGGCCAGAAAAACGGCAGTGATCACGGAGTCAGAACAGTGTCTTCTGCATCGCCGGCAGGGCATGGCAGAAGCAAGAAGGATAAGAATAAAGATAAGGTGAAGAAGACAGCACTGCTTGCAGGAGGGGGGATCCTTGGAGCAGCAGCGCTTGTATATCTCGGATTTGCCTTTTATTTTACCAATCATTTTTATTTTAACACGACAATCAATGGAAATGATTTCTCAGGGAAGACCGTAAAAGAAGTAGAAGCTTATATGGAAAAGCAGGTGGAAGGATATACGCTTACCTTAAAGGAAAATGACGGCGGAACAGAGGTGATCAGCGGGGAGGATATTTCTTTGGAATATCTTCCGGGAAAGGAACTGGAGAAGATCGTAAAGGATCAGAATGCTCTTCTTTGGATCCGGGCACTGTTCCAAAAGGGAAGTGCAGAGGCAAAGGTTGATGTCCAGTACGATGAGGCGGCGCTGGATGCGCTGATCAGTGGACTTCAGTGTATGAAGCCGGAGAATCAGACACCATCTGTATCGGCGAAGCCTACATTTGACGGCAATGAGTTCGTCATTACAAAAGAGGTAGTCGGTACACAGCTGGATCAGGAAGCCTTCAGCGAGAAGATCAAGGAGAAGATCAGCGGGTTCCAGCATGAGATCGATCTGGAAAAGGAAGGCTGTTATATTCAGCCGAAGTTTACCGAGGATTCACCGGAAGTTATTGCGGCGAAAGACAAGATGAATTCCTATCTTGGGGGAACGGTCACTTATCAGATGGGATCGACACCGGAAGGAATCGACAAGGCAAAACTTGCAGAGTGGATTACAGTCGATGAAAATATGAATGTCACATTTGCGACAGACAACATTTCCACATATGTAAGAGATTTGGCATCCAGGTATGATACTGTAGGAAAGACGAGAAGTTTTACGACGCCAACCGGAAAGGCGGCGACCGTATCCGGCGGTACATATGGATGGAGTATTGATGAGGCGGCAGAGATTGAGCAGCTGAAGGCAGATATTGCCGGAGGACAGCCGGTGCAGAGAGAGCCGATCTATGAACAGAGAGCGGCATCATTTGGTGAGACAGACTGGGGAAATACTTATGCGGAGGTAGATTTATCCACCCAGCATATGTGGTATATCCAGGATGGAAATGTTGTGTTGGAGACGGATATTGTATCAGGTCTTCCGACACCGGACAGAATCACACCGGAGGGAGTCTACGACGTGCTTTATAAGGAAAGTCCGTCTGTTCTTGTCGGGGAAAAAGATCCGGAGACAGGACAGCCAATCTATGAAACAGAAGTCAGATACTGGATGCAGTTTACATGGAGCGGAGTCGGATTCCACGATGCGGACTGGCAGACGGCATTTGGAGGCAGCCTGTATCAGAGTGTCGGTTCCCATGGATGTATCAATATGCCGGTTGATAAGGCTGGGCAACTGCTCAACCTGATCAGTGCGGGAGTTCCGGTTATTTGTCATTATTAAGTCAGAGGAGAAAAAGAATGTATCAGTTAATAAAAAGAGACGGGCTCGCCAAAAGAGGGAGACTGAAAACAGTACATGGTGTGATCGAGACACCGGTATTTATGAATGTGGGAACAGCAGCAGCGATCAAGGGTGCTGTCTCCACAGAAGATCTTCAGGGGATCAAGACACAGGTGGAGCTCTCTAATACTTATCATCTGCATGTACGGCCGGGCGATGAAGTAGTGAAAAAGCTCGGGGGACTGCATAAATTTATGGTGTGGGATAAGCCGATCCTGACAGATTCCGGCGGATTTCAGGTCTTTTCTCTCGCGGGATTGAGAAAGATCAAGGAAGAAGGCGTTTATTTCCACTCTCACATCGACGGAAAGAAGATCTTCATGGGACCGGAGGAGAGCATGCAGATCCAGTCTAACTTAGCTTCCACGATCGCGATGGCATTTGATGAATGTCCGTCCAGTGTGGCAGACCGCAATTATATCCAGCATTCGGTAGACCGGACAGTGCGCTGGCTGGAGCGCTGCAAAAAAGAGATGACAAGGCTGAACAGCCTGGAAGATACGATCAATCGGCAGCAAATGCTGTTCGGAATCAATCAGGGTGGAATCTATGAGGACATCCGCATCGAACATGCGAAGAGAATCTCCGAGCTTGAGCTGGACGGCTATGCGCTCGGAGGACTGGCGGTTGGAGAATCCCATGAAGATATGTACCGGATCATTGAGGCGACAGTTCCATATCTTCCGCAGGACAAGCCGACCTACCTGATGGGAGTCGGAACACCGGCAAATATTCTTGAGGCAGTTGACAGAGGAGTAGACTTCTTTGACTGTGTCTACCCAAGCAGAAATGGAAGACATGGACATGTCTATACGAATCACGGGAAGATGAATCTGTTCAATGCCAAATATGAACTGGATGACAGACCGATCGAGGAAGGCTGTCAGTGCCCGGCATGCCGAAGGTACAGCAGAGCATATATCCGCCATTTGCTGAAGGCAAAAGAGATGCTCGGAATGCGCCTCTGTGTGCTTCATAACCTGTACTTCTACAACAATATGATGGAAGAGATCCGTACAGCGATCGAGGAAGGCAGATATAAGGAATATAAGAAACAGAAACTGGAAGGATTCACACGCGGACAGATATAAACAAATCATAAAATTTCCAAAAATAACTTGATGTCTCAGTGGAAATTGTGTATCATAGCAATAGTGCTTAATTGAGAAGTAGGAGGATTTTTAGTATGAATGGTTTATTAGCGTCAGGAGGAACAGGTGGATTATTTTCCATTATCTTAGTGTATGCAGTGCTGATCGGAGGTATGTGGTTCTTTCTGTTCCGCCCGCAGAGAAAAGAGCAGAAGAGAGTGCAGGCGATGGTTGCTTCTATGGAAGTAGGAGATACTGTATTGACGACGAGTGGATTTTACGGTGTGCTGATCGACATCACAGACGATGATGTGATCGTAGAATTTGGAAATAACAGAAACTGCCGTATTCCAATGCAGAAGTCTGCAATTATTCAAGTGGAAAAAGTAAACGAAGAATAATCAGAACTTAGTATGCCTTTCATTTTGGACAGACAGAAAGATGTCCGGAGTGGAAGGCATTTTTTAGTCTTTCTACTGAACAAAGGTGCGTGAAATGTACCGGAAATAAGATTGCAGTCTGATGGAAAGTTGTGTATACTAAAAGAAAAACATATAATTTTACAGAAGGTTTAGGGGGATAAAATTTATGAGGCAGATAAAGCGCGGGTACAAGAGAGAACGCGTTAAGAAAAAACTGATCAGCATTGCAGTTCTTTGTCTGATGTCGGTGATACTGTTCAGTACGGCGGCAGCTTCCGAAAAGAGCGGACTGGCAGTCATCTCTATGAAGGCGAAGTCAGAGATGATGTATCAGGACAGTGAGCTTCCCGATTTTTCTGTGAATATCCATGGAGAAGGCGCGATGAAGACAGTGCTGGATAAAAAGAAAAAGTACACGGCACAGGATTTTATGGAAAGCCTGAAACAAGGGAAGGATTACACACTGGAATGTGAGTCTGACGGGACAAAAGAGGGAATATTTCCGGTGAAGATAAATCTTTCAGATGACTTGAAGAAGAAACTAGAAGGAGAACTGTCTCAGGAAGTATTTTTTGAAACGCAGGACGGCACATTGACTGTGAAAAATAAATATGGTGAGTGGGACGGCAACAAATTTAAACAGCCGGACGGAACGTATGTGCAAAATGGCTGGGTAGAAGATGATGGAGCGAAGTATTATTTTGATGGTGAAGGAAATATGGTAACCGGAGAACTGCGGATCGGTGTCAAGACCTATCAGTTTGCCAAAGACGGAAAATTAAAATCTGAAGAAAGTTCCATTGATCCGAGCAAACCGATGATCGCGTTGACATTTGATGACGGACCGGGAAGCCGGACCGGAGAGTTGCTGGATCAACTGGAGAAATACAACTCAAGAGCGACCTTTTTCATGCTGGGACAGAATGCGCAGAACAATGGGGATTTGATCAAACGCATGGCAAAGCAGGGATGTGAGCTTTCCAACCATTCCATGACACATGCGAACTTATCTACGATGGACGCTGCAGAGATTTTAAGTGAAGTAGACGGTACAAACAAAATCATCAATGGCTTTGTGGCAAACGGTTCCACAACACTTCGGCCACCATACGGGGCAATCAGCGACACATTGAAAGAGACTGTGAAGATGCCGTTTATTATGTGGACCATTGATACACTGGACTGGCAGACAAAAAATGCGAAAGCGACGGTAGACAGCGTCTTGAACACTGTAAAAGACGGAGATATTGTGCTGATGCATGATATTCATTCGACAACGATCGATGCCGCGCTGGAATTGATTCCAAAGCTTGTGGAGAAGGGATATCAGCTTGTGACAGTCAGTGAACTTGCAGAGGCGAGGGGGGTAACATTGGAAAACGGTCACCAGTATTATTCGTTTCCACCGGGGGCAGCAGACTCGGATATATCAAAAAAGCAGCCGGAAGGCGGCGAAGTGTTCGAGGGAGAATACCATGAGGAAGCTGTGAGCGGGGAAAAATAACAGAGACTGACAGCTATTACATCGTTTTAAGAAAAGAGATATTTTATCGGGGTGCAAACATGTTTCCTCTGATCGAATATCTCTTTTGATTGTATAGGCAATTTCTTCGGAAGTTTTATGCTCGGGAGTATTTCAGCCATTTGAGGCTTCCCGGACTTCGTTGTAGCGGCTCTTTCCGATGGGAATCTGAATCTGATTGGTCAGTGGAAGAAAGTAACGCCGGAGATTCTGGATGTACATGGGATTGACGAGCCAGCTCCGGTGAACCTGTTTTAAGAAAGTTCCATGCGGATGCGGAAAATTTGCCGTGCAGCGCCCACAACTGGCGGCCGGATGATAAAATCTGGTATTCTTCATCGAATACTTCGGCAGCAATTTCCTGGGCTTCTTCTTTTGTTATTTCCAAAAACTGATCGATTCCCTTTGTATATTGAAAATGGTAAGAACCGATCCATACAAAATCAGGATCAAGAAGTTTTACAAAACTGTCCATGTCCCGGTTAAAATAATAATGGAAAACAGAACTGCTATAGTCAATCAGTTTCTGTTGGATATCGGGAATGTTGCAAAAATTTTTAGCTTTCATAGATGTCGGCCTTTCGTTTCTTGTTTTGTCCGGTGTATCGGGTTTTGAAGAAAAAGTTCTGCAGTTATTATAGCAGGGAAAAGTCAATTGGGAAAGGGAAAAATCTTTTCACTACGTAAAAGAGATGACAGAGTTTTAGAGGGGTGCTATACTGTATAAAAGAATTATCAAATGTGTCGAAAAACTCCTTGCTTCAGCGAGGCCACTGAAAAGTAGCCTCCTTTAGCTGTGGGGAGTGTCAAGAGGAGATATTTATGATTAAAGCAATTTTTTTTGACGTGGATGGCACTTTGCTTTCTCATAAGACAAAGCGGATACCGCCTGATGCGGAGAATGCATTGGAAGCCCTGAGAGCGAAAGGAATAAAAATATTTATGGCTACGGGCAGACATTTTACAGAGTTGTTGCAACTGCCGGTAAATCATATAAAGTTTGATGGTTATGTTACACTAAATGGGCGGTTATGTCTTGATACGAATGGAGAGATTTTGCGTGGAACACCTTTTGATAAGGAGTTGTCAGAAAAGCTGATAGCGATATTTGAGAGAAAAAGATATCCTCTGGTTTTAGTCGAAGCACAGAGAATTTATATCAATTTTGTGAACGATGAGGTGTGCAAAGCGCTTGAAAATGTGTCGACATCTGCACCGGAAGTAGGCTTATACAGGGGAGACGAACTTTATCAGGCATCAATGTTCTTGAAAGAAGAGGAAGAAATTTTCTTAGGGGATGCTTTGCCGGAGCATTGTAAATTTGTCAGATGGAATGAGGACGGAGTCGATATCATATCTGCGAATGGAGGAAAGTCAGAGGGAATCCGATATTTTTGTGAGTGTTTCGGAATCCGGCAGAGTGAAGTGATGGCATTCGGGGATGCGGAAAACGATATAGATATGCTGAGATTTGCACAAATTGGAGTTGCGATGGGAAATGCACAAGATTGTGTGAAGAAGGAAGCGGATTACGTGACTGCTGATGTAGATGAAGGAGGCATTGAGAAAGCGCTCCGTTTTTTGGGGGTAATTTCTTAGAAGATATTATTCGGTAATATATAAATGGAGGCGACAAGTCTTTGGAAGAAAGTGAGGGAGAGACACATTGTTTTGTGCCATCTCCCTCGCGGCTTTTGCAAATTGCAGTTGATACAGTTTTGCTATCTTTTCTTATAATTTTCCAGCAGTCTGTGAATCTTATCGGTCGGATTTAGCACAGAACCGATGGAAATGTCATGATTCAGGGAATCAATGATCAGTGCGAGAAACTTACTCATGTCTGCCACAACAAAGTATGGCTTTTCGGCAGCCTCTGCAGGAAGGTAAGTGAGGTTCGTCGTGATCACGCGGTCGATGTAACCTTTCTCATAGTATTCATCGAATTTTCCTAAGCCTTCTGTGAAGAGTCCGAAGGTTGTACAGATAAATACGCGGTTTGCGTGGCGGTCTTTCAGCTGTTTTGCTACATCTAACATACTTTCGCCGGAAGAAATCATATCATCGAGGATGATCACATCCTTTCCGCTTACATCATCACCGAGGAATTCGTGAGCGACGATCGGATTTTTCCCATTGATAACTGTAGAGTAATCTCTTCTCTTATAGAACATTCCCATGTCTACGCCGAGCACGTTTGAGAAGTAGACAGCTCTGTGCATCGCGCCTTCGTCCGGGCTGATGATCATCAGGTGATCCTTGTCCACATTTAAATCAGGTTCTGTGCGGAACAACGCTTTCATGAACTGATATGCCGGGCTGAAGTTGTCAAATCCCTTCAGCGGGATAGAATTCTGTACGCGCGGATCGTGGGCATCGAATGTGAGGATATTGCTGACGCCCATATCGATCAGCTCTTCCAGTCCGAGTGCACAGTCAAGAGATTCTCTCGTTGTGCGCTTATGCTGGCGGCTCTCATAGAGGAATGGCATGATCACATTGATGCGGTGCGCTTTTCCGGTAGCTGCGGAGATGACACGCTTTAAGTCCTGATAATGGTCGTCCGGGGACATGTGATTTAAATGTCCGTTGACAGAGTAGGTCAGACTGTAATTGCATACATCTGCCATGACAAACAAGTCTGCACCGCGGACAGACTCGTGGATCATTCCTTTTGCTTCCCCTGAACCGAAACGCGGGCAGGAAGTCTTCAGAAGATAGCTGTCTTTTTTGTAGTTTGCATAAAGTGCGGAAGACTGCATCGATTCCAGTGCACTTTTTCGGAATGTTACGATATAGTCATCGACTTTTTGTGCCAGCGGCAGGCAGCTTTCCAGCGCTGCGATGCGAAGGGGCGCCGCCGGCAGAGTTTTTTCTAATAATTGAATATTTGGCATAATGGCCTCCGTTAAAAATTTTATTGACATCTCATTTATATCACTTTTTGATCTGTGGGGCAAGAAAGAGGTGTAAAAAATTGCTTTTTCTATCAAAATCTAGTATGATAAAGGAAGGTCAAAAACAGATGCGGCAAAGGAAAACATTGTTTGGAAAGCTTTGCCAAAATTTTCCTGAAAATATATGCAGCATTTGTAAGTAGTAAAATTAGGAGAAGACAATATGAAAAATAGACATATCATCCGTTCGGTGGAGGACGGAAGTATCGCGTGGGAGCTCGGAGTGGAACCGGGGGACTGCCTGATCAGTATCAATGACAAGGAGATCGAGGATGTCTTTGATTATCATTACCTTGTAAATGATGAGGAACTGGTTCTTCTGATCGAGAAACCGGACGGAGAAGAGTGGGAGCTGGAGATCGAGAAGGATTATGAAGAAGATCTGGGGATCGAGTTTGAACAGGGACTGATGGATGAGTACCGTTCCTGCAGAAACAAGTGTATGTTCTGCTTTATCGACCAGATGCCGAAGGGAATGCGGGAGACGCTGTATTTTAAGGATGATGATTCCAGACTCTCTTTCCTGCAGGGAAACTATATTACATTGACGAATATGAGTGATCATGACATTGGGCGGATCGTACAGTATCATCTGGAGCCGATCAATATTTCCTTTCACACGACCAACCCGGAACTGCGCTGCAAGATGCTGCATAACCGGTTTGCGGGGGAGGCGCTGAAGAAGGTGCAGAAACTCTATGAGGGCGGGATTACGATGAACGGACAGATCGTGCTCTGCAAAGGGATCAACGATGGAGAAGAGCTTGAGCGGAGCATCCGGGATATGACAGCATATCTGCCGCATTTACAGAGTGTATCGGTCGTTCCGGTGGGACTGACAAAATTCCGTGACGGACTCTACCCGCTGGAACCATTTACAAAGGAAGAGGCAAGGGAAGTGCTTGCGATCATTCATCGCTGGCAGAACAAAATTTATGAGGAATACGGAACACATTTTATCCACGCCGGGGATGAATGGTATATTCTTGCCGGGGAGGAGATGCCGGAGGAGGAGCGCTATGACGGCTATCTTCAGCTGGAAAATGGAGTCGGGACGACAAGACTTCTGCAGAATGAATTTCAGGAAGCATTTGAGAGGATTTCCGGCGATGACAGAGAGACAGAGATTTCGCTGGCAACCGGAAAACTTGCGTATCCATATTTAAAAGACATGATCGGGACACTTCAGACAAAATATCCGCATGTGACTGTCCATCTCTATGAGATTCGAAATGATTTCTTTGGGGAACTGATCACCGTGGCAGGACTGATCACCGGGCAGGACCTGAAGGCACAGCTTTCGGGAAAGCCGCTTGGAAGCAGGCTGCTGCTGCCGTGCTGTATGTTGAGGAACGGGGAAGAAGTATTTCTTGATGATGTCACGTTAGGGGAATTGAAAGAGACTTTACAAGTACAGATAGATATTGTAAAATCAAGCGGACAAGATTTTATCGAGGCAGTCCTTGATGAGAAGCTATAGGACATTTGTCAGAATGAAAACAAAGGAAAAAAGAAAATAAGACAGATATAGGAGTGAAAATATGAGTAAACCAGTAGTCGCCATCGTAGGAAGACCGAATGTAGGAAAATCTACATTATTCAATGCGCTGGCAGGAGAGATGATTTCCATCGTGAAAGACACGCCGGGAGTCACAAGAGACAGAATTTATGCAGAAGTAACATGGCTTGACCGGGAATTTACCCTGATTGACACGGGCGGAATCGAGCCGGACAGCAAGGACATCATCCTTGCACAGATGAGAGAGCAGGCACAGATCGCGATTGATACTGCGGACGTGATCATCTTTATCACGGATGTGAGACAAGGGCTTCAGGATTCGGATTCCAAAGTAGCGGACATGCTGCGCCGTTCCGGAAAGCCGGTCGTATTAGTTGTCAATAAGGTGGACAGCTTCCAGAAACTGATGGCAGATGTTTATGAATTTTATAATCTGGGAATCGGAGATCCGATCCCGATCTCTGCGTCCTCAAGACTTGGACTTGGAGATATGTTAGATGCGGTAGCAGCGCATTTTCCGGACCATTCGGCGGAGGAAGAAGAGGATGAAAGACCACGGATCGCAATCGTCGGAAAGCCGAATGTGGGAAAATCTTCGATCATCAACAAGCTGGTCGGGGAGAACCGCGTGATCGTGTCAAACATTGCAGGAACAACGCGGGATGCGATCGATACGGAGATCACATGGAATGGAAAAGAGTATGTCTTTATCGACACAGCGGGACTTCGCAGGAAGAATAAGATCAAAGAAGAACTGGAGCGATACAGTATTATCCGTACGGTGACGGCGGTGGAACGGGCAGATGTCGTTTTAGTTGTGATCGATGCGGTGGAAGGTGTCACAGAGCAGGATGCCAAGATTGCCGGAATTGCCCATGAGCGCGGCAAGGGTGTGATCATTGTCGTAAATAAATGGGATGCGATCGAGAAAAACGATAAGACGATGTATGAATATGAAAAGAACGTCCGCCAGGTATTATCCTATATGCCGTATGCAGAGATTATGTATGTGTCTGCGATGACAGGACAGCGTCTTCCAAAACTGTTCGATATGATCGATATGGTGCTGGAAAACCAGACACTTCGCATTTCTACAGGAGTGCTTAACGAGATCATGATGGAAGCAGTTGCGATGCAGCAGCCGCCGTCAGATAAAGGAAAGAGACTGAAACTTTACTATATTACGCAGGTGGCAGTCAAGCCGCCGACCTTTGTCATTTTTGTCAACGATAAGGAACTGATGCATTTCTCTTATACACGCTATCTGGAAAATAAGATCCGCGAGGCGTTTGGATTTAAGGGGACTTCACTGAAATTCTTTATCCGCGAGAGAAAGGAGAAAGAGCGGTAATTATGGAACGTTTGGTCTGTACGATCATAGGATATGTCTGCGGGCTGCTGCAGACGGGATATCTCTATGGAAAATGGAAACATATCGACATCAGACAGCATGGAAGCGGCAATGCCGGAACGACAAACACGCTCCGGACACTGGGCTGGAAAGCCGGAATGATCACTTTCCTCGGCGATTTCTTAAAATGTGTGCTGGCAGTGTGGATCGTCCGCCTGCTCTATGGGCAGGCATATCCGGATGAACTTGCGCTTCTTTCGATGTACGCCGGAATGGGCGCTGTGCTCGGGCACAATTATCCGTTTTACTTAAAGTTCAAGGGCGGAAAGGGGATTGCGGCGACAGCAGGGCTGATTTTTGCCACAAACCCGATGATGATGCTGATCGCAGCAATCGTTTTCTGGGTGATCGTCGGAATTACAAGATATGTTTCGCTGGGATCACTCACAATCGTTGTGCTGTTTGTCGTGGAAGTTGTTATATACGGACAGCGGGGAGGATTCGGACTTTCCCAGGCACATCTGTATGAGATGTATGCCATCGCAGTGTTTTTAATGTTGTCTGCATTTTATAAGCACAGGGCAAATATCAAAAGATTGTTGAATGGAACTGAAAATAAGTTTGGTGCAAAGAAGAAACAGGAGGGGTAATTATGGCAAAAGCCGGAGTATTGGGAGCAGGAAGCTGGGGGACAGCGCTTGCATTACTGTTGGATAAAAACGGGCATGATGTGACGGTATGGTCGATTGACAAGACAGAAGTAGAAATGCTTGACCATGAGCGTGAGCACAAAAGCAAGCTGCCGGGAGTAAAACTTCCGCAGACGATGAAATTTACCAATGAGATTCAGGAAGCAATTGCAGACCGGGATTTTATGGTGCTTGCAGTGCCTTCCCCATTTACGAGAGCGACTGCAAAGAAGATGGCTCCCTTTGTGAAAGCAGGACAGAAGATTGTCAATGTGGCAAAGGGAATCGAGGAAAGCACGCTGATGACACTTTCTGAACAGATTGAGCAGGAAATCCCGCAGGCGGATGTAGCAGTGTTATCCGGTCCGAGTCATGCGGAGGAAGTCGGAAGATGTCTTCCGACAACCTGTGTCGTAGGAGCGCACACAAAAGAGACCGCGGAATATCTTCAGAAAATGTTTATGAATGAGGTCTTCCGCGTCTACACAAGCCCGGATATTTTAGGAATCGAGCTTGGCGGCTCTCTGAAAAATGTCATTGCTCTCGCAGCGGGGATTGCGGATGGACTCGGGTATGGGGACAACACAAAGGCAGCTCTGATCACGAGAGGAATTGCGGAGATCGCGCGCCTCGGTGTGAAGATGGGCGGCAAGATCGAAAGCTTTACCGGACTTACCGGAATCGGAGATCTGATCGTCACATGTGCGAGCGTACACAGCCGCAACCGAAAAGCAGGATATCTGATCGGTCAGGGAAGAACGATGCAGCAGGCGATGGATGAAGTGCAGATGGTTGTGGAAGGTGTGTATTCCACAAAGGCGGCCGTAAAGCTTGCCAGAAAATATGAAGTACAGATGCCGATCATCGAGCAGGTCAATGCAGTTCTCTTTGAAGGAAAGAGCGCGGCAGAAGCAGTAAAAGAGCTGATGCTCCGGGATGGAAAGACAGAGCATTCTGATCTGCCGTGGGAAGCATAGGATATTAGAATATTTGAAGAGAAAAAGGATTTCGGGCTGTTTTCGTCAGCTGCGGGATCTGAATAAAATAAAACTCCTTTTTGTCAGGAGAAAATGAAAAGTGATTCATTTCCTGACAAGAAGGAGTTTTTTGTTGTGCGATGTTTACTTTGTCAAAGGCCATTTGAAAAGGCTGAAAAATTATTTAAAAAAATTTTGTATTTTTTAAAACTTTTTTTCAACCTGCATTGTCCTTATAAATAGTGGGAGAAATAAAGGAGGTGACAAAAAATGAGGATAATGGTGAAAGTGTGCGGGGAACTACTGAAGTGGATGGAGGAACAGAGGCAGATATTGGAGAAGAAACCCGACGAGAAAACACAAATTTGTGCTGGAATGATAGAGGAATATCGGAAAGACCTGTGGAGACTGGAACAATCTTTTGAAAAACAAGAACTTCGAAGCTACTTGGAGATTCGCAGGGCAAGATATGCGGTGGAAGAGGGAATGGAGCAGGTAATTCCGGTAGAGCTTCTATATTCGTGGATGGTGGAAAATATCTGCGATCTGGAGGCCGGATAAAAACAGGTATAAGAATATAGCGAAAAACTACCCATACAATTAAGACAAACTTGAATTGTATAAGAGGAGAATATATAATAGTGATAAATGATATGGGTGTTTTGAAGAGAAAAAGAGACACAAAAGCTGTGGGCAGAACTACTGATCAGAAAAAGAGAGGGCACGATATGAATTATACAGAAGCAGTTGCACTTGCACTGGAAGGCGATGAAAGAGGATTTGGCGTCTTATATGAAAAAACATTTAAGAAAGCATATAAGCAGGCATATATGTATATGAAAAATGAGCACGATGCGGCAGATGTATTGCAGGATGCATACATAAAGGCATTTGAAAGGCTGGATACGGTGGAGAATCCGGAGAAGTTTCCAGTCTGGTTTCAAAAAATTGTGTGGAGTACAGCAATGAATGCCTTAAAAAAGAAGAACCCGCTGGCGTTTTCAGACCTTGTGGAGGAAGAGGATGAGGAGTATGAAGTGGAGGATGACTATGTTGATTTTATACCGGAAATGTCATATACACGGGAAGAGACACGGAGATTTGCTCATGAAATGATAGATGCGCTTCCGGATTCTCAGAGAATCTGCATTATCATGTTTCATTTAGAAGAAAAATCAATCAAAGAGATTGCCGAAGAATTGGGTTGTTCAGAGAATACCGTAAAATCCCGCTTAAAATATGGAAGGGAAAACATAAGAGCGCAGGGAGAAGTGCTGCAAAAGAAAGGATACAGTCTGTACGGTGTGGCACCACTTCCGTTTCTTCTGTATCTGCTTCGACAGGAAGGTGTGTATCTGGAGAGCGATGGTTTCTATACCGGACTAAAAGCAAGTCTGGCAGAGAAGGTTGTTTCAGCAAAGGGAATACAAAGCAGTGCGGGGGTTTCTGGTGGAGCAGGGAAGGCTGCAGTTCAGGGAATGAAATTGGCAAAGACAGGATTCATCCACACAACAGTCGGAAAGATAACGATGGCAGCTGTAGTCAGTCTTTCTCTTATTGGAGGTACCGGGGCAGCGGTTCATGGAATATTACAGCAAAATATGAAAGAAAGCGCGATGGAGGCAGAGACATCCCCGAAAGAAGAGGTATCAAAGAAAGAAGAGGAGGAAAAAGAGGAGACCTTGCCCACAACTGAAAAAGAAGTACAGGATACCGACTATGAGACATTGATTGCGGGAAATCTTACAAAGGAAGAATTGCAATATGTTTTGGCGTACGGTCCGCAGGAAATACCAGAGCAGGGATTCCAAAACAGAGATTATCTAGATTTTTTAAATGCATTTTGTGACGCGGCAGGAAGAAACGAGGGGATGATCGAGTATTATGGAACAAATACGAACTGGGTGCCACAGTATTCTGTATCGGATATCAATCGCATGTTTCGCTCTTTCACAGACTATCAGCTGCAAGAGGAAAATAATACGTTATCCGAATATCATGTTCAGGTCTCCGGAGATATTGTCGCTTTTGCGCCGGCATCTACAGGAAAAACGGCAAATGCAGTAATTACTTCGGCCAGCTATACAGAGGAAGAAATGGAGATTTGCTATACCTATGATTACATTACCACGGATATGGGAAGAGAGGGGATTCCGAAAAAAGTTGAGAACAAGAAAGCGATCTTAAACAAAAATCAAGATGGACAGTACCAGATCATAAAGATTGAGATCGTTGAATCACAGACAGGAGAGGAGATGGAGGTGCCGGAGACAGAGAGTTCTCAGGAAGAATCAGCAGAGGCAGCAGGATTTCCGGCAGGGAAGTACTCCTATGTTGCAATGGCAGGAGGAAGCCGGCGTTCTCTCACGGTAGAAGAATCGGGCATTGCAACGCTTGTGCAGTGGTCAAGCGCTACAGGAAAAGGAAGCGAACAGACATATCAGATGTCTGTGGATCACACTAGTGCAGTGCCGGAAGGCGTGACGGCATATCTGCTGCAGTCACAAGATGGAGCTGTGTCAATGACGCTGTATTACAACGCAGAACAAGGAACTTTAGAGGATATCACAAATGGTTTTATATGGGAGCGTGTAGAATAATGTACAAGAACTATAATGATTATTTGGCAAACAAGAAGACTTTATCGATGGAAGAGATGCAAGAAATACATCAGGAGATTCTCAATGAGATACAAGGGGATGAAGAGGCGGAAGTGCTTTATGAGGAATTGCTTTCCGTGGGAAATAAATATGCGGCACTCCGGACAGGCTGGACGCTGCTTAGCAGAGAAGAAAAGATGGAGAAAGATTTCGGGAGAACATCCTGCCACAATTCACTCATTACCCACTTCAATATGTTGGCGCGGTATATGCGCCAGCAGGGAAAGAATACAAAATGGCGTGAGGAGCTGGGCTATGAGGAGGAAGATCGGTATAACCGGAAAAAGATCGGAGACTTTGCATGCTATCTGGCATTTGTAAACGGAATTAACTCCAGATAGGAAGTGTTTTTCAACCGTAGGATTATCAGAATATAAAACTGCCTATACAGTTAAAATTATATTGAACTACAAGAGATATAAAATTATAATATACATGGAAAGCTTTGGCGAATCAAAGCAAAATACAAACGAGAGAGTACAGGAGGTACAAAATGAACAGAGAAGAACTTTTACAATTTTTGGAAAAAAAGAAAACAGCAACGACACCGGTCGCAATCGCGGAACAAAAGTTGAGAGAGTGCAATGAACACCTTAACAAGGCAAAGAAGAAGTGGGGAATTTTAATTAAGATTTTTATAGGACTTTTTGCTTTTTGTTTTTTAGGTTTTCTATGCGGGGACCATCAGTTGATTTATTTTGACAGCAATGGACAGTTCCAAGTTGGGGGGATAGGAGGAATGCTTCTTTTTGGAGGTTTGGCAATTTTCTTATGGTACAAAAAGAATCAGAAATATGTTGAACCTGCAGAAGCAGCTGTTACAGAAGCCATAGAAGCTTTGCGCAGAGAGAAAAACAATCCGGTGTACATTAGTGGAGCAAAGGATTTTCCTGCAAAGTTTTACAATTATTCAGACATTTATCAGCTTTGTAAATTTATCCGGGAGAGAAGAGCGGATAGTTTAAAAGAAGCCTGTAATTTACTGGAAATGCATCAGTTCCAGCAAGACCAGATGGCAATTCAGGAAGAAATACGAAATTTACAAGGAGATATTTTAGAAGCGACGAGAGTAAATACTGCAGCGTCTGTTGTGACAGCATACAATACAGGAAAAGCGGCAAGCAGATTAAAGGACATCAACAAAAAACTTTTTTAAATTTCTGTTTTTTAAAACTTTTCCTCTTTCCGGATTGTCTAAATAGATATAGGCAGTAAGAAAGGGAAGGAAAAGAGATGCGTACACTGACAAAAAAGTATGAACAGCAGACAAAATTTGTGAAAATTCCATTGGAGAAAAGAATTGTCGCAGCGAAGATGGGAAGGGTCATTGACATCAATCAGAATATTCGGACACTGGAAGCGGTGTGTCAGATGTCTCTGGAGGAATATATCACAGACACTAATCCGGACAGGAAGATACAATTCCGGAAAATGCGGCAGCTTACCGAGTGTCTGGGAAGCAATCCCTATGACATCTGTGAGATGAGTTTTGGAGAAGCGTGTTTGATCATCAGAAGGAAATGGGAAGAGACATTTGATGGGAAAATGCCGGGACAGCAGGTTTTGGAGGCGCTGGAACTTCTGGCGCCTTCAGGACCAAAGGAAAGGCAGTAGGAAGAGGAGGAAAATCATATGGCAGAAAGAATTCCATTGGAAATACGGATCAGCGAGATTCAGGAATATCATGAATGGGATGAAAAGAAGCCTGAACATCCGCTGAGGGAACTGCTGGATCGGACAGGATTGCAGGAATATTGTCGTGGAATCGCGAAAATCACAGCGAATACTGCAATCTCCGGTGAGATGAAAAAAAGCATTCCCATGCCCTATTATAAGAGCAACTGTACCTTGGGGAAATACCTGGAAAAACTATGGGAGACAGGAAGAAACAAGGAAAAATATCAGCAGATGTATTGCTGCCTGATTTTTCCTTTCAGTGATCTGTGGAAAAAAATTGAATTTGAGCAAAACTGGATAAAACTAGACGAGAAGGATCCGACTCCATTTGACTAAATGCGGACCAAACAGAAGAAAGAGAGAGTGTGAAAATGAGAACGCCAATGATTATGAAAGAAACCTGTAATGGATATCTGCTCCATACGATTCAGGATGAAATGTTGACACACAGAGAAATAGAATGTGTAGGTGTTCTGAATGAGGAGTCGGTAAATTCTCTGATTTTACAGATCCGTTATCTGGAGAGAATGGATCCTAATGCTGAAATCACAATCTATATGAATAGTCCGGGTGGAGAGGTATCGAGTGGACTGGCACTCTATGATGTGATGAAGGCGGTGCGGTGCCCGATTCGGACGGTATGTGTGGGACTTGCAGGAAGCATGGCAGCAATTCTCTTTGCTGCGGGAGACACAAGGGAGATGTCAGCTCATTCCCAGGTGATGATTCACGATCCATTGATTGCAGGCAGCGGAATCAGCGGAAGCGCTACCGATCTGGATGCACAGGTTAAGGACATTATGAATACGCGGACGATCATAGCCGAAATCTTGTCGAAGCATACACACCGCACAGTGGAAGAAGTGCTGGAGAAAACAGCCAGAGATACCTATTTTTATGCGGAGGATGCAATTGCATTCGGACTTGCAGATAAAATCATCACAGAGTTATAGGAGAATTTTATGGCGATAAGAGAGACTGATAAAAAAGATACTTACAGAATTCTTGCAAAAGATAAAAAAATGAACAATAACACAAGGGTGACAGGAATTAACAACAATGATTTGATTATCGGAGTGAGTGGTTCCGGGAAAACGAGGGGCTATGTAAGACCAAATCTACAGTGTGCCAACGAAAGTGTAATTGTGGCGGATACAAAAAATTCGCTTTATGAAGAATTTCAACCAGTGCTGGAACAGGCAGGATATGAAGTGTGGAAATTGGATTTTACCGATATGAAGCATTCCCCGATGGGATACAATATTTTGTCGGCAATCCGTTATGATGCGGAGCAGGACTGTTATAGTGAGCAGGACATTATGCTGGTGGCGGAAGCAGTCGTGCCGTTTGAGTCAAAGGATCCGTACTGGGATTATGCAGCCCGGCTGGAACTGGAGGCGCTGATTGCCTATGTGATGGAAGCACTTCCTGAGGAGGAACAGCATATGGGAAGTGTAGCAAAACTTGCAAGACTTTTATCAGATGATATTTGTACCCGGCTATTTGAACAGTGGGAAGCCGTCTGTCCGGACAGCATTGCAGTCAAGAAGTGGAAACTTTTTAATAACCGTGGAAAGAATACTGTGACACAGGGCTGTATTGAACTGATCATCGGAGAAAAACTGAATCCGTTTGTCACTGAGGGTGCGCTTGGATTTGCAATGAATCCGAGTCAGGTAGATTTTGCCAAGATGGGAAGAAAAAAGGTCGCCTTGTTTTTGAATATCAGTGATATGGAGCGTGCGCAGGATAAATTTTTGAATATGGTTTATACACAGGCGCTTCACATACTTTGCAGAAGCGCGGATAAAGAGTATCAGGAGCACAGGCTGAAGGTGCCGGTAAGAATGATACTGGATGATTTTGCGGCAAGCACTACGATACCGGATTTTGACAAAATCATATCCGTGATTCGTTCCAGAGAAATCTATGTCAGTATTATTTTGCAAAGTATTACACAGCTGTATGCGATGTATGGTGTGGAAAAAGGGCAGACGATTATCAATAACTGCGATAATTGCCTGTATCTTGGCGGACAGGATGTAGAGACAGCAAAATATATTGCTGTAAAAGCAAATAAATCGGCGAATACTATTTTAGACATGCCTGTGAAAGATGCCTATTTATTTACCAGAGGGCAGAAGCCGTGCAGAGTAGAAAAATGTGACTGTGCATGGTAGTGGGGATGAGAAATTTCGGCGAAGGGAGGTGAGAAGGATGAAGGTATATATGTATACAGATGGTTCTGCGAAGGGAAACCCGGGAGCAGGCGGTTATGGCACCGTCATTTCGTATGAAGATGGCAAGGGGAAGCAGTGCGTTGTAGAATTTTCTCAGGGCTATGTCAATACAACAAACAACAGGATGGAATTGATGGGTGCGATTGCAGGACTGGAAATGTTGGAAAAACCATGTGAAGTAGAGATTATTTCTGACTCTAAATATCTTGTAGACGCATTTAACCAGAACTGGATCGAAAGCTGGATTAAAAATGGCTGGAGACGTGGAAAAAAAGAAACTGTAAAAAATATAGATCTCTGGAAACGCCTGCTGCAGGCAATGGAAACCCATACTGTGACTTTTACATGGATCAAAGGGCATAACGGACATCCGCAGAATGAGAGATGTGATTATCTTGCGACAACCGCGGCGGATGGAGATGATCTTCTTATGGATGAGGGAATGTAGTAGAATGACAATACCGTTTTAAATTCTATAAGCATAAAATAGCCTATACAGTGCATTAACATTTTTTGCTTTTATGGCATACAATTCAAGTGAAATATAAAGTGTATAGGCGGTACGGCTATGGAATTAAATTACTATGAAATCGGACAACGGATACGAAAATATCGGAAAGCATGCGGATTTTCTCAAGAACAGCTGGCAGAAAAAATCGAAATCTCTTCAACACATATGAGTCATATTGAAACCGGAAATACGAAATTGAGTCTGCAGGTTTTTGCTAAAATTGCAAAGGTATTGTCGATTCAGACAGATGCGCTTCTCTCTGACAGTCCTCAGATTAACAGGACAACACTGAATCATGAGATTATCAGTTTATTGGATTCCTGTTCTGAAAAAGAGCTATATATTCTGCTCGATACGATGAAGTCACTTAAAATCTCATTAGGAAAATATAATTGAGCGGCAGAGAGCCTCCAAGAAGTAGAAAAAGGAAATAAAGTGATGTGCTTAAGTCAAAATCACACTATCTGTATCAGGTTTTCAGATAGTGTGATTTTTTCGTGTGTAACGGGTATAGTGCTGACCTGGTCGGCGAAAATCCGGTCACAGGTACAGCAACTTGTTTAGACTGCCGCTTCTTTCTGCCTTGTCAGTCTGTAAAAGGCGATTCCGCCAAGACTGTTTCCGGCGATCGCCACAAGCAGTTTCAGAAGATAGTCTGCCGGAGAAGTGGAGAGTGCGAAGAAGAACATGTTCGCCACGCAGTGCTCAAATCCGGCGAGGATAAAGACTGCCACGCACAAAAAGACGGCGAGTGTTCCCAAAACATTCGGCAGTTTTTTGAAGGTTCCGACTGCGATGGACATCAGGATTCCGCAGAAAATTGCAAGGATGAATGTGCTTAACAGGTTGTCGGATAATTTTAGTTCAATGGCCGGGGCAACGGATTCTTTTAATTTTCCTGCAAGGCGTGTCTGCAGTACCAAACATGCAAAAAGATTTGTCCCGAGAAAATTCCCGACCAGTGTCAGAAGTACGTCCATCCAGTTCTCTTTTGAGAGATAGCCGATCTTACCTGTATATAAGTTCAACTCAAAATTGATGATTGTAAACAGTCCGAGACCGAAGAGGAATGCAGCGACGATCTTATTGTCCATATTCAGATAGACGGTACCGCCAAAACCGATCAGAAATCCTCCGATGATAGATTTTTTCAATGTTGTTAAAATGTTCATGTTTCACCTCGTTTGTAGTTATTCCGCAATATTATAGCATAAAAGAGACCAGGGAAAAAGAAAAAAATAAATGGAATCAGGAAGATTCTAAAATGGATTTTTTCTGCATAGATTGTATCAGCATAGCAAGGGGGTATTCTTATGGAGACGTTTCATTTATACAAAGACATTGAGGCAAGGACGAACGGGGAGATCTATCTGGGCATTGTAGGACCGGTGCGGACGGGGAAATCAACTTTTATCAAACGATTTATGGACTTGCTCGTACTGCCGAATATGACTGATGCGAACAGCAGGGCGAGAACGAGAGATGAACTGCCGCAGTCCGCGTCGGGGAAGACGATCATGACGACAGAGCCGAAATTTGTCCCGAAGGAGGCGGCAGAGATCCAGCTCTCACAGGACGTGAAGGTGAAAGTGCGGCTGATCGACTGTGTTGGCTATATGGCGGAGGGGGCAACCGGGTATATCGAAAATGATGCAGAACGGCAGGTGAAGACACCGTGGTTTGACCATGAGATTCCATTTACGCAGGCGGCGGCCATCGGGACAAAGAAGGTGATCCATGAACATGCGACAATCGGGATTGTCGTGACTGCCGACGGAAGCTTCGGGGAATTAAAGCGGGAGAGTTATATTGCGCCGGAAGAAAAGACGATCAGGGAACTGCAGTCGATCGGGAAACCGTTCATTGTGCTTGTCAACACGCAGAAACCGTACAGTGAAGAGACAAAAAAACTTGCCGCATCTATCGAAGAAAAATATGGAGTCAGCGCACTTCCGGTCAATTGCGAGCAGCTCAGGGAGGATGATATCCATCACATCATCCGACAGATTCTATTTGAATTTCCGATTGCGGAAGTGGAATTTTACATACCAAAATGGGTGGAGATGCTTCCGATGGATCATAAGATCAAGGCAGACCTGCTCGTACATGTAAAAGAGATCATGGCCGGGCTTCAGACGATTCGGAATGCGGCGGACGGACTGCCGAAGATCGAGAGTCCTTATATCGAAGAAGTCAAGATCGACGAGATCCAGATGGATACCGGAAAGGTAAAGATCCGGATGGAACTGGCAGAGACCTTTTATTATGAACTGCTCAGTGAGCTGACCGGAACAAAAATCGGCGGGGAGTATGAGCTGATCGGAACGATGAAAAACCTTGCCCGGATGAAAGAAGAGTATGAGCAGGTCAAAGACGCGATGGATGCCGTGCGCCTCAAAGGCTATGGGGTTGTCACGCCGAAGCGGGAGGAAATCCGTCTGGAAGAACCGGTCATCATCAAGCAGGGAAGCAAGTTTGGTGTGAAGATTCACTCAGAGGCGCCGTCCATCCATATGATCCGCGCAAACATCGAGACAGAGATCGCACCGATCGTGGGAAGTGAGAAGCAGGCGGAAGATCTTGTGAGATATATCAGTGAGGCGAGTGCATCGGAGGAAGGAATCTGGAATACGAATATTTTCGGGAAATCGATCGAGGAACTTGTCACAGATGGAATTCGCGGAAAGATTACAAAGATTACCGACGAAAGCCAGGTGAAACTTCAGGATTCCATGCAGAAGATTGTCAATGACAGCAATGGGGGAATGGTCTGCATTATCATTTAAAAGATTGATTTTTCCGGAGATTTTTGTTAAGTTAGAACGTAGAACATGACAGAAATCAAAGGAGGGAGCAGACATTGCGGTTATTACTTGCAGAAGATGAGAAGGCACTGTCAAAGGCGCTGACGGCAATTTTGGAGAGAAGCAACTATTCGGTAGATGCGGTCTATGACGGGGAGGAGGCACTGGAATATCTGGCTGCCGGCAATTATGATGGCATCATTCTTGACATTATGATGCCGAAAAAGGACGGACTGACTGTCTTAAAGGAGATCCGTCAAAACGGAAGCCGGATACCGGTTCTGCTGTTGACAGCAAAAGGAGAAGTAGATGATAAGGTGGAAGGGCTTGATGCGGGGGCAAATGATTATCTGGCAAAGCCTTTTCACTCAAAAGAGCTTCTGGCGCGGATCCGGGCGATGACAAGGGTGCAGATGGACTGTGAAGATTCACAGTTGAAGGCAGGGAATGTAACGCTGGACCGGGCGACATTTGAACTGACAACACCGAGAGGAAGCATCAGACTTGCGAACAAGGAATTTCAGATGATGGAATTTCTCATGAGCAATCCGGGACATTTGATCTCCTCCGAGCGTTTCTTTGAGAAAATCTGGGGATATGACAGTGAGGCGGAACTCAATGTGGTCTGGGTATATCTTTCCAATCTGAGAAAGAAGCTTGCTTCCCTCGGCGCAGATATTCAGATCCGGGCGACGAGAAATGCGGGGTACTCTCTGGAGGAAGTGCGATGATTGGAAAACTGCGGATCAAACTGATTGCGGCATCGATGCTGTCGCTTCTTGCCGTACTGCTCTGCATCGAGGGTGTGATCGGCGGGATCAACTATAGAAAGATTGTGGAAGATGCCGACCGGGTGCTGGAAGTACTTGGGGAGAATGAAGGAAGATTTCCGCAGACGGATATCCATACAGAGCGAAAAAAGAAAGAAGCCCCGGCGGACAATGACCGCTTTCTGTCTCCGGAGCTTCCGTATGAATCCAGATATTTTTCGGTTCTGCTGGATCAGAACGGAGAGGTGATTACATCCGATACCGGGAAGATTGCAACCATCGGCAGCAGCACTGCGATGGAGTATGCAAAAACGGTGTGGGAGAGCGGAAGTGAGAACGGGTTTATCGAGGACTACCGTTACAAAGTGTTCCAAAGCGGGGAGGAAAGAAGGATCGTTTTTCTGGACTGCGGAAGAAATCTGTCTACCTTTCGGAATTTTGCCGTGACAGCGGTGGGAGTCTCGCTGCTGGGACTTGCAGCCGTGCTGGTTCTGCTGATCTTTTTGTCGGCGCGCATCGTGAAGCCTTTTTCAGAGAATTATGAGAAACAGAAAAGATTCATCACCGACGCAGGACATGAACTGAAAACCCCCCTTGCGATCATACAGGCAGATGCCGAAGTGCTGGAGATGGATCACGGAGAGAGTGAGTGGCTTCGGGATATTCAGATTCAGACAGAGCGGATGGCAGGTCTGACCAATGACCTCATCCTTCTTGCACGTATGGAAGAGGAGAAAAAAGAATTTGTGACAGAGATCAACCTTTCTGACATGGCAGAACAGGCGCTGGCTGCTTTTCAGGCACCTGCAAAGCTTCAGCAGAAATGTCTGGAAGGGGAGATCGAGCCGTCCCTTCAGATGAGAGGAGAGGAGAAAGCGATCGAACGGCTTTTTGGTATCCTTCTGGACAATGCGGTCAAATATTCCGGGGAAGGCGGAAAGATTTTTCTGCGGTTGAAAAAGCAGAAAAACAAAATCTGTCTGTCGGTTTATAACACGACAGAGAAGATGGAAAAGGAGCAGCTGGAGCATCTGTTTGACCGGTTTTACAGAATGGATCAGTCACGTAATTCAGAGACCGGAGGGTATGGACTGGGACTTTCGATCGCGGCAGCCACAGTGTCTGCACACCGGGGAAAGATTACCGCATCGACAGAGGATGGAAGGTCACTTTGGATCACAGCCACATTTCCGGTGTAGGATCTGATAAATTTCATAGATTTGGAGAACATGCCGTCTTGGTGCAGAAGCACTGAGGCGGTTTTTTATTACTTTTAAGTAGATTTAAAGTTCGTCTGTTATAGTGGATCCATCAAAAGGAAAAGGAGATAGATTTATGACATATCAGACAACGTTTAAGCGGTATGAACTGAAATACCTGCTCACAAGACAGGAGAAGGTTAAGGTATTAAAAGTGATGGAGCCATACATGCAGATCGATCACTATGGACGCACAACAATCCGGAATATTTATTTTGACACGGATACATTCCGGCTGATCCGGCGCTCAATGGAAAAGCCGGCATATAAGGAGAAACTAAGAGTACGAAGCTATGAGACCGCAGGCCCGGAGGACCAGGTCTTTGTAGAATTGAAAAAGAAGTATGACGGGATCGTCTATAAAAGAAGGCTCACGCTTCCGGAGGAGGTAGTCAGAGGATGCTTTGAGAGTGGAAGAGACCTTCCGGTCAAGTCACAGATCGGGGAAGAAATCAAGTATTTCCGGCATTATTACGGGCATCTGATTCCGGTGGTCTTTCTGACTTATGAGAGAGAGGCGTACTATTCTCTGGACGGCAGCGATTTTAGGGTAACGTTTGATGAAAACGTCCTTTACCGGGAGGAAGATATTTCTCTTGGAAGTAATATCTACGGAAAGCCGATTCTGGAAAATGGGCAGACACTGATGGAGATCAAGACATCCGGAGGACTTCCGCTTTGGATGAGCAGGACGTTGAGCAGAAACCGTCTGTTTAAGACATCCTTCTCCAAATACGGCTCTGCGTATACGCAGATGATGACCGAAAATGCAAAGGGAGGTGTTCGCTATGCTTAATCAGATGTTTCGCGGGATTTTTGATACGGATATGACAAATGTGATCGCCGTACAGGATTTTCTGCTCTGCGTGGGATGTTCCCTTGTGATCGGTCTGATCCTGGCGGTTGCTTATATGTGCGGGACACGGTATACCAAAAGCTTTGTGGCGACACTTGCCATACTTCCGGCAGTCGTCTGTGTTGTGATCATGATGGTAAATGGAAATGTAGGAACCGGGGTGGCGGTCGCAGGGGCGTTTAGTCTCGTACGCTTCCGGTCAGCAGCAGGCTCTGCAAAAGAAATCGGGGCAATCTTTCTGGCTATGGGAACCGGTCTTGTCGCAGGGATGGGATATCTCGGATATGCGTTCCTTGTGGCGGTACTGCTTGGAGGGGTAAGCCTTCTTTATCACCGCCTGGACTTTGGAGCGGGGAAAAACCGGGATCGGTATAAGACAATGCATATCACGATCCCGGAGGATCTGGATTATTCCGGAGTGTTTGATAAGATTTTGGAAAAATACACGACAGAGTGTGAACTTGTTCAAGTAAAGACAACAAATATGGGAAGTCTGTTCCGCTTAACTTACAATCTGACACTGAAAAGTACGGAGCAGGAAAAAGAGATGATCGACAAGCTGCGGTGCAGAAATGGCAACCTGGAGATTACGGTATCGAAGCAGGAGACGATCATCGGAGAATTGTAGGAGGTGCGCAATGAAGAAAAGAAGAATCATACTATTATGGCTGTTTGCAGGAATGCTTTTGGTGCCGGGATGTAATCTGAAAAATGCAGAGGCATCCTCCGAAAAACAAAGTGATGCCGTCAGCGGGTCTGAGGAACAGACGGTGAAAGATATTTCAGAGATGTTTACGGACCGGGATAAGGAAATCGGTTACGATGAGGAGAGCAGTACGTTGATCACACTTGCCGACAACGGCACGGTCTGTGATTCGGATGCGGTGCAGATTTCCGAAAATACAGTCACGATCACAGAGGAAGGAACTTACATTTTGTCGGGCACACTGACGGACGGCATGATCATCGTAGATGCCGAAGACACAGATAAAATTCAGATTGTTTTAAATGGTGTGGACATTACAAGCGCGCAGTCGGCGGCAATTTATGTCCGCTCAGCGGATAAAGTATTTCTCACGACGGCATCCGGATCAGAAAACACACTGACCAATGGAGGCACTTACACGGCGATTGATGATAATAATATCGATGCGGTCATTTTTTCAAAAGATGACCTGACATTAAACGGCGCCGGAACATTGAAGATCAAGGCGGAGGCAGGACATGGCGTTGTGTCAAAAGATGACCTTGTACTTACAAGCGGTACTTATGACATCACAGCGGCAGCTCATGGACTTTCCGGGAAGGACAGTGTGCGGATCCTAAGTGGAACTTTTACGATCACGTCAGGGAAAGACGGCATCCATGCGTCAAATACAGATGACAGCAGCCTTGGATTTGTCTATCTGGCGGACGGCAGTTTTAAAATCACGGCACAGGACGACGGAATCCATGCAGATTCTTCTACAACGATTCTGGGCGGGGAAATAGAGATTGCCCAAAGCTACGAAGGGATTGAAGGATTGAGTATCGATATTGCAGGTGGAAATATCTCTGTAACTGCGTCAGACGATGGACTGAATGCAGCAGGCGGAAACGACAGCAGCGGTTTTGAAGGTGCAGGCGGAGATCAGTTTGCGGCAACAGAAGGAGCTTACATTCATATTTCCGGCGGTGTGATGCATGTCAATGCAGAAGGAGACGGGATTGACTCCAACGGAGATCTGACCGTGTCAGGCGGAGAAACTTATATATCCGGTCCGGTCAATGATGGAAACAGTGCATTAGACTACAATGGTGAGGCGGTCATCAGCGGAGGAACCTTTGTTGCGGCAGGTCCTTCCGGTATGGCACAAAATTTTGGAAGTTCCTCCACGCAGGGTGCAGTCATGGTGTCAGTCGGTTCGCAGGAGGCGGGCAGTCTGGTCTCGCTTCAGGACAGTGATGGAACAGAACTTGTGCAGTGGGAACCGGATAAAGCATACACATCGGTGCTGATCAGCTGCCCGGAACTTACAAAAGACAGTACTTACACGGTATCGGCAGGAACATATAGTGAAGAAATCACGCTGGATACTCTGATCTATGGAAGTGGTCAGATGCAGGGCGGATCGGGAAATCCAGGGCAGGGGGAAATGAAAGGAACGCCTCCTGATATGAGCGAAGGAAATAAGCAGGGGACACCTCCTGACCGAAACGGAGAAAATAAGCAGGGAGGTCCGGGAGAAGCAGGCGGAGAAAATCAAGGAAGTTCTTCAGACACAGGAGGCAGTATGTAAGCAGGCAGGCTTTTGTGGAGAGACGGACATCAGAAAATAGAAAGCAGAAAGAAGAGGTGATAATTGTATGAACAGCAGAAAAATTGCATTGATACCTGCCTATCAGCCGGAGGCGGGTCTGCTGGAACTGGTCCGAAAGATCAGAGAAAAGGGATTGGAAGTTGTCGTTGTGGATGATGGGAGTTCCAGGGAAAAGCAGGGGCTGTTCCGAAAGCTCGAGGAAGAGGCGACAGTGTTAAGACATGACAAAAACAGAGGAAAAGGGCGGGCATTAAAGACCGGATTCAACTATATTCAGAACAGCGTATCGTCAGATTATGTCATAGTGACGGTCGATGCGGATGGGCAGCACAAACCGGATGACGTGAAGAAAGTGTGCGCAGCGGGAATGGAAAATCCGGGACAGCTCATCTTGGGAAGCAGGAAAATGAAAGGGGATATCCCGCTCAGAAGCCGGTTTGGGAATACGGTGACCCGCATCGTCTACCGGCTTGCAACGGGGATGAAGGTGTACGATACGCAGACAGGGCTGCGGGCATTTGACAGAAAAACTGCATACAGATTTGCGCAGGTTGAGGGGGAGCGCTACGAATATGAGATGAATGTGCTGCTCCAATGTGCGCGTGAGAAGATTCCGGTGCGGGAGGTGGAGATTGAGACAGTCTATATAGATGAAAACCGGACCTCTCATTTTGACACGATCAAAGACTCCGTACGTATTTACAAAGAAATATTGAAATTTTCAGCAGTTTCTTTCGGCAGTTTTCTCATAGATTACGGGATTTACAGTGGGATGCTCTGTCTGACAGCCGGTATGCTGCCGGACAGTGCCAGGATCATTTCCAATGTTACAGCAAGAATTGTCAGCGCAGGGGTAAATTATACAGCAAACCGGAACATTGTCTTCCAAAGCAATGAAAAGGTGGTGCAGTCATCGGGAAAATATCTGCTGCTTGTCGTTCTGATCCTTGTGGCGAACACTGCTCTTTTAGAAATTTTTGTGAGACGGCTTGGGATGAATCAATATGTGGGAAAAATCTGTGCGGAGTTGATCTTATTCATTGTGAGCTGGTTTGTACAGAGTCATTTCATTTTCCGAAGAAGGGAGGATGCGCATGGAACGGTTTTTAAAAAAGCATAGGTGGGAATTGATCTATGCCGTGTTCCTGACTTCGTTTACCATTTATCTGGGACTGGATACATTTGTGTTGAAAAAAGTTTATGCAACTGTGGAAAAGCAGACCGGCACAGAGACCGACAGCAAAATAGCAGAAACAGAAGAAAGCAGTGCGGAGGCGACAGTATCCGACAGCACCTACAAAGATGAAAATATAGAGGTTGCCATATCACACATGCGGGAATATGACACTTCTATCTATGTGGCGGATGTCATACTTTCTTCGCCGGAATATCTGCAGACTGCGCTGGCACAAAATGTGTGCGGGCGGAATGTGACAGAGAAGACATCGGAGATTGCAGAAAGTGCAGGAGCGATCCTTGCGATCAACGGGGACTATTATGGGGCACAGGAGTCCGGCTATGTGATCCGGGACGGCGTGCTGTACCGGGATACGGTAAGGGAAGGACAGCAGGATCTGGTTATCTATGAAGATGGAACGTTTGGGATTATTTCGGAGGAAGATGTGACAGCGGAGGAGCTTCTGGCAAACAATGCAAAGGAGGTATTGTCATTTGGACCGGCGCTCGTTACTGACGGCGAGGTCGCGGTAACGGAAGAAGATGAGGTCGGAAAAGCGATGGCGAGCAATCCGCGCACAGCGATCGGAATCATAGATGAACTCCACTATGTCTTTGTCGTCTCAGATGGAAGGACAGAGGAGAGCGAAGGGCTTTCGCTTCTGGAGATGGCAGAATTTATGAAAGGACTGGGAGTGACGACAGCCTATAACCTGGATGGCGGCGGATCTTCTACACTTTACTTTAACGGAGAGATCATCAATCAGCCGACCACAGACGGAAAAAGCATTCGGGAGAGGAGTGTGAGTGATATTGTCTACATCGGATACTAGACTGCAGAACACTATTTTCGGTTATCTGGCTGTCACGGCAGCCTGCGTCCTGCTTGGCGCCGTCTATGAAACATTCAGTCACGGAGTATTTTCCTATTATATGATCTATGCGTTTGCATTTCCGCTGGCAGGCGGTGTGATTCCTTTTTTTCTTCTCCAATTCTTTCACAGGGAAGTTCCGGAAAGAAAAATCCTCAGGCGGTATCATGAAGGGATAGCGGCGCTGACCACTGGAAGCTTTTTTACGGGGGCGCTGGAAATCTATGGAACGACAAATGGACTTACCGTTGTTTACTGGATTGTGGGAAGCGCACTTGTATTCTGTGGAGCGGCCGGCTATGTGCTGGAGCAAAAACGGAAAGGAAAGCGAGAATCAAAACAAGCATAAAAGCCGAAAACAGCTGTTGTAAAAAGCTGAAAAATTTAGTAAAATAATCTCCAAAGTGCATAAGAAAGACAGAGAAAGAACAAGAGCGAGGAGAAGAATATGAAGAGAATACTGCTTGTAGAAGATGACATCGCGCTTTCTGCCGGACTTTGCTTTGAACTGGAGGAAGAAGATTATCTGACGATCACGGCACACTCGCTGAAGAAGGCGGGGCAACTATTGGAAACATCGAAATTCGACCTGTTGATACTGGATGTAGATCTGCCGGACGGAGACGGATTTACCTTCTACCGGGAGATCAGGGAGCGGTATTCCGTTCCGGTCATGTTTCTGACCGGGAGGAACGAAGAGGAAGATCTGCTGGGAGGATATGATCTCGGTGCAGATGATTATGTCACAAAGCCGTTTTCCCCGGCGGTGCTCAGAAGAAAGATTGCCGTGATATTGAAACGCGGTGGACAAGAGGAGAAGAAGGAGTCAAACCGGTATGACGATGGTTATCTCAAAATCGACTTTGACCGGATGACTGCCATCAGAGGGATGGAAACACTGGTTCTGACACCGAATGAGTACCGGATGTTAAAGCTCTTTATGGAAAATGAGGGAACGGTCCTGACCAGGCACGTGCTCCTGGAACGGCTCTACGATTGTGATCAAAACTTTATTGATGAGCATACGCTGACCGTCAATATGACAAGGTTGAGAAAAAAGATTGAGGATGCGTCCCACAAATATATTCAGACGATCTACGGAATGGGCTATCTTTTTGTGCGGAGGAAAGCACATGAAGCATAAGATCTATAAAACGATGGCGCTTGTGTTCCTGATCGGAATAGGAGGAATCGCTCTTCTTACAGTTCTGCCGCTGCAGAAAGAACTGTTTGCACTCGGCGCAGCTGCCATTGTGTGTGCGGCAGTGTCCGTCTGCCTGCTGGAACTGGTATCTCTGAGAAAACTGCTTGTAGAACAGGCGGAGCAGGTGTTAGATACGCTGGACGATATGATTGCTGAGAAAGAGGAGATTCGTTTTCCGGAATATCACGATACGCTGACCGTAAAGATTCAGGACCGGATGAAACAGTACCATGAGATCATGCTTCATACGAGAGAGACAAGCCGGAAGGAAAAAGAGACGGTCCAGAGTATGGTGTCGGACATTGCCCACCAGGCCAGGACACCGGCGGCAAATATCAGGATGTTTGCGGAAATCCTGGGACGGAAAAATATCCCCGAGGAGAAAAGGCAACAGTTTCTGACGATGATGGAAGAGCAGACAGAGAAACTCCATTTCCTCATGGAGGCAATGACGAAGATGTCCCGCCTGGAGACCGGGCTTGTCTCACTGCACCGGAAGCGGCAGCCATTGCTTGACACACTTGCGGAAGCGGTAAGTGAGGTGATGCCAAAGGCACTCAAAAAAGAGATCACAGTCACAGTGTCCTGTCCGGATTCGGTGGAGCTGATCCATGACAGAAGATGGATGGTGGAGGCAATTTTTAATCTGCTTGACAATGCAGTCAAATATACCGGTCCGGGAGGAAGAGTCAAAATTGACGCAGGCCAGGGACAGTTCTATACAAAGATCGATATTGCTGATACCGGAAGAGGCATTGCGGCAGGGCATCTGAATCACGTTTTTAAACGGTTCTACCGGGAGCCGGAGGCGGAAGGGGAAGATGGAATCGGTCTGGGACTGCATCTCGCAAAGGAAATCATCGAGCTGGAGAAAGGGTATATCAGCGTGGCTTCGGTTGTGGGAGAAGGGACGACGTTTTCTGTATATCTCCTGAATGAGCCGGATCCGCACGGATAAAACAGAGGAAAAAGAGGGAGGAAACAATGATACAGCTGAGGGCAAACAATCTGAAGAAATACTATCAGAGAGGAACACATTTGATCAAAGCGCTGGACGGAATTGACCTGGAAGTAGAGCGCGGCTGCTTTCTGGCGGTGATGGGTGTTTCGGGCAGCGGAAAATCTACGCTGTTACACCTGCTCGGCGGGCTGGATGAGCCGACAGAAGGCCGTGTGCAGATCGGGGAGGTCCTGCTAGACAATCTCGATGAAGAGGAGAAGAGTGTTTTCCGGAGGAGGAAGGTGGGATTTATTTTCCAGAATTACAACCTGGCGCCGATGTTAAACATTTATGAAAATATTGTATTCCCGTTGACGCTGGACGGAAGAAAGCCGGATGAGGAGCTTCTTCGGTCTATCGTCTCTTTTTTGCGTCTGGAAGATCTGATGGAAGCCTTTCCGGGGGAATTGTCCGGCGGACAGCAGCAGCGAGCGGCGATCGCGCGGGCATTGATCGCAAAGCCTCCGGTCGTGCTGGCGGACGTAAACTGAACCCCATGTGCTTACTGTACATAGCGTATATACAGTAGGATTGCATGACAATATAGGTACATGGTACACAAGTAATGGGAAAAAATGTGTATGCAGTAGGAAGAAAGTATTGATATCTGGTATGAGGAAAGACATCCTTGTAGCAGGTTTTTTATTGTCAATAATAGACAGGTTTACAAGTAATATTTTGTTGGTATGTGTGAATAGCTTTCTGTTGGAGGATAGGGTAGTGTTGTAGTCGAAAAGGAAAGGAGAAATGTAAAATGAGTAAAGAACTTACAACAGAACAGAAGATTATGCAGGCAACACAGTATGGACTATTGATTTATGCAGGACAACGGAAAATCTATGATGAGGATGAACGATTAAAGTTGGAAAAGATTGCAAACGAAATAGGAGAGTATTGGGGACTGGAAGAACCTGTAGCAGGTTATCCGGAACTTTTTGAGGAAATTACACTCCAGGGGCTTTGCAGATATGCTAGCGAAATGCAATATACGCATGGAGAAACAGAGCGGGAACGAATCAAAGAAGTATTGGATTTGGTGTATGAGATGAAGAAGCATTGGTCTGAATAAGGGCAACCGAATTAGACAGGAAGGGAGAAACCTCAAGGATTACTTTAGAACGTTAAGAAAGTGAAAGAATCATGGAATAATTTCAAAAGTTAAAAAGCAAATTAAAGAAAAGCCACAGCCTCATACAATGGAAGCTATGACTTTTCTTCTTTTCCCTCGATGAGATACTCATAGGAAACATGAAAGATCTCAGTAAGCGCTTTTAATTCTACATCTGTGACATAACGCTTATTGGTCTCAATTCTAGTAATCACATTTTTATCCATATCATACCCATTCAGCTGAAGCTGGTAGGCTAAGAGGCGCTGTGACATATTATGCTGGCGGCGGAGTTCAATGAGCCTTTGGCTGATCAGATTTTTCTCCCCGGTGGATGTTTTCGGTTTTGGCATATCTCTAATCCCTCCTGCAAATAGTGTTGACAGGTTTGTCTCACTTTTTGCACTTTTTCTATTGATTTTACACGGGATTAGGAATACAATCGGTTGTAAAAGTGAGACAAAAAATATACCAAAATAGAACGATTGGATTGGTTGGAGAAAAACGGAGAGAATAAGAAAGAGCGATATAACAAGAGAAATTTAAGAAGTGGTTGCTTTTCCGGTTTAGAGAAGCCCGGAAAAGAATGCGTTGATATCGGTGTGGAAGATTTTAGCAAGGGCAACAAGTTCCGATACCTTGATGTTCATACGGTTGGTTTCCAGCTTGGCATAAGTGCTTTTGGACATAGAAATCCCCATCAGGTTTAATTTTGCAATGACCTGATCCTGGGTAAGTTTATTCGCATAACGAATTGTCTGGATATTTTTACCGATATCCATATCTGGTCTGATTTTCTGCATGATAAGGTCCTTTCATTTCTTGAATATTTCGCAATAAAGAAACTTTATATTGATTTTACTGGTTTCACTTTTTACAATGTTTCGTAATAAGGAATTATTTACAAGAAGGGTGATTGGTATGCACCAAAGAGATATGGAGCGGTTTGCTTTCCTGTTTTTATGCGGAAAGCGTGACAGGGCAATCTTGCTGGGAAAGGAAAAAATGACGTTTTCAGATTTGGACAGGCTGACGTATGTTTCTGATTTTCTAGGATTCAAGCTGTATAACTTAGAAATCTGGAATGAATATGCAGGACAGTTCAGTGAACAGTTTCGGCAGTTGGAATTGCTGTATGATGAAACCTGCAGCATTGTGTCCTGGGATCCGACAGAAGCAGATGAGCATTTACATGATAAATGGCTTCAGGAGTTTTGTACTCAGGTAGCGGATCAGGAAATGCGGAAACAGCTGGAACAGATCATCAAACAACAGTATCAGGAAAAAGGGATGGTAGATCCCACGGAGACAGACATCGTGTAGGTGCCTGTCTTTTTTTCGCAGAAAATCAGGAAAGGCTTCAAAGGGAGGTGATAGGAAACGTGAGCATCAGTATTCATGAATTACTGGCAGTAGCAAGGGAATCGGAGGGTGTGAAGGCAGTTCAGGGTGATGATATGCTGTGTGAGAAACGGTTTGCACCAGACACCCGGTATATGGTGGAGTTTTTGCTGCTGGAGCAAAAGGAGCAGTTTGGAGAAAAGGGAGAGTATCATCGTTATTTTTTGACCAAGGAAGCATACCAAGAACTGATTAACCTGCAGAACCAGGGAGTCCTGCGCTTTCAAAGGCAGGCGCTTGTTTTGGAAGGAGCATTGCACTATCTGCCTGCCCAGACATGTTGTGATGTATAAAGGCAGAGAAGAAATTGAAGATAGAAAGGGTGAGAGAAATGGAAAAAGAAGAACAGCTAGAACCAAAGTTGCTGCGCAGGGAGATTTTTCGTGCAGCGTGTCCGAAAAGGATTGTGGTTGGTGATCCTGATTACTTTGAAACAGAACCGCCAGAGAGATTAAAGAAACTGGTGGTCGATTATATGCCGCCGAGGTCTTATGAAGCCAGAGTGGTATTGTCCCAGTACGAAATACGCAACTATGGTGTATATCAGGCAAATTCGGTACAAATATATGCAGCACCGGAGAAAGATGTGGATCTTTATGCTTCAGGCAAAATGCGTGGAAATCAGAGGATTGAGCAAAAAGAAATCGGGGTAGACACTGCAAGATATATCATGGAAATTGATGATCGGTGGGAAGAATTCCATACGGGAGCAGATGGCTGTTGGGGAGATGCCTTTACCTACTTCCATACAAGAAATGGGAGAAAACAAGTGGATGGAAAGATGATTATGCTCACCATGCCGGAAGAAGTATCGTTTGAAGAGATGAAACGGATTATGGATACTCTGTTTGCAGGATTGCAGCCTGTACGAAGTCATGAAAAACAAAAACCTGTAAAGAAGCAACATCAGCAGGAAAGATAAAAACAGAAGTTTTATGAAAGAAAGCGGTAGCTTTTGGGGAGGGTATCCCTATCCCTGCAGTTTTTCGGGAGCAGGGGTAAAACAGGCTGGAAAGAAAAGAACAGCTGCCGGAGCGCTCCGCCGGGCGCAAAGGCTCTTTCTCCGGAAGTGTTTTACAGAACGACAAAGAAGGGAGTGGTAAGCGATGATCATTGGAATCGACCACGGATATTATGCGATTAAAACAAAACAGGTGTGTTTCCCGACAGGACTGATGCGGTACACCTATGAACCTTATACCATGCAGAATGTTCTTCAATACGGAGGTGCTTATTATGTGTGTGGAACGGGGCGGCAGACTTTAGTAAAGGATAAGACTGCCAATGACAATTATTATCTTTTGACGCTGGCTGCACTGGCACAGGAGATTCGGAAGTGAAAAGGAGAGAGAACTGCCAAGGTTATTCTTGCAGCCGGGCTTCCACTTGCCGGTTTTGGAAGGGAAAAACAGAAATTCAAGGAATATCTGTTTCGGAAAGAACAGCCCGTCCGATTTTTCTATGAAGGGGAACACTATGAAATCCAGATTGAGGATGTGAAACTGTTTCCCCAGGGATATTCTGCCCTGGCACTGTATCCGGAATACTTAAAAAATGAGCCTTCTGTGCTTCTTGTGGATATCGGGGGCTGGACAGTGGACTTAATGCGGCTTGATAACGCTGTTCCCAATGCATCTACCTGCAGAAGTCTGGAACTGGGTGTCATTCGCTGTATGGATGAGATTCTGGAACAAGTGCGCAGAAACACTGGGCTGTCGATAACAGAGACACAGGTTGAGCGAATCTTACAGGGAAAGCCCGGCAGCATGCCTGCGGAAGTGGTGTCTTTGATTGAGAAACAGGGCAGGATTTATGTTGAAAAAATACTGTCTGCGATTACCGAGGCAGGCTTTGATCTGCGGGCAGTTCCTTCCGTTTTCATGGGAGGCGGAGCGGATATTTTTCAGCACCGTGTCAGCGAACAGGACCGCTTGTGCCGACCGATTTACCTCACAGACGTCCATGCCAACGCAGCCGGATATGAACGGATTGTGGGGCAGATGAGGACGCTGTGAGCCGCCCGGTTTTTTCCTTCCGCCCAAACCTTAAAAATCCGGAGCATGAAAAAGCGTGGCGAATTCTGATGGATGTTCCGGCAGGACAGAGGAACCAGTATCTGGTGGATGTGATTTTAGAAAAAGAAG
>URCR01000017.1 GCA_900546325.1 uncultured Lachnospiraceae bacterium | reverse complement strand
TTACATTCTGTACATTCCAATGTGATTCTTGTGCGCACAACTTCCACCTCGCTTTTTTTAAATTTAATTCTGTGTTACATGGTAGTTTGCGAGACTACCCAAATTTAGGCATAAAAAAAAGACCTACTTCCATTCGCCAGTATAGCTTACCATGCATTCTGCGGATTTGTCAAGTTTTTTTACTTGATTTTCCGCAGGATATGCTGAAGTGGTCTGAAAAAAATGAGGACCGTGATAAAATTTCCGATTCCGTGCAGGATATCAAACGGAATCCCACTGATCCACCATGCGATCCCCGCTCCGATTCCTCCCGTCACCGCATACGGAATTGCACATAACATTCCGAAAGACAGCCCGAAAAATCCACTTAGAACTGCCCAGACAAGCATGCTGTCATTCTTTCTGAACGCTCTCACAAGCAGGTACAAGATTGTCCACACATACAGATACATGATCCACCATACCCCGAAACCATAAAGGATTCCTTCGAGAAGCGCAAACAAATAGATGATCACAACCGTACGCTTTTCAAATGTAAGTGTGTAGAGAATGATCAGAAGAGATACCAGTTCTATATTCGGCAGGAAGGAAAAGGCAACCTGGACGATAACCAGGATCGCCGCGAGAAATGCATTTCCTACAAGTTCTCTTGTTTTCACATCTACTCTCCTACCGTATATGCAATCTCAAATGCATCTCCATCTGCCACCGGCTGCTCTGAGATTCCATAATTGCAATACTCACCGTTGACAGAAAATCCCCAGTAGGCGCCGTCTTCCTCAAACACAGCTTTCTCGCCGTTTACCGTATCTACCATAAGGCCATACTCGCTGTCTTCCCCTGAGTACGTAAGCCCCTCTTCTTTTGCGTCATCCATCGCTTCCTGAAGATATTCGGCATCTGTCTTGATCTGGTACTCTTTCTTTTCTCCGTCTTTATTTACAACTGTGAGCGTCACCGACTTGCTTCCTTCCTGTGCCTGCGGCCGGAACATCATGTAAGCACCTGCAAACAGAGCAATGACGACTACGAAAGCTGCAAGGGCGATCCATATTTTTTTATTCTTTTTATCTTTCATCTTCTTTCCTCCTTCTGAAACTGCTTCATCTTAACATTTCCCGTCAATTCCGTCAATCCCGTTTCCTCTCTGCCGCCGCACCTAATCTATGTTACATTTCTCCAAATTCCAAATGCGCACAAAAAAACTGTATATACGATTAACAGCTTTTCATTCCATGCCGGCATCTTCTTCCCTCTTCTCACTCGGATCCATTCCGCAGCAAGTTCTCCCAGAAGAAACGGACTCGTCACAAACAAAAATGGGTTTGCCCGAAAAGCTCCCGCAAAATCCAGCTCGGAAATACATAGAATCAGGGTGGTTATCCCACATCCCGGACAATACCACCCTGTAATCTTACGAAATATGCACGGAATCCCGATTCCCATAATCTTCAGCCAACAGAAATAGATTACTCCTGCTGCCAGCACGGCCCATATTCTCCCTGCTTTTTTCTTCATTTTGCTCTTTCCCTAAAATCGTTTCTAATTTGCTGTCTGCTTGTTGATTGTACCCCGGATCAGGCACAGATCGACATACATTTCCTCTATTTCTTCGGAAGATGGAATTTGTCAACCAGCTCCTGAAGCAGCTGTGCCTGTCCTGACAGTTCTTCACTTGCAGCTGCGCTTTCCTCTGCGGTTGCTGAGTTTGTCTGTACAACGCTGGAGATCTGCTCTACACCGAGTGCTGTCTGCTTGACCGTTTCATCCTGCCGCTTGGAATTATCAATAATCCCCTTTGCTTCCTCCGAAATTCCGCCTATTTTCTCATACACTTGTTCAAACGATTCCGCAGTCTTATCCGCAATCACCTTTCCATTTTCAACTGCCTCTAATGCTTTCTCAATCAATTCTGCGGTTGTCTTGGAAGCCTCCGCTGTCTTTCCTGCAAGATTTCTCACTTCATCTGCAACCACGGCAAATCCTTTTCCTGCTTCTCCTGCTCTCGCCGCCTCTACTGCCGCATTAAGAGCAAGAATATTTGTCTGAAACGCAATATCCTCAATGCTCTTGATGATCTTCTCCACTTTCATCGAGTTCTCTGAAATGCCATCCATCGCTCTTAGCATAGACTGCATCCGCTGCTCGCCCTCTGCGACGGACTCTGAAACAAATTCTATCTCCTGCCCGGTATGAAGAATCATCTCCGTATTGGCATCAATCTGCTGCGAGATATCTTCCAGCGTCGCCGCAAGTTCCTGTACACTGGATGCCTGCTCTGTTGCCCCCTGCGCCTGTGACTGTGCCCCAAGTGAAACCTGATCTGCACCGCTTGCGACTTCATCCGCTGCCACCACAACAGCGCGCAGCGTATCAGAGATTGTATCCCTAACCTCCAGAAGCGCTTTTTTCACTTTGAGGAATTCTCCTTTGTATTCTTGCTTTAACACAAAGACAAAGTTTCCTTTTCCAATTTGTCGAAGCACCTCTGTGATTTCATCAATATACAAAATATATTCTTTCAGACGATCTGTAATTGCATCAATATCTTTTGCCAAAACTCCGACTTCATCACTTGTTACCACATCTGTCTTTACCTCTAGATCTCCATCAGCTATTTTAGCTGCCGCCTTCGACAATTTTTTCACTGATCCTGTAATCTTCATGCTAAAGAGAATAATGATACCCGACAAAATGACAATGGCCATCAAAAGCCAGAAGATAAGGCTGCCCATCACTTCTTTTATATAACTCTGGTATTCTTCTTCCGGCATAACCCCTAAAACAAAATACCCCTCTTGTTTCAGATAAGATCCTGCACCTACAAATCCGCTTCCCTTCTGTTCAAAAGAAAGTCCGTTGATATTTTTCTTTTCTTCGACCATCTTTAAAATGTTCTCAGAATACCCGCTTTCTGACAGACCACTCATGACAAGTTCCTTCTCCGGATGGTAAATGATCGTATCTTCCGTATCAAAAACTGTCACATATCCATTTTCCCCCACCTGCACAGACTCAAGTTCTGAAGTAAGTGTTTCAAGTAATACATCTATTCCTAAAATTCCTTTCAGCTCACCTTTCACAAATACAGGTGCCGCCACTGTCACGATCAGATCTTTTGTAGATACATTCTCGTACACTCCTGTCACGCTCGTTTCCTTAGAATCTACTACTGGCTGATACCACTTTCTCGAAGTTACGTCAAACGTCTCCTGTGTCTCATAAGTGTCATCAGACTGTAGAAACTCTTTCCGGTCAAGATTGCACAGCCACGCATAGACAACCGACTCATCCGAGCCTGCAATCTCCTTTAGCACTTCCCATAACTGCTCCTGACTCTGCGAGTTGTTAAATGTTCCGTCCCACTTGGAAATCCCATCTGCAATATCATTTTCTGAAGCAGCCATCTCCGCAATTCCTACGTACTTCTGAAAATAAGCATGCACCTGTGCTGCTGCCTGCCCTGCTTCCGCAGTTAGATAATCGGCATCCAACTTTTTTACTGTCTCTTCTGTACGTACACCGATTCTAAATCCAATCAAAACCATAATCAGAACCATTGGCAGAATCAGACTTAGCAACAATTTTGTCAGAAGTCCGAATTTCACTTTTTTATCCTTTGTTTTCATTTAAATGTTCCCTCTTTTCCTTCATTCTGCAAGAGGAATGTAATTCCAACTATTTCTGTCAGATTATTCACATCCTCTCCTCAAAAAAACCTGAACTGTACTTACCGAAACTTCACTGCAAGTCTGCAGACTATCTTTACCGGAAATTTCAAGCGTATTTTGCCCCCTCCTTTTCTACTCTCTCGCCTCCTTATTTTTGCAATATGAAACAAAAAAACAGCCTACGGTTTAATCTGTTATTTATTATAACAAATTTTTACGCTCAATTAAAGCGTTTTGTGAAAAATCTGCCAAAGAAACCTAAAAAGTGTCGTTGCCTGCGAATCAAATTTTGAAACACAAAAACAGGATGGTTATTCCACATCCCGGACATAACCACCCTGTCTTTTTTTCATTTTTTCTTCCCAATCGTTATACACTCTTATTGATCGTATCTTGAATCAGACAGTAATCAACGATTGAAAGCGCAAAGATTGCAAGCACAATGTAAATAATTCCCGAACTTCCGTTTACTCCCTTGATTTTGTCACATCTTTCCCCCATCTTGTACAGCCAGTACCATGAGTAAATTCCACATGTAACAATAGAAAGCAGAATTACCATTCCACCGGATGTCGCGTCTTGTTCCCCTGCAAGCTGATTGATCTCATCATTTAACTTAATGATCCAGTAAATCGTATAGATTCCACAAGTAATAACCGACAAAATAATGCTCAATGCAATGCTTCTCTTTTCAATTCTATAGTTATCTCCTCCATAGAATGCAGGTGTTCCGGCTGATCCTGCATAACCGCCTCCCTGTGCAGTTGCATTCTGATTGTTCTGTTGGTTCATCCCGTTTCTCTGTGCCTCACTGTTATAGTTACTCCACGGATTTCGTTCCTGCTGTGAACTCCTTGCTTCTTCTGTTGTCGCGCCACAGTATACACAGAACTTCGTCTCATCTTCCAATTGTGCCCCACATTGCTGACAATACTTCATACTGTCCCTCCTATATCCTTACTCTCATTTTCTTTTCCCGTTATCCATCCTTAAGAGTTACGCAGTTTAAAGCGTGATACAAGGTCTTTCAAAAGCTGCGACTGTCCAGAAAGCTCTTCACTTGCCGCCGCACTTTCTTCCGCTGTCGCAGAGTTCGTCTGCACAACACTTGAAATCTGGTCAACTCCCTGTGTGACTTGCGAAATCTCTTCAAACTGCATTTCTGCTGCTTCCGAAATTTTATCTACATACTCCACTGCGCTCTTTGTCGTTTCCACTGTGGTCAGAAGGGCTGCCGCTGTCTGACCTGCAATCTTTGTTCCATTTTCAACTGCATTGATTGTTCCCTCAATCAACATTGTCGTATTGCTTGCCGCTTCTGCACTCTTAGAAGCAAGATTTCTCACTTCATCTGCCACAACCGCGAATCCCTTTCCTGCCGTACCTGCTCTTGCCGCTTCCACCGCCGCATTCAATGCGAGAATATTTGTCTGGAAGGCAATATCCTCGATCGTCTTGATAATCTTGCCAATATCTCCGGACTTCTGGCTGATTTCTTCCATCGCCCCAATCATTTCCTGCATCTGCTCGTTAGAAACTGCCAGCTCTGACTGTGCCTGCTCTACCTTTCGGCTTGCTTCCTTCGCATTTTCAGTCGTATCTTTTACATGACTTGAAATTTCATTAATAGTTGCTGCAAGCTCCTGAATAGAACTTGCCTGCTCTGTTGCCCCCTGAGAAAGCGCCTGTGCTCCGGAGGAAACCTGATCAGCTCCGCTTGCTACCTGCTCAGATGCCTCGTTGATCTGTGTAATCGTATTACTCAGGTTATGATTCATCTGCCTGATTGATGACAGAATCGGCTGGAAATCCCCTTTATATACTTCATTAACTGCATGGATATTAAAATTCCCTGCTGACATCTCATCCAGTAATCTTGTAAGATCACCGACAACTTTTCCAAGACCCTCACAAGTATCCTTTACACGCTGTACAAGCACGCCCATTTCATCTTTCGCTTCATAATTCAGATCCTGCGACATTTCTCCCTGAGAAAGCCCTCTCATTGCCGTCTCGATCAATTCCACTGGTCTTACAATGTCTTTTGTCACATTCAGACCAATGAAGATCGCCATAACAACCGCAATCAAAGACATGCCGGACAAGAAAACCATCGCTGTATTTGTTGTAGAAACACTTTTATTCATTGTGCTTGTACGGATCTCATCTGTCTGCTCATTTAAAGGTTCTGCTAACTCACTCACTTTTGCCAAAGCAGGTGTACATTCTTCGAGAATTGTTTCTTCTGCCGCCTCTCTGTCCCCTGCCTCTAGTTCCTGAATGACCTTATCACCGATTTTGAGCCACTCCTCGACTGCTTCTTTGTACTCTGCAACATCCGACTCATCAAGGACACCCATCTCTTGAATCTTACCGATCGTCTCCTTGATTGTCTTTGTGTTTGATTCTACAATCTCCTTTTTCTCCGCATAATCGCGGTCACTGATTACCATATCTCTCAGGTAATTTGCCGTAGTGTTTGTAACAATCCGGTTATTTTTTACCAGATCGTCCACTGCCACTGAGCCCGACATGAACTTTTCTAAATTTTTGTTTGTATTGGACAAAGACAAAGCCGCAAAAATAGAAATAACAATTGTCAACACTACTACAATCCCAAAACTAATGAGCAGTTTGCTTCTGATTTTTAAATTTTTCAACATATTTTCTCCTCTGTCTGATCTATTAATATTTGCTGTTGTCATCTCTAAATGAACTGGTTGAATAGTCTGTATATTCACTATATACCGGCTCCGACTGTGAAGCAACCGGTTCCGGCTGATAGGACTGATATGCCAAAGACTCTCCATCGGCATCTCTTAAACGGAAATGTCCTACAAGATCTTTCAACAGCTGTGACTGACTTGATAACTCTTCGCTTGCTGCTGCGCTTTCTTCCGCAGTTGCTGAGTTCGTCTGAACGACGCTTGAAATCTGATCTACTCCCTGTGTAACTTCTGAAATGGATTCTGCCTGCTGCTCCGCTGCAAGACTGATCTTTTCTACAGTCTGAACTGCCTGCTCTGTGCTCTCCACAGTTGCCGCAAGTGCTGCCGCTGTCTGATTAGCAATCCTTGTTCCTTCTTCTACTGCCTGAATAGATCCTTCGATCAACCGTGTCGTATTCTTTGCAGCCTCAGCGCTCTTTGATGCCAAATTCCGTACTTCATCTGCCACAACTGCAAAACCTTTTCCTGCTTCTCCTGCACGGGCCGCCTCCACTGCTGCATTTAGAGCTAAAATATTTGTTTGGAAGGCAATATCCTCAATTGTTTTGATGATCTTTCCGATCTCATTAGATTTCTGACTGATCTCTTCCATCGCACGTACCATCTCACCCATACTTTGGTTAGAAGTGGATAATTCTTCTCCTGCATAGCTTACCTGCTCACTTGCATCTTTGGCATGTTGGGCGCTTAACTGTACCTGCTCGGAAATTTCGTTGATCGTAGCCGCCAGTTCTTCCACAGAACTTGCCTGCTCTGTGGCTCCCTGTGACAATTCCTGTGCTCCGGAAGATACTTGTTCAGAACCGCTTGCCACCTGATCCGCCGCCTCATTGATCTGTGCAAGTGTATCGCTCAAATTGTAATTCATCGTACGGATAGATGCAAGCAACGGCTCAAAATCCCCTTTGTATACTTCCTCCGCTTTTGTACGGATATCAAAATTTCCTTTTGCCATTTCATCCAACAGATAGGTAAGGTCTGATACTACTATGTGAAGTCCTTTGCATGTCGCACGGAAGCTGTCTGCAAGAACACCTAATTCATCGTTTCCTGTATGTTCAATTGTATTATCAATATACCCTTCTGAAATTCTCTTCGCAACACCTTCCAGCTCTCTTACCGGAACTGTAATAGTACGAATCAGTTTTGTCACAACTCCAATTACAATCAGAAGCATTGCAGCAAAAACACCAAGCTGGAGCCACACAACTCCTGCACTCACACTTTCTGCCTCTTCGTCTGTCTGTTTCGCAAACTCAGATGTTTCATTGTATACCGCTTCTGCTGCTTCTGCACACTTGACAATTTTTTCAGAAAATGTTCCCTGCAGCTCTTTTTCCGCCTCTTCCCATTCTCCCTTTTCCATCAGCGCCATGATCTCTTTTCTTACAGTTCCAACTTCGTCGCTGATTTCTTCCAGGTTGGTCAGTGATTCTGATTTTCCATTCAAAGCCTTCTCAACATTTTCGAGATTCGTTCCTGCACGCTCTGCCACTTCCTCTATCTTGCTTTTATATGCATCTAGATCCTGTGCTGCCAATGCACTGTACAAATGAGATTCTATCTCATATACATCTCTTGAAAAGCTTGCCGCTTCTGTCGCCGCCACAAAAGGACCTGTATATAGTTTGTGCGACAAATCTCCCACTTTATTGGTCGAGGCGATCGCCAGTATTACCATAACAACTGAGGCAAGAATTGTCACCCCAAATCCTGCTATCAATTTCTTTCCCATAGTCATCTTCTTCATAATCGCATTATCCTTTCCTGTCATTTGTATTCTCTTCTTCAGAATCCGGTCTTCCCTCTGATTCTAAGTCTTGTTCGGACTCAGAAAGCTGCTCAGACTCGAAATCCGGTTCTAAAATCGGTTCTGACTCTAGATCTGATTCCGGTTCTAAAACTGATTGCGGTTCTGAATCTGATTCCTGTTCCAAAATCGGTTCCGACTCGAAATCCGGTTCCAAATCTGAATCTTGTTCAGCCGGCTCATCCTCTTCGAAAGAAGCTTCTTTTCTTCGAAATCTCTCCTGAATCTGAAATTTTATCCTGACTGCTTTACTCTGCATGCGAACTTTGAACTGTTTCCAGTGGTTCTCACAGAGCTTCCATGCAATCTTTCCTATTCTGCCGACCCATAAAAATATAATCAGAAACGGTAGCTTCTCTAAAATTGGATAGCTTTTCTGCATCTCTTTCTTCGGCGGGAAAATCCACACTCTCTTGCGGTGTCCCCATTCCCTCTCTCGGTCGCGCCTGTAAAAATCTAGCCGCATCCGCTCACCCGGAAGAATATAATCATCCAGCTCCCGGTTTTCTCTGCCATTTACCAAAATATATTCTTCCAGCTCTAAAGCTGTTCGACAGTCAAATTTTCCCGCTTCTCCAAACCACAAAGAAGCCAGTATATGTATCTGTACTAAAATCTCATCCAGCCGTGCCTTCTTGATCAGCTCCTTAATAATCTTCCACTGAAACTGCTCACAGTTACACTTCTTCTGCTGAAACAGCCAGAAGTCCAACACTGACCTGACCTTCAGAATTCCCCTGACATACAATTCTACCAGCCTTCCGATCCGGTAAATGTACTCCTCTTCTTCTGCAAAGATATGAACGTATTTATATCGCTCCATCTTACAAAATTCCTTCACCGGATCGCAGAAAAAACGTCTGATCACTTTATTCTCCACTGGCAATTCTTCATAGAGTACTACTCTTATTCCCGGCGGTCTCACATAGATGATCCCTTCATCCAATCGGTTCTCCTTCCGCTCATAATCCATATCTTCCATGAGCGTGCAGAATAACGGCAGCTTTTCCTTATCTACAAGAATCTCAATCTGTGGAATATATGATATCTCCGGGCTTGGGTAGACTTCCTGAATACTGCAGCCCGAAAGGATCAGCCCGTGAATCTTATGCTTTTCCATCTGCCAGACTAATACTTCTTCCACACTTTTGTACGCGTCATTCAACAAAAGACTCTTTTTATACTTTTGATAAAACTGTTCTTCGTATTCTTTCACAAATTCCTGCTGACGTCCCAGCATACCCAGATACGCAATACTGGTTACATTCTGAAAATCAGCTGCTTTCAGAAACTTGTCCCAGTTCGCTGGTCTTGTCAAATTCTGAACAGGCTTTTGATTCATCACTGCTTTTAACAGTATCATCAAATATGCAACTTCATAATTAATAAGACCCCCTCCAATCAAATTACAGAATACTCTAATTCTTTTATCGACCAATTTCGACAAAACATTAAGATTTTTTTGCTTTTTTCCGCTCTCTTTCTTCAAGTACTCTTCTTTCTTCAAAGATATCAAGCGCTTTGTAGTTGTAGATTGCATTCTTTTCATCTGCAACAAGCGCGCCTGCAACAATTGTCATACACCGCTTCTTCATGATCGTGACAAGTTCCCGCGACTGACTTGCAATCACCACTGTAATCCCCTGATGATTGACTTCATCAAACAGCTGCATAAGATCCCATGCGGCATCCGGATCCAGATTGGCAGTCGGCTCATCAGCGATCACAATCTCCGGATTTACACAGAGCGCTCGTGCTAACAGCACTCGTGCCTGCTCTCCTCCTGACAGCTCGTTCGGATACGCCTCTGCCTTTCCTGCAATTCCCGCTTTTCCAAGTGCTTTCATCACGCTGCTTCGCATTCTGAAGGTTGGTCCCTCTACCGCGCGCACTGCAAACGCAATGTTCTCATATACATTTCTATCCTTCAAAAGTCCGATGTCCGGTGTCATAATTCCAATTCTGCGCCGATGATACGGAATTCTGCTTTTGTGCATGAGATCCAGCCTTTTCCCCCGGATTGTTATTTTCCCGGTTGTCGCATCAATCTGTTTCATCATCAGGCGAAGCAGTGTACTCTTTCCCGCTCCGCTTTTCCCGATAAGAAAGACAAATTCTCCCTTCTCTATACGAAAAGAAATGTCTTCTACGCCGACTTCCTCTCCAAACATTTTTGTCACATGATCAAAAATTATCTCCGACATTCAACTGCTCCTTATCCCACAATCTCTTCCCACAACATGTTTTCTATTATACTATACTGTTTTACTTTTCCTTCGTCAACCTTCCCGAAACATGGTTTTTTCAAATCTTGTTTCTCTGCTTTTCCATTCCGTCTCCCATAAGCAAAAAGATAACAGACCTCTGTTCCGATCTGTTATCTCTCTACACACTATTTCTGTGCCTTATAATAAGAATCATTTCCCGCAAGTCTCCGGCTTACGATTTTATCTAATGCTATCGTCTGCTCAAGCACATTCTGGATTTTCATACTGAATTCCAGAATCTTCTTCGACTCAAAGTCCGGCAGTTCCCGCTTATCCTCACGATTCAAAAGTGCTCTGAGTTCCTCTCTGGTCTTCAGATCGACCGCCTCTAGAATTGCCTGAATCTTCCATTTATTTACGTCTGCTTTCTCCATCTCCCCATCTCGCATCTTGAGAAAAATTCCGGCAGATTCTCTGTCACCTCTTGATAGCGTGTCTGCAAGCTCCTTTGTCAATTGGTTGATTTCCAGCATATGTTTGTAATTCTGCTGCAGTAGCTTCATCACTTCCATAAGTAATTCCTGCCTCTGTTCTGCCATTCGTCTCTACACCCCGCTTGTTCTGTCCGCTTCTTTAAATGCATCACGGAGTTCTACAACAAGAGGTTTGAGCTCCTGAATGATTTCTGCATTCCTTCCTGCACGCAGTCTGGCAATTTCGTACAGAAAGAAGTCATACATCCGTCTAAGTTCTCTGCTGATCTCATACTCCATATTCAGAGTTGTCTTCAAATACTGTACGATCTCACCACATCTTGCCGCTGACTTTTCAAACAAATCATACTCTTCCGTGTCGAGAGCCAGCTGTGCCCGATTAAGCCTTTTTATCAGCTCATCATACAATAAAAGAAGGATCTCCCCTCTTGTCATTGTATTTACTGACTGCATTTTATATTGTTCATATCCGTTCTGATACATTCTTTTTCCCCTTCTGCCTTCTTTTAGTAACCTCCGCTAAACTGGCTTAACCAGCTACTCTGACTATTCATCTGTGAAATTACAGTCTCAAGTGATGTAAACTGTTTGATATAACGATCCTGCTCCATTTTCAATCGTGTTTCAAGATCTGCGATCTTCTTGTCAATCTGCTCCATCTGCCTGTACAGTGTATTGTCTGTAATACTTCTAGGCGCTTTTACGGATCCTGCCTTATCAATCAAGATTCCCATTGTTCCGACATTATTTGCATACTTGCTCATTATATTCTTAAGATTTGTCGCAATTCCGTCTGTTCCATTGGCATTTCCATCTGATTTTGACTTTGTAAATAATTCCTGAACCTTCTCCGGATCTGCTTCCAATGCCGCCTTGAACTTCTTCTCATCAAACGATAATTTACCATTGTCTGAGTAAGTACTTGAAACCGTCAGACCAATCTTCTCCATCTCTGCCAGATCTGACGGATTGATTGCAAATCGCAGTTCTGAACTCAATGCGCGGAGATCACTGTCACCAAAGAGAATTCCTTCCTTCGCTTTCTCCTCATACAGTTTGATTTCCTCTTCTGACAATTCCTTCTTCTGATCGGACGTAAGCGGCTGGTATTCTCTGTCCGGCCTTGTTCCAAGCTCCTTATTCACAAGTTCAATGATCTCATTGTACTCATCTACCATCGTCTTTACAGCTTCCACAATCTTATCTGTATCTACTTTGGCATCGAACGTAATCTCTTCTGTTCCCTTAATAGCTTGTCCTGCCCCATCATATCCAAATGTTCCGTTCAAGCCGATTGTCATTCCGTCAAGCTCAAAGCTGTTGGAGCCTCTTATAATCTCCACAACTTCATCGGAATCGCCGTATTTCACTCCAATAATTGCGTCTTTTCCAACACAGACGCCATCTGTTGTTGGAATTCCGGAACCAAATATAGTTTCCAGAATACCACTACTGTCTTCCAATTTAATTTGTCCACTTGCTCCATCTGCCTTTGCTGTAATCGTAAACTTATCTGCCGCTTCCTGATAGCTTACTGTGACATCTGTCTCTGAATTAATCTTCTCCATCAAGGTGTAAACAGTATCATCTGCAGTGATTTCAATTCCTTTCCCGTTGATTTTAACCGTTTGCGGAAAACTTGTTAACTTATTACCATTTGTAAATCCTGCCTCGCTTAATTTTGCATTCAGATTCAGACGGTTTGATTCTCCTGCCTTGATATTCAGCGCCCCACCGTCTCCGATCAACTCTGAGCTTCCGTTTACCACTTTCAGTGTAGAACTTGTATCATCGCCTCCAGCAGGATTTTTGGTTTTAAATTGCAGCTCATACTTACCATTTGTCTCCTTCAAGTCTACCGAAACTCTTCCGGTTCCAAAGGCATCATTAAACTGCTTCTGGAGAGAGTCTTTCAAAGTATCCATAACATTAGTTGATTTGGATAATTCCTCCTTATCCGGCAGCGTAAATGTCTTGGAAACTCCATTGTAATTGAATGTAATCTCTTTTCCTGCAATCTTGTCAATAAATGACACTTCCTTGATCAGTTCTTTCTCTGTCAGAGGATTTTTAGAACTGATTCCCTGCTGTGTAATATCCTGCTCCGTAAAAGTCTGGCCTGCATCTTTAAATCCAAGAATCTCAAGTGCAGTACCGCCCTTCAGCTTAATATTATTTCCACTTGTCTGATTGGTCTTAAGAACAAGCTTCCCATCCTGCACATCTGCAACAACAGCATCTTCCGGCATACCACCATCCTTTGCTGCTGTCTTCAAAATAGAATTGATCGAGTTTTTCACATTCTCCACTGTGTCGAACTTATACGGATCGCCGTTCTCATCCTTACCACTCAGCGTGATAGTATAGTTCTTGTTTCCATATTCAAATGTCAGTGTTTTCCCTTGAAGGGTGTCAAGCTTCTGTACTGCATTCGGATCAATCTCGCCTGTTGATAATGTCTTATCCGAAACAGCTGCATTTGAAGACCATTTCGCCTTTTCCGCTAACTGTTTGATACCGGCAATCGAAACGGACGCAGAAGAATTTGCCGTTCCTGATACACTGATATATTTGCTGTTCGCTCCCAGCGCTGTGATATTCGCTCTTCCCCAAAATGAAGAACTGAACAGGTTCGTGGAAGACGTAAAGGTCGCTGTATACTTGTCCGCAAATGCAATCATCTTGTCTGTGATGTTTCTGATCGCATTCTGCTGCCACTGAAGCTGTGTCTTCTTAATCTTCTGCTTGTCGATCTTGCTCGTCGTCCCATATGTCATATCCTCGATCAGAGTATCTCTGTCAAGTCCACTTGCAAGTCCGCCATATCCCCTGATGCTGTTCAAACTGCTGCTCGTTGATCCACTCAATCCGCCTATATTTGCCATAGTAATCTCTCCTTTTATTTTATATTCTTCGATTTTACAATAATAAAATTTACTCTGTACTTATTTATCGGCATATAGTATACTTTAAATAATACTTTATACACTTTTAATTACGAATGGAGGAGTTTATTTTGGCAACGATTATTGCTCTTACAAATCAAAAAGGCGGGGTGGGCAAGACAACTACATCTAGTTCCCTTGCTGCCGGACTTGCCTCTTTTTATAATAAAAAAGTCCTTGCAGTAGATCTTGATCCGCAGGGAAGTCTTGGATTCAGCCTGGGTCTGGATATCGAGAACGGTTCCACTATTTATGACGTGATGAAAGGTACTGTCTCTGTGGCTGATGCAATCCAGAAGACAGAATACTGTGACATGCTCACTTCCAACATCCTTCTTAGCAGCGCTGAACTAGAATTTCATGGTTCTGACCGCGAGCTGATTTTGAAAAATGCTCTGGCGCCTGTCATCCACAATTACGATTATATTATTATTGACACACCGCCTGCTTTGAATATTCTGACAGTCAATGCTTATGCTGCTGCAGATTATCTCATTATTCCCATGGCACCTGAGATTCTCAGCCTTCTTGGTGTCTCCCAGTTAAAGGAAACGATCGATTCTGTATATCAGAGTGTAAACCCCCGGCTTCATGTTCTCGGGCTGCTTCTTACACGATTTAATAAACGTACACTTCTGGCACGCGAAGTCAAGGAGATGACAGAGAATATCGCGGCACAGATTGGTACAAGAGTATTCCAGACGCAGATTCGGAACGGTGTCGCTGTTGCGGAATCGCCTGCGCACGGACTCAGCATTTTTGACCACTCTCCACGATCCAATCCAGCTCAGGATTATAAAGCATTTGTAAAAGAAGTGGTAGATATGATTTCTTCTTACAGATAGGAGGTACAGTAATGGCAAGAAAAAGTAATAAAACAGCACATGTGCTGAACCTGCTTGCAGGTCATGACTCTCAAAAAAACACTCCGGAGGAGAATCCCTCTGTTACCCCTGATATCCCGGCAGCATCAGAATCGGAGACATCTTCCACTCCCGCCGGACAGAATATTTCCATGATTGATCGGACGGAATCCGATCCTGTCGCAGAGCTACTCGCAGACAAGCTCAAAGAGGAATTTGAAGCAGAATTAGGAAACACCGCCGAAAGCGAGACCGCCTCTGTGACAGAAAGTATCCCAGAATCTGAGACAAGCCTTAAAGTAGAAAGTTCCCCAGAGTCGCAGACAACTCTGGAAACAGAAAGTTCCCCAGAACCTCAGACAACCCTGGAAACAGAAAGTTCCCCAGAACCTCAGACAACTCTGGAAACAGAGAGCGCCCCAGAACCTCAGACAACTCTGGAAACAGAGAGTGCCCCAGAACCTCAGACAGCCTCTGAATCTGCACCAGTCCAGGTTCCTGATGCTACGGCAGTTTCTGAGCCAGCGGCTGAACCTGAAGTTCCTGAGGAGCCGGAATTTATTACGTTGAACCTGATGGATCGGATTGTTCAGGATAAAATTATTTACTATATGCGTCAGTTCGATGTTTGTACCTGCTCTCGCTGCATTGCCGACACCGTCGCTCTGACTTTGAATGGCCTTCCTCCAAAATATATTGTTACAACTCCCGCTGCTGTCGATCCCCTAGTCAGCTTTTATACGAACAAATTCATCGCTGACATTACGGTAGAAGCGACAAAGGCATGTATCACAATCAAGGAAAATCCTCGCCATTAAACTTCCTGTTTAGGAAGCTTTCATATGAAAAATTTTACAAGCAAAAAGAGCATATATTTTCTGCTGATTCCTGCGGAAATATATGCTCTTCCTTTTTATAAATTATGAGCTGTTCTGTTAAATTACAATCGTTCCCGATACCTCTACAGCTCTCCGACAACGCTGTTCCAAATCTCATTCACTTCGTCTACACATTCCATGTAAATCTGTGCCATCACATTTGTTGAGAGTTCCAGCTCTCCGGCGATCTGCTTAATCTCGCCCCACTCTGCTTTCTCATAGCAGAGAAGCAGCTCATACAGCCGTCCAGCCTTTCCTTCCTTAGAGATTAAAGCTTCCTTCACTTCCTCTACAACCGGGATTCCGTTTAAGATTTCTTCCATCGGCGCATCGATCATGTAGTCTAGTGTCGAGAACATTCCCATTAAGTATGCGTCAGAGCTGTTGATCGGGAAATCGTCCATCTTCTTCACAAGTGCAGATGCAAAACTTGCGCGCATAAAAGAAGCTTTTAAAAGTTCCTCTGATGTATTTTCTTCTTCTTTAAAACTCAATAAGTACACCCACTTCTTCAACTGATCAATACCGACGCGGACAATCGCCTGCTGAATAGATGCTGTCTGGTGGCGCACTGCAAAATACGCAGAGTTTGCCATCTTCAGCAGTGCATACGTAAGAGAAGCATCTCTGCTGATAATCTGCTCCAGCAGCTCAATATCCGGCTCTTCTTTTGTAACCTCCATAATTAGCTGGTAGAGGTTTCCCTGAAGATATTCCATCTTGTTCGTTTTTGTCAGCATCGCGTCGGAAATATAATTGCCTTCTACATAATCGGCGTTCAATTCTTTCGCATATTCATACGCTTCCTTGGTATTGACTCCTGTCGCAATAAATTCCTTCTGGAAGCCGTGTGACATCTCTACAATATTGACGAGAGAGCGTCTGTGCGTGTCGTCCATCTTGTTGGAAATATTTACCTTAATATAATCAACATATTCCAGCATACTGAAATACTTTGGGGTAAACTGGAAGTCATTGATTGCAAATCGATAACCTTCCTCGCGGTATTTGCTGATTAAAACAGATGATAACGGATGAATCACGATATTATCTTCAATCTGGATGATGATCTTGTCCTTGTCAAAAATCTTAGGAGTATTTCGAAACAAAAGCGCCGGAGTAAATGTCATAAATGTCGGCTTCTCACTGAATATCCTGCCGGAATTTTCTGTGAGAAAGGCAATCATTGCATTGGCCGCCACACTGTCTAAACTGGAATTATACAGCGTTTCCTCGTCCCCCTGCACCATCAGTTCATACCCTACAATTTCATCTGTCTTCTGATTCTTAATTGTCTGTCTTACTACACATTTATCCATTTCGTGCCTCCTTACGCGCTAACAACTCGTCCATTACTTCTACAAGATGACCGATCTCCGGTTTTGACATCTGTTCATCTGCTCCGAGCTGTTTTCCTTTAATACGCATTTCCTGATTGATCAGAGATGAGAAGATAATAATCGGAACTCTCTGCATAATCTCATCTTCCTTCACAAGCTTTGTCAGTCTGTGTCCATCCATCTCCGGCATCTCAATATCTGTAATCAGAAGCCCCGCTTTCTCATCAAAGTCTGAATCATTCCGGATCGCCTGGAGATAATCCCATGCCTCTTTTCCGTTGTTAAAGCTTGTGATATTGACGTAACCTGCACGTACTAAAGAATCTTTAATCATCCTTGACAATAAGATCGAATCTTCTGCCAGAAGAATCTGTGACTCCCGGATCTGGCGCTCTCCCAACTTGTCAATCTCATCCATCTGGATCGTCGTCTCCGGCGCAATCTCTGCGACAATCTTCTCAAAGTCAAGAATCGTCACAAGGTTGGAACCACACTGGGCAATACCAGTCGCAACGCCTTCCTCCCCATGACTGATCGTATTATCCGGTTTCTGAATGTCTTCCCATGAGATTCTGCTGATTCCAACGACAGAATGTACACGGAATGCGATATGCATTTTATTAAAATTAGTAATAATGAATAAATCTCTCGGATTCTTCGTCTGGTTATCTCCCGTAAGATATTTTGGAAGATCAATAACTGTCAGAAGAATCTCCCTTGGTTTGAAAATTCCTTCTACAGCTTCATGTGAATGTGGCACCGGCTTCACTTTATCTGCCATCATGATCTCCCGCACTTTCGCTACATTGATTCCATATAACTCTCCAAAAATGGTAAACTGCATGATCTCAATCTCATTTGTTCCAGACTCTAATAGAATTTCTGTCTCTGCCATTTCTCGCTCACTCCTTTATATCATCTTATTTATATATCGACATAAACTGCCCTTTTTATAATACCTTTAAAGAATCCGATCAGGCCTTCCGACTGTTCTGATTTTTACCTCTCCGGTGGAGACATCCATCTGCATTGTCCTCGCATAAGTCCCACCGGTATCTTCTCCGGAAATTCTGAGTCCTTCCGCCATCAGCACACGCTTAACCATCGCTGCATTTCTCTCTCCGATATTTCCAAGACCTCCCGGTCCTTTCATTTCGAACATCTTGGCGCCGCCTGCAATCTTACAGATCATCCTCCGGTTCGTTCCTCCAAATGCATTTAGCTTTCTAAGCGTCTCCCTGATTCCTGTATCTGCATATTTCATAAGGTTCGTGCCCCCCATCTGTCTCCCTTCCGGAAGCATAATATGAAGAAGCGCCCCTAACTTAATCATAGGGTCATAAAAAGAAATCCCTATGCAGGAGCCGAGGGCATATGTAATCAATACCCCTTCCTGTCTTAAAATTTTCATATCTGCAATGCCTACTGACACTTGTTTCCCCATTAACTGTCCACTCCCAATTTCTTCATAAGCACATTCAGAGATTCTACATCCGGCAAAAGAAGCATGTCACTTTTCAGTTCTTTCCCTTCCAGCTTGAATCCTGCATTGATCATCATAAGCTGATCTGAATAATATCCCATAGTTGCCATCGGAAGACTTAAAATTCCTCCTAACATATTTACCGACATCTGCGGAACTGAAAGCGTGACATTTACATTTGTCAGAGACGCCAGCGCATTGATATACGATGAAATCATAATATTTCCTGTCTCTGTCAATGCCGAAATATCAATTTCGTCAAGAGCTAAAAAGTCTGCCTCCGCTTTTCCAAGCATCCTCTTTAAAACTTCATCCGCAAATTCCTGTGTCAGAATAAACAGCATAACTCCTTCAATATCACCTGACATCTGCACAAGGACCGCCGCTACAACATCTTCCGGATTTCCCATAGAATACAGTGCATCGTTAAAATCAAGCAATTCCACTTCCGGCAGCGACATCTCGATCTTCGTATTTAAAATTCCCGACAATGCAGTCGCAGCATTCCCGTTTCCGATGCTCCCGAGTTCCTTTAATGTATCAATTTCCAGTTCGTTCATTTCTTCATATGTATTTATTGCCATCTCTGTCTCCACTATTGTCTCAATGAATTAATCGTGCTTACAATCTCATCTGATGTCTGTACCATTCTGAGTGCATAAGAATATGCTCTCTGACTCTCGATGATACGCGTCATCTCATCCGCAACGTCTACTCCGGAAGTTTCCAGTGCGTGTTCTTCCAATACATCTCCCTGCACAAGGAACGGCGCCCCGTTTTTCTCCACGGCTGCAAATTCATTCTCTCCTACACTTAGCATCCCATCTAAAATGTTAAAACTATATACACCGATCTGTCCGCTGAGTCCGGCCTGTCCTGCCACGATCGGATTCTGATTCTGATCAAGTACAAGATTTCCATTGTCATTGACAAGATACATCTGTCCTTCTCTCTGTGACAGGCTAAAATGTCCATTTCTCGTATAAGTGATCTCCCCACTCTGAGGATTTCTCAGCATAAAGAAACCTTTTCCACTGATCGCATAGTCATATGCCCCGTTTGTTGTCACAAATGCATTTGGTGTAAAATCTGTGTCTGTCTTTTCCACTGTAATTCCTGATCCTGCTTTTCTCGCTGTTTCACCACCGTCAGTATTATGCATATTGTAATACATCAGATCTGAGAAGACCGCATTTTTTGTCTTATATCCATAATTATTTGTATTCGCAAGGTTATTTGCCACCACATCCATACGTTTCTGCTGTTCAATGGCTCCCCGCGCCGCTGTATAAAATGAAGTATCCATAAATTTTATCTCCTGTCATATCCGTTTTATAATGTACCAGTCTGAACCGCTTTGCCCATCAGTTGATCATACATCTTCAACACTTGTGAGGAGCTCTGCAATGCTCTCTGCCCACTCATCATGGCTGTCATCTCTTCCACCATAGACACATTTGATGACTCCACACATTTATGCTTCATCTGTGGATTTGCAACAGCCTGCGGCTGCGCATCTGATGTGAACACTCCACCTGTCGTCTTATTCAGCTGATTATAATCAGCAAAATCAACAACCTGAAGTCTTCCAAAATACTGCAATCCATCCGCACTTGTAATATTGCCCTGATTGTCAATTGCAATCTCATCTGTATTTAAGCGGATCGGCCCATTTGTTCCCAGGACACGTCCAACTCCCTGCTGTACAAGATACCCCTCATTGTCCAGATTAAAGGAACCGTTTCTTGAGTACACATTTCCATCCTCTGACTGCACCACAAAAAAGCCATTGCCCGTAAGCGCCACATCCAACGCTCTCTGTGTCTCCTGCAAAGTTCCCGCCTCATAGTTCGTCACTTTGGAATCCGCCACGTTCATTCGCGATACGGTTCCGACCTGTGTCTTACCCTGACTGTCATAGCGGTAAAGCAATTCTTCCTTAAATGTGCGCTCCAGCATTCTGTCACTTTTAAATCCAGGCGTAGACACATTTGCCATATTGTTACTGATCACATTCATAATGCGGTTCTGCGTAATCATGTTTGATGCCAGATCATAAAATCCCTGAAACATTTTATCTCTCCCTTTCTTCACTGAATTTCTGCATATATTTTCTAAGCTTCTTCATTGCGTTTGAGTGAATCTGTGAAACTCTCGGCTCACTCACTTCAAGTATCGAGGCAATCTGCCTCATATTCAATTCTTCTACATAATAAAGCGAGACAACGAGCTGCTCTTTCTCCTTCAGTTTCCTTACAGCATCAGCCAGAATCTTTGACAATTCTGCCTGAAGAAATTTCTGCTCCGGCTGTTCTCTTTCTTCGCTCGCCGGAAGTCCTGCACCGACTCCGTGTTCCTGCGCCTCAGCAAGAACCATATCCAGTGACAGAATGTTAAACAGCGCGGTTTTTCTGACTGCCTCCTGATATTTTCCCACAGATATCTCAAGATAATCAGCCACTTCTTGTATAGAAGGGTAATATCCTAACTTATTATATAACATTGTGACAGCGTCTTCAATATCTCTTGAATTCTTTCTTGTAGTTCTTGGCACCCAGTCATTTTTTCTTGCCAGATCAATGATCATCCCCTTCAGCCGCTTTGATATGTAAGTTTCAAACTTCACATTCTTTTTCGGATCAAATTTGTCGATTGCGGACATAATGGCAATCACACCCTCATTGACAATATCATCTATCTGCGCAAAATTCATATATATGTCCCGCATTTGCAATGCAATGTTTCTTACAAGATAAATATACCGCATAACCAATTCCTGTTTGACTTCCAAAGCCCCAGTCTGTTTGTATTCCTGCAAAAGCTCTTCATTACTTTTTTCTTTGTATACTGTCTGTGTATTCATCCTTCTGTTCCATCATCTTTCTTCTACACTACAATATTACCCACTGCCTGTATCTGAATATTATTACTGATCTCATTAAATGAAAGTACATATACATTTGGGAAGAATTGTTCTATCATATGATAAAAGTGTGTTCTCACCACCTGACTGGTCAGAATGATCGGACTTTGACCGATATCGTTAAACTTCTTTACCTCCTCGGAAAGCTGCGTAATAATTCCCTGCATGATTTCCGGACTCAGGGCAAGATATACACCGTAATCCCCCTTTGTAAGGCTGGTAATAATACTTTTCTCAAGCTCCGCGTCAAGGGTAATGACTCTCATGCTTCCTCCGTCACAGAATTTTCTTGTGATCGTACGCTTCAGCGCCACACGAATATTCTCTGTGATTGTATCCAGATCTTTGACTGTCATGGACGAGTCTATAATCGTTTCCATAATTGTTTCTAAATCTTTAATCGGGATTCCTTCTTTCAGGAGATTTGTCAGAATTTTCTGGAAGTTCCCATAAGAAATCACATTTGGAATCAATTCTTCTACAAGTTCCGGACATTGATTTTTCATATTTTCAACAAGGCGGACAACCTCCTGTCTGTTTAACAGTTCAAAAGCATGTTTTTTTACAGTTTCAGACAAGTGCGTCAGCATAACAGAGAGTGGATCAATAACCGTGTATCCGTAGAGTTCCGCCATCTCCTTTTTGTCCACACTGATCCATTTACTCGGAATTCCATAAGACGGCTCAATTGTATCGATTCCGTCGATCTCCTTCTCTGGGTTCGGCGGCTCCAATGCCAGATAATAGTCTACAAGAATCTCTCCTTTTGCAACCTCTTCCCCTTTGATCTTGATTACATACTGGTTTGTATTCAATGCAGAACTGTCTCTCAGTCTGATAGACGGAATGACAAGTCCCATCTCCTGCGCATACTGACGGCGGAAGATGACAATCCGGTCAATCATTTTCCCTCCGCTCTCCTCATCTACAAGCGGGATCAGACTATATCCAAATTCCATCTCAATCGGTTCTACAGAAATGAGTGAATACACATTATTGATATCCTTAAAGCTTTCTGCCTCCGCAAGCGCCATATCCTGCATTGCTGCCGCTTCCTGCTCTCCGGCAAACGCATCTGACTGTGAGATGTCCTCCATCTTCTTAAGAATCTGCCATCCACCGAGCATGAGCGCCAAAGACACTGCTCCAAGCTGAAGTTTTGGCATCCCGGGAACTAGAAGCAGTATAGCAAGCACTGCTCCGGTAATCATAAGCGCTTTCGGCTGATTTGCAAACTGCTTTGTCGCATCTTCATTCAAACTTTCATCCGACACCGCGCGGGTAACGATCATACCAGTCGCAGTTGAGATTAAAAGCGCTGGAATCTGTGATACAAGACCATCACCGACGGTTGCAATCGAATAAACAGAAAACACTTCAGAAAGACTCATCCCCGACTGTACCATACCAATGATCATACCGCCCAGAAAGTTGACTGCCGTGATGATCAGGGACATGATTGCATCTCCCTTTACAATCTTTGTGGCACCATCCATGGATCCATAGAAATCGGCTTCTTTCTGAATTTTATAACGTCTCTCTTTCGCCTGCTGTTCATTGATCAGACCTGTACTGAGGTCCGCATCGATCGCCATCTGTTTACCAGGCATGGCATCGAGTGTAAATCTTGCCGCAACTTCCGCTACACGTTCTGCACCCTTTGTGATTACGAGGAACTGAACGAGAACAATGATCAGGAAGATAATTCCACCGACAACAACATTGCCCTGAAGAACAAAATCTCCCATAGCCTGAATTACCGCTCCTGCCGATCCCTGCTCTGACAGAATATTTCTTGTAGAAGAAATATTAATTCCAATACGGAATAAAGTTGTAATCAGAAGCATCGATGGAAAGATTGAAAATTCCAAAGGTTCCTTAATGTTCATACTAATCAGGAGAATGATCAGTGAAATAGAAATATTTAAAATAATCATAACGTCCAGCAAAAACGGACTTAACGGTATAATCAGCAGTAATACAATCATAACGACAATGATTGCTACTGAATTGTTCAATAACTTCTTCATTTTTTACTCCATTTTCTTATTCATGCGGAATACCTGTACAAGAATTTCCGCCACGACTCCATAATACTCTGCTGGAATCTCCCCTTCCAATGGTGTGGATGCATAGATTCCTCTCGCAAGCGGACGATTCTCTACAATCGCCACCCCGCTTTGCTGTCCTATCTCTATAATCTTCAATGCCAGAAGATCCTGCCCCTTTGCGACGAGGATCGGAGCATTGTCGTGGTCAATATCATATTTCAATGCAACGGCAAAATGTGTAGGATTCCTGATGATGACATCTGCATCCGGCACCGCCTGCATCATTCTGTTTTTTGCCATACTTCTCTGCAGATTTCGGATTTTTCCTTTGATCTCAGGATTTCCTTCTGTCTGCTTAAATTCTTCTTTAATCTCCTGCTTTGTCATCTTGATCTTCTTCTCATAAGACCATCTCTGATAGAAGTAGTCAAAGCCTGCGATTGCCCCAAAAATCAGGCTGATCTTTATAACCATAGACATGCCTTCATTCAGAATAAATACCGATGAAGAAACCGGACTCATATCCATCATCTGCGCTACGTTGATCATCTCATCTTTCAAAATACCATACAACACATAACACAAAATGACAATCTTTAGCGCCGCTTTTAAAAGTTCAATGACATTTTTCATTGAAAACATATTTTTAATTCCTTTGAGAATGCTCAGATTACTCAATTTAAAAGCAGCTGACTTTGCTACAAAAATAAAACGTGTCTGTACCCCGGAAGCAATCACCGAAAGCGCTATGATTACGATCCCGACCGGCAATGTACATTCTGCCACTATCTTTACAGCACTTCTTCCGATCTGCTGCAATGTCCCCATAGAAAGATCATTGATCTCTGCAATGGAAGATATAAATTCTGTTATACTCCCGCTCATCGCCCGGTAGATCGTCGGGAAAAAAAACTTCAATACATAAAAACTTCCCAAAAGTGATACGACAGCAATTACATCCTTGCTGGAAAATACATTTCCTTCTTTTCGCTCATCTCTTCGCTTTTTGGGAGTGGCCTTCTCGGTTTTTTCTTCTGCCAATACTACTCACTTCTCTTTCTTGTCCTCTATCTATGAGATAAAGTTTTTAAAACACTGCCTCTGTCAGAAAAATGTCAGCAGTCCCTGAAGGGTTTTTATCATCGTTGTTATAATCTGCTCCAGATATTCCTTAATCGGCGAGAATAAGATGACAAGAAGTCCGATTCCGATAATGATCTTCAACTGGATATTGATAATAAAAATACTGATTTGCGGCACTGCTTTATTCAAAATGCCGACTCCGATTTCCACAAGAAATTCTGCAGCAATGAACGGCATGGAAAACTTCACGCCCATCATAATACACTCAAGAAAAATCTCTACAATTCTCCAGGCAAGTCCTTTTGTGATTAGAAATCCTCCGTACGGTACAATTTCTGCTGAAGTCAGCAAAATCTTCATCAGTGCCAGATGTCCGTCAACTGCAAAAAAAAGTAACACAAAAAATGTCTGCATAACATTTCCGGTAATTGCCATCTGCGAATTACTCTGTGGATCATATACCGTCGCCATAGACATTCCCATCTGAAAGTCTATAATATATCCGGCAAAGCTGATTACCATAAAAAATAATTCTGCAGCAAACCCCAGAACATATCCTGCAGCAAACTCTTTCAGCAAAAGGAAATAGTATTCGATCGGGCTTTCTACTACAAATGCAGTCTCTTGTGAAAAGGAATAAACTGCCAGTGTCAGAATAAAAATCATGCTTGATTTCACAATCGTCGGGATGTTTCTTCTCCCAAAGATAGGATTAAACAAAATGAATCCCGACATGCGCATCAATATTAAGGAAAATAAAGTCAGATGTGCAGTATCACCTATCTGCATTGTTCTCACCCTCCATCTGTCATATTATCCCTGAATCATCGCGAAGATCTGAACTGTAAAATCCTGCAGTGTCTGAAGCATTGTCCCTCCGGTAAACACTAAAATCAGCCCGATTACGAGAAGTTTCGGGACAAATGTAATCGTCTGTTCGTGAATCTGTGTCGCTGCCTGAATAATCGAAATGATAATTCCGACAAGCATACTGATCACAAGCATTGGACCACTGAGCTGTACCGCCAAAACAAAAGTCTGATACATCAGATCTCCGATTTCTCCGTTTGTCATTCTTCTGCCTCCTTATCTACCATCGGAAACTCTTCACAATCGTGGAAAATAAAAGTTCCCATCCATTGACACTCACAAACAGCAGTAGCTTAAATGGAAGCGAGATCATCGACGGTGGAAGCATCATCATTCCCATTGACATTAACGTACTTGACACGATGATGTCGATCAGCAGAAACGGGATGAACAACAAAAATCCTGCTACAAATGCCCGTTTCAATTCACTTGTCATAAATGACGGAATCACCACTGTCATCGGAAGTTCCTCGACATTTTCTATCTCCTGCTGATTTGCCATTTCTGTAAACAAATTCAGCGAGCTCTTCTCTGTCTGATTCAGCATGAATCTCTTCAGCGGAACCTGAGCCCTGCTCAGAGCCTCCTCCTGTGAAATCTCCTGATTTTTATATGGTGTATATGCATCGGTGTTAATTTCCTGTATGACTGGATCCATAATGAATAATGTAAGAAAAAGCGCAATACCGATCAGTACCATATTCGGAGGTGTCTGCTGGATGCCAAGCGCATTCCTTAGAAAAGACAAAATAATGATGGTTCTTGTGAAAGAAGTCATCATTATGATGATAGAAGGGAGAAGCATTATGATTGTCAGCAGTAATATAATTTCCAATGTAGGCACCTGATTGCCATTGATATTTACAAGTGCGTCATTCACTTTCTTCTACCTCTCCTTCTTTGCATGATTCAGCTTTTCCAGTAATTTCCGAAATTCCTGACTTCCTGATCTTTCCTCACTCCCTCTGTCATTTTCCAGAGGAATCAGTTCTTCCTTTTCAAATGTCGTGAGAATATTGATCTGCCCGGCTGTGATACCGACGAGCAGATACTTTCCTCCCACTTCTACGACAGCAATATGCCTGTCCTGTCCGAGAACAATCTGATCAACAAGCTTCATATAAGTGGAACTGCTGCTTTTGTTCATCGTCTTTCCGACATATTTACTGCAAAGATAACTTAAATAAATGACCGCCACCGCAGCAGCAAACGTAACAATTACACTCCACATAAGCTACCCTCTTACTCTAATGTAGAAAAATTAACCTTCATAATCTCTGTAATTCGGATTCCAAAGTTATCTTCCACTACAACGACATCTCCCTTTGCAATGCACTGCCCGTTTACAAATAGATCGACCTGCTCTCCTGCAATTTTATCTAACACAACAAGAGAACCTTTTGTAAATTCAAGAATATCCTTTACAAACTTCCTTGTTCTTCCGATCTCCACAGAAATTTCCAATGGAACTCCCATAATCAGTTCCATGTTTTCTTCCTGTTCCCCTTCGAGAACGATCTCTCTGTCCGGTGTCAGATTCGGTCTTACAGAAGACTGCACATTGATCATCTTCGGTTCTGGCGCTTTTTTCTGTTCGTCAAGCTGCTGCTGCATCGCCTGCATCTGTTGCATCATCTGCTGCATCATCTGCATCTGCATCATGGACATGTCTGTTCCCGAACCAGCCGGCATGCCTCCTGCCATCGGCGGAATATTCATATATGGCTGCTGAACATTCATAGATGGCTGTTCTGGCATCTCTGTATTCGCGATTTCTTCCTGAACATCCGCTGACGGCTCTTCCTGCGCCCCTGCTAACATCGCCTCGATCTCTTCCTGAGACATCACGCCGCCTGATGAACTCTCCTGCAACTTTTCCCTGCTCTCTTTCTCCTGTGATGACGATACATCAACAATCTGCTCACTTGGAAGAAATCCTTCTACGAGGCTTTTTGCCAGTCCGATCGGCATTACGTTGAAGAATTCACTCTCCAGCTTATCTGCAATTTTCAATGTAAATCCGACAACAACCCTCGGTTCCTCATCTGTAAAATATTTCTCAATAAATGCTTCCTCATTTTCCACTTCAAAAGAAATCGGTGTAGAGATATTCACCATCTTTCCTAAAAATTCAGACAATGCTGTTGAAGAAGCTCCCATCATCTGATTCATAACTTCGCAGACCGCGCTGATGTTCATCTCATTTAATTCAAACTCTTCATCGCTCATCTGCATGCCCATCAGCATTTCAACGATTACTTTCACGTCATGCCTCTTTAAAAGCATGACATTCTCCCCTTCCAGCCCGGAAATATAGGTAATTTCAACCCCTACCGCCGGTTCTACTCGGTCCATTTTGAATTCCTCTTTGCCTACGACATTTACAACCGGCGTTGTAATGTCTACTCTCGCATTCAGCATTGTAGAAACAGCCGTGGCAGAAGCACCGAGACTGATATTCAATATTTCGCCAATCGCGTCTATTTCCATTGTACTAAAACAATTAGAACCCATACTCTTTATGTTCTCCTTCCCGGGAAATCACCCTCATTTCTATTTACCAATTTCTAATGCTTTCTGTGCCATCAGTTTGATTGCATTAAACGCTGTTACATTCGCCTCATAAGACCTTGTTGCAGACATACTGTCCACAGTTTCCTTTACAAGATCCACATTCGGCATCATAACATATCCATTCTCATCTGCGTCCGGGTGTCCCGGATTGTATACCGGTTTTAAATCACTTTCATCTTCAACGATCTGCGTAACCTGTACCCCGCCTTTCTCCGAAGATTCTGTTCCCATCCGTTTCTGAAGCTCTGAACGGAAAGAAACAGACGGCTTCTCCTGCAGTACGACCATCCGCCTTCTATATGCATCGCCTTCCGCTGTCCTGGTCGTATTGATGTTTGCTATATTCTCTGCCGCAATATCAAGCCGCTGTCTCTGGGCAGTCATACCTGACGCACTGATATCAAAAGAACTTAAAAAAGACATCTTTTCTCCCACCTTTACCTTTAGCCAATAATTTTCTGAACGGTAGATAAAATACGCTCTGGTTTAAACGGTTTTACAATAAAATCCTTTGCTCCGGATTTAATGGAATCCATTACCATCGCTTCCTGTCCCATAGCAGAACACATTACAACCGTCGCAGCCGGATCCATCGCCTTAATCTCCTTTAATGTTTCCAGTCCATCTTTGTTCGGCATTGTGATATCCATAAATACAAGATCCGGTTTCTCTGCTGTGTACATCTCGATCGCCTTCACTCCGTCTTCTGCCTCAAAAATATCTGTGTACCCTGCCTGTGTCAATGTTGTCTTTAACATCATTCTCATAAATGCTGCGTCATCTACTAATAAAATTTTTGCCATTTTCTTTACCTCACTTTATCCTCTTACTTTTTTGATTTATATGCTCATCCTGCACACTGTCAGGGCTGCGCTTATCTTGCCGCCTCACTTCCAGATCTTTCTACCCGATCTTCAATCTTAACAGCGATGTTCTTGTTATAAACACCGAGCTGTCCCTGGAACCAAGGCTGTCCCGCAACGTACAGAGAAACTTCTGAATCCTGCGGCTTGTTCATATTAATGATATCTCCCACATGGAGATTGTATACGTCATCCAGATTCAACTGCATAACACCAAGCTGTGCCATGACGTCAATCTTTGATTCTTTGATACTTCCAAGAATCTCCTCTCTGTTGTCGCGCATATCTTCCATACCATCTTTGTCTGCCAGGTGTTTCGTTTTTTCAATAATGTCAAAAATATTTCCTAGCAGTGTCCCCGGAATACAAATATTCATAGCGCCTTTGACATCGCCGATCGAAATGTTGATCATCACGATTACAACGGTCTCGTCTACACTGATTCCCTGAAACATACTCGGATTTTCTTCCACACGCTCAAAGTCTGTACTGAATTTGATATAACTGGACCATACGTCCGAGGTGATTGCCACGAGATATTGAATAATGCGCTCATAGAGTGCCAGCTCAATGTCTGTATAAGTATAGGACATATCCACAGTTAAGTCTGTCCCGGTTCCTCCAAGCATCCGATCTATCATCGCCCCCATCAATGTCGGCGCAATATGAAATAACATCGGAGGATTTTTTGAATGATCCTGCAAATTTACCCGGACGAGCGAGATTACATCGGATTCATTCAGAGCATTTCCAAACTCATAATATCTCTGTTCCTCAACTCCTACAACTTCTACCTCACTCGCCACACGAAACAGACCGTTAATCTGAGATGTTGCGATTCTGCAATAGTTGTCATAAATACTGTGCAGCATTTTCAGCTTGTCCTTCGTGTACTTCTTCGGACTGTAAAAGTCATATTTTCTGTACTTCTGCTGAGGCTCTTTTGGTGTCTCTGCTATGCTCTCCTCTTCTACGCTCCGCATAGAATGCAGCAAGGCATCGATCTGACTTTGCGATAATACATCTGCCATTCCAACTCCTACTTTCACTACTTTTTGTTCATTTCTTCATAATATTGATCAAGACTCATCATCACTGAATCCGATTTTGTGATCAGAAGTTCTACTCTTCGGTTCTTTGCCCTGTTCTCTTCTGTATCAAAAGGCGCAATCGGACGGAACTGACCGTACCCGACTGACACAAGTTTCTGTGGATCTACCAGACTCTTCTCCTGAAGATATGCCGCAACTCTGGCGGATCGCTCGGCAGACAGCACTCTATCAAATTCTACTGTGTTCTGTCTGGAAGAATCTGCCTGCGTTGTATGTCCGAGCACCTGTATTTCCTGAATCGAATCTTTTGCACTGGAAAGCGCCTGTGCAAACTGATCGAGCACTGCTTTTCCCTCCGGTTTGATGACCGAACTGTCTCCATCGAAAAATACTTTATCACGAAATGTGACAAACGTATAACCGTCTCCCTTGTACAGCTCTACCTCACTTGCCATTCCATTGTTGTCCACATACTGTTTCAAAGTTTCATAAAGTCCGTCAAATGTCAATTCATCCCCGGAAGACTCTGTTCCTCCCGGCACCGGATCCTTCCCCTCCGCCGTTGTGTCTGTGACAATCTGAGATACTTCCTTTGCATCTGGGTTAAAGCTCTTTACCACCTGAATCCATTTTGCCTGGTCTACCGAAGAAATAGAATACAAAAGAACAAAAAAACACAGTAATAACGTCACCATGTCACCGTATGTATCCATCCAGTTATTGCCCGGTTCTGATGATTTATTTTTCTTCTTCATACTATCACCTTACTACTTTTTTGATTTCTTTTCTTTTTTCTTCTTTCCGCCTGCTTCTGCTCCTTCTTCCTCAAGAATTGCTCCTCTTTCCTTCTGTCCAAGGTAAGTTACAAGCTTTTCTTTTAAGAACTTCGGATTATCCCCTGCCTGAATGGCAAGGATTCCTTCTATCATAACCTGCTTATACAGCAGCTCTTCTTCATTTCTAATTCTCAATTTCTTTGCAATCGGCGAGAACACGAGGTTCGCAAGAACACAGCCGTAAAATGTCGTAATCAACGCAACCGCCATATCCGGTCCGATATTACTGGAACTTCCGCTGTCCAGATCCATTCCCTTTAACATATTCACCAGACCTACCAGCGTACCGATCATACCAAATGCCGGTGCATACCCCGCTGCTTTCTCATAGATCCCAAGCGATTCCTCATGCCTCTGAGACATCATCTCCAATTCATTTTCCAGCATACTGCGGACTTCCTCCGGCTCTGTCGCATCTACGATCAGCATGATTCCCTGACGAAAGAAGCTGTCGTCCAACTCTGCCGTCTTCTCTTCCAATGCAAGCAGTCCGTTCTTTCTTGCCATCTGTGCCATCTCCACAAGCGTGTCAATCAGCACCTTCATATTATAACGTTTTCCCTGAAAAAGAATCTTCGCATGCTTGAACACCTGCTTTAAAATTGAAAATGGATAACTTGCGATAACCGCTGCCAGTGTACCGCCTACAACGATTGCGACACTAGGTACATCCCAGAAATTCCCAATACTCTTGGGTCCGATACCAACCGTTATAATGAGTATCGTACCGATCACTACTCCAATAATACTTGTCAAATCCATGTTTCTTCACCGTCCTTAGTTTCTTCTATTTTAAAAGAACAACAACATCTTCTGTTGTATTCTGCTGTTTTCCTAATTATCTCCTCTGCACTCTCTTTGACAAGATGAAACTTGCCATTCATCATAATAATCTTTGATTCCGGTATTAGTTCTACCGATTCAATCTGTCTGCTGTTAATTACAACTTTTTCGTCGTTAAATTTCGTCAAAATTATCATACCATACTCCCCCTTCGATTGCAAAGGTACGGGATATTTTATACCTGCATGATATAAAATATCCCGGTACTTTGATTCTGATTAACGTTTTAAGTTTACAAGTTCTTCCAACATCTGGTCTGTTACGGTAATAATCTTGGAGTTAGCCTGATATCCTCTCTGTGTTGTGATCATCTGAGAGAATTCATTTGCAAGGTCTACATTCGCCATTTCCAGATAATTTCCGAGAATCTTTCCTGCCGGCCCTCCGTTGGCTTTCATCGCTGTTGTTGTTCCCGCATTCGCCCCGATTGTGTAGTAGTAACCACTTGTCTTCTCCAGACCGTTCGGGTTTTCCACCGTAATCAGCGCTAACTGACCGATTGCGATTGTACGTCCCTGATTGTCTACACCCATAACTGTTCCGTCTTCATTGATCTTATAGCTCTGAATCTCATACTGATCTCCGGTGTCTGGATCGATCGGAATCTGGATTGCGGATAATTCATCAGAATACTCAGCCGCTACGCCTGGTACACGGTTGGATCCGATTACCGTCTGCTTGACATCATTTTGTGGATTATTTCCCCAGTTTGTAGTATTATTATCAAGAATAATCTTATCAATATCAGAACCTGTTGCGCCCGTCTCTCCAGTCTTTTTTGCTTCAATTTTAAAATCTACAGTCTTTGGCTGTGCAGTCTCATTATAGTTATCTAAGGAAATATTGAAATGCTCAAATTTTTTCCCGGTTTTAGTCACTTCCTTGATCCAGTCTTTAACCTGATCTATATAGCTCGTACTTGTAGTTTCCACAGTTTCACCTGCAATAGTAATCTCTGTTTTACCAACATTTTGCCCTATTGTTACTGCTGCTCCTTTAACAGTATACTCACTTGCCTTTGCCGGCTTCTCCGGAATACCGGTCCCGTCTACCAGTGCATATCCGTATACATAACTTCTCTGGTCATCTACAAGGTAACCGTTCCCGTCTACACGGAAGATACCGACTCTTGATAAGTTCAGACCGGAATCGGCAACATTGGTGAAGCTTCCGTTAACCATGTTTCCGACAAGGAAGAATCCGGTTCCGTCGATCATACAGTCTAATGGATTAGAAGAAGGAGCCGGAGCACCTGTTCCAAATTCTGAGGAGATCGATCCGGTTGTAACACCATATCCTACCTGCGAAGCATTACGTCCGCCTGCGCCGCCGCCCAGCACACTACCTGCGGAGCCATTGATTGATGTAGAATACATGGAATCCTGAAAGTTGAAGCTGGATGATTTAAATCCCCATGTATTTACATTGGCAATATTGTTACCGATTACGTCTAATTTTGACTGATGTGTTTTCAGACCTGCAACACCTGCTATCATTGATCTAACCATTTTTGATTACTCCTTTTCTCTTACAATACTTTTTTGTCATTTTTCTCTTGTAATAGTTCTCTGTAATGCCATATCTGCATCTGTCATTCACACAGACGCATAACCTCCAAAATGGTCCGGCTACATTAATACAGCACTGTCAATATTTGTGAAAATATTCTCTTTCATCTCAGCCTGAGACATTGTTGTCACTACAATGTTGTGGGGAATGTTTACGATAAAAGCACCGTTCTGTCCAATCACAACAACGTCTTTTGCTCCTTTTTCTTTCGCTTTCTGAACCGCCTGGTTCAAATCATGCATAACATTTTCTGTCATCGCAATGCCGCGTTCCTGAACACGAAGCGCTGCGTGCTTTGAGAACTGCACTCCTTGCTCCTTATCCAGCTCTCTCTTTAAAATGCTGTCAAACTCTTCCTGTGCCGGTCTCTGCGCGGCTCCGTTCTGGGCCGCCGCATGCTGCAGCTGAAGTGTCTGTACATTTGTCATCTGGTTTAATTTATTCAGCACTGCGTCCCCACCTCTCTCTATGCTGTCTGCTCTGGCTTTGTCTCCGGCTCTGTCTTGTCATCCTCCGGCTTACTCTCACCGTCTTCCTTCTTCGGTACGTCTCCGACAGACATGATCTGTGTCAATGCATACTTTTCACCATCGATATAAACATACTGTGCTCCGGTAAGATCTACACCTGTAACGACACCTGTCTTATTTCCCGAAACCTTTCCACTTTCATCAAGAACTGCAACAGTTACTTCCTTTCCGATCATTCCGGTGGAATATCCGGTCAGTGTAACCTGTGAAAGGTTATTTGTCACAACACCAAAATTAGCAATTGCATTTGACACCTGCGTCATGGCATTCATCGTTGCCATCTGTGTCATTTGATTCATCATCTCGCTGTTGCTCATCGGATTTGATAAATCCTGATACTGAAGCTGTGCTGCCATAAGCTGCCAGAAATCATCCATCGACATATCGCTGTTATTGGCAACCGCATCTGTCTGTGTGTACAGCATCTCATTATACAGACTGCTGTGCCCTACTCCACTTACATCCGCCATTTCTTTTTCCTCCTTTTTTCTAAAATGCTGCTTGCAGTCCCAGCCGCAGCTTTTGTAAAAACTGTTCTGCATCTGCCGCCTTCTGCTTCTGTTGTTCTTCTCTTTGTCTCTCCTGCTCTGCATCTCTTCCGGCATGAGCATTTTCATTCGTCTGTTGTTCCAGATAATCAGTTTCCTGCTTCTCCACCATAACAGTCGTAGGAGCTCCCAGATTCTGTTCCATAACAGCGCCGATCTCCCTGGCATTTTTTGCAACCATCTCCTGTGTCGTCTTCTCCGAACAGAGAATCGATACCGTTGTCTGCCCGTTCTCATAGAGAACCTTAACTGAAATTCTGCCGAGATTTTCCGGTGTGATCTGAATCTCAAACTCCTTTCTTCCTTGTGAAGTCTTGATAAGCAGCTCATCCAAAAGCTTCTGAGGAATCTCCTCCGGCTTTGTGACATGGATCTGCGTCCCCTGAATGTGCTCATTTTTTCTTCCCGCTTCCACAGAGTTTGTCCTTCCTGTGACATTTGAAAGCAGTGATACTGCCTCCGGCTGTTCTGTCTCAGCCTTCTCTTCCGGCTGATTTTTCTGTACAGAACCTATTTTCTGCTGGATTTGAGTATTGGTTTCCTCTGCATGGGAATCTGCCTGTTTCCTCTCATGCGCCACCGCCTTTGCTTCACCTGACACATTCTTCACGACTGTTGCGCTTGTTTCTTCTTTCTGCTCTGGCTGAGCGACAATCTTCTTTTCAGCGCCCGCGGACAGTTTCTGTGCGTTTTCCTCCGCCAGTCCATTCACTTTCTGAATATTCTCAGAAGTCTGTGCTTCTGTCATCGCCGGCTGCTGTATTTCTGTATTTTCCGGCGCTTGCGTGCCGTCTGACACTTTTGCCCCGGCTGCCACTTCCGGTTGTCCCTGAATTGTCAAGAGCGCCTCTTTCCCCTGCTCTGCCTGCGGCACTAATTCTGTTCCATCCGCCTGCACTGTCATAATCTGATCCTGACTATAAAACAGATTCTGCAGAAGTGGATTCAGCTGATAGAAAGTGCTCTCTTCTTTTTGCTCTGTGTTTCCTTTTTGATTCGTATCTTGTTCCGATGACGTTTCTTCACACTTTGATTCCACAGCGCTTTCTCTACCGGAGTCTGTCTCGGTTGCAACATCCTGTTCCTTCTGCTCTTCAAGAAGTTTTTTGAAGTCTTCCTTTGATCCTTCTACATTTTTTGGCTTTTCTGCCTGACCGCTTATGCGAGTTCCCTGCATCATTCTGCCAATGTCTAAGCGTCCCATTTCCTTTTTCCTCCTTTCTTTCATTTTCCATATAGTAAACTGCATTGCAGTATTACCCGATTAATCTCTCCATTGCATTCTTTGTCGAAACAAATTCTTCTATAAAAAGCTCTTCCTGTTTCTGCACTGCCTTTTCATACTCCTGAAGCTTCTTTTCCTTCAGCTTATCGATCGAGGAAGTTTCCTGTTTCGCCTCCACAACCTCATTGCGCTTTGCTTCCTCGCGCTGTCTCCAAACGCCAAGTTCCTCTTTCTTTCTCTGGATCTTCAGACCGAGAGAATCCAAATAATGCTCATAGGTATAGATATCTGCTATTTTCATGCCTTGAAGTTTCTGTTGGTTAAAATCAAGTGTGCATGCCCGATGTTCCTCCTCCAACGCCTCGATCTCTCGCTCGCACTGGTGCATACTGGCAAGCACCCTCGCATGTTCGCCTTTCAGGTTTTCTAACACCTGCTCTTTAAAATTCAATACATTGTCCAACGAAAAAAAGAATTTCTTCATTACGCTTCTCCTTTTGTACTTCTGCACATTCTATTCACAAAAACTATCTCAGAATTTCCTGCATTTTCTGAAGAGATTCTTCGTCCGAAAAACTCTCTCCCACTTTCTGCATTAGAAATTCATTCACCTTGTCAATCTTCGAAATCGCAAAATCAAGCTTCGGATTCGTCCCCGCCTTGTAAGCGCCAATCGAGATCAGATCTTCGTTCTTCGCATAAATACTGAGAATGTCCCGAAGCTGTGACGCTGTCTCCTTGTGCTCGTCCGGGACGATATTACTCATCAGACGCGAAATACTTGCATTGATGTCGATTGCCGGAAAATGATTCTCATTTGCCAGCTTTCTGCTTAGGACAATGTGGCCATCCAAAATACCCCTTACGGTATCTGCAACCGGTTCATTGGTATCATCTCCTTCTACCAATACCGTATAGACCCCTGTAATTGATCCTTTCTCAAACTTTCCGCTTCGCTCCAGCAGTTTAGGAAACTCTGCGTAAATCGAAGGGGTGTATCCTCTTGCAACCGGCGGCTCTCCGATCGCAAGACCGATCTCTCTCTGTGCCATTGCAAATCGTGTAAGGGAGTCCATCATCAGCAGAACATCCTTCCCCTGGTCTTTGAAATATTCCGCGATCGTCGTTGCCACAAGCGGGCACTTCATGCGAAGCATTGCAGGCTGGTCGGACGTCGCCACCACAAGCACGCTCCTTTTCAACCCTTCCGGTCCAAGATCCTTCTCTATAAATTCTCGCACCTCACGTCCACGCTCTCCCACGAGAGCAATTACATTGATATCTGCTTTTACGTTACGCGCAATCATTCCCAGAAGAGTACTTTTTCCAACACCGCTGCCCGCAAAGATTCCGATACGCTGTCCTTTTCCAACCGTATTCAGACCGTCGATCGCCTTAATCCCAAATTCAAGCGTATCTGTAATCGGCGGCCTTGTCATCGGGTTGATATAAGAATTCTCCACATAATAATACCTCGGCGATGGAAACTCTCCGAGGTCATCCATCGGCGCACCGGTGGCATCAATAATCCGACCTCTGAGAAACTCTCCCACCGGAATCTTCAGTCTTCTTTTTGTATTCCTTACAAAGCTTCCGGCAGACACTCCACTCAGGTTGTCGTATGCCATCAACTGCATCTTATCATTTCTGAAACCGACTACTTCCACCGGAATCTGCTTGTGCTTTTCTTCGTTGTAGATCATGGCAATATCACCGATACTTGCCCTGTTCCCGGATGACTCCATTGCCATCCCTACAACATTCTCAATTTTTCCAATGTAGCTGACAGTCTCTGTCTTCCGAATCAGGTCCGGTAATTTTTCAAACATGATTCCCTCTCCTTAGTTATACTCTGGCATTATTCAGAATATCTTTAATATTTTCCAGCTGTGTCCCCACGCTTGCATCTACAATTTCATCCGGAAGTTCTATAATACATGTCCCTTCTTCTCCGTTGTCCATCGTGATGACTTTCACATTCTCTGACAACCTCGACAATGCCTCCAGAAATTCTTCATCTACACTTAACGAGATTCCTGTATTACACTTTGTGACGTAGATCTTCGCCCACTGTTTCTTCGTCATCTTATCTGTCGCTGCAAGAATCATCCGTTTCACAATGTCACCGCTGGAACGAATGCTTGTCTGAATAATTTTCTCTGCCACAGTCAGAGAAATCTCTTTGAGATTATCAATATATCTCTCTAATATCTTGTCTTTTTCTATAGATACACTCTGAATCACATCTGCCATGTTTGTCTGAAACCTGCGAATCTCTTCATTTAGAATCTGTCGATGCTCCTCATATGCCTGTCTGAGCCCTTCTTCCTCTCCTTCTCTTCTGCCCTGCTCATAAGCTTCTTCCCGGAGCAGCTCGGCCTGTTCTCTCGCATCATTTAAAATCTGCCTCGCCAGTGCCTCCGCCTGCTCTGCCCGCTCATCCATAGCAAAAGAGTCTTCCGGAAGTGTCTCGGCTTCCTCCTGTGTCTCCTCCATCTGAAATCCCGCAAAGAAGTCATACGGGCGCACATCGCGCCCATCATCGACACTCTTCATTATCTTAGACAATAATCTCATCCTTTCCGCTCTTAACGATAATCAGCTCGCCAGCCTCTTCCAGTCTGCGGATCACAGCAACGATTCTCTGCTGTGCTTCCTCTACATCTCTCAGACGTACATTCACTGTAATTTCAAGGTCAGCCTGTATACTTTCAGCCATACGGCTGGAAACATTCGCAAAGACAAGTTCTTTAATTCTGTCATCAGAACCTTTCAGTGCGTATACGATATCTTTAATATCACATTCACGAATAAATCTCTGAATAGATCTGTTGTCCATAGAAACAATATCCTCGAATACAAACATCTTCTTACGGATTGTATCTGCCAGTTCCACATCTTCTTTTCCAAGCTCATCGAAGATGTATTTTTCATTTCCTCTATCCATATGATTCATAACATCTGCAATGTAATCGATACCGCCGATCGTCGTGTAATCGGTTGTAAGAATATTCTCAAACCGTTTCTTCAGAGATTCCTCCACGATTTTGATCGCATCCGGAGAAGCGCTCTCCATTCTCGCAACACATTCAACAACCTTAATCCGCTTCTCTTTCGGAAGCTCACTGATCACAGTCGCTGCCTGATCTGCTTCCGCATAAGAAAGTACGAGCGCAATCGTCTGCGGCCGTTCGTGCTGAAGGAACGAAAAAAGATTCTTTACACTGCTCTTCCGTATAAACTCAAACGGTCTTGTCTTCAGCGATTTCGACAGACGTTCAAGCAAAGTCTGTGCTGTCGCCTCTCCAAATGCCTTTTCCAATACGGCTCTGGCATATTCCATTCCACCGTCTGTCACAACTTTCTGCGTCAGACAAGTCTTGTAAAATTCATCCAGTACCTCTTCTGTCTGTTCAGGAGCAACGTGTCCAAGCTTCGCCACCTCGATCGTAAGTTTTTCAATATCGCTCTCGCTCAGATATTTATAGATCTTCGATGCCTTATCTGCACCGAGTGAAACTATGACCGCCGCCGCCTTCTGTTCCGGCGTCAGTTTATTCTCCATTTCCATCGCCTCCATTCAGCCAGTTTTTCAATAGCTGTGCAGATATCTCCGCGTTCTGCTCTGCAAATTCACGAATGTTCCGTTTCAATTCCATTCCACGGTCGTTCTGAATCTCCTGAAGTTCCTGATTCATATCCATCATCGGCGGATATTCTTCCGGAATAGCCGCAGCCTCTTCCTCTTCCAAAAGCGCCTTTTTCTTCTTTCTGCGGATAAGAAGCACCACTGTGATCACTATCGCTATAAGAAGCACTCCTGCCGCAATCAACACCCAGAATAACAGCGATCCTACAAATCCTTTCTTCGCTTTTCCATCTACTTCTTCTTCCTCTCCATTCTGGTCTGCTTTGTAGAACGGAGCTGTTGCAATGGAAATTTTGGTTGCCTGGTCTTCCGTCGAGATTCCCGAAGCATTTGCCACAAGGGAACGTACCTGATTCTCATCAAGATCCCCATAGTCGTCTCCATTGATTGCCACTGAAATTGTCAAATCATCAAGAGCGCCCGGATCAACCTGTCCCTGTTCCTTGATCTGGTCTACCAGATACTCTCTTGACACACTCTCGCTGTTGGCGCTAGAAGTTCCCGCTGCTGTATCCGTATTATATTCCGGCGTATCGGCATTTGTTTCTGTCCCGGCAACTCCTGCTGTTCCATTTCCTGCATTAGACTCTTCTGTGTAAGTTTCTTCCTTTCCTACAATTCCGGTCTTATCATTCTGATTAATCTTCTCCGGTGTAGAATATGTCGTCGATTCGCGTATCAGCTTTTCCATATTAATCTTGGCGCGCGCAGATACCCGTACATTTTCCTCACCATATACCGAACCTAAGATTTTCATAACTCTCTGCGCAATCTGTTCTTCCACAACCTGCGCAATTTCCTCTGCATCTGAGCTTGTCGCCGCCGCTCCGGTTTCTCCGGAAATATCATTTCCGTTTCCATCGAAAACAGCCACATCTTCCATCGCCATATTCGGAATACTCTTTGCAATCAAGCGCTGAATCGCAGCCGCCTGTTCTTCCGTTGGAGAGCCTCCATCTTCCATTGTGACCACCGCACTTGCGCTGGACTTCTCTTTTGCCTCATCGTTCAGCGCATACTTACTTTCCTCTCCAAGCGCAATCGTTACCTTCGCATCCTTCACACCTTCAAACAAACGGATCGTTGATCCGATACGATCCTGCAGCTCATACAACTTATACGTATTCTTATCAGAATCTGTCGTCATCATCCCCGCATTGTCTTTGAATGTGTCATATGTAAATCCGCTTTTCGGATATCCTTCCTGTACAAGTTTCGCTTTTGTCAGGTCCAGCTGATCCTCCTGAACAAGAATCGTGGAATCCCCCTGATATTTGAATGCAACCCCATCTTCCTGAAGTCTTGCAACGACTTCCTGCGCTTCTTCTGTGCCAAGACCAGAGAACAACACTCCGTATGGCTTATTATTCAAGATGAGTGCCGCTGCCACTGCTCCAATGAGAAGTACAGCCGCTCCGATTATAATGAGTTTTTTTGTCTTACTACTCAGCTTTCCCGTAAATTCTTTTATCTGGTTAATCTTCTCTTTCATCGTCTCAAAATTCTCTCATTTCTATATTCATTCTGCCAGCAAAATTCGTCTCATCTACAAGCCCTACAAGCTAATTCTCATAATCTCATTATAGGCATCCAAAGCCTTATTACGCAAAGAAACAAGCATATCCACGGCAATTTGTGCTTCCGAAGCCGCAATCATCACCGAATGTGCGTCTTCGATCTGCCCGGTTGCCAGAAGAAACTGCTTATTTACCAAATCATCCTCTGTCGTTTTTACATTATTTACTGCATTTTCAAAAATTCCCTTAAACGCCGATACACCCGCCTGTGTGCCGCTCTGTCCTGCACTCGTGATTCCATCTCCGATCTTCATCGGCTGAATTGGGGTAATAAACATCTCACTCATCTGCTTTTATCCTCCCTATTGTCCCTTAATTGCACTTCTGTATCTTGTAATATCACTGTTTACAGACTGTATCATATACTGATAATGCAGCGCCGTTCTCGACAGTTCTGTATATTCCACATCTGCATTGACATTGTTCTCGTCCACTCTCGCTGAACTATTCTGGCTAAACACCCGGTAGTCACTCTCTGTAATCGCCTGCCTTACCTGATCGGGATCACCTGCGGATACTGCCGCTTCCATTTTCCGTCGGAAAGTGTCTTCAAAGCTGACTGTCTTTTTCTTATATCCCGGTGTGTCCACATTCGCAAGATTATTGGCTGTCACTTCCTGCTTCTTCCATAAATAATCCAGTGACTTCTGGGCCATAGATATTGTATTTCCCAATCTCATTTCATTCACTTCCTTCTCAAATTATATAAACCTTTTTTATTTTACCAAAATTTTCGACAATTTTCTACTTTTTTTCGACAATCTATATTAAAAAATATATACGCAAAAACCATACTCTGTCTTTCTAAACACCTTACAAAAGTGTTGTCGAATCATCTCTTGAGTAAGCGAGCAGAGACTGATTCGCCATTGTCATACGGTTCTGCATCTGCTGTTTCATCAGCTCCACAAGATAAAGCGCATCCTGCATATCAATTCCCGAAGTATCAGCCACTGCATTGCCCCCCAGCATCTGGTAAATCCCACTTGTGCCAGCCTGTCCTCTGCCACTTCCCGTCACTACCATCTGATCTGCCGAAAGTTCTGTTCCCATGTACTCCCGAATCTTACGAATATAATTCTCTGTCTCCGGAAACGGCGGAACTCCACCGTACTTCTCCACATTACCGCTCCCTGCATTGTAAGCTGCCAGCGCAAGGTCAATATCTCCGCCGTACTGCCTGAGCTTGTCCGAAATATACTTCGCTCCGCCCATAATATTACTTCTGGCATCAAAAGGATCTTCTACTCCAAGCGCACTTGCCGTCCCCGGCATCAGCTGCATCACACCCTGTGCTCCGGCCGCCGAAACCGCGCTGGCATCAAATCCCGATTCCGCTTTTGCAATTGCTTTCAGAAGTGTCACCGGCACATCATACCGCTGTGCCGCCTCCTCAAAAATACTATCCATGCTCTCCGGAACTCCCAGATCCTGTGCAGCGCTCTGAAAAGTCTGCGCAAAACTTCCCGTGCCCGCAATTCCCTTGCCTGCGTACTTCTGACTATACTTATCGGATACCGACTGTGTCTGACTGAAAAGATTACTCATATATCGATACCACTGACTATAAAGTATATAATCTGTTTCCATACCTTGTCTTCTCCTACTCTCTTTTCTTCTGTTTCTTCAAACTTTATTTACTTATTAAATGCTATATATATTATATATACTACTTTTTTCGACTTTTTTAAAGCCTTTTCGACTTTTTTATTTATTTTGCCCAAATACACATATCCTCTCTCGGGAATTTTTTGATCAAAACAGAAAGAAAGCGCTTTCCATCACACGCTTTCTTTGCAGATCTTTCCTTATTTATGGCAATTGTTCTGCCGGGTAGCACCGCTTGACACCGTTTCTCAATCCAACACAGTGTGCACACGATTCACTGCTCTTTTGTATAAGCATTTTTCTTACCGTCTCCCGCTTCTCCTCCACAGGAATTGCCTGATCCATCAGCGGCACATACTCCTCTGGATTTTTAGGGATAATTCCCTGGCGCATTCTCCAGTAAGAACGCGAACAAGAATGCAGTTCCCCCTCATTGATCAGAAAATATTTTCCGATACTGTGAATACACTGCTGACTCATCGCATCCCTCTCTTCAATCGTATCTATTTTCCTAGAATGATCCGTAAAATCAATCCAGCCGTCAAAGTACAGATCGTTCCCATGAAACTTAGAAACACGGTATGGGATTTCCCGTTCTGTAAGCTGATTCTCCACCCAGTCAATCTTCGATGATAATTCTCCATAATCGCTTAAAACAATTCTTGTTTTTTCTTTATTTCTCTCAAACACATCCAACACTTCTTCTGGAATCTTTAGTGTTCCATTCGTCACAAAATCCACACGTTTTACCTGCTCTGGTGTGTATGTATACAATTTTTCCAAAATCGGAACGAGATCTTTGTTCATCAGCGGCTCCCCTCCGGTAATTGTAAACACATCCACCACATCGACCACCTGAAAGTAATTGTCCAGTACCCTCTCTGCTTCCTCGCGTGTCACATCCTTCGGATCTTTGTAATACGGAATAAACGCCAGACATAACTTACATCTCAGTGTACATCTCTGTGTAATACAAAATGCTGTTCTTTTCAAATTTACAGTCTTTCCCATTTTCTCTCCTTTTTCGTTTTCCTTTTGTTCTTTTTCCCTTTTCCGTTTCTCTGTCTCTGTCCGATACTTCATCCTCAGCCATTTTCCTTTCTTCCCTTCCGCTACAAAGCCCTGGGCATAGTAAAAGCGGACTGCTCGTTCGTTCTCATCAAACACTTCCAGAGACAGTTCCTCGATTCCCTTTTGTTTTGCATCGCAAAGGATTCGCCGCATGAGAATTCTTCCTGCCCCTATCCGCTGATACTTTGGAAGAACACCAAAAGAAGAAATAAACCCTTTTCCTTTTTCATTCATATAAACAGCGGCATTGGCAATGTCTTTTCCATGCTCCACAACATAATAGATTTCTGCATGTACTGTAAGTTTTGCTGCATACTCTTTCACACTCACGCGCTCCGACAGTTTCGGGATCAGTTCTTCATCCAGCTTTCGCAATATTTTCTCAAGTCTCTGTGTGCTGTGAGGTGATATATCATGTTCTATTTTCATTCTGACCTTTCTTTTAAAATGTACGGTATTTCTTCATCATTTCCTGGATCTGCTCCGGCGGATTGAACATCAGCACATCTATGATTGACAATCCCGGCTCAAAGGCACCTCCATTCTGTCTGTATGCTTCCTGTTCCATTTCCTGAAAAACCAGTCTGATTCCCGCCTCCTCGTACTTCTTTTTAGAAAAGAAGGTACTTCCCCCCGGCGGATTCCAGTATTCATCCACATCAGGAATTCTTTTGCATATGTTCAGTGCCCACTCATCTGGCGCAGACACAGGTGCAATCTCCATCTTCATCTCCGAAAAAATTTCAATCGGTGTCGTAATTCCAAGATAATTGCACACTGCTTTTAGACATGCCAGATCTAACTCCGTAATGTTCTTACCAGAATAATCAAGTGCCTGTTCCACAAGCGGTCTTACCGCCGGATAATATGGTGCTTTTTTATAATGCTCCAGCTGCGCCGCTATTTTTTTTCTCCAGTCGCCACGGTTATCTATCCGTATCGCACTGATCTTCGTCTTCTGCGAATGTTTTTCCAGAGGCACCTTTATGTACTGCCATCCGCCTGAAGGTTTCAAGATGCGGTTTCTCTCAATCCACCCATGCCGGATAAACTGTACTTCATCAAGCAGAATAAAGTGGTCCACCTGATTAATCAGCGAGAAATATCCGATATACGGAAAAAAATACGGCTGCATAATTCCAACTTTCACTTTGCTACCTTCCTCTTTACTTCATCTGTTCTGCTGCCGGATATTTTTTGACATGATCCGTCAGCCCGGTACAAAAAGCACAGGACGTTGTGCACTTTGCCCGGATCATTTCCCGAAGTTTCTCTCTTTCTTCTAATTCCGGTCCATCTTTACAGAGATCGATAACCTCTGTTTCCACTCTTGGAATAATTCCTTTCAGCATCCGGTAAAACGATCTCGTACATGTATGCAGCTCACCTCTTCCGATCACAAATTTCTTTTCCCTATGAAATACGCATGACTGTGCCTGCTTTACAATCGCTTCTTCCGTAAAGTGAATCTGTTCATGTGCGCGGCAGTCGATCCATCCATACCGGTTCTCTTCCGTATAGAGAAGTGTCTGTTCCCCCAGTCCCGATTCACAAAGACGCTTATAATTTTCCTCTGCTTTGCCAGAAAGCCCGTTTCCATAGTCATTGATAATGATTTTTGTCTTTTCCGGATGCTTCTTCCAGATCTGTATCAGCTCTTCCGGCAGCCCGATCGTCCCATTTGTAATAAAAATCACCTTTCCAGTAATCTGACGTTCGTAGCGGTAAATCTCCTCTACAATCGGTACAATCTCCGTATTTGTCAGAGGCTCTCCTCCGGTAATTGAAAACTTGTCTACGGTGTCTGCCAACGAAAAATATTTTTTAAGAAGTGTTTTCGCTTTCTCCAATGACAAAACCTCCGGCTGACTGTAATAAGGCACGTAAGACAGACACAATCTACATTTTAAGCTGCACTTTTCCGTAACCATCAGAGACGTACTCAGCAGATGAATCTCTTCCTTTTCCTCTGCAATTTTCTTCATCTCGTCAAATGCCAGCTTCGCTTTCTCCTTTACTTTAGGAATCGTTCTTTTTAGACGTTCTCTGATCTCTGGAAGCTGATTGTAACAACGATCAATTACCTGTATCATCTTTTCCTTCCGTCCCGGTTCACAGACAAATTCACCGACACCAGACAAATCTGCAAATCCATACATCTTCGTGCTTGGGATAAAGCTTTGCTCATATGTCATAAAAACAGTAGGTATACACTGGCTAACCGCCGCCACAGAAGCATGTACCCTCCCAGTTACCATCATATCAAACTGACCAATCAGCGACTTTGTCACAGCCGGAAGATACGGTCCCGGCAGGCAGATCAGATCCTCCTCGCACTTTACTTTCCCTCTCCTTAAGACAACTTCTCTAAGCTGGCATAAAATCGGATAATCCCTGCCGTTGATCAGTTCAAATTCCGGTGGAAGGTGAAATCCGTTTGTGTGAGAGATCAGAACAACCTTTGCCTGCAGATCACAGATCATGTGCTCGATCACTTCCGCAAACACTTCATACTGGCTGTCATCTCTCGGCCACATATCGTATGGGCCGACCGGCATATTAAATCCTCCGATTGTAAATCCAATCACGTTCTTCGCTTCGGCAGTACACTTCATTTTCTCGTCTCCGCAGATGCTTTGTATTGTCGCGCAAAACGTTTTCTTTTGTTCCTCATTCAGTCTTGGTGTATATAAAAATGCCGGACACGCAAAATCTTTCACATGCGCATTTACAAATCCCCACTTTTCCATGTTTGCAGTAGAAGTTGGCTCCCGGTTCACAACAAGATCAAAACCCCGATACACTTCCTTCGCAAACCCAACCGTTTCTTCATCCGAAAACGGACCTGGGGTTCCCGCAAATAGAATCGTCTTTTTCCCCAGAAGCTGCGCCGTTCTCATTTTGAAAAGATCTACAAGAAATCTGGCATGTCCCACATGTTCCGCATTGTCTCCCCACATATCTCCCGATACATTGATAACCATCTCACACTGCCGTACAACATCGATATACGGGGTGCTTTTTTTGCATGCCGCATCAGCCGCCAGTTCTTCCGCTGTCTTCCATTCTTCCTCTGCTTCTTTCAGATCTGTCTCTTTCCACTCATAGTAGAGACTCATCGGCAGCACTGTTACCCGCTCTCTCTTTTTAAACTCTTCAGTCATCTGAAAGGTTGTCAGAATCTCTGCTTCCGGAAATACTCTGTGCAGTTCCCGAAACAGTGGCTCTATAATGTAATAATTTCCAATGTTTCCAAACTCCAGCCGCCCCCAGTGTAGCGTGCAGAGTCCTGTTACTAATACTTTCATCTTTCCTCCTTCCTGCAAGCCAGAACCTTTTCACAGATTCTGTCTATCTGCTCTTGCGTCAGAAACGGATCCACCGGAAGTGTCAGAACACGTTCCGCCACATACTCCGCTTCTGGTGTCTCCCCGCTCCTTCCAATTTCTTTGTAACAATCCAGCTTATTCAAAAGAGGATAGAAATATTTTCTGCTGTAAATGCCATCTTCCTTCAGTTTCCTGCAGACCTCATTTCTATCTGCTCCAAACTCCTCTGTAAACAGCACAGGCATATAAGCGTAATTTCGTTCTATGTCCTTCTTCTGTTCCGCCAGAACGATTCCCCTCTGTCCGCACAGCCATTTGCGGTACCGCTCAACTACCCGCTTCCTCTCTTGTATTGCAGCATCAATCTGACGTAGATTACACAATCCCATTGCTGCCTGAAATTCATTCATCTTTGCATTCGCTCCGATACCTGTGATCTCTTCCTCTGACCGGATTCCAAAATTTTTCAGATAACAAAGTTTTTGCTCCAGCTCTCTGTCAGAAGTTGTCACCGCTCCGCCTTCAATCGTATTGAATACCTTTGTCGCGTGAAAACTGAAAATTGATGCATCCCCATAATTTCCTACTGCCTTCCCTTTGTAAGTAACACCGAAGGCATGAGCTGCATCATAAATAACTTTCAAACCATATTTTCCGGCAATCTCTTCAATCGCTTCCACATCGCAGATATTTCCATATACATGCACCGGAAGAATCGCCGATGTCCGGTCTGTAATCAGCGCTTCTATTTTCGCCACATCAATCGTATAATCTGTACGGTTAATATCACAAAAGACCGGGGTCAGTCCATTTCTTGCAATCGCATGCGCAGTGGAAGCAAAGGTAAAGGGCGTCGTGATGACTTCGCCAGTCAGGCCCATCGCTTGAATCGCCAATTCCAATGACATATGACCATTGCAGAGTAAAGTAACTGTTTCTACCTCCAGATATTCTTTCAATTGCTCTGTCAGTTCCTTGTGATGTTTTCCATTGTTTGTCAGCCAGTGGCTGTCCCAGATCTCCTTTAGCATCCCACAATATTCCTCGTAGGGAGGCAGAAGTGCTTTCGTCACAAATATCTTATCCTTTTTCATCTTTATGCTTCCTTTAATATTTCCTCACAAAGTCCGGTAATATTTTCCTCGTAGGAGTATACCACCCGCGCCGCGTATGCAAGCTCTCTGGCGTTCTTCTCCTCCCCAATCAAAACCGACAGATACATTCTGTAGTATACAACATACTCGTCCTCGGGAAATAATTCCGCGAGTTTGTCCAGTTTGAAAACTGCCGTCTCCAAATCTCCTTCTTCCACCGCACTTGCAAGTTCATCTTCCATTTCTCCGATTTGACTTTCTTGCTCTTTTCTTCCCAACTGCTTCAGCAGAACCTGTCTGTCTCCCAAAAGAAATTCTTGCTGCTCCTGCCGCGACATTGTACCAAATGCTTCTTCCCCGTCTGTGCCAAGATAATCGCTGTCAGCAAAAAGATCCATCCCGAACATATGTATATTCTCCTCGTCTAAAACAGCAGACATTAAAAGAAAAAATGCATTTTGCTTCCTCTCCCGGCTCCTTTTATAACTCCGAAAGAGACGAACAAGATAAAACCTGCTGTACTCCGGCTTTTCCTTTTCTTCCTCTGTTAAAATCTCTTCCAAAAAGCGAAAAACAATTCCGGTAATCTGACTAAAATATTCATGAAGGTATGTTCCAAGACGTCTATTCTTGAAAATCTCCTGTGCATAAATAAGCTTTTCCTCTACCGTCATCGCCCCCGACTGCCAGAGACAAGACAAAATATCCTGCATGTGCCCCCAATGTACACACTTTAAATACTCCTTGTTTTCCGCTGTGTCTATCCCATACTTCCGAAGAAATCCCATCGCCTTTTCATATAGTACATCTGCATCCCCGATTCTTCCCATCTTCACATTGCTATGAAACTGAGAATGTTCTGAAACCTGATAAAAATAGAGCGGTTCATTGATACTTGAAATCCTGTCACAGTACTCCAAATATCCAAACATCCTCCATGTATCTTTTGAGAGGCACAAATTTTCCGGTTCCCGGCAGACCTCTTCGTAATGTCTATCATAGATCTCTGTCCGGATCAGTTTTCCCCACAGCGTCCGGAATGCCGGATATACATAGCTGAAATACGGTTCCAGTTCCTTTTTCGATTCTACACTGAACTCCGCAATTTCTCTCACTCCTGCCGCCTGAAGCGTATCCGCTTTAAAGAACAGACATCCCGCAACTACAAGATCCGCCTCTGCTTCTTTTGCCTTCCGGTACATTTTTTCAGCAAATTCCGGATCCAATATATCATCATGGTCAATGATCGAGATATATTCACTGTCAAACTCCGGCCACCATGCACGTTCATAATACATCTCTCCGTTATCTGTCACAAACGGTTTCTCGTTGTGCACATACTGGATTCTTGAATCTTTCTTCATGTACTGGCGGATAATTTGTTCTGTTCTGTCTGTGGAGGCGTTGTTCCTGATGACCAGCCGTATATCTGGTTCCGTCTGCTTCCTGATACTCTCAATTGTCCGTCTGATGAACTTTTCACTGTTAAAAGCAAGCATAAGAAATGTAATCTTTACTTTCTTCAATTTCCTTTCCTCCCTTTCCCGCTGCATTGCTCGGCCCTTTCTACAAAAATCCGCTCCCTCAGTTTTAACAATCCCGGATCCTCCGGCAGCAGCGGAAGTAACTGACTGATAATCTGCTCTGCTTCTGCATACTGTCTTTGATCTATCATCCCCTGTACCACTGTTTTCATCTGAAATGCAAGCCGGCGAAACTCTTCTTGGGAAGATGCTTCTGGAATCTTTGCTTTTCTCTTTACAATCTGCACCATCTCCCATACGATTCCTGTATTTTCCGGACAGATCTGCACCGCTTCTCTGAGCAAATGGACTGCCGCGGCATACTCTCCCTTTTCAGACTTTTCCATTGCATCTGTTACGATAATGGCAAAACGACAGTCCGCGGGCAGCAGATACTGATTTGCCCCTTCAAAAAATATATCCTGATAACACAATTTGTAAAATGTCAGTATCGCTTTGCAGTAATCTTCAAGCGCCTCTTCAAATTCCTTTTTCACCAACTGCTCTTGTCTCAACAGCTTTTCCTTTATCACTTTTTCCATCCAGAGCTTCTGAATGGAATATCCTTCTTTCAGCACTTCTTTCGGTACGATTTTTTTGATGTTTCCCAATGGTATTTTCCCGACTGCTTTTGTAATACATGCCTTCCATACATCCAGTGTTGTGACAGCTGCGATTTCTGACAGACTCGCCCCTCGTAAAAGCGCAGTTTCAATCATCTGCGCCTGAAGATAGATATTTCTGATTTTCTCTGTTCCTTTTTGAAACAGTTTTTCAAACTCCGGACTATTGACACGGTTCGCTTCCAGAATTTTCTGCAGCAGAAGATACGATGAATCTATTTCCATCTTCAGCATCACTTCCCGAAACAGTTCTTCCTGCCCATTTTTCCACTTATCAAATTCCGGATAATAGCTCTCTATCTGATACTCTTCCTCCCACGGAAGCAGATGCAGGAAATATTCCGCCTTTGCCTTGTTTCCCACTTGAAATGCAGCCTGTGCACTATTGACCCTTCCAGGATAAAGCCTATTTTCATCCTTAATCGTTTCCTCTGAAAATTCAGAAGAACCTTGTTTTTTCCACAACTGAGGATTCCGGTCCATCTTTATCAACAGCTCTTCAAAGTCACTTCCTGCCTTTACCGCCTCCTCATACCGTTCCAGTTCTGTATAGATACATAAAAGCAGATTATAAAGTTCCAGGCGGACAATTTCACAAGGTTTCTCGTCTCTTAATATCCTTTCTATCCCCGCTGCTGCTCTCTCCTTATCTTTCTGGCTGTAAAGAATCTGCGCCATCTTAATCTGAAACCATCGGCATACTTCTTTCTCTTTTTCTTCTTCCGCAATCTTTTTCCCCTGCATGCAATACGCTTCTGCCGCAGCCCATTCTTCGCGCACGAAGTATTCTTTCACAATCTGCATATAATTTTTGAGATAGCGCGGCCGCTCTTGTATATCCCGCAGCAAAAGCGGCAGGTTCCGAGACGTCTTGCCATCTTCTTTTTTCACTTCGCTCTCTGCATACCCATAATGATGTACATACTCCTGAAAAAATTTGCATGGCAGCATCATCGGTGTCAGTTCTTCGTGAATCGGATTTTCAAAATGTAGATCAGGAACGATCCGGCTCAGCCGATGCGCCCACGAATTTTGATACCCCGTTCCACTCCAGTCCTTATAATTTCTTACTGTATAACATGCAGATGCATATTTTTTATACTCTCCACTCTGAAAAAATGTACAGATTTGTTCCGTACTCTCAAACCATTCATCATCATCAATGAAGAGAAACCACTCTCCCATCGCTTCCTGCAATCCCGCATTTCTCGCCGCCGAGAAATCATCACACCATGTGAAATCGACAATATGATCCGTATATTTTTCTGCAATGCTTCTCACTTTCTTATCTGTCCCTGTAAATACAACAATCAGCTCGCTTGGAATCCTGCTTCTCAGCTCTCCCAGCGACTCCAGACATCTCTCCAGAGATCCTGTTCTGTTAGAAGCCAACAATGAAATTGTCAGTTGTATGTTCATTTTTCTTCTCCTTCCATATCCAGCTCTCCCATCTCTTTTTCGGCGTTTTCTTTTTTATACAATCTGTTGGTCTTTATCGTTCCACTTCATAATATTTCCTTTACTTTCGCACACAACTTTCTATAAATTTGTATAAAAAAGAAAGCGCCCATCCAGTGGACCAGCGCTTTTCAAATTATATTCCCGAATTACTGTAATAACTGGAGAACACCCTGTGGAACCTGATTTGCCTGAGCAAGCATAGCCTGTGAAGACTGAACAAGAATGTTGTTCTTTGTGTAAGCCATCATTTCTTTAGCCATGTCTACGTCACGGATACGGCTCTCAGCTGCTGTGATATTCTCTGTCTGAACACCAAGGTTGTTAATTGTGTGTTCCAGACGGTTCTGGATAGCACCGAGGTCAGAACGGAGTCCAGATACTTCATCGATTGCATCATTAATTGTATCAATTGCACCTTTTGCATTAGCAGCAGTAGTAATATCAAGTGCATTAATACCAAGTGATGTCGATGTCATAGAAGCGATTGTAACCGATACAGTGTTAGAAGCTGCTGAACCTTCTCCAACATGCAATGCAACTGTAGAACCATTCTCGAAGAGATTTGTTCCATTGAAGTTCGCAGTCTTACTGATACGGTCAATTTCGTTTTTCAGCGCGTTAACTTCTTTCTGCATCTCATCTCTGTTTTCATCAGAGTATGTACCATTGGCAGACTGTGTAGCAAGCTCTACCATACGGTTTAACATAGAGTGAACTTCTGTAAGTGCACCTTCTGCTGTCTGCACTAAAGAAACACCGTCTTCTGCATTCTTCTGTGCTGTCTCAAGACCTGTGATCTGAGCTCTCATTTTCTCAGAGATAGCAAGTCCGGCTGCATCATCACCTGCACGGTTGATTCTGTAACCAGAAGATAATTTCTCTAAGTTTTTAGAAACTGCGCTGTTGTTGTTCATTAAGTTTCTGTGTGAGTTTAATGCTGTAATGTTGTGTTGAATTCTCATTTGTAATTTCCTCCTTGAATCTGTTCGACAAAAGCTTCCTTGCTTTTGCTTTTCCTCATAATTATTCATAAACTGTTAATACTATGAATAATTTATAGTTTTTTGGAACATGTAAAAAAGTGATCATTTTGTACTTTATGGAATAGGAAATTTGAATACAAAATTGCGAATTCACACATAAAGTTATCAAAATTTGAAAATATGTTATCAAAAATAAAAATTACTTATCAAAACTTGACAAATGCTTATCATATTATATAATAAATAAAAAGGTATTTATTGAAAATAAAGTTGAGAAGGAGGGGTATGATGCAGACAGAAGCTTTGAGAAAGCTTATATCAGATATCAGGAAATTAAAATCTGAATCACAGACCATCGAACTAAAAGCAGCGGAAAGGGGATGTCCGACGAGACTTTTCGATACTTTATCATCTTTTTCTAATCAGGATGAAGGAGGAATACTCATTTTTGGAGTAGATGAAAAGGATGACTATACAGTCTGTGGTGTTTACGATGCGCAGGATCTGCAAAAAAAGGTGACTGAGCAGTGTAAACAGATGGAGCCAACGGTAAGGGCGTTGTTTACTATTTGTGAAATTGACGGAAAAACTATAGTATCTGCCGAAATTCCAGGAGTAGATATTTCTGAAAGACCCGTTTTCTACAAAGGGGTAGGCAGAATTAAAGGATCTTACGTACGTGTCGGTGAATCTGATGAACCGATGAGCGAGTATGAAATATATAGTTATGAAGCCTTTCGCAAGCGGATTCGTGATGATATCAGAACGGTAGATTATGCCAAAATGAAGTTGTTTGATGAACAACGTCTTGGAAGGTATCTTATGGCTGTCAAACAAGAGCGGAGAAATCTTTCAGAAAATGTATCTGATCAGGAAATTTTAGAACTGATGGGGGTACAGACAGACAATGTCCCAACACTTGCAGGACTTATGACATTTTCCAAATATCCCCAGGCTTATTTTCCTCAGTTATGCATCACAGCGGTAGTGCTGCCCGGAACGACACAAGGTGTGGCAGGAGTTGATGGGGAGCGGTTTATTGACAATAAGAGAATCACAGGAGCTATTCCGGATATGCTGGAAGAAGCAGTTGAATTTGTCCGGCTAAACAGCCGCACAAAGACAATTATCGATGAAGAAGGGCGTCGAAGGGATAAGCCCGAATATCCGGTAAAGGCAGTCCGGGAAGCAATTTTAAATGCATTAGTCCATCGTGATTACAGTGTCCATACAGAAAATGTGCCTATTCGAATAGAAATGTACCGTGATCGTATGGAAATCATTAACAGTGGAGGACTTTACGGTAAGATATCGATTGATGCGCTTGGAAAAGTCAGGCCTGAAACGAGAAATGCTGCACTGGCAAATATGCTGGAACTTTTAAAAGTAACTGAAAACAGATATTCTGGTATTCCTACAATGAGAACAGAATTTTTGAATGCAGGCCTTCCAATCCCGGTCTTTTCAGCGGTTCATGGTGAGTTTAAGGTCATTATGAAAAATGGATACTATTCTGAAAATGAAGATTTATCCGATATGCTTGTCGAGTTTTGCAAAGTACCAAGAAGCCGTGCGGAATTGATTTCTTTCACCGGAAAGTCAAGAACTTACACAATGTCGCAGATTATCCAGCCTTTGGTGGAGAAGGGGATATTAAAACTTACTTTACCGGATAAACCGAAAAGTTCTAAACAAAGATATGTAAAGGTATAGGAAAATTCCGATTACAACGAGAGGGTGTAAAATAAAGTGTGTAAGTTGAGAAAAACAAATTTCAAAACTTACGCA
>URCR01000016.1 GCA_900546325.1 uncultured Lachnospiraceae bacterium | reverse complement strand
GCACTTAGTATAGCATTCATTATTCCCCTATTTCTTGTGTTTTCTTGCTGTAAATATTGAAAATTTTGAACTTCTGAACTATAATATGAGCAAAACAGGACGATTTTGAACAAACGAAAGGAGCGATTCTTCATGAAAGAATGTATATCCTGCAAAGAATCCATGCGGCAGTGCATGGATACACACACATTTGCTTTTGCGCACTTATATAATGATGAGAAAGCGATGGATATGCATATCCATGACTGCTATGAAATCTACTACTCGATTTCCGGCGGAAAACAGTTTCTGATCGATAACTATTTTTATGATATCAGTGATGGAGACATTTTTCTGATCAACCAGTTTGAGAGCCATTATCTGACACAGATTGATCAGCAGAAACATGAACGGATCATTCTGTCCATTGATCCGGAGTATTTAAAACAAATTTCTACAGAGAAGACGGATCTGAATCACTGTTTTCAGTTCCGCGGGACCGATATGCCGCATCAGCTCCATCTCTCCGCAGAAGAACAGACCCGGTTTATCTATTTTATTCATAAACTGCGCTCCAATTCCGGATTCGGAGAAGACGTCCTGGATCGTGCCACATTTCTGGAACTGATGGTATTTCTCAACAATGCATTTGATAAACGGTGCCGCTCTTCCGCAGAAGAGGAACCAAAAACCCCCGGCTATCATGCCCAGGTAGATGAGATCCTTTCTTATATCAATACCCACATCAGTGAAAATCTGACACTGGAAGAACTCTCTGCCCATTTCTTTTTGAGCAGCTCCTACCTGTGCCGCATTTTCAAAGCCACTACCGGGACGACCATCAACAAATACATTACCGCAAAGCGCATTACGATCTCCAAGTCTCTGCTCAGTCAGGGGTACTCCGTCAATGAAGCCTGTGAAGCGTGCGGGTTTAACGATTACAGCAACTACCTGAAGGCTTTTACCAAGGCCGTGGGGATTTCTCCGAAAAAATATGCACAGTTTAATTCATAATTGAAATCGCAGAGCAAAAAATGTATACATTAGAAGATATCTATAATTTACCTGACGGACAACGAGCCGAACTGATTGATGGAGCAATTTATTTCATGGCACCTCTAAATCGAAGACATCAGGAAATTCTATTTTCACTTTCTCGTAAAATTGCAGATTACAAATCACCACCAATGGTGGCAAGGCTCTTGACAGGGCTTTTTCTTTTCTGTGGTGGGTAATCAAGAGGAAATAAGGGAATGGAATACCCGAGCAGGATTATTTCAATCCTGTTGAAAGAACAGCAAAAACTCAATTACTGCTACATAGACATAAACTGGTATGTAAAGGCTAACGATATTATCTTAAAGAATACAGGCGGTCAAACTGGCAATCCACAGAACCATGCACCACAGGGACAGCAGAAAAAGTAATCGGCAAAGCATATTTTCATTATAGGCGATACTGCATAGAGGTAGAATATTGTTTAGAACTCTTTAAAATACTTAATTTTAGCGTATGTAAAACATTTTTTGCAGGCTTATTATAGGCATGTAAAAGGCATTTGATAGCGAGAAAACATCTCATAATATAGGATAGAGGCAGGAGGAGTATTAACAGTGGACGTGGGAAAACAAATAAAAAAATTCAGACAAGATTTAAAACTTTCTCAAGAGGAATTGGCAAGCAAGATTTTTGTAACTCGACAGACAATTTCAAATTGGGAGAATGGGAAGAATTATCCAGATGTGAATAGTCTTGTCATGCTAAGTCAACTTTTCAATACTTCTCTTGATATTCTAGTAAAAGGAGATGTTATCGAAATGGAAAAACAAGTTGAACAAGATAATGTAAGGAGATTTAAGCGAGATACTGTTATTTTTACAGTTTTAATCATTTTAACTGTTGTATCAGCTGTCCCGCTGTTCCTCTATTTAGAATTGTCAGGGATTGTATTATGGCTTTTAATTGCAGGAGTTATGATATATTATGCAATGCGACTGAACAAACAAAAAAGAACAATGATATTCAGACTTATCGAGAAATCTTAGCATTTATGGAGGATAAGGAAAATGAGCAATGAAATACAGACTGTAATTACTATTCTGATTGTATTTGCTATGGTGTTATTGGGTATAAGAACAATCAAGAACTATGGAATAAAAAGTAAAAATAGTGCGAGTATGTTTATCGGATTTATTATTGGTTCATTAGTTGGATATTATTTTCTTAATTCTGTCATATGTGCTTTTGTCGGAATGGTTTTATGTACGGAATATGCCAAAAAAGCTCTGAGAAATTAAACTAAATTTTCTCAGACGCGGGCAGATTTTCCATTATATTTTCAAAGACAGCTTGTTCTATATGCAAGCTGTCTTTTTTACTGCTGCAACTGTTAGATCCTGAAATATCGGAATCACTCCAATAGAAAATCCCATCGGAACATAAAAAACCTTCTCCGTTCTTTCTTACCGATCCATCTCACTTTGTCTTCCCGTACTCTTATGTGCACGGATGATACGCTCAATCTCTCTTAAGTCAGAAGACGGCAGATCTCCCGGTATTGTATTTTTCACCGAACTTGTGGCATTTCCATATTCCAGCGCTTTCTGGCAGTCGCCATCATGTGCGAGCAGCCCGTACAGCACACCTGAAATGTAGGCATCCCCGCTTCCGATCCGGTCAACGACTTCGATATCTCTGTAAGGCTCTTCCTCATAGTACACATCCGTCTTCGCATTGTAGATCACAGAGCCAAATGTGTGGCGTTTCGGACTGTGAACGATCCGCTGTGTGGAAGCTACGATGGAAATCGGATAGTCCTCGGTAAAACTTTTCATGATCGTCCGGACATCTCCTTCTTTTCCAAATGTAAGTCTTGCCGTCTCCTCAGAGCAGAAGAATACATCCACATATGGAAGGATCCGTTCAATGCATGCCCGCGCTTCTTCGCCCGTCCACAGATTTCCGCGGAAGTTAACATCAAAGGATATCATCGCTCCTGCCTGTTTGAATCGTTTGATCATCTCGATCGCAGTTTCCCGTGTCTTCTCACTGAGTGCCAGTGTGATCCCGGTTGTATGGAAACATCTCGCTGACGAAAACAGGCTCTCATCAAAATCCTCCACATCAATCTTTGTCATAGACGTATACATCCGGTCATAGACAATCCCCGGTTTTCTCGGGTATGCTCCATTTTCGTAATAGTATACCCCAAGGCGTGCATCTTTCTCGCTGTCATATACTAAGTAGTCATCACTGACGCCACAGAAACGCACTCGATTTTTGATATAAGTTCCAATGTCATTTGCCGGAAGTTTGGAAATGATCCCGGTACGCAGCCCAAGGAGGGAAACACCGGACACAACATTTAGTTCTGCACCGCCCGCCTGCTTCTGAAGTGTCTCTCCGCGCACGATTCTCTCATTGTTCGGCGGGGAAAGGCGAAGCAGTAATTCTCCAAGTGCAAGCAGATCAAATTCTTTTTTTGTTTCCATAAGGTACACCTCTTTTTCATTCATTTTGCAATTATGGTTCTCTCTGATTTGAAAATAGGGAATACAATGCACCTCTGCCTGTATTCCCTACGGTAAAAAATATATAAATAATTTTAGGTACAGCTCAAATGGGTATAAGCTGTTTGGACGTTTCCTGTACTGGCAAATACAGGTTTATATAATTAAAATAAATTATATACTATCTTTGTACACGGCCTGAACCGTCTCCACCTGCAAGTTTTAACACTTCATCCATAGATACTAAGTTCATATCTCCTTCGATAGAGTGTTTCAGGCAGGAAGCTGCAACTGCAAATTCGATTGTTGCCTGTGAGTCAAATCCGTTTAAGGAAGCTGCGATCAGTCCGCCTCCGAAGCTGTCTCCGCCACCTACACGGTCAACGATGTGCATTTTGTATTTTTTGCTGAAGAAGTAGTCATTTCCATCGTATAACATTGCAGACCAGTTGTTGTCGTTTGCTGAGATAGACTCTCTTAATGTGATAGCTACTTTGCTGAATCCGAATCTGTCTGCTAACTGTTTTGCTACATCTTTGTATCCTTCGTGGTTTACTGTACCAGTTGTAACATCTGTGTTTGCTGCATGAATTCCGAATACGTCTGCTGCATCTTCTTCGTTTGCGATACATACGTCAACGTATTTACATAATTCTCCCATCACTTCTCCGGCTTTTTCTTTTGACCAGAGTTTATTTCTGTAGTTTAAGTCACAAGAGATTGTCACACCGTTTTCTTTTGCTGCTTTACAAGCTTCTAAGCAGATTGCTGCTACTTCATCATTTAATGCCGGAGTGATTCCTGTAAAGTGGAACCATTCTGCTCCGTCAAAGATCTCTTTCCAGTTGAAATCTTCTTTTGTAGCTGTTGCGATAGAAGATCCTGCTCTGTCATAGATTACTTTTGAAGGTCTCTGAGAAGCACCTTTCTCTAAGAAGTAGATACCTACTCTGTCTCCGCCGCGTGTGATGTAAGATGTGTCTACACCATACTTTCTGAGAGAGTTTACAGCAGCCTGTCCGATCTCGTGTGCCGGTAATTTTGTTACAAATTTTGCATCAAATCCATAGTTTGCAAGAGAAACAGCTACGTTTGCCTCTCCTCCGCCGTATGTTGCTCCAAATGTATCTGCCTGCACAAAACGGTAATATCCTTCCGGTGCAAGTCTTAACATAATCTCTCCAAATGTAATTACTTTCTTTGCCATGTTTAATCTCCTCTTAATCATAAATTGTGATTCTGTCTTCTATAAATCAATCTTACAAACTTCTAACTGATATTCTGCAGCTTTTTCATTTCTTATTTCTGTACTAAATGTACTGCAAATCCTCCAACTTCTCCTGCGAAGTAAACTGCTTTTAAGTTGTTCTTTGCATCGTATTTTGCTGTGGACATATCAAATTCATATCCTAACATTTCCAGATAGCTTACTGCTCTGTCGATGTAGTTTGTGGCAACTGCAATGTGTCCGTTTGCTCCCTTGTATGGAGTCTTCATCACTTCTACACCAGTTCCTGCAAAGTAAGAAGAATTTCCTTCTTTGGATGTGAATCCGAACATTTTCTCAAATGCATTTGCTGTATTTCCGGCTTCTTCATCGTTGTTTGCATTGATTCCCACGTGTGCAAGCTCAAATCCTAACATAGACTGTACTGCTTCTCTTGTCAGTTTTTCGATCTCATCGAATTTACCTGCTGCCACAAGATCTCCTTTTACCATCCAGCTTCCGCCGCATGCGATGATCTTCGGGAAGTCTAAGTAAGACTTTAAGTTAGAAGCGTTAATTCCACCTGTCGGCATGAATTTCATGTTTGTGTATGGCGCTGCCATCGCTTTGATCATGTTGATTCCGCCTGCCGGTTCTGCCGGGAAGAATTTTACAACTTCCAGTCCGCACTCGATTGCCTGCTCAATATCACTTGGATTTGTTGTACCAGGTGTGATCGGGATGTTCTTCTCTACACAGTATCTTACGATCTTCGGATTCAATCCAGGGCTGACAATGAATTTTGCTCCTGCTGCCACTGCGCGGTCTACCTGATCTGTTGTGAGAACGGTTCCTGCTCCTACAAGCATGTTCGGGAACTGCTCTGCCATAATTCTGATAGACTCTTCTGCTGCATCTGTACGGAATGTTACTTCTGCACATGGAAGTCCACCATCACAAAGTGCTTTTGCAAGTGGTGCTGCATCTTTCGCATCGTTTAATACAACAACCGGAACGATTCCGATCTTCTGGATTTTCTCTAATACTTCGTTCATTTAACTTCCTCCTGACTGGATCTCTCTACGTTTCATTTCATTTCACATTGTGAAACTCAGTTTCATAATGTAATACTCTTTATTTGCATTATACTACTTCCCTCAAGAAAGTCAAGATGTTTCTTTCGATTTTCTCCAACAAATCTCGGATTTATTCTCCAATCATCACAAAATGACTCCTATCATCCCTGAATCTGTAAAGGGGATTGCTTCTCTTTTCATAAAATGTTACAATAGTCCACAGATTTTAGGAGGAAATGATTGTGTACGATAAAAAAGAGAACCAAACTACAACACAGACCTCGGAGCAAAAAAATCCGATCCAGGTCGCTGACAGACTGTTCGCAGTCATTGAAGAACTTTCCAGATCCGGTCCGACCGGACTGATCGAGCTGAGCAATACACTCGGTCTTCATAAAAGCACGACACACCGCCTGCTGACATCACTTATCTATATGGATTACGTGAGGCAGGATGAGGAGAGCGGAAAATACTCGCTTTCTTTTAAACTGCTTGAAATTTCCAGCCGGATTTTAGGACATATTGATGTGCTGTCAACCATTCACCCTTATTTAAAAGAGCTGGCGGATATCAGCGGGGAGACCGTCCACCTTGTCAAGCGTGACGGACTGGATGTCGTCTACATCGACAAAGTAGAATCCAGTTCCAACTCGGTGCGAATGGTATCCCGTGTCGGAAGCCGTACACCGATGTACCGTTCCGGTGTCGGAAAAGCACTGCTCGCAATGATGCGCCCGGAGGAAGTGCGCACGATTTGGGGAGAAAGCAAGATTGAGGCGCTGACAGAACATACTGTCATAGATCTGGATGAGCTGTTCACCATTTTGAGAGAAGCACGGGAAAACGGTTACGCACTTGACAACGAAGAGAATGAAAACGGTGTCCGCTGCATTGCCTCCTCGATCATGGATTACAGCGGCAAGCCAAAATATGCTTTCAGCATCTCCGGTCCGACTGTCCGCATGACAGACGAGCGTATCCTGGAACTCTCCAAACTGATGCTGCAGACAAAGAAACGGCTGGAGGAAGAACTTGGATACCACTCATAATCACAATGGAAATCTGATTTCCCCTTTCTGCATTAAACACAAGGAGGGAGCGATGCCCGACAGGTAATCACTTACCTGGCAAGCGTCGCTCCCTCTTCTGCCCTTTTCACAGATTCTCTATTCTTCTACCTTCGCAATCTCCAGTCCAAGCTCTTCCAGCTGTTTTTTGTCAACTGCTGCCGGTGCTTCGGTCATCAGATCGGATGCGTCTTTTACTTTCGGGAATGCGATCACGTCACGAATGCTGTCTTCTTTTGCCATCAGCATGATCAGACGGTCCAGTCCGTATGCAAGTCCTGCGTGCGGCGGCACTCCGTATTTAAATGCACTTAAGAGGAATCCAAACTGCTCTTCTGCCTGCTCTCTTGTAAATCCAAGTACTTCAAACATCTTGTTCTGGATCTCCTGATTGAAGATACGGACACTGCCTCCTCCGAGTTCGGTTCCGTTCAGTACGATATCGTATGCTTTTGCACGGACTTTTCCCGGATCTGTGTCGAGAAGGTCAAGGTCTTCTTCCATCGGCATTGTAAATGGATGATGCATTGCCGTATATCTTCCGGCTTCCTCGTTCCACTCTAATAACGGGAATTCTGTTACCCAGAGGAATTTGTAATCTCCTTTGTCGAGGATCTCTAACTGACGCGCGATCTCCAGGCGCAGATTTCCTAATACATCCCATACGACTTTGTTCTTGTCGGCAGCAAAGAGAAGAAGGTCTCCGTTCTCCCCGCCCATTTCCTGGATCAGCGCATGCATCTCTTCTTCGCTCATGAATTTTGCGAAGGAAGATTTCACTGTTCCGTCTTCCTGGATTGCAATGTAAGCAAGCCCTTTTGCGCCAAAGTCTTTTGCAAAGTCTACCAGTTTATCGATCTTCTTACGAGGCATTGCCCCTTGTCCTTTGGCATTGATTCCTCTGACACTTCCGCCGTTTTCCAGTGCATTTTTAAATACGACGAACTCACAGTCTTTTACGACTTCAGATACGTCTACCAGTTCCATGCCAAAGCGGATATCCGGCTTGTCAGAACCAAAGCGGTCCATTGCTTCCTGCCATGTCATACGCGGGATCGGAAGGCTTACTTCTACCCCTAAGATTTCTTTAAATAATTTTGCCAGCAGTCTCTCATTGACATCGATGACATCATCTACATCTACGAAGGAAAGCTCCATATCGATCTGTGTAAATTCCGGCTGACGGTCTGCACGGAGATCCTCGTCACGGAAGCATTTTACGATCTGGAAATAACGGTCATATCCGGAGCACATCAGAAGCTGCTTGAAAATCTGTGGCGACTGCGGCAGCGCGTAGAAGTTCCCAGGGTGTACACGGCTTGGTACAAGGTAGTCTCTTGCCCCTTCCGGTGTACTCTTGATCAGCATCGGTGTCTCGATCTCAAGGAATCCTCCCTCTGCAAGGAACTGACGTGTCAGTGTCGCAGCCTTACTTCTCATCATCAGATTTCTCTGAAGATCCGGTCTTCTCAGGTCAAGGAAACGGTATTTCAGGCGAAGTTCTTCCTTTGTCTTACTGTTCTCCTCGATCGGAAACGGCGGTGTCTCTGACTCAGATAAGATGCGGATCTCTCTTGCGCGGATCTCGATCTCTCCTGTTGCAAGGTTCTCATTCACTGCACCGGAACGCGCTTCCACAGTTCCCACTACCGCGATCACAAATTCACTTCTTAATTTTCCTGCCTTTTCAAATCCGGCTTCATCGATGGAACCATTTTCAAAAATGATCTGCAGCAGACCGGAGCGGTCTCTTAAATCTACGAAAACGATTCCTCCCTTGTTACGGTTCTTCTGCACCCATCCCATCACGGTCACAGTCTCACCGATATTTGCTTTGCTTAATTCTGCACATCTGTGGCTTCTCTTTAAGCCCTGCATTGATTCTGCCATGTTCTTTTCCTCCATATTTATCTAAAAAATTCCTTGATCTCTGTGTAACCTTCCTGGGAAAGCTGTTCTTTCTGGAATTTCTTGTTCTTCTTCATGATCGAGAGCATTACCTGCTTTCCGGCTGCACGCTGTTCCTTTGCAAATGCCAGCACTTCCAGCATCTTCTCCTGCGGCATTCCCTTCTCGATCAAGAGCGCCAGTTTCTCCTTGTTGTCCGGGATCTCATACCCTCTCTCTAAAAGCAGCATGACGATCCGCTCAAATCCGATCGAAAATCCACATGCCGGTGTCGGCTGTCCGGTAAATTTACCGATCATCTCATCGTATCTTCCGCCGCCTCCGACAGATCCGCCGAACTCATCCATCGCGATCTCAAAGATCGTTCCGGTATAGTAAGACATTCCACGCACCAGTGTCGGATCAAAACTTAACTTAAAATCCGCCTCTTTCACACTGTCCACACTTGCAATGATCATCTCCAGCCCGTCTGCGGTCGCTTCTTCAAGGTATCCGTTTAACTTCTCTTTGCAGTAGCGGACTCCCTCGATGTCATTTGTGATCTCCTTGAATAACTGAAGGTATTTTTCGATCGATTCTTTCGCATAACCGTGCTCCTCCAGTTCTTTTTCCACGCCGTCAAGACCGATCTTGTCCATCTTGTCCAGAATGATAAATACATCATCATAATCTTTCTCTTCAAATCCGCTGTAAGCCGCCATCGCCTTTAAGATCTTCCGGTCATTGATGCGGACAGTAAAGTTCTTAAAATCCAGTTTGCCGAGCAGTGTCGTCGTCGCAAGGATCAGTTCGATCTCCGCAAGATTGTTCGGCTCCCCTAAAATGTCGATATCGCACTGCATGAACTGACGGAACCGTCCTCTCTGCGGGCGGTCGGCTCTCCATACATTTCCCATCTGCAGCGCTTTAAACGGAGATGGAAGCTCGCTGACATTATTGGAATAATAGCGGGACAACGGAACGGTCAGGTCATATCTGAGTCCTCCATCCACGAGATCCGCCTCACATTCTGCAGTGTCCAGCTTTAACTTTTCTCCACGCTTTAAGATCTTAAAGATCAGCTTTTCATTCTCCCCGCCCTGCTTGCTCGACAGGTTCTCGATATGCTCCACACATGGTGTCTCAATCGAAGAAAATCCAAATGTTCCATAGGTCTCCTTGATCAGGCGGATCACATAATCCCGGATCTGCATCTCTCTCGGTAACATATCTTTCATCCCGGTTACGGGCTTTTTCTTTAATGCCATAATAGTTCTCCCTTTCGCTCTATCATCTCATCGATCCGTGCGATATACTGTCCCACATCTTTGACATTTTCCACACGCTCAATCCTTTTTTCTAATTTCACTTCTTTTCCCGGCTGACCGTTCTCGGACTGGTCTTCTGCCGCCGGAAATACAGCCTTTGTGGAGGCTCCTGCTCCCACTGCTACGATCGACTGTTTTTCCTCCATAATAAGTATATTGTATATTCCTGCTTTGTCAACCTTTGCATAGCCAACATTTTCAAAATTTCCGGCAATATTTTTCTGACGGTACAGATAATACGGCTCCATTCCCATCCGCGCAGCGCTCTCTGCAGCAAGATCGATCATCGTTTCCATCTGCCGTCCTCTTTCCTCCTGAAGCGCGGCCTCTTTTAATTCCGGCATCTGTGCCAGCCTCGATGCACGCTTGACCGCCAGCGAGTGTACGGTAATGCTGTCCGGGGAAAGTGCCTCGATCTGTCTTAACGTATCTTTGACATCTTCCACCGTCTCCCCCGGAAGTCCGGCGATCAGATCCATGTTGATATTTTCAAACCCCAATTCTCTCGCCATCGCATAGACGCGGAGAATATCCTCCACGGTATGCTTTCTTCCGATGAGATCCAGTGTCTTCTGCTGCATCGTCTGCGGGTTGATCGAGATCCGCGGAACCTTGTGGCGTTTCAACACTTCCAGCTTTTCTCTCGTGATGCTGTCCGGACGCCCTGCCTCCACGGTAATTTCTTTGATCTCCTCATAAGAAAAGGTCGCTTCCAGATGTGTCAGCAGACGGTCCAGCTGATCCGCTTCCAATGTGGTCGGGGTTCCCCCGCCTATGTAGATGGTATTTAATTTCTTCTCTTTCGAAATCGCTCCGACATAGCTGATTTCCTTGCAGAGTGCATCGAGATATTCGTCCACCCTCTTCTTCCACGCCCCGATCGGATACGAGGTAAACGAACAGTACGCACAGGTGGTCGGACAGAATGGGATTCCCACATAGAGGCTGTATCCGTCTTCATAATCAAGCTGCTCCAGCTGTGCTTTCTCGCGCTTTGCGATCTCGATTCCGAGGCGGGCTTTCTCCTCACTCATCAGATATTGTTCCACGAGCTTCTTCTGAATCTCTCCCTCCTCCATCTGCTCTTCTAACATCTTCATCGCGATCTTCGTCGGGCGGATCCCTGTCAGGATCCCCCACGCCAGCGTCTTCCCGGAATACTCTGCGAGCGCCCGGTAAATCTTCCGGTCCAGATACTGCTTTTTCTCCTTTTTTGTCTCATATGCTTCCAGTTCTTCCACTTCCGCACAGATCCTGTAGGTGTTTTCCTCAATGCATATCTCCAGTTCCAAAAACAGTTCCTGCTCCTCGTCAATTTCCTGGTCCACTGTCTCATTCGGGAAAAATGCTTTTACAATATGAAATACATCATAGATATAACTTTTATCTTTTATCCGTAATCGAATCATTGTCTTCTCTTCCTCATTTATTCTCTTGTTAGGATTTCTCACACCGGAAATCCGAAAGGATCGGTCCGGTTCTCTCTTACGAAGGAAGGACGGGAAAATGCTTCCCCGCCCTCAGTATCCTTACACCAAAACATTTTTTCTGATCATAGCTATGATTCTACCATCTTTTCTGATCAGAACTATTTTATCTTTTCACCACTTACACAAGAAATGGATTTGCTGTCTTCTCTGTCTGAATGGTCGTCGCCGCCATATGTCCCGGATATACCACTGTATGTTCCGGCAGGACAAGCAGCTTCTCCTTGATCGAACGGATCAGGGTCGCCTCATCCCCGGTCGGAAGGTCACTTCTCCCGATGGAACACCGAAACAGCGTATCCCCGCTGAACAGGATGTTCTCTGTCTCCGCATAATAACAGCATCCGCCCAAGGTATGTCCCGGCGTGAACAACACTTCAAATGTCACTCCCGCCGCCTCGATCTTCTGCCCGTCTGCCACATAGATTGCACCCTCAAATACATACCCGTTTGTGTAAGTCAGAGAAAGATTCGTCTTCGGATCCGCAATCAGCTCTTTCTCTGCCTCATGGACGTAGACCGGAACCGGATAGTCCAAAAGCAAGGCATCCAGCCCCATAATATGGTCGAAATGTCCGTGTGTCAGAAGCACTGCCTGTGGCTTTAGTCCTTCTTCCCGAAGAAATTCTGCCAGCTTCTTTGAATACGCCGCCGGATCTACGATCACGGCCTCCTTCGTCTGCTCATTCCATGCAACATAACAGTTCGTACTTAATATTCCGGTTAAAAAACGTTCTACTTTCATCTCTTTTTGCTACCCCACACTACGTTCTATATCGATCACGCCTTCTAACTGGCGCATCTTTTCAATCAGTCTCGCCAACTCCTCGCGGCCACGCACGATAAATCCCATCTCCACGGTCGCGGTTCCCTGCTTACTTGTCCGCACATTCATGGACTTGACATCAATCTTGTTCTCCGTAAAGATCTTCGAGATCTCCATCAGCATTCCTTGACGGTCTGTCGCATACATCTTGATCTCCGCCATATACTGCCCGGTGGATGCATCGCTTTCTGTCTGTTCCCACTCTGCGTCGATCAGACGTGCACGCTCCGCATTTGACAGATGAAGAATATTGACACAGTCTGTCCGATGAATGGACATTCCTCTTCCTCTTGTCACAAATCCAACGATCTCATCTCCCGGCACCGGGTTACAGCATCTTGAAAACCGGACTGCAATGTCATCAATTCCCTTTACGACAATTCCACTCTTCGATTTTGCGATGTGTACTTTGTGTTTGGATGCCTCCGACACTTTTTCAAGAATCGTCTCATCCGTAATCTCTTCCTTGTGATCCTTCTGGTATTCCTCGGCGAGACGGTTGACGATCTGTCCCTCTTTCAGTCCGCCGTGTCCCAGGGCGGCAAGCACTGCATCCCAGTCTCGGAATCCATATTTTTTCTGCACGACCTGCATATATTTCGGCTTTGTCAGATCGCTTAACACGAGAGATTTTGCCTTACAGTAAGCCAGCAGCATCTCTTTTCCGCGGATGATATTCTCCTCTTTGAATTCCTTCTTGAACCACTGATTGATCTTGTTCTTCGCCTGCGTACTCTTGACGATCGACAGCCAGTCACGGCTCGGCCCCTTGGAATTCTGTGAAGTCAAGATCTCAATGCGGTCTCCGTTCTGGATCTTGTAATCGATCGTGACAAGCTTTCCGTTGACTCTCGCCCCGACCATCTTGTTGCCGACTGCCGAGTGAATGGCATAGGCGAAATCGATCGGTGTGGAACCATTCGGAAGGTTCTTCACATCTCCGTTCGGAGTAAAACAGTAGACATCTTCCGCGAACAGATCCAGGCCGCCCTTTAGCAGGCTTAAAAATTCACGGTTATCCGTGTTCTGCTGCCATTCAAGAATCTGTCTGAGCCAGCTTAATTTCTCCTCTTCCTGCACGGCGATATTCTTCTTGCCATCCCCGCTCTCCTTGTATTTCCAGTGAGCCGCAATACCATACTCTGCGGTCTTGTGCATCTCCCTCGTTCGGATCTGAATCTCAAACGGCTGCCCGGAAGGTCCCATCAGCGTTGTGTGTAACGACTGGTACATATTGGCCTTCGGCATCGCGATATAATCTTTAAATCTGCCCGGAATCGGTGTATACATCTCATGGATCACTCCAAGTGCCGCATAACAGTCCTTGACGGTATCCACGATAATGCGGACTGCAAACAAGTCATAGACCTGGTCAACGGTCTTGTCCTGATTGACCATCTTTTTATAGATACTGAAGAAATGCTTGACTCTTCCATAGACTTCCGCCTGAATGTCTGCATTCTTCATATGGCTTGCCACCTCGTCTACAATCTGCTGTACAAATTCCTCCCGCTCTGTCTTCCGGTCATTAATCTGCTTCACAAGATCATAGAATACTTCCGGCTGATAATACTTCAGCGCCAGGTCATCCAGCTCTTTCTTGATTTTGGAAATTCCAAGCCTCTGTGCGATCGGAGCATAGATATCCATCGTCTCTCTCGCCTTCTCCTTCTGCTTGTGCGGCGGCCAGAACTGTGCGGTGCGCATATTGTGCAGGCGGTCTGCCAGCTTTACGATGATGACACGGATGTCCTTGGACATCGCGAGAAACATCTTTCTTAGATTCTCTGCCTGAAGTTCCATCTTGTCCACATCTTTTGAGTAAGACAGCTGTCCAAGCTTTGTGACTCCTTCTACAAGAAGTGCGACCTCCGCACCGAATTCCCTCTCGATATCATCTCTCGTCATGATCGTATCTTCCACAGCATCATGCAGAATGCCTGCGACGATCGTCTCTTTATCCATCTCAAGCTCTGCCAGTATGATTCCGACCCAGAGCGGATGAATAATGTACGGCTCCCCTGACTTTCTCTTCTGTCCTTCGTGAGCCTGCTTCGCAGTCCTGTACGCCTTCTCGATCATAGAAATGTCCGCTGATGGATGATACTGTCTTATGCGCTTGATCAATGACTGGTACAACAGCTCGGGATCTTGATAGTCTTCCGGCTCCTTGACCGCGTGGCCGTCCACCATTTTAAATTCTTTTGGTCTGATTTCCAATGTTTCTGACATCTCGATCCCTCCTTCTCCTTTGCTTCAAACGATATTTTTTAGTATAACACTTTTTTTGCTTTGAAACAACATTTATATCTTTTTCATTCGCTTTTCAGTATACATCTGCTGTGCAGCTGCTTCTTCTTATCCCGGATAAAAACGTACCGTTTTTCCTGTCATCCCAACGGACAGAAAATTACCGGTAATTTTGTATTATGATCTGAAGCGTCTTTTGTCCCCGAAACTCATTGATCGACGGATAGTAAGTTGCTGTGAGCCTTCCGCCTGCCCGCCGGATCTGCTCCAGACATTCCTGTGCCTCCCCAAAGTAGATCGCATCCATCACAGTTCCTCCGGGATCTTTTAACTGCATTTTCAACACATTCTGATTTTTTCCGAGAATCCGGCTGTTCAAAACGAGCATATCTTTTTCCACGAACACCGGTTTTGTGTTGCCTTTTCCAAATGGTTCTAAAAGCTCCAGCTCTTCTGCCAGTTCCTCTGTCACATACTTCAGCGGCATCTGCATATCGATCGATACTTTCTCGCAGAAGTCCTCTTCCGTCAGCACGGTCTTCTCATTCAGCTGCCTGCGGAATGCTTCAATATTCTCTTCCGGAAGCGACAGTCCCGCCGCCATCTTATGTCCGCCGAACTTTGTAAACAATGATTTACACTTGCTCATCTCCTCGTACATGTCATAATTCTCAATCGACCTGCCGGAGCCCTTTGCCCCCTGCTCTGCTTTTGTAAGAATAAATACCGGCTTATGATACCGCTCTCTGATTCTCCCGGCGATGATTCCCGCCAGACTTTCGTGGCAGTCCGGCAGAAAGATCACAAGTACCTTATCCTCCCCGAGTGCTGTCGTCTCCACAATCTTCACGGCCTCCTCGACACCCGCCTGTGTCATTTCCTTTCTGCTGTCATTCAATGCTTTCAAATCTCCCGCAAGAATGTCCGCCTCCTTTTGGTCGGAAGCACGCAGAAGCTCCAGCGCCCGCTTCGCCGTATCAAGCCTTCCCCCTGCATTCAGACATGGCCCAAGCACAAATCCAATATGATAAGCAGACAAATGTGTCCTGTCAATCCCCGTACATTCAATTAAGGCATCCAGTCCATAATTTTTCGTGCACTTTAGCATCTCCAGCCCCTGCTTTACAAAAATGCGGTTTTCCCCCACAAGATCCATCACATCTCCGACAGTCGCGATCGCCACATTTTCCATCAGATAGTCCACATCTTCCACATCTTCCCCCATGACATTGAAGAGCGTTTCTACCAGTTTGTATGCCACCGCCGCCCCGCACAGTGAAGAAAATGGATATTCACAGTCAATCCGCTTTGGATCAACAACGGCATCCGCAGGCGGAAGCTGATAGACTTTCTCTCCATTCTTTTCTTCATACGGGATCTCGTGATGATCTGTGACGATCAGTGTCATTCCCCTCTCTTTTGCATAGGCAATTTCCGCTGCTGCCGCAATTCCGTTATCGCAGGTAATGATCGTATCGATCCCGGCGTCCAGCGCCCGGTTGATCAGTTCCTGATTCAGCCCATATCCATCCTTCATCCGGTCCGGGATGTCGCTGTCCACAACTCCGCCGAGCCTTTCAATCCCTTCCAGCAGAATGTACGTTGCATTTACCCCGTCAATATCATAATCCCCGATCACCCGGATCGGCTTCTTCTCCCGGATCTTCTCACTTAAAATTTCCACTGCCCGGTCCATATCCTTCATCAGAATCCCGTCATGAAGTTCCGCAATCGTTCCGTTTAAATAAAGTCTGATTTCTTCCTCATCCGTGATCTCCCGGTTCCGGATCAGCCTTGCAAGAATGGGACTGATATGAAATTTCTGCGCGATTTCCTGAAACGGCGCACCCTTTCGCATAATAAACCATTTTTCCATAAACTACCTCATCGAAAAACAGGGGCAGAAGAACTTCCTCGTTCTCCCGCCCCTGTCTTTTTCTATTTTTTCTTCTGAATCTTTGTCTTCATAATGTACCAGAGTGCACCTGTGATCATAATGGAAGAGAATGTTCCTCCCACGATACCGACCATCAGCGGTGCCGCAAATTCTTTCACAGAACTTACTCCGAGAATAAAAAGCACAACGACCATGACAAATGTTGTAAAGTTCGTATAGATACTTCTTGTCAGTGTCTCAGAAATACAGCGGTTGACAAGTGTCGCCAGATCTTCGTTTTTCTTTTGTACTTTCAGTTCCTCACGAATTCGGTCGAAGATAACGATCGTCGAGTTGATCGAATATCCGACCATCGTCAGAATACATGCGATAAATGTATTTCCGACAGAGATTCTTGCCACTCCATAGAAAACTACAACAAACAGTACGTCGTTTAACAGTGCAATGACCGCACTTGTGGCAAACCGCACATCCTTGAAACGGAACCAGATATACAGAAGCATGCAGCCTGTGGCGATCAGAAGGGCAACCACTGCATCACTTCGCATCTCAGAACTCACTGTGGAACTGATATTTTCAGAAGTGATCAGGCTCTCGTCCACCCCGAAGTTGTCTACCATCGCCTTGTTAAATGCCTCACGTTCCTCCAAGTCAAGACTTCTTGTCTTGATGATGACGGCGTTAGAGCCATCTACTTTCTGTGTCTGTACATTCGCATCTTTTGTGATCTTCTCAACAACCGGAACAACTTTGGAATCAATGTCTTTGATCGAATAGTCCTCATTGAATGTTACATTTGTTGAAGTACCTCCCATAAATTCGAGGCTGTACTTAAATGCCCCCTGTCCGTTTGCCGCATGATATCCCATGATACCAAATCCACCGAGGATGATCACCCCTGAGATTGCAAAACAGACTGCCTTCTTTGCGAGGAAGTTGTAGATCTTTGTCGTCTTTTTAGCACCATAGAACTTCACGTCCCGGAAACCGATCGCATACAGCGAGAAGATGATGATTCTTGTGACAAACAGCGCTGTAAACATTGACACAACAACACCAAGTGCAAGTGTCTGTGCAAATCCTTTGACACTTCCGGTTCCCTTTAATCCAAGTACCAGCGCCGCGATCAGTGTTGTGATATTTCCGTCAATGATCGCAGACAATGCTTTCTGAAATCCGGTGCGGAGCGCTGATTTCACAGCTCTTCCTGCTGCCAGTTCTTCCCTGACTCTCGCGAAAATAATGACATTCGCATCGACCGCCATACCGATGGAAAGCACGATACCTGCGATACCCGGTAATGTCAGTGTAATATTAAATGCATTTAAAAGCACCAGTGTCAGACCTGTATAAATGATCAGGGCAATGCTGGATGCAAATCCCGGAAGCAGATAGACTATGCACATAAATACAAGCACAATTGCAAGTCCGATCGCTCCCGCAAGAAGACTTGTGCTGATTGCCTCTTCCCCAAGCTGTGCTCCGACTACATTTGACCGGAGCTCTTCCAGTTCCAGCTGCAGTCCGCCGATGCGGATCGTGGATGCCAGGTTCTCCGCCTCCTCATAGGAAGCCATTCCGTCAATATATGCCTGTCCGCCGTCAATCTCAGACTGTACGACCGGACTGCTGATCGTCTTGCCGTCATAGACGATCGCAATCTGCTTTCCGAGATTTTCCGCTGTCGCCTTGGCAAATTTTTCTGTACCTTCCTTTGTGAGAACCAGCTCTACGATGTGCTCTTTATTGTTCATCTCATCCTGCGTTGTCTTTGCGGAAGCCGTCTTTACATCGGTTCCCTCTAAAACAACGTTTCCTTCAGAATCCTGAAATTCCAGTGATCCCGGTTTTCCAAGCTCATCGAGAATCTTATTTGCATCTGTCACACCCGGAATCTCGATGTTGATCCGGTCCTCCCCTTCCTGATAGACCGTCGCCTCTGTACTGTACTGCTCCACACGCTTCTGAAGCTTGTAGATCGTATCGCTCATCTGCTCTGCCGTAGGATTTTTGTCCTTCGCCTGATAAGTAATACTCACACCGCCGGCAAGATCCAGCCCCAATGTGATATTCTTTGCGGAGCCAATCTTTCCTTTTCCGAATCCGACGATGGTCGTAAATCCGAGCAGGGCGATCAGAAGTGCAGTCGCGATCAGGCTCCATACGCCTCTTGATTTTTTCATGTCCTGTTACCCTCTTTCTCTTACTCTGCCAGCGCCGCTTTCATCATGATCGCACATTCCACACGCTTTCTCTCCATCTCACATCCGATGTCGTAGGTGTCGTGAATGGAACCATGGAACTTGTGAGAGTTCGCCATACAACCTCCGCTGCAGTAGAATTTTGCAAAACAGTTCTTACATTTTTCTTTTGAGTATACGCTGCAGCCGCGGAATTCATCTGCGATCTTTGGCTTCACGATTCCATCATCCACATTTCCCATCAGGAAGTCCTCTTCTCCTACAAACTGATGGCAAGGGTAAAGGTCTCCCCAAGGAGTCACTGCAAGATACTCTGTACCGGAACCACATCCGGATAATCTCTTTGCAACACACGGACCACCGTCGAGGTCGATCATAAAGTGGAAGAAGTTTACTCCTTTCCCTTCTTTTTCTCTCTCCACAAGTGCTTTTGCAAGTGCATCGTACTCTTCAAAAATCTTAGGGAGATCTTCCTTTTTGATTGAATAGAAATCCGCGTCTTCCCCTACTACCGGCTCAATGGAAATCTGCTTAAATCCAAGATCCGCAAAGTGCAGGACATCTTTTGAGAAATCAAGATTATCTCTTGTAAATGTTCCGCGCACATAATATTTCTCCTGGTTTCTGCTGTCTGCAAGCTTCTGGAACTTCGGCACGATCAGCTCATAGCTTCCTTTTCCGTTGCGGAACGGACGCATCTTGTCATTGACTTCTTTTCTTCCGTCCAGACTCAGCACGACATTATCCATCTCTTTGTTGACAAATTCCTGTACCTCATCATTTAAAAGCACACCGTTTGTTGTGATTGTAAAACGGAAGTTTTTGTTATGTATCTTCTCCTGCTCACGTCCATATGCCACAAGATCTTTGACAACCTGCCAGTTCATCAGCGGCTCTCCCCCAAAGAAGTCTACTTCAAGATTTCTTCTGTTGCCGGAGTTTGCGATCAGGAAATCAAGCGCTTTCTTTCCGACTTCATAGGACATCAGCGCTCTTCTCCCATGATATTCTCCCTCTTCCGCAAAGCAATATTTGCAGGCAAGGTTACAGTCGTGGGCAATATGCATACACAGTGCTTTTACCACTGTCTTTCTCTGCTTTACTTCCCCGATGTACTGTTCGTAGATATCCTTTGTAAATAACTGTCCCGCCTCTGTCAGTTCTGCGATATCGTCATATGCATCCTTCAGATCGCTCTCCGTATATTTTCCCGCAAGCGCTTCTAAAAGGCCTGTCACCGTTTCTTCTTTCTTTAATTCTTCCACAGGATTTTCCGCCTGATCTATTCCCATTGTATCCAGCGCCCGAATGACATCATAGCAAAGCTCATCTACAACATGAACCGAACCACTGTTGACATCCAGCACAATATGATACCCATTATTCACATACTGATGAATCACTTTTGTTCTGCTCCTTTCTTCTCCACGCAAAGACAAAGCAGCGACCGAAGCCGCTGCCTGATCTCAATCTGTGCGATGTTAGCTTATTTCTTTTGTTCGCAAGTTTGATTTCCAACTGTGCAAGATGTCTTACATGCTGACTGACAAGATGTCTGGCATTCTCCGCATCCGCCTTTTTTCATTGTATTGTTTAATGTCTGAGTATTTAATGTTTTAATGTGTTTCATCTTACATTCCTCCTTAAATTTGCATTAACTTAGCTTATTATATCACATGCATGTAAGATTTGAAAGACTTTCTTTTAAGAAATCATTCCGCCTGCCATCCCACCTGCGGCACAGAGCAGAAATGACGTCAGAATATTAGTCCCGTTTCCCTGCAGTGTACGGTAAATTCCGAAGGAAATCAAAAGCAGTAACCCAAAATACAAAATGCCGACCGTAATCCCCCATAAAAACTTCCTCATTTTGGAAAGCTTTCCGATCACAATCCCTCCCACAAACGTTGACAGTACATAAATTGCCGTAATCCCCGCCGTCACTTTTCCCTCACTGAACTCCATCTTGTATACAAGCAGTGTCAGCAGCAAAAGAAGCAGTCCTGTCACGACATAGGCTGCCATCAGCGCCTTTAACACCCAAGCAACTTTCATCTCCTGTCTGATCGTCTTCTCCATCGTCGTCCCTCCCAGATTTCAAGCATATTTGCACCAAACAATAAGTACACTTTAATCTATGCCCGTCCACAGCGTTTTATGACAACCTTAAAATTCCATTTGTTTTCCAAGAAAAGCCGCCGCTGCAAGTGCAAGTTTCTCTTCTCCGGTTTCCGTTCCCTGCTGTTCTGCCTTCCGCAGAAGTACAACCGCGCCGGTCACATCTCCCCCCGCAAGAATCGGACTGATGATCTCCTCGGTAAATGCCGGGCTCTGTTCCTCTGTTAGCAAGACAAATCCTTTTTCTCCTTTGGCTGCCCGTCTCTTTTTTCTCTCACTCAGAAAGTTTTGGAAGGCTTCACTGACCTTCTTGCCGGTGAACTCTTTTTTCCCATTTCCCGCCGCTGCAACCACAGCCTCATTATCCGTAATGCACACGGTGCATTTCGCCACCTGTGCAAGGCTTTCCGCATACTGCACTGCAAACGGTGTCATCTCCCCGACCGGAGAATACTTCTTTAAAATCACTCCGCCTTCCCGGTCTGTGAAGATCTCAAGCGGATCCCCCTCATGAATCCTGAGTGTCCTTCGGATTTCCTTTGGGATCACAACTCTCCCGAGATCATCAATTCTTCTTACGACTCCTGTTGCTTTCATATAAAAAATTCCTCCATCTTACTCTATTTTCCATTTCTGGAAATAGTATCTGTAAAATGAAGGAATTTATGACAATTTTTATTTTTTTGTTCTGCCGGACCGCTTAACTGACCGCAGTTATTTTTACTTTCTTCATTGCCTTTGACACCGCCGGGATGGATAAGACAATTACCGTAAGGGCCGCCTCCGCAAAAATATAACATCCATTATAGACAAGCGAATATGGAAGTGCTGCCCAGCCATCCCACGCATATTCTCCGAAGAAGATCCATCCGGAGATCACTGCGAATACATACCTTCCGAAAACACCGAGAAGATATCCTTTCACAAGGCCGTGTTTAGATCTGCTGAAGCATCCCGAAAGTCCGAGCGCTCCGAATGCAAGCGGATAATCTACAAGCACCTGCAGCGGAAAATAGATGTATGGCTCAATGAGAAACTGGAGCACGCCGTAAGCCGCCCCGGTCAGCATTCCTGTCGCCGGTCCATATAAATAACCGACAAAACAGATGAACAGCATGCTGAATAGTGTCACCGATCCGCCAAACGGAAAGGAATAGATCTTCAGCATAGATGCCACCATCGCAAGCGCAACCGCCATCGCACACACAACAAGCTGTTTTGTTCCGATCTTCTTTTTCTCTTTCTTTTCCCTTTTTGCAAACAGTGCCGCCACAACGATCAGTGCTGCAAGAATCACTGCCACTGCTGCATAGCCCGCTGTCGTCAGACTATACGCCCCGTCTGCTTTTGTTACAAAAAATGACATAAAAAAACCTCCTTTAATAAATTTTTACAGGAGGAACCATTGTGGTACTGCTTCCTTCCGCCGGTACTAACCGGTTCAAGTAGTGAGGGTCATCACGCAGCGTGATTTCTCAGCCCTAGGCTCCCCTAGCAAAATGCTATATGAAATTTGTCATTCCATATAGCATTGTACCATACTCTGTTTTTTTGTCAAATTTTCTTTACGATCAGCTTTACTCCCTCGACACGAAGCACTTCGCCGAAATCACCCGGCTCCAGAATGTTTCCATCCGCTTCCGATCTGACCGTCCATTCCTGTCCGTTGACGACCGCTGTCCCTGTCTGACTTAAATTATCTACCCGTTCTGTCATCTTGACCTTCTGTCCGACCAGACTCTCATAATTTGTCTTCACAGACTTTGCATTCAGATACTTCTGTGCCCAAGGTCTTGTAAAATACAGCAGTATAAAGGTCACGATCAGAAAAGCTGCAATCTGCCACACAATGCCGAGTCCGAGCAATTCTACGATCAGTGCGGCCAGTGCCCCTGCTGCAAGCCAGATGGATGTCAGTCCTACCGTGACAATCTCAACGATCAGAAAAATCACGCTCAATGCCAGCCATACAATACTCATCATACCTATCCGCCCTTTCTTCTTTTTGTTACCTCTATACTATATCAGCCGATGCAATTAAACAATCTTTTTTTACATCTTTTTCCAGAACTTTTTGTGGATAATTTCGTCCCTTAGACCCGGTGCCTTTCCCGACTTCCCGGATTAGTTCAGGAACGACAGTACAATGTCATTTACAAGCTTTCCGTCTGCCTTTCCTTTTACTTTCGGCATCAGTTCTTTCATAATCTTTCCTTTGTCCTTTGCTGTCGGTGCATCTAAAGCCAGGGACGCGAGCACTTCTGTGATCACAGCCCGAATCTCTTCTTCTGACATCATCTTTGGCGCGAACTGTTCCAGTACCGCGATTCTCTTTTGACATTCTTCTATGATGTCATTTCTGTCTGCCGGAGCAAGTTCCAGTGTCTCCTTTGTCTGCTTGATTTCTTTTAAGATGACCTGAGTCTCCTCTTCCGGAGTCAGATCTCCTTTCTTATCGATTGCTTTGTTCTTCAGTGCAGACAAGAGCAGCGATAATGACTCCTTCGTCTCCTTGTCCCCCGCCTTCATCGCGCTTACCATCGCACTTCTTACTTCTTCAATCTTACTCATCACAGTTCCTCCATTCTTCTTAGATGTTCTATTATTCCTGGTCACTCTTTTCTGTGTCAGATCCTTCCGCGTACGGAATCTCTTCCTGCTGTTTCATCTTGATGCCTTTTTTCTCAAAGCTGATCTTGTCCCAGACACTTTCATTGACTTCGATCTTTGCATCTTTTTTCCATTCTTCGCACAGATCTTTGTACTGTTTTTCCTTTCGGTCTTCTACAATGACTTCTTTCTCTGCATCTGTCGCTTCCCGATCAAGAAGACTTGTCACTTTCAGCACATAGTATCCGCTGTCTGTCTTGATCACTTCTGAAACTTCCCCTTCTCCGAGCTTATTCGCCTTTGTCATCAGTCCTTCATCCGGGGTTGTCGTCTCCTCATCAAATGTCATTGTCTTTACTTCCAGTTCTTTCTCCTCAGCTGCCTTTGTAAAGTCGGCTCCCTCTTTGACTGCTTTCTGGAATTCTTCTGCCTTCTTCTTCGCCTCTGCCTTCTCTTCCTCTGTCATCTGTTCCGTACTTCCGTCTTCCTTCGTCTTTGTCAGTGGAATATTGACATACTGCATGCTCTTCTGCGCCGCCTCTTCATCGGACACTTCTGTATCCACATCTGCGACCATGGCTTTCTGCATCTTCTCCTGGATGGTCACAAGTGTCAGCATCCGCTCTACATTTTCCGTTGTTCCTGAGACAGCTTCCTTCTCTTCCAGTCCGTTTGCCTCATCAAACGCTTTTGCGGCCTCGCTGATTTTCTTCTTTTCCTCATCGGTGAGCTCTACTTTGTAATCCCCCATATGATCTTCCAGCACATACATATTTTCCAGTGTCTCTAAGATCTGCTTCTTTACGGTCTCCTCATAGGACGTTCCTTTGGAGATCTCCGTAGACCACATATCCTCTCCCATCACTCCTGAGTAATATGTCTCATATTCTGCCTGCTGGTAACGCGCAAAAAAGTTGGCAACACCCACGGTTACTTCTTCTCCACCGATCGTAGCTACCACATCACTGTCTTTGACAGATCCGCAGCCGGCAGCAGAAACAGCCAGTGCCGCTGTCACAGCAAGCGCCGCCGCTTTTTTCCCTGTCTTTTTCATAATTGCCCTCCTTCGTGTTTCTAACTATCTCATTATACTCTCTGTATATTATTCTAGCAATGTTTTCATATCAATTAACACTTTTTTCACAACTTCGATCGGATCTTCCTCCTTGCCTCTGCGATTCCGGTTCTTCTTCTGATAGAGGAAATACGGCGGAGTCTCCATCTTAAAGTTCAGCTCCTCCTTGTACAGCTCCAGAAGCTTGGGAATCCTCTCTGTCCGGATCTTTGCATGTTCAAACATCGTGAATTGATATGCTTCTCCCTTTTGCTCCACCGCTGTAATATACAGGCGGTGTGCCATCGCTTTCAGGTTCGCGATCGCCAGAAGCTTCTGGACTTTTCTCGGAATATCTCCGAAACGGTCAATCAGTTCTTCGACCATATCATCCATCTCTTCCTCCGACTCAATTCCCGCAATCCGCTTGTAAATATCCAATTTCTGGTATTCATTCGGGATGTAGGACGCCGGAATGTAGGCATCGACATTTAAGTCAACCGTCGTCGTGTATGGTGTTTCTTCCACTTCTCCTTTCAGATGTCTGACTGCCTCATTTAACATCTTACAGTACAGATCATATCCGACTGCCTCCATATGCCCGTGCTGCTCCGCTCCGAGAAGATTGCCCGCTCCACGGATCTCAAGATCTCTCATGGCAATCTTAAATCCAGAACCGAGATCTGTAAACTCACGGATCGCCGACAATCTCTTTTCTGCCACTTCTTTTAACAGCTTATCCCGCTTGTAGAGCAGAAATGCATATGCCATCCGGTTCGACCGCCCGACGCGCCCGCGAAGCTGATACAGCTGGGAGAGTCCAAGCCGGTCCGCATCATGTATGATCATCGTATTCGCATTGGAAATATCAAGACCGGTCTCAATGATCGTTGTCGAGATCAGCACATCGATCTCTCCGTTAATGAAATCGTACATGATCCGCTCCAGCTGATGCTCCCGCATCTGTCCATGAGCGAATGCCACATTTGCCTCCGGCACGAGCTTCTGGATCCGGTCTGCGACTTCATCGATATCCTGTACCCGGTTGTACACATAATACACTTGTCCGTCCCTTGCAAGTTCCCGCTCGATCGCCTCGCGCACCATCTCGTCATTGTACTCCATCACATACGTCTGGATCGGCATCCGGTCCATCGGAGGCTCTTCCAGCACACTCATATCGCGGATCCCGATCAGACTCATGTGAAGTGTTCTCGGAATCGGTGTTGCCGTCAGTGTCAGCACGTCTACATTTTCTTTCATCTGCTTGATCTTCTCTTTGTGCTGTACCCCAAACCTCTGTTCCTCATCGATGATCAAAAGTCCCAGATCCTTAAATTTCAGATCATCCGAAAGTACACGGTGCGTTCCGATCACAATATCCACAAGACCTTTTCTTACATCCTCGATCGTCTTTCTCTGCTGCGCCGGAGTCCGGAATCTGCATAACAGATCCACCCTCACCGGAAAATCCTTCATCCGCTGCACAAACGTATTGTAATGCTGCTGGGCAAGCACCGTCGTCGGAACAAGATACACGACCTGCTTACTTTCCTGCACTGCCTTAAATGCAGCGCGGACTGCCACTTCCGTCTTCCCATATCCGACGTCACCGCAGATTAAGCGGTCCATGATCTTCTTACTCTCCATATCTTTTTTGGTCGCCTCGATCGCATTTAACTGATCATCGGTCTCCTCAAACGGGAACATCTCCTCAAACTCGCGCTGCCAGATGGTGTCTTCCCCGTAGACATATCCTTCTTCCTTCTGTCTTGCCGCATACAATTCCACAAGTTCTTTTGCGATCTCTTTGACCGCCCCGCGGACTCTCGTCTTCGTCTTCGCCCATTCCTGACCTCCGAGCTTATTCAGCTTCGGTCTTTTTGCATCGGAGCTTGCGTATTTCTGGATCAATTCCAGCTGTGTGGCAAGAATGTAAAGATTCCCCCCATCCGCATAGGAGATCTTCATGTAATCTTTTGCAATCTTATCGACTTCGATCTTCTCAATTCCCTGATAGATACCAAGTCCGTGATTCTCATGAACGACATAGTCTCCGACCTTCAGATCCGAGAAACTCTGGATCTTCTGTCCTTCGTAGACTTTCCGTTTCTTTTTCTTCTTTTTCTTCCCGAAAATATCCGTCTCCGAGATTACAATAAACTTTAACAGCGGATACTCATACCCCTCGTCTACATGTCCATAAGCAACCAGAATCTCCCCCGGCTGCACTTCCCTGTCCATCTCTTCACTGTAAAAGCTGCTCAGACTGTAATCTCTCAAATCTTCCGCCAGACGCTTTGCTCTCGTTCTAGAACCTGACAGAAGTATCACTCTGTAACCGCTGCGCTTCAGCCTCGCCAGATCTCTCGTAAGCGTCTCGAAACTGTTGTTGTACGGATTCACTCCCTTTACCTGAAGATGAATACTCTTTTTCACATGAAACGCGTTACTTTTACTTTCCAGGATCGACAGCCCGATCCCCGGATAATGGTTCATCTTCGATGCGATCTCCTTCGGTGCAAACAGCTTCACTTCTTCGTCCGACACTTCACAGCCGGTCTCCACACGCTTCTTCATACTCTCGATAAATTCTGCTTCGACTGCTTCCCCCTGCTCGATCAGCCGTGCCGGCTCCTCCAGAAACAAAATCGTTTCTTTCCGCGGAAAATAGTCAAGGAACGAGACCCGCTTTGCCTTCTCATCCATAAATTCGGATGCCGGATAGATCGTAATCTCCTCCAGGTTCTCGATCGACCGCTGGCTCTCCACATCAAACGTACGGAGCGAGTCAATCTCATCATCCCACAATTCCATGCGGACCGGAACTTCCTCCGTGAGCGGGTAGATATCTAAAATCCCTCCGCGCACCGCAAACTGTCCCGGTCCTTCAATCTGCACTTCCCTTTCATATCCAAGAAGCGCCAGATCTTTCTGGACTTTTTCAAAATCAACGGTATCCCCCACCTTCAGTGAGAATACTCTCTCCCGGATCATCTCAATCGGCAGAAGAGAATCCATAAATGCATCAAATGTCGTGATGACTGTACATCCTTCCCCAAGGAGAAGTGCCTGAATCGTCTCCATCCTGCTGCTGACAAGCTGTTTTCCTCTTAAATCTGCATGGTAAAACAGCAGGTCTTTCGCCGGATACAAATATACTGTTTCCTTTAAGAAACGGTACTCCTCATACATCTGCTTTGCCTTTGATTCCCCGGAAGTCACGATCAGCTTATACTTACAGTCACTGCCAAGTGCACAAATCAGATGTGTCTTCTGCGAGCCGACACATCCGGTAATCTGGATCAGCCCTGCTTCCTCTTTCTTCTCTTTCTGAATCTCCTCAATCTCTGCCAGTTCCCTCAAAGGCTCCAAAAGAGCTTCCATACACTCACTCCTTCCTTTTTTATGCCGTTGTCTGTTTTTTATTATACCGGTTCATCGCAGCATCGATCTCCCCGGCAAGAACCAGCCGGACAGCCTCTGTCGCGCGGTCATACCCTTCTTCCATCTGTTCTCGCTCTGCTTTTGAGAAATGTCCCAGCACATAGTCTGCCAGATCATAGTTCTTCGGCTTCTCTCCGACTCCTACTTTGATTCTCGGAAATACCTGTGTACCGAGATGTGCGATAATATTCTTGATCCCGTTGTGTCCGCCTGCGCTTCCTTTCTTCCGGATCCGAAGCTGCCCCACATCCAGACTGATATCATCGTAGATCACAAGAATCTCCTCTTCTGCATCCACTTTATAATACTCCGCGATCTCCCGCACACTCTCTCCGCTCAGGTTCATATACGTCTGTGGTTTTACAAGGATCACTTTCTGACCATCGATGACACCTTTCCCGATATATGCCCTGTGCTTCTTCGTATCCACAGCTATATTATATTTCTCTGCCAATCTGTCTATCACATCAAATCCGACGTTATGCCTTGTCCCTTCATACTGTGCTGTCGGATTTCCTAATCCAATAATCATATACATATTTTGTCACCTCCGTTCCCATTTTACAAGATACGTCCCCGTTTGTCACGCATATTTCCTTCTGCCGCATCATAAAGTATATTAAACAATTATTTCACAGTTCTTTTTCAAGCATACATTCACAGGAGGCATATATGAGTTCGAAAACAAAAATCGTTGTCCTTCACATGAAGGAAATCATCTACACTACTATTTTTATTGTACTTGGTATCCTGCTCCTTCTCCTTCTCTTTTTTATGTTTCTTCCTGACAAGAAAGAGGGGCATACCGGAAATAAGCAATATAATCCCGGCATATACACTTCGACGCTGACACTGAACAACACCGATCTGGAAGTGGAGGTCTCCGTCGATGCATCTCACATCAATTCCATCCGCTTCTCCAACCTGGATGACACGGTCACAACAATGTTTCCGCTGATCCAGCCGGCGATCGAAGATATTGCAGAGCAGGTATACGACACACAGTCTCTTGAAAATATTTCCCTTCCGCAGGATAATCCATACACTTCCCAGGTCATCTTAGATGCCATCGAAGAAGCGCTAAAAAAAGCCACAGTCAAATGACTGCGGCTTTTGTAACGTTCTGTTCTGCCCTTTTTCTTTCTCAGTGTACAATCGCATTCACCGGCAGAGCAGTTACTTTGTAAAATAGGAGCCGTTCCATACGCTACCCTTCTACGACAAGATATTGTCCTCCCGGCAGTGCAAAGACTTCCGAAGCCTCCTCAAGTTCTTCGTCTGACATTCCGTCAACGTCTGCGCCGTTCTCTTCAAAATATTCTCTCACTTCCTCCAGAGAGTCTACGATCACTGCCATACAGTCTTCTAAAAATGCTTCTGCCTCCTCCAGTGTCTCCGCCACCGGCTCATCAAATAATTGCGACTGGTTCTTTAAGAACACCTTTAAACAATCCTCATCATATTCGTACATCGCATATATCCTCCTTCATTTCCTCTTTTTTGTATTTCTATGCATGCTTTTCTTATGATATGAGTTCCAATATCTTCAGCGGGTCATCCACAGTTTCCCTGGCTCCTGCTTCAAGCAATTCTTCCTTAGAACGAAATCCCCATGTCACTCCGATCGTCCGCATCCCTGCTGCGCTCCCGGTTCTGATATCTACCTCAGAATCTCCGATATAGACACATTCTTCTATCTTCCTTCCCAGCTTTTCTGCAATGACAAACACCATCGCCGGGTCAGGCTTCTTCGGACATCCGTCGCTCTGTCCCTGGACACAGGAAAATATTTCCTCTCCGAATACGTTCTGCACTACATGAACCGTCTGGGTATGAGGCTTATTGGACAATACCGCTCTCTCGATCTGACGCTCCTTTAATCCTTCCAGAAGTTCTGTGATCTTCTCATACGGCTCTACATGATACATGCAGTTGTCCTGAAACACCCTTCCATAAATCTCCATCGCTTCTTCTATTCTTGCAAGATCTTTCTCACCGGATGCTGTCAGTGCTTTCTTCATCAGCACCCTCGCTCCATTTCCTACAAACTGCCTGCACTGATCTCTTGTAATCTCCGGCAGACCCATTTCACACAGCGTCAGATTTACGGATCTTACAAGGGAGTCCAGTGTATCTGTCAATGTTCCATCTAAGTCAAATATACACGCTTTATACATTGTCTCTCTCCTTTATATCCATATAATAGTATGAATAGGCTGAAATTTCAACAATAAATTTTCTCCTGCCCCGGATTCGCTTGCCGTGCACAGCAGGGCGCATGCCGCCACAAGCAGCAGAATCAGCAGTTTTTTCCTCATTTTTCTTCTCTGCTCCACACCGTCTTCCCCTCTTCTTTTTTTCTTTTTTCTCCCGGCATTTCACAGAATAACACTGCTTTTCCCCTGCCCTTTCTGCAATGGATTGACTCTGCTTCTTTTACCCTGCCAAATACTGCCGCATTGTCTTTAGTGCATTCTTCTCCAGACGGCTTACCTGAGCCTGTGAGATATTTACCTGGCTTGCCACTTCCATCTGTGTCTTTCCCTCGAAAAAGCGCAGCTGGATGATAAAACGTTCCCGCTCATTCAGCCGCTCCATCGCCGCTTCCAGCGAAAGCCCCTCCACCCAGTATTCTTCCCGGTTCTTCTTGTCACTGATCTGATCCATCACATACAGCGCATCCCCACTGTCATTGTAGACCGGCTCATTCAGACTCATCGGCGCCTGAATAGCATCCAGTGCAAAGATAATGTCTTCCTTTGCGATCCCGATTTCTTCTGCAATTTCTTCTACCGTAGGTTCTTTCAAATGTCTTTTCATATATCCTTCTTTTGCATAGATTGCCTTGTACGCTGTATCTCTTAAGGAACGGCTCACACGGATGGAATTATTGTCTCTCAGATAGCGCCTGATCTCCCCGATGATCATCGGAACCGCATAGGTTGAAAATTTCACCTGGAGATCCGTGTTAAAATTATCGATCGCCTTCATCAGTCCGACACAGCCGATCTGAAACAGATCATCGACATTCTCATTGCTGCTCGCAAACCGCTTGATCACACTTAATACCAGTCTTAGATTTCCCTTGATATACCGCTCTCTCGCGGCTTCATCCCCCTCCTTGATCTTCACAAACAAAGCTTCCTTCTCCTCATTGCTCAGGAGAGGAAGCTTTGCTGTATTGACTCCGCATATTTCAACTTTACTTAATGCCATGACTGTTTTCCTCCTAGAACATTTTCTAATCAGAGGATTCTCACAATCCATGGCAGTTATACCATCTTCCTTCTACTATTTTTCATCCTTGCCGTTTTCTTCTCTAATCGCGGTCCCACTTGTCTGCCAGATTCTGAATCTGCGATTCAAATTTTGCCAGATCTTTGTTAGACAGCCCTTCGTTCTTGAAAATAATTTCCATAAGATGTTTTCCGGCAGATACCACTCTCTGGAATGCCGTCGCTGCACGTGCTGCCATCGGTTTTTCCTTTGCTTTTTTCGGAACTCTCGCACCGGCGGTGAGCATTTCATTTGTCATCAGATCCACACAGCCTCCGGAATATGGAGCAAATGCCTGACAGCCAAACTGCTCTTCAATCGTCTTTGCGAACTCATCTGTCACCGTGTCCTCCCCATGCACGACAAATACATGGGAAAGCTTCGTCTCAAATCCGCCAAGCCAGTTTAACAGTCCCCGCATATCCGCGTGTCCGCTGATTCCTTTGAGTGTCTCGATCTTTGCACACACCTCGATCGTCTCGCCGAACAGCTTGACAGACGGAACTCCTTCGATCAGCTTCCGTCCGAGCGTTCCCACTGCCTGATATCCGACAAACAGAATCGTACATTCTTTTCTCCACAGATTGTGCTTCAGATGGTGGCGGATCCTTCCGGCTTCGCACATACCCGACGCAGAGATGATCACTTTCGGCCTACTGTCATAATTAATCAGTTTCGAATCGTCACTTGTTGTGGAAAGCTTCAGCCCCGGAAATACAAGTGGATTGATCCCCTGCTGTACGAGCTTCAATGCATCCTCATCAAAGCACCCTCTCGTGTTCTTCTGAAAGACATTCGTCGCCTCGATCGCAAGCGGACTGTCCACATACACTTCAAAATCAGGAAAATCCGACAACAGCTTCTTCTCTTTGATCTCACGGATAAAATAGAGTAATTCCTGTGTACGTCCCACTGCAAAAGATGGGATCACTACATTTCCGCCTTTTGCAAAGGTTTCCCTGAGGATTCTCGTAAATTCGCCGATATAGTCCGGAATCTCCTCCCCGTGAAGCCTGTTTCCGTAAGTGGACTCGATCACTACATAGTCTGCCTCGCGCACAGTCTTCGGATCTCTGATGATCGGCTGATTGATATTTCCGACATCCCCTGAAAATACAATCTTCTTCTCCACATTGTCCTCACACATCCAGATTTCAATGCTGGCAGAGCCGAGCAAATGTCCGACATCTGTAAACCGTACCCATACACCCTCACACAGCTCAATCTTCTGATCATAATCACACGGCACAAAATATTGCAGTGCATTGACAGCATCTTCCATCGTATACAAAGGTTCATAGAGCTCTGCACCGGATCTTCTCGCCTTTCTGTTCCTCCACTCTGCTTCAAATTCCTGAATGTGGGCACTGTCACGGAGCATGATCTCACAGAGATCTGCCGTCGCAAATGTCGTTACGATCTGTCCTTGAAATCCTCTCTTTGCAAGCAGTGGAATCAGCCCTGAATGGTCAATATGCGCATGTGTCAGCAGTACATAGTCAATCTCGCTGGCTGCGACCGGAATCTCCTGATTCTCATAGAGGTCCGGTCCCTGCTCCATACCACAGTCGATCAAAATATGCTTTCCGTTGACTTCCAGAAGGTGACAGCTTCCGGTCACCTCATGTGCTGCACCGATAAATGTAAGTTTCATATGCAAGTCTCCTTTCTGATTGCGACAGTTTCCTGCTCTGCATCCCTTGACTGATCCGCAGAAACATCTCGCAACTGCTGTCATAAATTTATTATATTATAGCACATTTAATTTTAAAATGACAGACAATTCAAGACTTCTTCTTTTTATTTATACTTTTTTTATTTTTTCTCACACTCTTTTCCCACTACGATTCACAGCGCACAATCTCTCTTCTTAGTCTCTGCATGATCTTCTTTTCCAGACGTGAGATATAAGACTGGGAGATTCCCAAAAGATCTGCAACTTCTTTCTGTGTCTTCTCCTCCCCCTCTGAATGGTTGATTCCAAAGCGCATCTCGACAATCGTCTTCTCCCTCGGTGACAGTTTTTCAATAGCTTTCCGCAGCATTTTCTGTTCCGCCTCTGTCTCCAGGTCGCGGTAGATCGTATCCTCCTCCGTCCCGAGGATGTCCGACAGCAGCAGTTCATTTCCATCCCAGTCCACATTTAACGGTTCATCGATCGACACTTCCAGTTTCGTCTTGTTATTTCTCCTCAGATACATCAAGATCTCATTCTCGATACACCTGGATGCATAAGTTGCAAGCTTAATCTTCTTTGTCGGGTTAAATGTGTTGATCGCCTTGATCAGACCGATCGTCCCTATTGAGATCAGATCTTCCACCCCGATTCCCGTGTTGTCGAACTTCTTCGCAATATATACCACAAGTCTGAGGTTATGTTCAATCAGCACTTTCTTGGCCTTTTCATTATATTCTGTCGCCAGTTCCCGGATAACCGCGCTCTCCTCTTCCATCTCCAATGGCGCCGGGAGCACTTCCGACCCTCCTATGTAATGAATCTCTCTTCTCGACCCGATAACGATCTTGCGAAACTGTGACAATAACTTTGCTCTGAATTGTTTTGGCAGCATTGCATTTGTTACCATGTTTATACTCCTCCTAATATTCCAGGATTCAGAATCATCTGATATTCCCCATTTGTAAAACTATCTTCCTCGCAAATCCCAATGAGCGGCTTCTCCACCCAGCACTCTTCTCCGGTATGGATACACATTTTTTCTACTCTGATCACCGGGAGCACTCCATTTGCTGTTCCGACTGAACAGTACGGAATGTAGCGCAGTGTCTGAAGTTCCTTCTCTCTCAGAAGCTGCCCTGCCTGCTTTCTTCCTAAAATACAGACCGGTTTCCCCGTAACCGGATCACACAGACTGTTTCCTGTGTCGAAGAGCGCCTGTACCGTACAGCTTTCCCCGGAAGTATACATCGTAACAGTACATTGGTATCTGTTCATTTTCTGCAGATACAGCAGAAACTTCCAGATTCCGATCACCAGATAGTAACTTCCGACTGCCGCCCCGAAAAAAAGGCTTCCTGTACGCACATACGGCTGCAGCCATGTAAATACTCCTCCCAACAGAAATGCACTGGCACATAATGCCGCAAATGCTTTGAGAAACTGCCTCGGTGCCCGGATTTTCAGCCCGATCCAGATCATCCCTGCACCTACAGACAGGTGGAACAAAAGGAAACGGAGCAGTGTACTCCTCACCGGAAGAATCAGAAACATGCAGACCGCCGCCGCTCCGAAAATACTCCCCACGCAGATATTTCCATGTGTGGCAGTACATTTCAATATTCTGCGCACAATCAGAAGCAGCAGGTAATCCATCATAAAATTTATGAGAAACAGCACATCTATGTACACTTCATAATACATTTCCCACCTCTTTTCCTCTCCGTTTTCCTTTGCTTTTTTCCACTTCCGTGCTCTCTATTATAGCTGTATCCTTCTGCAAAATTTGTCAAATATTTGTTTCTCCGACAGGGATTTTTTCGACAAAAAAAGAACCATAACAGCGGGAACACATTCCCGTGTTATAGTTCTCTCTACTGTGAGCCTTTATGATAAAAGTACAAATGTTATCTATTCCCAGTTCTATTTCTTAAAAAAATCCGGAATCTTGATGGATTTTTCTCTGACTGTACTTGTTGGAACTCTCGGTGTTACCGGAGTTGTTCCTGCGTAAGTTCTCTGTCCGGCTGCCGCATTTGTGTTATTCCCGATTACACTGAACTCTGGTCTTGCCTGTCTTACAGATGATGCTGCTCCTGCTGTGGATGCCGCTGTATGGCTGCTGTTCGGAAGCACACTTCCTGTCTTCTGTCCATCCAGTCTTGATTTCAGTCTGGAAGCCGGTCCTTCCACGTTGTGAAGTCCTGTTGCAATGACTGTGATCACTGCCTCATCTGATTTCGAATCGTCATACATTGCACCGAAGATGATATTCGCATCTTCCCCTGCAAGTTCCTGCACATACTCTGCTGCATCACTTGCATCCATCAGTGTGATATCTCCTGAAATATTGATAATAACATGAGAAGCACCTGCGATCGTTGTCTCGAGGAGCGGACTTGCCACTGCCTGTTTTACAGCTTCTAACGCCTTGTCATCTCCCTTGCCTTGTCCAATTCCGATATGTGCGATTCCCTTGTCGATCATGACAGTCTGTACATCTGCAAAGTCAAGATTGATCAGAGATGGTACATTGATCAGATCTGTGATTCCCTGAATACCCTGCTGAAGAACTTCGTCTGCCTTCTTCAGAGCTTCCGGCATCGTTGTTCTGCGGTCTACCACTTCCAGTAATTTATCATTCGGAATAACGATCAGCGTATCTACACTCTCTTTTAACTTCTCAATTCCTGCAAGCGCATTGTTCATTCTTGTCTTAGATTCAAAACGGAATGGCTTTGTAACTACACCGACTGTCAGTGCACCCATATCTTTTGCGATACGTGCCACAACCGGAGTCGCACCAGTTCCTGTTCCGCCTCCCATACCACAGGTGACGAATACCATATCTGCGCCTTTGATCGCTGCTGCGATCTCCTCTGAACTCTCCTCTGCTGCCTTCTCACCAATCTCAGGTTTGGCACCTGCTCCAAGTCCTTTTGTAAGCTTTTCACCGATCTGCATCAGTGTCGGAGCTTTTGATAATTGTAATGCCTGCTTATCTGTATTAATAGCAATAAATTCCACACCGGCGATCTGTTCATCGATCATTCGGTTCACTGCGTTATTTCCGCCGCCACCGACACCAATGACGATAATTTTTGCTGCTGCTTCAGATTCATTTGTTTTAATTTCTAACAAGAGTTTTTCCTCCTTTATCGATCTACTTCTTATACATCCCTCTGGTTCTATATAGATTCTGCCATATAGATATATAATATAGTTTTTCTTCTAATTAATCAATAGCCTTTTTTAGATTTTCCGATTTTTTTATATTCACATGCTTCTGCCGAAATACCGGCAGCGGCATTTCCTAATACCCCATACTGCTTCCGTCATCGTAAGTGCCTGTCCCGTCATAAGTACCGCTTCCGTCATCATAGCTTCCGCTTCCATCGTCATAACTTCCGCTTCCGTCGTCATAACTTCCACTTCCGTCGTCATAACTTCCACTTCCGTCATCATACGATCCGCTTCCGTCATCGTAACTTTCATCGCCCGAATCCTGCGTGTCTGTCTCCCCGCTTCCATCATCTGTCTGTTCACCGCCGTCTGTTTCCCCGGTTCCGTCAATCGTCTGATCTTCCCCTTCTGTCACAGTTCCATCTTCCGCTTCCACTGTCGGACGGAAACTGATCAGCGTCGACTGCATTGTGAAGTTTTCCAGATGAACGGTTCCGCTCTTTCCCTGAAGTTTTTCTAAAATCGGAGCAATCTGTGCAACTCTGTCATCAAAATTCTCATCTCCGATATTGACCGCGATCGTTCCGAAATGCAGTGTCGCCTCTGTCCCGTCAAATGCAATTTTGTCCGGGCTGAGTTCCCATTTTTCCACAACTTTTCCGACCTGGATCACACAGCTGAATACCTTCCGGTTCTCCGCCTTTACTTTGTGATTTAAGACGATTTTTTTCACACCCAGTCCCTCGATCAGAGGAATGCCCGGAATAGATTCGGTCTGCTTCTTTAAGACCGTTCCTTCTTCGTCAAAATAAGCATATTCGTTCTCATATAAAATTCCTCCGAGCAGTTTGTGTTCTTCAATCTTTACTTTGATCGTCCACGGGTTTTTCATGCTGATCTCTGCACTTTTCATCATCGGAAGCAGCTCATCCGGATGAAACTTAGATTTCCAGAGAACATACAGTGAATTGCCGGACATCGTGTCACTCTTTACCCAGTCCGACACCTCCTGCTGTGTCAGCATCTCTATCCCCGTCACTTCGATCTTTTGTATATGAAACAGAAGAAATACAGACAGCGCAAGGATTGCTGCCGCAATCAAACCTACAAACAATGCATAAAGTCCGTATTTCCTTTTCTTTTGTACTTTGCGATGTTGAAACGTCGTCATCCTATCCTGCCACTCAAAAAGTAATTATATATGCGCACGATGAAGTTTCTGTCCTTTGCGTTTTTGCTTTTGTATGTTTCTCTTTGAGTGGACACTCCTTTCTTTAAATTTTCATACTTACGCGAGAGATATCTCCGCTCCCGAATGTTCTCTCTATTGTATCAGACTGGACACACTCAGCACAAGCCCCATTTCCATCAAAAGAAACATGACCGATGTCCCCCCGTAACTGATAAACGGAAGTGTAATTCCTGTATTCGGAATTGTGTTTGTCACTACTGCAATGTTTAAGATCACCTGAATCATCATGTGTGCCATTGCGCCGGATGCGATCAGCGCTCCAAACAGATCCTGTGCATGCACTGCAATGACGAAAAAACGCCAGATCAGAACCAAAAATAAAAGAATGATCAATGCAGCTCCCACAAGTCCCAGTTCTTCACAGACAATGGAAAAAATCATGTCGTTCTGCGCCTCCGGAACAAATCCAAGCTTCTGCACACTGTTGCCCATTCCCCGCCCAAAAAGTCCGCCGGAGCCGATCGCGTAAAGTCCCTGCAGAGTCTGATAGCCTTTCTCATACTTTTCCGGATTTCTCCAGATTGCAAGACGTTCCAGGCGATAGCTCTCCACTCCCAGAAAAATACCGAGAAATCCGCAGCCAAGCAGCCCCATCCAGATAAACTGTGCATACTTCGGACTCGCCACAAAAATCAGGATGACCGCAATCCCCAGAATGATGATCGCGGTACTTAAATTACTCGCGCCGACAAGCCCGACAACCGGAAGCACCATAAGCATGATCTTAAAGAGTGTCTTGATCTTTCCCATCTCTTTTACATTTTTTGTGACGATCCATGCTAGAAATAAAATAAGTGCTACCTTCGCGTACTCCGACGGTTGAAAAGATAAAGGTCCCAAAGACAGCCATCTTTTGGACCCATTATACTCATCTCCTATAAAAAGCACCGCGACAGACAGCCCGATCGCAGCAAGATAGCCAATGCCTGCAAGAGGCTCCCAGACGTGATAATCAATATTTGCCACGATCAGCATCAGAATCGTGCCTAAGATCGTCGCAAACAACTGCTTTTTTAAATAGTAAAAACGATCGTGGAATTTCAGCTCACCGTTGTAGGCACTCGTGCTGTACAAGATCATCAATCCCGTGAACACGAGCAGAAATACAACCGCAAGCAATGTGTAATCATACCCTTTTTTCCTTCCGGGTCTGCCCACAATTCTTCACTCCTTATAAATGATTTACAAGTTCTTTGAATTTATCTCCACGTTCTTCAAAATTTTTAAACATGCCCCAGCTTGCACATGCAGGGGAAAGAAGCACCGCATCTCCCTCTCTCGCAAGCTTCACACTCTCCATGACAGCCTCCTCAAAAGTTTCTGTCAGGATGACGTTATCAAATCCTTTTCTTCTTGCCGTCTCGGCAATTTTCTCCTTTGTCGCTCCAACCAGTACAAGATATCTTACTTTCTCTCCGAAAGAATCAATCCATGCATCATAGGAGGAATCCTTGTCATATCCGCCTCCGATCAGCACCGTCGGACGGTTCATCGCCTCCACCGCCTTGATTGCAGCATCCGGGTTCGTACCTTTCGAATCATTGTAGTATGCAACTCCGTCTTTCTCAGCCACGAACTCGATCCTGTGTGCGACTCCGCCAAAGCTTTTAATCGTCTTCCGTATGCTCTCAAGCGGTACTCCGTATGCCGCCGCCATAGCGGAAGCAGCCATCACATTCTCATAATTATGTGTACCGAGCAGCGCAAGTTCTCCCACAGCACAGAGTTCTTCCGGTTCTCCATCTGCGTAAATGATCTTTCCATCCTCGAGATAGATCCCTCTTTCTAGTTTACGCCTGCTACTGAAATATAGAACCTGCGCCCCAAGTTTTTCCCCAAATGCACGCAGCACCTCGTCCTCATAATTGAGTACACAGACATCTTCCTCTGTCTGATTCTTTGTAATCTTCTCTTTTGCCTGAATGTATGCCTCCATCGTATGATGCCGGTTCAAATGATCCGGTGTGATATTTAAGATCGCACTTACCTTTGGATGGAACGTGTCGATCGTCTCCAGCTGGAAACTGCTCATCTCCGCAACCGTCACAGAACTTTCTTTCATCTCCATGGCTGCTCCCGTATACGGTGTCCCGATATTCCCGACAACAAAGACGCTGTCTCTGTACGCTTTCATGATTTCACCCAGAAGCGCCGTCGTGGTCGTCTTCCCATTGGTTCCGGTGATCGCAAGCACATCTCCTCTTGCAAAACGGTATGCCAGTTCTACCTCTCCCCAGATCGGAATTTCTCTTTCTCTTAACTGATTCACAATCGGAAGGTCTGTCGGAACCCCCGGACTTAACACAACAAGTTCCAGCTGGTCCATCACTTCCAGCGGAAGACTGCCCAGTAAGATCTCTACGGAGCTCTCCGCCGCAAAGCGTTTTCTTAAGTTGTCTTTGTCTAAATTTTCATTTCCATCATACAGAATCACAGACGCCCCTGCCCGCTCAAGCAGCTCTCCTGCGCCGATCCCGCTGATCCCGGTACCGAATACAAGTACCTTTTTTCCTCTAAAATCCATAATACCCTCCTAAAGCGCCATCAGACCGATCAGACACAAAATTGCCGTTGCAACAGAAAAAACTGCCACAACACGCGTCTCCGACCAGCCGCAAAGTTCAAAATGATGATGTATCGGCGCCATTTTAAAGATTCTTTTCCCACCTGTCTTCTTAAAATATGTCACCTGGATCATGACAGACAACACTTCAATCAGATAAATCAATCCTACGATGACGATGAAGAGCGGCATCTGGAGCATATATGCAGTGGATGCCACAAATCCTCCCAGTGCAAGAGATCCGGTGTCTCCCATGAACACACTTGCCGGATAGACATTAAAGAGTAAAAATCCAAGCAGCGCTCCCACGACTGCACATGTCACAGGCTCGATCCCGCTTCTTGTGCCGACTGCCACAACAGTAAAAAATGTGGCAACGAGCACAGTCACGCTGGATGCCAGTCCGTCCAGCCCGTCCGTGAAATTCACTCCATTGACCGTTCCGATCACGACAACAAACAGAAGCGGGATCGAAAGCCACCCGATATCAAGATATTTTCCACTGGAAAACGGGATCAGAAGTGTCAGCGGGACATTTGTCACTTTCACAAGATAGTAGGCAAACACTGCTGTCACGACGATCTGAAGCGCCATTTTCTGTTTTGGGAACAGACCATCTGACCGTTTCATCACCACTTTCAGATAATCATCCAGAAATCCGATCAGTCCAAAACCAAGTGTCACAAACAGCACCGGGATGATCTTTGGATATTCTTTTATATAAAAAACCGAAGTGATCAATACGCTTCCAAGGATGATCACACCGCCCATTGTCGGCGTCCCTGCCTTCTTCAAATGTGACTGTACACCTTCCGCCCGCTCTGTCTGGCCCATCTTGAGCTTCCTCAGAAACGGGATTACGACCGGTCCCATCAGCAGACTCAGCGCAAAAGAAATCAGCACCGGTACAATTAATTTATAATCCATAGATACACCCTTTCACTCTTTTGTTCTCATTTCTATTCAACCTATATAGTATACTTCATTTCCTTCTCATTTTCAACTATTCCTCCTCTTTTGTTTCGCTGACCGGCCCTCTTTCAATCCCCAGATAGGGGAGAATATTGTCGAAAATATCGCGGATCACCGGAGCTGCAATCGTTCCTCCGTAATAGATTCCCTGCGGATCATGGATCACCGCCATCCCGAGTACCTGTGGATCATCTGCCGGAGCAAATCCGATAAAAGAAGAAATATATTTGTTGGCACTTCGCGGAAGTGTCTGGGAAGTCGCAGTCTTCCCTCCGATCTGATATCCTTCAATGTATGCATTTTTTCCGGAGCCTTCTGATACAACACTCTCAAGAATCGTACGCATCGTTGCAGATGTTTCTGCCGATACGACCCCTTTCTTCTCCTGATAGGAAAACGACTCTACTTCCTTTCCTTCCTGATCCACAATCCCCACACCAAAATGTGGTGTCACACGTACCCCGCCGTTGATCAGTGCACTCACGGTCGTCGCCATCTGCACCGGTGTGATCTGAAAGGACTGCCCGAAACTCATCGTCGCCAGTTCTACCGCACCGATGTTTTCTTTCTTGTGCATGATCGTCCCTGCCTCGCCCGGCAGATCGACCCCTGTCAGATCCATCAGTCCAAACTGCTCAAAGTATTCACAGAACTTATCCACACCGAGCCGGAGTCCGATATCGATAAATACCGGGTTGCAGGAATTCTGAACTCCCTGCACAAACGTCTCCGTTCCATGTCCGCCCACTTTATGACAGCGAATCTTCCGGTCTTCCACCATCCGGTATCCCGGGCATTGAAAGGTGTCATTCAACTTCACTGCTCCGGCTTCCAGGCATGCGGAGGAAGTGATGATCTTAAAAGTCGATCCCGGCTCATAAGTATCATTGATGCACCGGTTTCTCCACATCTGATTCAGCAGTTCCTGTTTTTTCTCCGGATCTTGCGGATCTGCTGCAGGCTGCTTTTCCGCATTTGCTGCCAGAAATTCCTCTGTCAGTGTAAAAGGATCATTCAGATTAAATTCCGGCACATTCACCATCGCCAGTATTTCCCCGTTCTTTGGATTCATCAGCAGAATAGAGACTCCGTCCGCCTGCTTTTCTTCCATCACTTTCTGCGCCGCCTGCTCAGCATATTTCTGAATATTATAATCCAGACTAAGTTTCAATGTATTTCCCGGCACCGGTTCGATCCGGTCTTCTGCAATCCCCTCCAGCTCAATCCCACGGGCATCTGTCGTTGTGAGGATCATTCCGTTTTGTCCTTTCAGATATTCCTCATATTTCACTTCCAGTCCGATGATCCCCTGATTATCTCCTCCGGTAAAACCAAGCACTTTTGACGCCAGATTCTCATATGGGTAATAGCGCTTAAAATCCTCATCGACTTTTACCCCCGCAAGGTCATATCCACGAATCTTATCCCCCGTCTCTTTTGGTACATTCGTCTTGATTCGCTCCATCGAAGAGACCTTTTCCACCCGTTTTCTCACCGTCTCCGGGTCCAGCTCCAGTTCCTTTGAGAGTACTTCAATCACGTGCTCTTTCTCCTTGATCTGACTGTGGATCACAGAAATGGTACAGACGGTGCGGTTCGTCGCAAGCACCTTTCCGTTCCGGTCCACAATCTCCCCTCTTGCCGCCTTGATCTCACGTTCCCTCTCATGAAGTGCCTCCGCTTTTTTCTGGTAATATTCCGCATCAAAAATCATCAGATAACACAGCCGCCCGATCAGACCTAAGATCACTGTGACCGCTGCGAGAAAGACCACAAGCACTTTTTTCTTATTATAGGTCTTATTTTTCATAAAAAAACCTCACAGAAGTTGTTTTTATAATTTATTAACACTTCTGTGAGGTTATTCACATTCCATTGGACAAAAATTTTCATAAGATCAACAGATCAATACCCGGATTCCATCTCTCCCGAGCTATTATCGTAGGATCCGTCTTCATAAGAATCGTCTCCCTGCGTTCCATCCCCGGAAGCCTCTCCTTCGTAAGAGTCTTCTCCGGAGGTATCTCCTTCACCGCCTGATTCCGCCTCATCATCAGTCTGGACTTGTGCATCTTCCTGATCTGCTTCCGGCTCATCTGTCTGTTCCGGAGCCGCAACCGGCTGCCCGTCAATCGTTGAAACATTCAGATATGGAAATGCTTCCGCCATAATGTTGTGGGCCAGATTCAGGACGAGAGAACTGTCCTCCTGAGATTCTACATTCGGCTCATCAATGACAACATAGATCAGAACTTCCGGTTCATCCTGCGGTGCATATCCGATGAAGGAAAGTAAATGCTTTCCACTGTTTCTCGGATACTTCTCTGCAGTACCGGTCTTTCCTCCGATATCGTATCCATCCACTGCCGCCGAAGCACCTGTTCCGGTTCCTTCCATAACCGCCTTCATATATTGTTTGACCATTGTCGACGTCTGCTCAGATATCACACGTTTCTTCAGAACAGATTCTTTTGTCTCGATCACATTTCCATTCTCATCCTGAATCTGTTTCACGACATGCGGTTCATAGTAGTTCCCGCCATTGATCAGCGCTGACATTCCCGCAACCATCTGCTCCATCGTTACATTGAAGTTCTGCCCGAACGAGTTTGTCGCAAGATCTACCGGACCTACCAGTTCCGGGTCCTGAAGAATTCCTTCCGCCTCTGCCGGAAGGTCAATCCCTGTCTGGGCACCAAATCCAAAAATACTCTGATAGCGGTAGAAATCGTCTGCACCGATGACCTTTATCATCTCCATCATTGCAACATTACAAGAATTCGCAATGGCCTGTGCAATCGTCTGTGTTCCATGCCCCGCTGTGTAATGGCAGTTGATTGGCTCTGTATCTTCAGCTACCACAAGAGACCCTCCGCAGGTATATACTTCATTTCCTTTTATTTTACCTGTTTCCAGTCCCGCCGCAACGGTAAACGGCTTCGCTGTGGATCCCGGTTCATACGAATCGCTGACACAGAAATCTTTCCAAAGATTATTGAGGATTTCAACCTTCTCCTCCTCTTTCATCTTTTTCAGTTCTTTCTCCGTGTAGTATGCGGAAATATCACGAGGTTCATTCAGATTAAAATTCGGGTAAGATGCCTGTGCGAGGATCTCTCCACTCTGCGGATCTGCAATGATCACCGCTGTATTTAAACTTCCATTTCCCTCTTCCGCATTATCTTTATACGTTTCATTAAATTCTAAAATATGCTTTTCTACAATCTTCTGAAGCTCCGCGTCAATGGTCGATACGATGGTGTTTCCATTCTCCGCTTCCTTGATCGTACGTTCCAGAAGCGCTCCCTCTTCCAGATAACCGTACTCTCTTCCATCTACTCCATTTAAAATTGCATTGTAAGATGCCTCAAGACCGATCGTCCCGACATCATCTGCATTCGAGAAACCGATCACATCACTTGCCAGTGTATTGTACGGATATTTCCGCACATAATCTTCCTCAAGCCAGATTCCTGTCACATACGGATATTTCTCTTCATCCTCGTCGATCGCCTCAAACTTCTTCGCGGTATCATAATCTACCCCTTTCAAAAGCACATTATAACGGCTTTCCGGGCTTGATTCGATCAGTTCTTCCACATCCTCTTCCGCAATTCCAAAGCAGTCTTTCAAAACCTTGATCGTAGGCTTCTTGTACTCCTCTTTCTCAAGCATTGCCTTGACATCAAGGATAACATTGTACACCCGCTCACTCGTCGCAAGCTTTGTACCGTTGCGGTCCACAATATCTCCCCTTCGAAAAGGAATCACCCTGCTGTCATACTGCTGCTGGTCTAAAACAACCTTTGTATATTTCTCGCCATTCATGGCATTGATCTGTATAATTCTTCCAATTAAAATAGCAAAAGCCAGCACAACTAATGAAAATAATAGTACTAGCTTTTTCTGCATAATCTTCGAAAATTTTCTTTTTAAAAAATGAAATGAGTTTCGCTTTCTTCTTTTGGACATTTTCTCACCTTTTACTCAGAAACTTTACTTGACTGTGCTAATATTCCATTTTCCGGTATTTCTTCGTACTGCTTTACATAACTGCTTGTAGGGCTGTCATACTCGATGACCTGATCCGGCGATGCCGGTACCATTCCCAGATCTTCTACAGCACGTTTCCGAAGCTCTTCTAAGTCCACGCTGTCTGTAGCAGCATTGTACATTGCCGTATTCTCCTCTTTCAGCTCTGTCAGTTCACTTTGGAGTGCAGCGATTGCTTCTGAACGGTTCGTAATCTCAGACTGAATCTGAAGATACCTTACACAAATAAAGAGCGCCGCAATTGCAGCTACGGATAAGAACAGCACATATCCCTTGTTCATATCCAGTGCCCTTTTTCTATTTTTATGTACTTGTTTACTCACCCTTTTTGGTTCTGAAGGCTGTAATGCTGTCTGTCTGTCTATACTGATTCTCGGCTGTCGTACGGTGTTCCCATATACGTAAGCTTCTTCTCTTATCGCCATTACAATCTCTCCTCTTTCTTTTTATACTTTCGTACTCACATGCCGTTCAAAAATTCTGAGCTTCGCGCTCTTTGACCGACTGTTCTCTTCTAATTCCTGTTCGCCAGGCAAGATCGGTTTTTTCGTGATCACTTTCCCTTTCGATACATTTCCACAAACGCATACAGGAAAATGGCTTGGACAAGTACAAGGATTCTCATTTTTCTTAAATATTCCCTTCACGATCCGGTCTTCCAATGAGTGAAATGTAATGATACAGATCCTTCCATTATCATTCAGTAAATCAATCATCTCATCTAATGTATCTCTGAGCACTTCCAGCTCCCGGTTCAGTTCGATCCGAATCGCCTGGAATGTTCTCTTTGCCGGATGTCCCGTGTTCTTCTGAAATTTCATCGGAATTGCATGTCGGATAATGTCGCATAACTGCCCCGTAGTCTCGATCGGCGCCTGTTCTCTCTCCATCACAATGTGCTTGGCAATGTTCTTCGCAAACTTGTCCTCACCATAGTCACGGATAATTCGAAACAGGTCCATCTCACTGTATGTATTGACGATATCACGCGCCGTCTTCTCCTGGCGCCTGTCCATCCTCATATCCAATGGGGCATCAACACGATAAGAAAATCCTCTTTCTGCCGTATCCAACTGATAAGATGATACGCCCAAATCAAGGATTATCCCATCGACTCTGTCAATTCCTCTTTCCCGAAGTCTCGACTTCATATCACAATAATTACTTCTGATTATCGTGACTCTCTCCCCGAAGCCGGCCAACCGGACACTCGCCGCTTCAATCGCCGCTGCGTCCTGATCTATTCCTATAAAACTCCCCTTGTCATTTAATCGCTTACATACCTCTTCGGCATGCCCGCCACCACCAAGCGTTCCATCTACGTAAATGCCGTCTGGCTTGATGTTCAGACCATTTACCGTCTCTTCCAGTAACACTGACTTATGCTTGAATTCCATATTGTCCTCCATTTCTAACGATAGAAAGCATCACTTGCTCTCTTTCTATTGTCATGAATTAGATGCCAAGCCCTAATTCTTCCATGTGACCGGCAATATCATCCATATTTGCTTCTACTTCAGCATTACTTTCATCCCATTTTGCCTTATCCCAAATCTCAATCCGATCCAGCACCCCTACCAGAACGACTTCCTTTTCAAGACTGGCAAAATCTCTCAGGGCTGAAGAGATTAAAACTCTTCCTTGTTTGTCAAGTACGCCTTCCACTGCGCTCCCAAGGAAAAAGCGCGTAAAAGTTCTCGCGTTCTTGTTTGTAAGCGGTAAGGTTCTGAGCTTTTCTTCAAAAAGTTTCCACTCATTGTCCGGATACACAAATAAGCAGTTATCTAGCCCTTTTGTAATTACAAAACTGTCACCAAGTATCTCGCGAAACTTAGCAGGGATAATTAATCTGCCTTTTGAATCAATGCTATGATTATATTCTCCAGTCAACATGAAGGTCACCTTCTCTCGAAATGGTCTGCCACTTCCTTTCCATTTCGCACCACTTTTCACCACTTTCTACCACTTAGATTTATTGTACCCCACTTCTTACTTGATTTCAAGCCTTTTTTTCAGTTTTCTGGTTTTCATTTCAAAAAAAGGGAGCTGTTCGGAACAATTACAAAAAAGAGCCAGAAAAAGACCTTTCTGCTCTTCTCTGACTCCCCACTGTTATGCACCTTGCAGATATTCTGTTACCGCACTGTAATCCACCTCATAGGACTCTCTCGGCTGACTCTCTGTGTAAGTGTTATATGCCGAATAGCCAACCCATCCCAGCACCGCCACACCCACAACGGATACAACGGTCTTTCTGACTGTATTCATAAACTTTTGGCGCTGCAGCATCTTCTTTCTGTTGGCTTTTTCTTCTTTGTATCTGTTTACCTTTTCCTGACTCATTTCAATCACTGCTCCTTTGCAAATTTCCCCTTATATTACAACAATGATTCCTCCATCATTTGCATACATACTACTGATCCCGGCCGTGTCTACGATCACAACCCCCCCGGTTTTACTCTGTTCTCTGATGACCTCTGCAACCTCTTCCGCTCTCTCTTTGCAGTTACAGTGTGCAACCCCGAGAAGTTTCCCTTCTGCACCCTTAACATTCGCCACAGCAGTCTCTGCCATTTTCGCAAGCGCCTTCTTCACACCGCGTGCTTGCCCGATCTGACATATCTCTCCCTCCGGAGTGGCGCCCATTACCGGCTTAATATTCAGCGCACTTGCCACAAGTGCTTTCACACCCTTTAATCTGCCGTTCTTCTTCAGTGTCTCAAGTGTCTCCAGAACAAAATAGGTATTCTGGCTTTCTATATATTCCTCTACTGTCCGGATGACTTCCTCAAATGCCATGCCGGCTTTCTCACACTCTTGTATCTTCAGTGCAATCAGTGTCTCGCCGACGGAAGCTGACTTTGAGTTAAAAATATGAATCTGTTTGTCTCCATACTCTTCCTCATACAGATTCTTTCCAAGGACTGCACTGTTGTAAGAACCACTGAGTTCTGCCGACAGCGTGACAGCATATACCCTCTCTGCTTCACAGGTATAACTCTGCATATATCTCTCCGGCGAAGGGCAGGATGACTTCGGGCACTCCGGGCTTGCCGCAATCCTTCTCAGAAACTCACTCTGTTCAAACGTCTCATCATCTACAATCGTATTTCCTTCTAACTCTATGCTCAATGGAACGGACTCAAAACATCCGCTCTGCTTCATCTCTTCTGTCAATTCTCCGCAACTGTCCACGACAATCTTATAATTCATTCTTCATCCCTCCCAGATACCAGCTCTTGTGATACTCAATCATGATTTCATGTAGTTTTTAATACTACATTATAATACCACACTGTCTGTTATATGAAAAGTTTTTTCTTAAGTTTCTTCAAACTTTATCGTCCGGGATACACCTAGTGCCAGTCCCATTTCCGACATCAAAAACAAGATCGACGTACCTCCGTAACTGAAAAACGGAAGCGTGATTCCAGTCGTAGGAATCAGGTTCGTCACAACCGCGATATTTAAAATTACCTGAAGTGCAATGTGTGTGAAAATACCGGTCACGATCAACGACCCATACAGATCCGGCGCATTCTGCGCGATGAACATCAGCCGATATAAAAGCATTCCAAAAAGAATCAGAATGACGAGCGCACCAAAGATTCCAAGTTCCTCGCAGATTGCCGAAAGAATCATATCATTCTGCACTTCCGGAATTGCCGAGAGCTTCTGCACACTGTTTCCAAGTCCTTTTCCCCAGAATCCTCCGGAACCGATCGCATAGAGCCCCTGCATTACCTGATATCCGCCTTCCGCCATGTGCTTGTCCGGCTGGAGCCATGTAACAACACGCTGAATACGGAAATTATCACTGGAAGAAAGCTGCACTAAAATAATTGCCAGAAAAACTCCGACTGCAACAATTCCGCCGACCGCGATCTTTACAAAAGGCTTCGTTTTCGGATGTGCCACAAAAATCATACCGCATACAATTCCTGCAACAATGATCGCCGTACTTAAATTATCTGTAAAGAAAAATACACTGAACGAAGCAAATCCGCCATAGACGAGCACCCTGGTCATCCCTGCACTCGTCTTAAGATATTTTCCGAGCTGACAGATAATGTACGGAATAAATATGATCACTGCAATCTTCGCCACTTCGGACGGCTGCATCTGAAACGGTGTGTCTTTGATTCCGAGCCATCTCCTTGACCCGTTTGCCTCAATTCCAAGCGGCGACCAGCGCACAAGCACCATCAAAAAGATCGAAATATAGTAAATGATCTTCGCAAACGGTGCATAGAGATGATAGTCAATCTTTGAAATCACGATCATCACAGCAAAACTTGCCGCCGTAATCATGGCCTGCCTTCTGAACAAATACATTCCATCGCCCTCGTACGCCGACTGTGAATTATACGCGCTGGCGCTGTACAGCATAATCAATCCGAAACAGATTATAAAGATCAAAACCGCAAGCAGGTTATAGTCAAAATATTCAATTTTCTTTCTCGTCCCTTCCCGCCGGACGTTCCTACGTGTTGCCATCTACTTCTCCTGTTCTGTACTTCTTTTACTGGTTGCTCATCGCCGGGTGCACCGGTTTCCCGTTTGCGAAAAAGCGATCATACCAAAGCAGGAAAATATAGACTGTCCATATCTTTCTGCTGTTGTCAAACTTGTCCGCACGGTGTTCTTCCAAAAGTTTCTTCAGATAAGCGGTATCAAAGAACTGTTCCGCTTCTTTCGTCTCAAACATTTCTCTGACACGGTTATAATACTGATCTTCCTTCAGCCAGACACGGATCGGGATCGGGAACCCTAACTTCTTCTTCTCCGCAGTGTAGCTTCTGATCTGCCGATCCGCCGCTGCTCGGAGCGCGATCTTTGTGCGCGGTGCGTCAATCTTATATTTCAAAGGAAGGCTCTGTGCAATCTCCATCACTTCTTTATCAAGGAACGGTACCCTTACTTCCAGAGAATTTGCCATTCCCATCTTATCGCCCTTCATCAGGATGTCATGTACAAGCCATAAATGCATATCCAGATACTGCATCTTTGTCACTGGATCTTTCTCCTTCACTCTCTCATAAATCGGCGTTGTCACTTTCATTGTATCCGGTCTTCTGCCCTTTTTCAACAGTCTTCCCGCTTCTTTCTCCGTGAAAATATACGCATTTCCGATATATCTCTCTTCCAGTGTCTTTGAATGCCGGATCAGAAAACTTCGGCCTTTCATCCCGCGAGGAAGACAGTTTTCCGCAAACACTCCAAGTGCCTTTCGGATCGGGCGCGGAATTTTATTAAATCCGGTATATTCAATCGGCTCACAGTAGATCTGGTATCCTCCGAACAATTCATCCGATCCTTCTCCGGAGAGAACAACTTTTACTTTCTTCGCTGCTTCTTTGCTTAGAAAATACAGCGCGATCGCTGCCGGATCTGCCACCGGCTCATCCATATAGTACTGTATATCCGAGAGGCTGTCCCAGTATTCCTCAGGCTCGATGATCTTGCTGTCGTTCTTTACACCAATGCTCTCGGCAAACTCTTTCGCGTCTTTTATCTCGCTGTATTTCTCCTGCCCAAAACCGACTGTAAATGTCCGGTCCACTTCCCCTAAGTATGCCATATAGCTTGAATCAACGCCGCTGGAGAGATAAGAGCCTACTTCCACATCACTGATCTTATGCATTTTGACAGACTCTCGCATTACACGTTCCACATCATCGACAATCTCCTCAAACGGCTTGTCCGTCTTCCCGTGAAAATCCGGCTCATAATAACGTCTGATCTCAAGTGTTTCCTTTTGATAAGTAAAATAGTGTCCCGGCTGAAGACAAAATACCCCCTTAAAAAATGTCTCATTTGTCGGCACAAACTGGAAGGACAAGTAGTCTGCAAGCGCATCCTGGTTGAATACTTTATCAAATTTCGGATGCTCCACAAACGATTTGATCTCCGACCCAAATAAAAATGTACCGTTCATCTGTGCATAGTAAAACGGCTTGATTCCAAAAATGTCACGCGCACCAAAAAGTTTCTTCTCTACTCTGTCCCAGATTACAAATCCGTACATTCCCCGGAGGCGGTCTACGAGTTGTTCTCCCCACTCCTCGTATCCATGCAGCAACGTCTCCGAATCTGTATGTGTCGTAAATGTATGTCCTGCAGCGATCAGTTCTTCACGAAGTTCCTGATAGTTATAGATCTCCCCGTTGAATACAAGCACTTTTGTCCTGTCTTCATTATACAGCGGCTGATCTCCAACTGAGGAAATATCAATGATACTTAATCTTCGGAATCCAAGTGCCGCATCATCATCAAGAAACTGCCCGGCACTGTCCGGTCCGCGGTGCACGATCGTATTCATCATATTTTCAAGCACTTGTTCTTTGTTGTCAATGTTTCCGACGAATCCTGTAAATCCACACATAATTATACTCTCCTTTTGTTCTGTTTCCAATCATACTTTCTTATTATACCCTCCATCTACACTGATTGCAATTTTTTTATTCTGTTTCTGTCATTCCTCCGGTTTTCCGGCTTCAGACGCACGGTTTCTCTGCCGAAACATACAATAATATCAGATAGAAAAAGGAAGGAGCTTTCGATATGCAGAATTATCATCAGAATAACTGTGGCTGCCGTCAGACACCTGACTATGGAAGATACTCTTCCACACAGTATGTTTCCCGCCCACAGGCGACTCCGTGCTGTGACAGAGAAGACAGTCTGGACGGCATGCCCCTTGCGATGGCTTATGTTCCATGGCAGACCTGGCAGCGTATTTACGATGCGGAAAAGGGATTTTGCCGGGGGACCATCTTTGAAGAACTCGACAAACCATTTCATGGGATGGGAGGTTGTAATCGATGACAAACAACGCACCTTGCCGCAAAGATCTGCTCTGCCTGATCAATCGTGTCAGTTTTGCCGTGGATGACGTCAAACTCTTCCTCGACACTCACCCTTGCGATGCCAATGCACTGGCTTATTTCCATGAATACAGTAAACTTCGGAATCAGGCCCTCAAAGAGTATGCAAAATATTACGGACCACTGACGATCGACACGACTATGACATCCTGCACAGACAGATGGAACTGGATCAATGAACCGTGGCCGTGGCAGGAAGGAGGATGTTAGTTCATGTGGAATTATGAAAAAAGATTACAATATCCCGTCAAAATCACACAGACCAATCCTAAAATCGCACAGGTAATCATCAGTCAATTTGGCGGTCTTTATTGTAAAAACCTATAATTTTTCTACATATTATAAATGATGATACAATATATCCTTTTCCACCCTCTCTTTGCCTTACTGGGAGGGTGGATTTTACTATACAATCTCCGCAATAAATTTATCCGCTGCTACACAAGTCTAATCTCAATCGCTTCGATTTTCTTATTCATGCCGATCGTGCCGATCATGCCGGACGTCCAACAAGCCCAACCGATGTCATCCCCTCATTGCGAAGGGAGGATATTTTTATACAACCGTAATCGCCATAAGTGAATAGGTGTGCACAAATACATAGCTTCCATCATCTGCCTGTTTCATCCAAAACTTTTGTTTGCTGTTTTTCAAATCATCCCAAAGCTTCAGCTTTTCCTTACCGTTCTTGCCATTCTCTTCAACACTAGCATACTTCCCCGGCGCAAGCATTGGCTCAAGCAACGTGTAGTCTGCTTCTCCATGAGATTTTTTCACAATCTTCCATTTCTGTGCATCAGATCTGTTTCCTACGTAGGCTTGAAGTACAGTATCGTTTTGTGCTTTCGCATTTGGTACATCCAAATACAGTCCTGTTTTCTTGTTCTTAAGATATACGCAATCATCTCCTGCATTTTCAATATACCATCTCTGATCCGCCCCTCCGGTCTGCTCCCTCATTACCACCTTAAGTGATTTCGGGGTTGTCTGCTGAGTTTTAATTCCAAACGCCTCTAAGATCCCCCTCGCAATATCATCCATCTGGTTATTAAAAATCGTAAGATCTCCCATGTTTGTGATAAATCCAACCTCAACAAGACGATATCCAAAACCCCTTGCAGCTGCTCTGTTTGGATTGGCAAGATCATCCCTTCCAACGATTAAGTTGGATCGTCCCGGTAAAATACCGCCGATAAAGCTTGCAAGAGCATTATCGTACTGATCCGGATCAAATCCTGTCTTAATAATGACGTGACCGCCTTTGGCTCCTGCCGCTGCGCTGTCCATGTGCAGCTCTGTGATCTGCCAGTCTGCCGGGATGTCAAGGTTACTAATTCCATTGTCTGCATAATAATCTCTATTAAAGTCCCCAAGAGTGACCTGATCTCCGCCGAGTGCTTTAATCCTTGCAGCCAATACTCTTACTCTCTCCGCCTCCGAAAATCCGTTTGCACATGCTCCCGGATCCCCTGCTCCATGTCCTGCGATTACAAATAAATGTGCCATATTTAAACTCCTTTCTTGCTTTCAAAGCAAAAGAGGACGATTATTCGCCCTCAGAATCTTTGTTTACTACTTTATCTGCTACTTCCAAACCTTTAATTAATACTTTCGGTACATCATATCCAGCTTCTACAAAGTTTTCCACGATGGATCTAATCTCATTGATTAACAAACTTGCTAACACAAACCATCCGAGCAATGTCGTAATCTGCAAATCAACTCCAATCACAACTCCTATCTCAATAAAAATTGCGCTTGCCCCGAATCCTACCATGATCATTACCCAGTATCCCAGTTTCTTTAGCACTCCCTGCCACCCTTTCGCAGAGTTTTCTTTTCCGGCAATCCTGCTCTTCATCCATCCGGTAAGCCAGTCCGCTACATTCAATAGCAGGAATGCTAAAAATAAAATCCAGTGATCTCCCAAAATGTACGATAAGACAGCAATGACTGTTCCTGCAATAGCATTATATGCATCAATAATCGGTTCTGCATAATTCATTTTCTTCATGCCCTCACTTTCCTTTCTATTTATAAATTCAGACAAATTTCCATAAAAATAAGACCTCTCACGGTCCCGCTCTTATCTCCATATCAGTTTTTACTCCTGCAATGCTTTTTCTACTTTCGATCTCCACAGCTTTGGCACGTCTTCAATTTTCCATGCCTCATCTGTGTTTGGATTTGTAATCTGATTTTTGATTTTATCCACGTAAAAAGCTACCATTATGCCATACCTCCTTCGGCTAATGTTCCTACAATCTCTGCGAGATCTGCGATAGCTCCGTCCTGTGTCTGTTGACCCTTTTTAAGATCTGCAACATCCTCTTTTAAGCTTTTTTCTTTCAATGTAACTGTAATCACATCTCTTCTTACTCCTTCTTCTGATAAATATTCCAACTCCTGATCCTTTTCAATCTTTAAAATCTTAAGTTCTTCATATCCGATAAATACCTTCTCTGTCTCTTCATTTTCTCCTAAAATTTCAATTCTGTTGACATTTTGTGTATCTGATAATATTTCTTCTACTTCTTTTAAAGTTTTTCCATTAGGAAGGAATCTTAACACGAGTATCCCTTCTGTAAATTGATCTACACCATTTACTGTCAATTCAAATTTTTCTGTTCCGATTTTTACTTTTTCCATATTCTATCTCCTTGATAATTAAAATTAATATTATGATGACAATGTAAAGGTAGTTGTAAATACACAAGTATTTTGATCGCCTCCTATATTGGCATTTTTAACAGCACTCTTTATTGTTACACCACAATCACGTTGTATGATTTCAGGATTTGAGAGCGTGTATTTCAAACTATTCACGGAAATTATAATTGGATTATTTGTTTTTAATACACTCCCTTTTTCCCCTACAAAAACTCCGTTAAGAAAAACAGTAACAAAGTTCCCATCACTTCTCACAATCCCCATTCCCCACCATGCATCAATGGTGCGAGATCTTGTCAGCTTACCAATATTTTGTTGCATAATATACACGAGGGCTGATGTAGGCACTTTATCCGTACTGTTTACTTGCTGATTTGACATCATCGTCTTTGTAACAACATTCTGCGTCAATTCCGTTATTTTATCGTTAAGTGCTTTTCCTTGCGGTGCGGCAAGCGGATAATCTGGATCTGCTCCAGTCAGATTGTTTACTGGATTCGCAAACGCATGTGCTTTTAAATCAGCAAACCATTTCATAATTTTACCAAGCGATACTTTTAATTTTTCTTGGCTTGTCAGATTAGCCCTTGCGGACGCCTGAGCAAATACTGGTGCAAGATCTCCGATATCCGGCATCTGTGAATCCGGCACCTTTCCGGCACTGTCCAGAGTAGCAACTCCGCCCGCCACGCCCTTTTCTGAAGATGCAATAAACCCTTTCCCTGCCACTACATCCTCCGCGTCCTGCGCCGCCTTATTTGCCCGGTCTGATGCGGTATTGCAGTTATCGATAGCTGCGGAGGTATCTGTCTGCCGTTTCTCTTCC
>URCR01000015.1 GCA_900546325.1 uncultured Lachnospiraceae bacterium | reverse complement strand
GTTCCTTTCATCGGGTATCTATTCCATTTGTTAAAATTTTGCGTCTATACTTAGGGCACCAGCCTGTTCTTTTGTCTCTGTTCTGATATGATGGAGCTCTCTTCCATCATGACAGACATAATAAAGTTCATCCTCGAACATCTACGTTTTCATGTTGTAATACTTTCCGATATCTTCTTTATAAGCATGTGTTTTCCGTTTTTCATGATCCTGCAGCTTAATATAACTGGAGATTTTATGTTTCTTTAAGTACAGAAGATTCTTTTCACTACAATAACCGCTGTCGGCAGTTACTTCCTCCAAAATTTCTCCAAACGCATTTTTGTGCTTTTCTAATACAGGAATCAATGTATTATAATCTGCCCGGTCATTGCTTACATAAGCCTGGACAATGAAATAATTCTCTACTGCAATCTGGACATTATATGCGGCCTTTAACTGTCCGTTCTTCATATGGTCCTCTTTCATCCGCATAAAGGTGGCCTCTAAATCTGTTTTGGAATAACTGTTCCGATCCTTTCCCATGATTTCAAAACACTCTTTATATCCCATGAGACGTTCACCGCAGCTTTCCAGTTCCTCATATAGCTGCTGGATTTCCGATTTTCTCTTTCCTTTTCCATAAACAAACGCAATGTGTTCCTGCTCCGCAATCTGCATTAGATTTTTCTGGAGTTTCAGAATCTCCAGTGAAGAACAGTTGTCAATTTCGATAATTGTATTATTTGATAATTTTTTATGTTTTGCCAGTTTCCTTGTCCGGTTCTTTTCAATGACATCTCTTACTTTTTCCATTCCTTCTATCACAAACATATGAGCATGGGGAATGTCATATTTGATGCCATATTCATTTTCGTCAATCAGAGCATTATACTTCTGATACACCGAATCAGCGGTATCTAATAATCCCGCAAGATGGTAGTTCAGTGCATCCAATACATCAGCAGTTAGTTTTTTGTTTTTAAGTTCATAAAAAGCATCCCTTTTCGGTTTTTGGCCTTTGGTAAGCCAGATAAAAGCAAGGTCTCTTTCACATAATTCTACGATACGGTCAACAGCTCTTACCCCACGCATATTTGCGTAAGTAACTACAGCATACATCATAATTGGATTGTACCCTATTCTTCCCTTATCTGAACAATTGGCTAACAAGCCAGAAAAATCTAATTCCTCCATCACTTTTTTCAGGGTATAGACTGGACCGTCATCAGGTAAACTCAATTCAAAGAAACTAAAGTTAATTTTCTGTTGCCCTAATTCAAAAAATTCGTTATAATAATCTTGTTTTAGCATAGTTCCATTATAACATGGAACGGAGAAGAGATGGTTGTCGTTAGCCATCTTTTTCTCTTTTTATGGGAAAGTTTTGGGGGCAGATGCAACTCGTACGAGTCACATCTGCCCCCTATTTAGAACTATCTATTTCCCGACAGCCCCATGAACTGCTTAAAATACTACTTTAAATTTTCTTTGCACAGATATCTGCCAGACAGCATCTGTCACAGTGCGGTTTTGTGCGGGCAGTACACACTTCCCTTCCATGGTATACAAGTCTGTGACAGAAATCACTTCCTTCCTCCGGCGGAATGATCTTCCAAAGTTCCATCTCCACTTTCTTCGGCTCCTTGATGCCGTCCACCAGTCCGATCCGGTTTACAAGGCGGATACAATGCGTATCTGTGACGATTGCCGGCTCCCCGAACACATCTCCCATGATCAGGTTCGCACTTTTTCTTCCCACACCCGGAAGCTTCAGAAGTTCATCAAATGTCTTCGGAATCTGTCCCCCATACTGTTCTTTCAAAATCTTCATACAGGCGCTGATATCTCTTGCCTTGCTTTTCCCAAGTCCGCAAGGGCGCACGATTTCTTCGATCTCCCCCACATCCGCTGCCGCCAGCGCATCCACATCCGGGAATTTCTCGTACAATTTCTCCACAACAATATTCACTCGTTCATCGGTACACTGCGCCGCCAGCCTTACGCCGATCAGCAGCTTCCATGCCTGATCATAGTCCAGCGTGCACTCTGCATCCGGATATTCCTCTTTCAGACGCTCGATCACTTCCAGCGCCAGTTTCTGTTTTTTTGTCTTTGCCATCTCTTTATCTTCTCCTGTCATCCCGTAGATCATGCTGTTTTTTCAGCTTCACAACAGTCTGTCTTTTTCTTTTATTTCATTTTCTATTCTACCTCTTTTTGCGGATTCTGTCTGCAACATTTTCTCCATCTTCTGTGAAAATCCAGCTTTTTCTTCCCCTTCCGCGGAAGAATCCCCGGTTTCTCACTTGATTGCAGCACTTTGTTTGTCTCTTGACCTGTGATACCATATAGTAAATCCGAAATTGAAAATGATCCCACTCCATCACGGTAAACGGATGCTCCTCCACAATGATGATTTCTAGTTCTCCTCTATGGTACTTTGGATATGTACCCGCAAATCCCTCTCGGATCAGTCTCTGTTCTGCCTGTCTTCGTTTTTCCTCAATCTCCCGGTGAAATGCCGTTCCGTAGTCACGCTTTGCGTAAGTGGCAGATTCCGCTTCCATTGCCCGCAGAATTATCTCATAAAGCTGTTCTCTGTTCGGACTGGTCAGCGCTTTTGTCAGCCATTGTTCCAAAAATCTCGATGGAAATCTCCGGTACAGCCGAAGCAGGAGCAGATATCTATGATCCTTCGCCATCTCTGCAAACTGCTCCATGCAGTCAATCCCCTCATACGTCGCAGGATACTTTTCTTCCAGTGATTCTCGTACCGGAGACCAGTTCCGAAATGGAGCAAACTCTGCCAGCCTGAGAAGTTCCAGCTCCCCTTCTGTACAGACGTCCTCTCCTACATAGGCAAATTTATCATAGATTGTTCCCGCCATGTAGACAAGCCGCCTCCACTGCTCCTGCCCTTCCATCCAAAAATGACCAATCTCGTGGTATTGATAGCAGGTTCTGCATTCCCGGATTTTTTCAAAGTGCAGTGTAAACACATTCTCTTCCCCAGATGATAAGATCTTCTGCCGAACAACAAGTACATAGGCGCCCTCTCCCCCGGAAATTCTCGCAGACAATTCCATTCTTCCCACCTGTTCCTCCTTGACAGCCTCTCCCACCATCCTGCAGTTTTCCAGGATCAGATAATCCTCGATCGCATCATTCATCATATAGGGGATCAGATAAATTTTCCCGCTTTCCTCTTTTTTCTCCCCAGGTTCCTCACAAAGTTCAAACACCTGATATTGGAAAATCTCCGCAAGCTTCCAAAATGCCAAAGGCATATGCTCCTGAAGGCCATCCAGATATTCCGATAATTCCTCCCGCATTTTCACTTCCTCCACTTTCTCACCAGCCGCTCAAATGCTTCTGCAAACCTTCTGTCATCTTCCTCTGTACGCCTGGCAGGCCCCTTCAGATGATGCTTGCTCTTTGCCCTTCTGGCTTTCTTAGCCATGTGCCGCTCCATCAGGAGCCTGTCAATATTTTCGTTTGTATACTCCCTCCCATTTTGATGGATACAGGAAGCACCCTTTCCAAGCACCATCGCCGCAACGCCATAATCCTGCGACACTACAATATCCCCTCTGCTGCATGCTCCGACAAGTGCGAAGTCAACCGCATCCGCTCCCGCGCCGATCACCCTCACTTCACTATAATCAGATGACAGTACATGATTGGTATCACAAAATAAAATGCAGGGAATTTTGTATTTCTCTGCAATCTGCTCAATCAGTCCGATAACCGGACACGCATCCGCGTCCACTAAAATCATATCTCTCCTCCTAAATTTGCTGGTATTTCCCCGTATCCATTTTTCTTCCCTCTCGCTCTTCACATAATTCCATTCAGATTTTCCACATTTTCTATGCTGCTTCCCGCCTTTTTCCACATTTTCCATCTCTCATCCACACAGAAATCCCCATCCTGCTTTTGACCTGTGGTTTTTCTTGTGGTAGAATGGCTTTATCAAATTGCCGTTTTCACGGCGGAATGGAGTTTTTTATGAAACAGATCGCGACAACTTATCCCGATGACAAAGCTTTGATGTACCGCCTTCTCAGAACGCAGCTGACCGGACTGATCGATGGGGTTCCTCACCTGACTGCAAATCTCGCAAATACTTCCGCGCTTCTTGCCGGAGCACTGCGCGACATTAACTGGGTGGGATTCTACCTTCTGAAAAAAGACACTCTGATTCTCGGACCATTCCAGGGAAGACCTGCATGCATAGAGATCAAAGTGGGGAATGGTGTCTGTGGTACTGCTGTCGCAGATGACAGTACCATGCTTGTCCCGGATGTCCATGCATTCCCGGGACATATCGCCTGTGACTCTGCCTCTAATTCCGAAATTGTCGTTCCCATCCACTGCGATGGAAAAGTGATCGGTGTCCTTGATATCGACAGTCCACTCTTCCAGCGATTCGATGACGAAGACAAGCATGGATTAGAATGTCTTGTCCGCACGCTGGAAGACATGCTGTCCGGACAGCTTCAGGAGATTTTCTAAAGCATTTACGATCCCACAGGATTCTCTTCCCCTTCTGCCAGAATCCGCATGATCTGCACACGTCTCTGTGTCATCAGCGCAAGCACATTTTTTGCCTGCGCTGTATTTTTTCTGGCAAATGCATTCTGAAGCTGTGGAAGAAATTTCTTCATGCTCTCCATCCGTCATATTATATCTGTTTCTTCACAATCTGGTACTCATCCCCGAACTGATAATACGGACAGTCCCGGAATTCTCCACGGACAAATCGGTACATCTCATCCTCATCCAGATTTTTACTGCACACATAATACTCATACTCTTCATCATATTCGTAATTCATACAGCTCTCACAGTTTGTGATTCTGCGTTTCTGTACACTTTTCTTGGTCACCGACTTTGCCAGAGATTTTATTTCCGGCTTTTTTCCTGTTGTTTCCATTCTATTTTATCCTTTCTTCCTCAACCGCTATTCAAACCACTTTTTCTTTCGGAAAATCCACACTTCCACTGCCACAATGCCAAGACAGACTGCACTGACCGCTGCATAACCGTATTTTGCCGCCAGTTCCGGCATGTTTTTAAAATTCATCCCATACCATCCTGCAATCAATGTCAGCGGCATAAAGATTGTTGTAACGATCGTCAGAATTTTCATAATTTCATTCTGTCTGATATCAATCTGTGTCTGGTGCATTTCTCTTAACTGCATCGAATATTCTTTCAGATTCTGTACCATCGCATACAGCCTTCCCGCCCGCTCGTAATACAGTCCGAACAAAAATTTATCCTGTTCATCTCCTAATTCCGCCGCGTTCTGCTGAAGTGCCTCCCCGACGTCCGACAGCTGCTCATAGTAGGCGCTCAGCGCCGAGAGATCCTTTCTGACCGCAAGCAGACTTCTGTTGAAGTCCTTTAATTCTCCATCCAGAAGCGCCTCCTCCATCTGTGTGAGCTTCTCCTCATACTGCTGCAGATACAACATATCGTCTTTGATCAGGTACTCCATAAAATCAAATAAAAATAATGATGATGATGTAATATCCGTCATCTGGTATCCCTGCATCTCATCCAAAAGACGGCGGACTTCTCCCTTGTTCTCAATAAAAATCAGCGTATCTTCCAGCAAATAATATCCAAACCGAATCTTCTCCGCAGATGGATCTTCCTTCGGCGGAATCGCAAAGGTCCCCGACACTCTCTGACGAAAACGGTCCGCCTTGCAAAACTGGATATTCTCCAGCCCATTTCCCTTGAAACTTCTCGGGAACTTCTCCGCATATGTTGTTTGAAATTCTTCTGATGTCAACAATTCAATCCGACAGCACTCCCGGCCATCCTCCCATTTATATTTCATCGCTTTCCCCTTTTTCTAAAATTCTTTAGATTATTAAGAAATCCTTTTCTCTTTTGTCACACTTTCCTCACATCTTTCTTTTATCATAATCTTATCAAAACAAAGAAGTCAATGGATGCATTTAAATTTTTATTATTTGCGACTGTTGCGCTTCGCCTAACAATTACGTTTTTACGTTTACATAGATCCTTCTCTTTTTAGCCGGACAAGATGCCATCAGCATCATCCCGGCTTTCTCTACAAACGGAAAGAAGAAACCTGCCGGACTTACGCAATCCCCGACAAAGTTTCTTCTTTCTATTTTTTCATCATGTTCCTCTTCTGCCACTTGACATTTATTCTCTCAGCAGGAATGGCTTATGAATCGGTGTCTCCATGTCCCAGATTTTATATTCTCCTTCCCAATAATAGGCAGGCCTGCATCCGCCGCTCTTGAACACGCGTATAAACTCTTCCATTGTGTACACTTCCTCCGGGAAATAGGTCGCAAAGAACCCGACCTTTTCTCGAATGTGGCAATCGCTGGAGCCGACTGTGACCAGCCCTAATTCTCTGGCATAATCTGCCGCCTTCCGGTTTGCCTCCGGTAACGTACTTCCATTTAACACCTCAACTCCGTCCAGCCCATGAACGATCTTCAAGTTCTCCTCCAACCCGCGGTTGTTGTTCCGAAATGGATGGGCGCTGAAACAGATTCCCCCCTGCGCTTTCACAAGATCAATGAATTCCTGTGCACTTACCCGCTCCTTAGGGTATTCTTCTATTCCAAATGCGACAATATCTCCCTGCAGCGAAAAAAACTCAATCCCCACAAAAATCGGAAATCCTGTCTCCTCGGAATATTGGGCGGCATATTCTTTCAATCCCATATCGTCGTGGTCTGTAATACAGACCGCCCCAAGTCCTCTTTTCTTTGCCAACTCTACAATTTCCTCTAATTTTAAAAAACTGTCTTTTGAATATGTGCACTCATGCATATGTAAGTCAATAAACATCCTGCGCTCTGATTCATTCGTTTTCTCCTGAATCTTTCCCCTTTCTCCGTGCCCCGGCTTCGGTAAACAACAGAGCAGATCCGCTCTCTGCTTCTGCATTTTTCTTCTCTCTGAGCATTATGTTATCACTCCCGGCTGATTTTTTCTAATAGAAATAAATAATAAAACAGCTGATTAATTGTTTTTTCTATCTCTCCAAAATTTTCTCACTGATTTTTGCCCATGAAATTTCAGAAAGAACCGGATGCTCTTCTTCTCTTTGTTCCAGCTTCCGGATCAGGGCTTTTGCCAGACGTCTTTCAAATTCGGGAAGTTCCTCTTTTCTCGGTTCATCTGTATTTTCCATTGTCGGGAGGGTTACAAAGTCAATGTTCTCTCCCGGCACATGCTCGCAAAACCACTCCGCCATCCCCGGAAGATCTGAACAGACTACTTTGCATCCGCAGGCCATCGCCTCGATATTGACAAGTGCCAATCCTTCAAAGAAAGACGGCAGCACAAACACGTCGCTCTGCCGGAAATAGTCCGCCAGTTCTCTTTGCGACAGCAGTCCCGGAAACGAGACCGGATAACGGCAGTCTGCCGCCAGCCTTCTGATCTCCCTGTATTCAGCTTCCGGTCCGTGACCTCCCGCAAGTACTACCTTCAGTTGCTCTTCTCTGTACGGAAGATCGGAGAGTGCGCGAAGCAGACTACATACCCCTTTCTTCTCTGAAATCTTCCCCGCAAATATAATCTGAAACGGTCCCGTTCTCTCCTTTTTTTCACTTATCTGAAAAAAGATCCGGTCATTGTACCCGACACCCACAACCTTTATTTTTGCTTCCTGCACTTCAAAAATTCTCCGGATCTCTTTCTTCTGCTCTCTGTGAAGCGCGATCACTCCATCCAGCTTCCGGATACGCTCCCTGATATACTCACGTTCCAGAGGGTTCTTTTCTATCTGCCGCAGATCCGATCCGTGACAGATGGCAATGACCTTTTTCTCCGGATACCATTCCCGTACCATCGCAGTCAAAAGATAGAGATGATGACAGACGATCAGATCCGGATTCAGCTCCCTCACCGCATCCTCGATCGTCCGGCAAAATATCTCCCGAAATCGCTCCAGCATATCTGATGTAAACTCCCGGTAGCGTGTGCTCTCATACGGCATCTCGTCAGACATCCCTGCGATTGCAAACGGAAGTGTCTCTGTATGATAAAATACCGGATAGAACTTCACCCTGCCGGGAAAATCAACCTGATCTTCCTTGTAGACTCCCCCGACGACAGACTGTTCATGCCCCGCTTCTGCCCAGTTCTTCACAAGTTCTGTCAGATAGACGCCACTTCCGGTGCTGTGTGGTTTCTGTGCTGTAATGCTCAAAATCTTCATTCTCTTTTGTCCCTCTTTTTTTCTCTTCATTTCTTCTGCTGTCCGGAAGGGCAGATGCTCTGCCTTTCCGACTGTATGAAATCAATTTATTATACCACACTGCACTCAGATTTTGTCCTGTCTGCCGGACTTTTCTGTCTTAAAAATGATATTTGTATACTCTATAAATATATCTATCTGCTAATTCCATCTGAAACTGCCGCAGGAGACCGCCTTCCTGATCGTACTCTCCGAAGATTCCCTTCATTCCCGAGTCCACGATAATATTTCCGTCATATTCCTGTGCACTGCTTACATAAGGGGAGAACGGCACCTCAAAAGACTGTACCAGCTCATATGTTCCTTCTGCCTCATTTACCAGATATTTGTAATAGTAAGAAACCGACTCCTCATCGATCGATGTGGCAATCCCGTCAATCCACGTCCAGTCATACTCTCTTGACTCACTGTATCCCAGATTGTTGTTAAACATATAGAGATAATACTCTCCGTCTGCCAGTTCCCCGGAGGTTTCATAAGTGACTGTATGCTGCCCTCCTGTTCCGGAAAATGTTCCGCCGCTTTCGTCTTTTTCCAGAACCAGGTCTTCATATCCGGTTCCCTCCCAGAATTCCTCTTCTCCGATAATGTAATCGATTTTCGGAGTTTCAAATATACCTGAGATCTTTAAGATCGACGAAGTCTCTCTGGAACTTAATATAACCGTCTGATCTCCCAGCCACTGCAGCGTATTGATATGCATCCAGTCCAAATCCTCCGCGTCCGCATCCGTGAACAATTCCTTATAATTTCCCAGAACCTCAGCCAGATCAAACACATCTGTGATCTCCCCGGTCTCATGATCGATGCGGATGATCCGGTCCTCCACCGTATTGCTCTGTGTATCTGTTGCCAGCACAATCAGATTCCCCTCTTCATCAAAGGTGTAATCGTGGTGCAGCTTATATGTTCCGGTATCATAAATCTTCTCCACCTTTCCAAGTGGATTCACCGCAGCGATCTTCGTCGTGGAAATGCTGTAATACATGTTGTCTCCCCAAAAGAGAATCCTGTGGCTTCTGTACCCTATGATCGGAACTTCCCCTCTGAGCACACCGTTTGTATCATAATAATACATAAAGTCCAGACCGTCACTGTCATTTCCCAGAATCACATACAGACCGTCGCTTAATTCCTCTTCACAATTTTCCTTGACATCTGTCACTTCCAGCTGGATTTCTTCCTCTCCGAGTACAGATCCCGGATTGTGCTTATATTCTCTTGTCACCTGACTTCCGTCTGCATAGGTGATCGTAAAAGTCACTGTATTTGTGTGATCGGGAACAAGCCCGATCACCTGAAATTCATGTTCTGTCTTTCCCGCTGTCCCACTGTCCTCTGTCTCTTCCTCCTGCAGACTGGCATTCTCATCCGCAGTAAAGTCTGCAATGTTCTCGTCCTCTACTGATACCGTGTAGGATACCTGTGCATCTTCCTTTGTCTGGAAATAGACATAAAGGGACAACGAATTCGTGCCATATGGGTTCGGCTCAATCAGCATGGTATCCTCCGTGTAATTTCCTCCTGCCTTTGCCTCTTCCAGTCTGTCCGACACCTCCTGCTGATATTCCTCTGTATAGATTTCTCTGATAAGATCCCTTTTCGCTTCCAGATCTGCCTCTTCTGTCTCCTCCTGCTTTACGGTCTGGGCATGGACTGTTACAACCGCCATCCCCGCTATAAGAACTAAAAGACTTATGCACACTTTTTTTCCATATCGTTTTCGAAAATTCTTCATCTGTTCCTCTCCTTCTGTCACTGTCCAAATATCCAATGCGTTTCCTGACAACAGTATACAGAAGATACCTTAAATTTACTTAAAATAAGGCCGGAACGATTTTAGCTGCTTTTCCGCAGATACCAGGGATCATTCCATCATCGACCCCAATTTTTCCTGCACCTTCCAAAACCGCTCATCATCTTTGAGAAACTCCAGATCTTCGTCTTTATCCAAGCTTTTTGCCAGCATCCACTTGATGTTTTCTGCTCCGCTTTTTGAAAAATTCATATGCCTGTACAGTTTTGATTTTTTGAAATCGGTTACTGTCGCTACGTTCTCTGCGATTGCCTCCAAAACCTGCAAGGTTTTCTCCTTGTCTTTTTGGTATACGGCAAGCGGAAGATCTGCCGAGACTTCCATGTACGCACCCATTTCCATTGCACGGACGATTTCTTTCTGTTTTTGCATGAGAAATTCTGCCTGTTTGACATCACCTTCTTTTAACGCAAGTCCAAAGCTTCCATTCAGCGCCCAGCTGATGTCACTGTATCCGGAAAATAAGATTTGCTCATACCACTTATGGGCTTCCTCTATTCTCCCCTGCCGTTCCAGAAGCATTGCACGGAAACGTCTGGCATTTCCATCGTACTCTGGCAGCAGATTCAAATATTCTTCCGCTTTTTCATACTCTTCTTCTCGCATGCAGATCTGAAACAGTCCCGTAGCAGCCGTCTGACGTATTTGTTCCTGCGCACTTTTTATCGTCCTTAAATACAGTTCCCGCGCCTGTCCCGCATACTGCTCTGCCTCCTCTTTCTCCAGAAACAGATGATATCCGTCAAACATCTGTGCCGCACATACCGCCAGCTTCTCACAGTTTGGAAACTCCTCTGTCTTCTCTTTGAGCAATGCAAGTGCCTCCGCATAGCTGCCCTCTTTTGTCTTCTCTGAGATCACTGTCAAAATATCATTTAATTCCTTCTCGCTCAGTTCTTCCTGATACGACAGAAGTATGTCTGTACTGATTCCAAGCAGACGCGCGATCGGCGCAAGGAGAAGAACGTCCGGAACGGTATTTCCCTTCTCCCATTTGTTGACTGCCGGAGCGGTCACCCCGAGTGCGTTTGCCATCTCCTCCTGTGTCATCTGCTTTTCTCTTCGGTACTTTCTGATCACTTCACCAATCTTCATATCATTTTCCTCCATCCATTTTGCCCATTTTTTCGGGGATCTGTCTTTGTCCATTTCCCTTGCATCTTTCTATGTTCGCATCGGCCTTTGCTTACTCTAAGCATACCAAACCTGCCATCCTTCCACAACTGAACAGATCTCAACAAAATGGCCGGGAAAATTAACAGCCGCTCAATAAAATTTCCTGAAGTACCCTGATCTCCTCTGACAAATATTTATTTTTATGAATTGCAAGATGGATGTTCCTTGTGACATTGATCTCCTTTAACGGCAATATGATGATCCTGCCATCTTCCGCTTCTTTCTCAATCATTCTTCTTGAAAAAATAGCAATTCCCCTTCCACGGATCACCGCATTTTTGATCGCTTCCGTATTCGTACTGCAAAATGTCCTGCGAAGCTGTACTCCGCGATCTTCAAACATCTTTTCAATCTGGTTGCGCTCCGCACTGCCGCTTTCCCTGCTGATGTACGCCTGTCCCTGAAGCATCTCCAATGTCACACCGCTCTCTTTGGCAAGCCAGTGTCCTCTTCCACAGACGACAACCATCTCGTCCTTACAGACAGGTGTCACAACAAGATCTTTGCTCTTTAAAATCCCTTCTACAATCCCAAGATCCACCTCATTGTTCAAAATCTGCCGCTCAATCTCCGAGGAATTGCTCACATTGACACTGATCATACATTCCGGGATCCGTTTCTCGGCCTCATCCAGAATGTCGTTGATCAAGCAAGTTCCCACAGATACGCTGCAGCCGATCCGCAGATTCGTTGTCTCTACCGCCCGGTTCATCGCCGCCTCCATATGATCGAACGAATCAAGGATATGACGGGAAAAAGAGAGCATCAGCTCCCCCTCTTTCGTCAGATATATTTTTTGCGAAAGCCGCTCAAACAGCTTTACTCCGTAATGCTTCTCCAGTTCTGCGATCGCCTGGCTGATACTTGGCTGAGAAATATGAAGCTTTTTCGCCGCCTTACTCATCCCGCCGTAATCCGCTACCGCCGTAAATATTTTCAAATGCCGGATCGTCATATCTTCCTTCCCTTCTGTTTTATTCTTTTACTCCAAACACTTAAATCGCTCCCATCAGTGCATAAATTGCCGTCCCGACGACACCGCTTCCCAAAATGATTGCAACTGCACTTACTTTATATTTTCTCAGAATAAACAGTGACACCGCAAAGATTCCCAGCTCTACAACCCGGATATTGCTGAATAGAGCATCTCTTAACTCTGCCTGGAACAGCCCGAGCATTAAGATCGATGCCCCCGCAGAGGCAATCAGTGCGACAACCGCCGGCCGCATCGCACCGAGCACAACCTGTACCCCGCCGACGGAACGGTATTTATAGTAGAAATGTGCGAGGATCAGACAGATACAAAACGATGGGATGATACACCCGATCGAGCAGAGCAGTACCCCCGGAATTCCTGCGACACGCATCCCCACAAACGTCGCCGAGTTGATTGAAATCGGTCCCGGCGTCATCTCTGCAACTGTGATCAAATCCGAAAATTCTTCCAGAGTCATCAGTCCGTAAATATCGACAATCTGTTCCTGGATCAGCGGAATTGCCGCATATCCGCCGCCCACACTGAACATACCAACTTGTATAAAAGCAAAAAATAATTTTAATAATAACATTTATGCAGCTCCTCCGTTCTTTTTCTGAAAAGTTCCCACAGCAAGATCCAGCAGACCAATTCCAAGACATGCCAGAATAATGATCATGGCGCTGACATCCAGCAGATACGTTGCAGCAAAAGCGACGATCATCATTGAAATGTACAGAATTCGTTTTGTCTTCATCACATTTCCCGCAAGATTAATGACCACGTCAAAGATTACCGCTGCCACACCTGCCCGCATCACCTGCAGCGCTGTGCTGATATACGGATTCGTCCGGAACTGTTCATAAAACAATGAAATGATAGAAATAATGATCATCGGCGGAAGAATCGTCCCGAAAATTGCCGTCAGCGAGCCGATGACACCTGCGATCCGGTATCCGATGATCACCGAGGCATTCACCGGAAGCGGTCCCGGCGCCGACTGTGTGATCGCCGTCACATCAAGCATCTCATCTTCCTCCAGCCACTGCAGTTCCTCCACAAATTTTTTCTTCATCAGAGATACAATGACAAATCCCCCGCCAAATGTACATGCACTGAGCACAAACATCGACTTGAATAACACCCATAGTTTACTGTAATCCTTTTTCATAATGCTCTCCTCCATTTTCTATGTAAACATTCGCTGGTCTCTCCTGTTTCCGAAATGAGTTTAGCACACTCTATATTATTTGTAAAATACATAAGATTTATATAACTCATAGGTAATTACTTATAATATGCTTCTCCACTCAAAAAATATTCAATAGAAATAGAAAAAGGGACCGCTGAAAAATGATTTTTCATTTTACAGCAGTCCCGCTCTTCCTAACGAAAAGAAAGACTGATCTAACCTTTTACAGATCCGCGCATCATTCCGGAAATCAAAAACTTCCGGAAGATTAATGCTGTAATGGCCGGTGGAATCACAGTAATGATTCCCGCCGCTGCAGTCAGACCGTATTGAATGGAATCCTTTGTCATAAATTCAGACACCACGATCGCCACCGGTTTTGTTTCCACAGAGGACGCAAGAATTAACGGAATCTGGAACTGATTCCATGTATTTAAAAATATGATCAATGCTGCCGAGAGAATGATCGGATAAGAAATCGGAAGTAGAATCCTCATAAAAACAGCAAGCCTTCCGCAGCCGTCGATCACTGCCGCTTCTTCCAATTCCTTTGGTATGGTAGAAAAATAATTGGACATCAGCCAGGTGATCATCGGAAGATATGAACTTACATAGACAAGGCTCAGCCAAAATACATTATCTAACAGCTGTCTGGCAACAAAGATCCGAAACAATGGAATGATCGTTGCCATGACAGGAATCACCATCGTGATCAAAAGAAGATTCCGGATCAATTTTCTCCCTTTAAATTCCATACGGCTTAGCGTGTAAGCGCTCATCAGGCAGATCGGGATCCCGACCAGCAACGTCATGCCAACTGCTTTTAACGAATTTGCAATGCCGGTAAACAAAAGCTGTCCCTTCCGGCCCCCTCCAAACAGCTCGATATAATTATCCCAGGTGACTGCCTCCGGAAAAAGAGCTGTTGTCTTGGCAAGCATCGCATGTTCCGGGGTAATGGACAAAATAAATGCCCATACAAATGGTCCAAGTGTCAGAAGAAGGAATACAAGCAAAGTCAAAACATATCCTGTTTTTTTCAACAGTTTCATTAGTATTCCACCTCCTTATTCAAACTCCGCAAATAAAAGATTCCCAAGATTGCGGCAAGGAACATCACCAGATAGGTAACCGCACTTCCTTTTCCAAAATCCAGGAAACTAAAGGTAGTCAAATAGCTTTCCACAAGAATATTCTTCCCCAGATCACTGTAGCCGGACAGCGCAACAATCTCATCAAAAACGTTGATCGCCGTCACCGAAGTAGATGTCACTCCGATTCCGATAAACGGAAGCATCAGCGGAAGGGTGATCCGCCGAAAAATATTTTGAGCATTTCCCCCATCGATTTTTGCAGCCTCATATAGTTCGTGCGGGATCGACTGTCTTCCGGCAAGACATACAAGTGCCATAAACGGAATACTTCTCCAAATCACTACAATGGATACGACAAGGAGAAGTGTCCACCGCGAATTCAGCCATTCGACCGGCTGATCGACCATTCCCATTCCGAGCAACAGTTTGTTCATCAGACCGTATCCCGGATGAAAAATAAATCTCCACAAAATTCCATTTACATAAGGCGGCAATGCCCAGGGGAGGATTGCGACTGCAAGAAGAACTCCGGAGAACTTTACTTCGATATTCAGAAACAAGGCGAGAAGAACACCGAGGATCGTTGTTCCGAACAGTATCACTATAAGAAGAAATACCGTGTTCTGTAAACTGTACCAGAAGGAATCTGATTTTAAGATATTGATGTAATTGTCCAATCCGATAAAGTGAACGTCATTTGGCGCAGTCAGTTTCCACTGCTTTAAACTGTAGGAAAAGGTTGCTGCAATCGGATAAAATACTAATACACCCATGATCAATATCATGGGTGTCAGTAAAAGATATGGTAAAATCTTCTTTTTCATTACTTTTGTCCTGCTAATTCAGTGATCTTGGCATCCATTTCCTCGAAAGCCTCGTCCGCTGTCAATTCGCCAAGAGCCATTTTGTTGATCGCGTTGTACATTGCATTGCTCATCTCAGCATAGTAAGACGGTACGCCATCCGGGAATGGAGAAGAGATTAACTTCGCCTCTTCCAGCATTGCTCCGGCATTCTGAATCTTATCTTCATTGATGAGTTCTTCCAATACGGAATTTCTTGTTGGAATCGCACTGTTTGTCTCGTTTAACTTTTTCTGCATATCCGCAGATGTATACCACTCAACAAATTTTTTCGCTGCCTCTTTGTTTTTCGAGAATTTTGTAACACCAAGCGCTTCCGGGAGAGCCATTGTCACCTCGGATTTTCCTTCTTTTCCCGGTGTAAGGATCGGTGTGATCTGTCCGACAACACTGCACTCCTCCGGATTTGTACTTCTGGATACGAAAGAAGTCGGTCCTGTTAAGAAGCTTGCACTTCCTCCTGTCAGCCGTTTGTAAGCATCCATACCGGAAGAAGTCTTATCTGCCGGATCCACAAGCTCTTCTTTGACCAGAGTCTCCATATATTTTAAAGCTTCTGTCACAGACTCTTTATTTAAGGTACCATCTTCATTATAGACAACACCGTTCATTGTGTATGCAAGCCACATCAGACATGTCGTTGTTTTTTCCTCTGCATTTAGTGCAATCGCAAACGGATATTCCACTGTGCCTGTTGATTTTAATTTTCTGCATGCTTCCAGCACATCGTCCCACGTCTGAGGCTCCTCCGTGATCCCTGCTTTCGCAAACTGTTCGGTATTATAGTAAGATAAACGGTAATCATTTGCATACGGGATCGCAAGCACTTTTCCGTCTTTTGTGAAGGTCTCCAGCGTAGGCATATCTGCTTTTACTTCCTCAGAAACTTCCAACGGCTCTAACCAGTCGGCAGCATAAAATTCACCAACCCATGACCAGTCTACTTCGACAACATCTGCGACAGCCTGTCCTCCTGCAGATGCAGTAACCATTTTTTCACGAATATCGTCCCATCCAACTTCATTTACTACCACTTCGATTCCTGTCTCTTTTGTAAATTCATCAAGCTGTTCATCTGTCGGGATTGCCCAATCAGGCGCCATAAAGGTAATGGACTGCGCCTCTTTTTTACTTTCCTTGTTTCCGTCTGCTTTGGAACTGCATCCTGATAAAACGGCAGCAGTCATAGCCGCAACTAAAAGTAAACTAACCAGTTTCTTCTTCATCTTGTTTCCTCCTTGTATCTCATTTCAAATATTCCTCTTTATTCTAAGAAACGAATAAATGTAATCCAAACTGATATTATAAATAAGCAGATAGCTTCTGTCAATGCAGTCTGAACGAAAAGAAAAACAGGTCTTATCCTTCTTTTTCTAAAATAACCGGCTCATCATATTGGACTCCCCATGTTTCTACAGTCACTTTCTCCATGTATTCCGGCTCAATGGGTTCATTGACATCGACACCCGGGATCCCAATGTCCACTTTTTCTGTCGGAAGTGCTGTGATCTTCTCTACAACCTCCCAGCCTTCCGTGACTTTTCCAAATGCCGCATACCCTCCATCAAGGCGCTTGCCCGCTTCGTCAGTCAGGGTAATGAAAAAGCAGCTCCCCGAAGCAATATTTCCTTCTCCGCCCATAGCAACTGTCCCCTGCTCAAACGGAATATCATTCGGAAATCCATTGTTTCGGTATTCTCCATCCAGTGAGATCGCGCACCTTTCATCCTCAAAATCAGAATAACTTGGCTGCAGCACAAATCCCGGTGCGATCCTTCTGATCTTCCGATTGTCAAACAATCCCTTTTTCGCCAAAGAAATAAAACAATTTACCGTATTCGGCGCCTTCTTTGGATATAGTTCTATCTTGATTTCCCCAAATCTTGTCACAATCACTGCAATCGGATTTCTTTTCTCTTCTATATGCATCTCTTTCTCCTTCTTTCCCAGCTTTCGGATTCTGTCAGCCACTTGGCCCAATAGCGAAAACGTGCATGAAACCCTCCGTCGTTTCACACACGTTTTTCTGCCTGTTTTAAAAATGTGCTCTCATGTCTGACCGATCCCGTATCTTCACGATCAATCTGCACCTTCCCCGATTAGCGTTTTACAAAATATTCTTCATACCATACAAGGAAGGTATAGATCGTCCATACTTTTCTCCAGTTATCAGAATTTCCTCCGACATACTCATCAAAGATCGCATTGATCTCCTCCATATTGAAGAACTTCTCTGCCATCTTGCTGCAAAATTTCGCACGGACATCCTGATTGTAACGGTCATCTGCCATCCAGATACGGATCGGCACGATAAATCCGAGCTTCTTGCGGAACGCGATCTCTTCCGGCAGTATCTTCTGTGCCGCAGTACGGAATGCAACTTTGTTCTGCTCTTCATTCACTTTGTATTTTGACGGCATTCTCGATGCAATGTCGAAAATACGTAAATCCGTCAGCGGCATACGAACCTCAAGTCCTGCCGCCTCACTCATCTTATCTACATTGAGGTAGATATCTCCTTCAAGCCAGATCTGGATATCGATGTCGGACATCTTTGTCAGCGGATCAAGACCTTCCATCTCTTCGTAAATGCTCTGTGCCACTTCGATCGGCAGAACGTCCGGGTCATATTTTTTCAAGATTTTCTTCTTCTCGTCTTCTTTCATAATATTCGTATTGCCGACGTAGAAGTTCTTCAGATTCTCCCCGTATCGCTCTGCGTTGCGGTACATATTGTAGCCGCCGAAAAATTCATCTGCACCCTCTCCTGAATAGCAGATCTTTGTGTGCTCTGCAGTCGCCTGGCACCCGAGTGCAAATACGATCGCAGAAGCATCCCCAAGCGGCTGCTCCATATGGTACATCACATATGGGACAATGTCAAAATATTCTTCCGGCTTGATCACACGTCTGGAAATCTTGCGGTCTAAAATACGTGCCGTCTCTACTGCAAGCACAGATTCATCAAAGCGCTCCTCCTCATATCCGCATGTATCCGCAGTATCCGCATCGGACATTGCAAGTACATAGGAGGAATCCACTCCTCCTGACAGGAAAGATTCCACCCGCTCTTCTGAAGTCTTTACTTCTTTCATGATCTCTCCAAGCGTCGTGTGGATCTCATCTGCCCATTCTTCCAGTGATTTGCTCTCATCCGGATGAAATTCCGGCTTCCAGTAACGTTTCACTGTCACCACACCGTCCTTCCAGATGAGGTAACGGCCCGGAAGCAGCTTCTTCAGTCCACGGAAAAATGTATTCTCCCCTGCCACATAAGTCAGACTGAGATAAATCTGAAGCATCTCCTCATTTAGTTCCTTCACAAATCCCGGCTGCTCCATGATTCCCCGGATCGTTGTGCCATAGAGGAGCTGTCCATCCTCTGTCTCATAATAATAGAACGGCTTTGTACCAAACTGATCTCTGAGACAGAATAACTGCTTTTCTTCTTCATCCCAGAGTGCAAAAGCAAACATTCCATATAAATGAGCTGCCATGTCAAATTTCCATGTCTCAAATGCCCGGATCAAAATCTGCTCTTCTCTCTCTCTTCTGGATAAGCTTTTCTCAATGCCAAGCTCCTCGCAAAGCGCCTCCCAGTTGCGAATATGTCCTCTGTATTCTTGAACTTTTATCATACGTGTACCATCCTTGTAAAATATAAGTTGATCAGTTTCCAAAATACATCACGGGAAAAACTTCCTCCATGATGCAGAACCGATATGCTGTGCCGGCTTATGATTACAGATCATTTCTTTTACATATCATGATTTCCATTTTCATGATATCCGCAGAAATTGTTATTAGATCTATATATTGTATTCACACTTGTATGATATTACTATTTCACACTTAATGCAAGTCATTATTTGCTTAAGCTTCCTGACACTTTATGCAGCGCTCCCTGCTGCCTGCCGATATTCTCTTAATTTTTGTCTTGCATCTTCACTCAGATGACGCGGCACTTGAATCTGGATCGTCACATACTGGTCTCCTCTCCTTGACGGCTGACTCATATGTGCGATTCCCTTCCCTGCCAGCCGTACTTTTGTTCCCGACTGCGTTCCTTCTTTGATCTTACAGCTTACATCTCCGTAAAGTGTCGGAACGATCACCTCTCCGCCCAGCACGGCCGTTGTATATGGGATCTGAATAGTCGTGTAGACATCGTCACCTTTGCGCTCATAGCCGGATTTTCCTTTTACAGAAATCTCAAGGAACAGATCCCCGGCTTCCCCGCCGTTCATCCCTTCCTGTCCCTTTCCTTTCAGCCGGATCTTCTTCCCCGAAGAGATTCCTGCAGGAATATGCACTTGCAGTGACTGCATCCGTCCGCTGCCATCGTGATAAGAAATGACCTGATCTCCTCCAAATGCAGCCTCCTCAAAAGTTACTTCTAATTTTGCGGTGACATCCGCTCCTTTCCTGCAATAGCTGTGCTGCCGATACTGGCTTCCCGAACTGCTTCCCTGCCCTTGGCTAAAATGACTTCCGAAAATATCCCGGAAGAGATCATCCATATTTCCGCCCTCAAAATGAAATTCCTGATAGCTGCCGTCCGGGCTCCTATAGGACTGATATCCCTCAGAACCTCCGTATGACTGATATCCTCCCGGATCTGCTCCCATACTTCCATCAAAGGCTGCTGTTCCAAATCTATCATACAGCTTCCGTTTCTCTTCATCATGCAGGATCTCGTAAGCTTCGGTCACTTCTTTGAATTTCTCGTTTGCAACAGAATCTTCCTGATTCGTGTCCGGATGATACTTTTTTGCCAGTTTCCGATACGCCTTTTTGATCGCATTCGTGTCTGCATTTTTGTCTACTCCGAGAATCTTGTAATAATCCTTCTTTGCCGCCATAATTATTTCTCCCCTTTCCTTTTCGCGAGCTGCGTATTCTCACACGAAGTATTTTTGATTGCATAGGGTTCCGAAGGAATCTCCCATGTAAAAAATAGGACTGCATGTCACAGTCTGTAATCATGCAGTCCCAAATCTATATAAAGTGTGTCTGAAAGTCTGTCACTGCCGTATTGATCCGTAACGAAAAGTTCTTCCTCATACACACCTGCCATCTCTATCCTTCGATGGCAATATATTTCTTCTCCTTCGCTTCTACTTTCTTTTGATCCTTCTTCGGGATTGCAAGAACAAGTATACCATTTTCATATTTTGCCTTAATGTCTTCCTGACTGATATCCTCTCCTACATAGAAACTTCTGCTGCAAGATCCGGAATATCTTTCTCTCCGGATATAATTGCCGGTCTTCTCATCCTTCTGGTCGTTGTTCTTTGTTGTTGCCGCCTGGATGGTCAGATAACCGTCTTTCAATTCTGCGTGAATGTCTTCCTTCTTGTATCCCGGAAGGCTTACTTCCAGTTCATAACCGTGCTCATGTTCCTTAATATCCGTCTTCATCAAAGACTCTGTATTCGCTCTCTGATAGCCTCTGAACGGGTAATCAAAATCAAAGAAATCATCAAATAAATTCTCTCCAAAAATACTCGGCATCATCATAAATCATCTCTCCTTTTCCATTAAAATCTTCTTGATAAATGTCATTTATTGGAACCGGTGATGTGAGGACTGTTCAAGTTTGCTCATCCTTTCTTCGTCCTCCTCCTTTGTTCTAGTTGTAATATAACACTTATGTCAGCACTCGTCAAGAGGGAGTGCCAAAAAAATTGTGAAAAATTTGTGTCCTGCAAAACTATGGGATTCCGAAGGAATTTCCTATGGAATTCAAAATAAGAAAAGGCTTTTTCCATGGAATTGTTCCCACCAAAAAAGCCTTTTCCTATGTTTTATTTCTTATCTTTCACTCTGCCTTAAAAGTCCTAATCTCTAAATCGGTTCAAAATCCGCAACTCCATGCTTGCACAGCGGACAGATATAGTCATCCGGAAGTTCCTCTCCTTCATAGATGTATCCGCATACGACACAGACGAATCCTTTCTTTCCCTCTGTCTGCGGTTTTGGTTTTACATTTTTCTGATAGTATGTGTATGTCATCGTCTCTTTGTCATTCATGACACGCGCCTCTGTCACTGTACAGATAAACATTCCGTGTGTGTCAAGATCCACATACTGCTCTACTTTCAATGCGAGGAATGCATTGATATATTTCGGAAGGAAGACAACGCCATTGTCTGCGCGCAGCGTGTTCCATCCTGCAAATTTATCAGCTTCCCTTCCACTTTGGAAGCCAAATCTTTCAAATACTTTAAACGGCGCTTCCACGGAGAGGCAGTTGACATTCATTACCCCTGTCTTCTTGATGATATCGTGAGAATAGTTCGCCTTATTAATGTTGACTGCCACACGGTTCGGATTGTCAGTCAGCTGTGTAACGGTATTGACGATCAGTCCGTTGTCCTTGTCGCCGTCTCTTGAAGTCACGACATACAGTCCATATCCAAGGCGGAACAGTGCGGTCAGATCATTTTTATTTGCTCTGTCATCTGACTGGGCAATGTATTCCTGACATAACTCGTCTGCCATCCGATCTAACGCTTCCAGATTCTCTTCGCTCAGAGAGGACATAATCGTCACTGAGTTTTTCATCCAGGTAATGTCCTGGCTTCCCTCAAACATTCCCTTCATGACTCTGGCTGCCATCGGCGCCCAGCTTCCGTTCTCAATGAACCCGATGGTGCGCTTCTGGTAATTGCGCGCTGTCAGATGCTCAATGAACGTCTTCATAAACGGGAAGATATCTGCATTGTATGTCGTTGTCGCCAGCACTAATTTACCATAGCTGAATGCGTTTTCCACTGCTCTTGCCATATCTGCGCGCGCAAGATCACAGACATACACATCCGGGCATCCTTTTTCCTCTAATCTCTCCGCCAAAGCTTCTGCTGCTTTCTTTGTATTTCCATAGATAGATGTGTAGGCGATCATCACACCTTCTTTTTCTACCGCATAGGAAGACCAGATATCGTATTTCTCAATGTAGTGTCCGAGGTTTTCTTTTAAAACCGGTCCGTGCAGCGGACAGATCATCCGGATGTCCAGTGTGGCTGCCACTTTTAAGAGGTTCTGCACCTGCACACCGTATTTTCCGACGATTCCGATGTAATAGCGGCGAGCCTCGTCATCCCACGCTTCCTCCACATCGTTTGCCCCAAATTTCCCGAATCCGTCTGCGGAGAACAGAACTTTCTCTGTGCTGTCGTAGGTCACCATGACTTCCGGCCAGTGTACCATCGGAGCGAATACAAATGTCAGATCATGCTTTCCAAGTGACAATGTCTGCCCGTTTTCTACTTCCAATGTTCTTCCTTCCAGATCCATCTCCCGGAAAAAATTGGCCATCATCACAAATGTCTTCTCGTTTGCCACGATCGTTGTGTCTGGATAGACCTTCATAAAATTGTAAATATTCGCAGAATGATCCGGCTCCATATGCTGTACGATCAGGTAATCCGGCTTTGCTCCATCCAATGCCTGTGCAATATTTGCCAGCCATTCTTCCGCGAAATTCACATCCACAGTGTCCATAACAGCGATCTTCTCATCTTTGATCACATAAGAGTTGTAAGACATTCCATTCGGCACAACATACTGCCCTTCAAACAAGTCTACCTGATGATCATTGACCCCAACATAAATGATATCGTTTGTCACCTTCATTTTGTGTTCCTCCTGTTTTTTTGAAATACTGACTTCCCAGTCTGATTTTTCTTACATTTGATTTTCTTTCACAGACTCTCCTTTTGTTTCCGAGATTGTGAAATTTTTATCTTTATGCCCATTATAACGAGAATCCTGTAAGAACACAATTCTTTTTTACAAAATTTCCTCTGCCTTTTCGTTCCCCTATTTTTTCACATAATACTGTGCCTGCGCCTCATAGAGTTCGAAATATTTTCCTTTTTTCTCCATCAGTGTCTGATGCGTTCCGCTTTCTGCAATCCTTCCACCTTCCAGCACAACAATTCTGTCGCAAAACTTGCAGCTGCTCATCCGATGGGAAATATAGATTGCTGTCTTTCCATTGATCAGTTCGTTGAAATTTTCATAGATTTCCGATTCTGCCACCGGATCTAACGCTGCAGTCGGTTCATCGAGGATCACAAACGGAGCATCCTTATAAAGCGCCCGTGCGATCGCAACCTTCTGTGCCTCCCCGCCGGAGAGCGCCTCGCCGTCCCCGGTTTCGTGGTAAAGCAGCGTGTGAATCCCATCTTTCATCTTCTGCACTCTTTCTTCCAGTCCGACCTGACGGATCACCTTCCACACTCTCTTTTCATCTACTTTCTCAGAGCCTGCGATATTTTCATCCAATGGAAAATGATACAGTCTGAAGTCCTGAAAGACAACCGCAAAAATGTTTATATACTCCTCATAATCATATTTCCCGATCTCAATCCCATTTAAAGTAATCTTTCCCTCGGACGGTTCATAGAAGCGAAGCAGCAGCTTGATCAGTGTCGTTTTCCCCGCACCATTCATCCCGACAAGCGCCATCGTCTCCCCTACTTTAAATTTTAAACTTACATCTTTTAAAATATACGTCTCTGTCCCCGGATAACAAAAAGAAACATGGTCAAACTCCAGCTCATACTGATTATCGTCTCTTTTTTCGATCGGCAGCGTACCAACATAATGCATGTTCGGGAGATGAATAAATTCCTCATAAGATTTCAGATACTCATTGGAATAATCGATATCAATATGTGTTCCCATCATTTCACGGATACTGTTCATCATCGTTATGATCGCACCTGCATACATCAGCACTTCCCCGGTGGAAACACTTCCTGCGATCGCCTTCATTGCAATATACACATAAGTGATGCCTGCCAGAATCTGAAGTGCAAAAGCGACAGCGCCATTTCCACGCCCGGAAACTTTTGCTCTTCTCTGGAACAGTGTCATACACTGCTTTATCACATCGCCCTGAAATTTATCCATCAGATATTCTTTTAAGTGAAACAGGCGGATATCCTGTGCAAACTGTTCAGAAATAACGATGTTCTGCAGATAATCAAACAATGCATTTGTCTTTTCATTTGCCTGCATGGTTTTCATCGTTTCCTTTCCGATCCGTTCGGAAACCTTATCTCCCAGCCACAATACAGATAGAAAGCCGGCAATCATCACCCCCGTACTGATCAGAAACCAGAAGATACTTTCCTTCTCCCAGTCCGACTGCAGGAGAAGCAGCATGACAAATCCACTGGCAAAAACAACTTCCATGCAGCAAGTAAAATAATTGTAGATTTCTATACACTGTTCGGAGATTCCTCCATGTCCGCGCTCTGCCTGCCGTACTCTTCGAAACTTCTGAATCGTCTCCTGTTTCTCAATCTCTTCGTATTCCATGGAAAATGCCTTTTTTGCAGTACGCTTTTTCGTCTCCTCCTCGCTCGGTTCCGCATAGTGTGAAAAGATCTGTTCCGCTGCCTTTGAGATCAATGATACAACCATCACCGTCACAACAAGAATCACGACAAAAGCTGCTGCCTGCTGATACTTCTCCTCCAGAAGAACATCGAGGATCTTCGCATACAGAAAACTGTTGATATAGACAACCGATGCACCCGAGATCATCCCAAGTACAAGGATCACCGGCAAAATCTGATAGCCTTTCGCCTGAAAAAGGCAAAACTTCCACATTTCTTTTACAGACATCTGCTTTCTCTTATTCATATGCCTCTTCCTCCTGATAATATTTTCCCTGAAGTTCAAAAAGGGAAGCGTATGTCCCGCCTGTTTTCATCAATGTCTCATGGGTTCCACGCTCAATGATCTCCCCTTTGTCAAGCAGAAGGATCTCATCGCAGAATCGTGTCGATGCCAGCCGGTGGGAAATAAAAATCGTACTTGTTCCTTCCAGCGTCCTCCGGTACGTATCATAAATATTTTTTTCTGCAAGTGCATCCAGCGCCGCGGTCGGTTCATCTAAAAGTAACAGTTTCGGGCTGTGATACAGCGCCCTTGCCAGAAGAAGTTTCTGGATCTGTCCACCCGAGAGCATGATCCCGTCTTCCGATACATCTTTTCCAAAATAGGTGTGTAGACCGTCCGGAAGGCTTCTGATCTTCTCTGCCACTCCCGCTTTTTCCAGCACATTCCATATCCTTTCTTCGTCCCATTCCCCTGAGAGCGCCACATTTTCTCCGACCGTATACGAGATGATAAACGGATTCTGGAAAATTGCGGCAACATGGTGCATGTAGGCTTCGCGATCCAATTCTCTCGTGTCGATCCCATTGACATAGACCGTTCCGTTTGTCGGAAGATACAGTCCGGAGATCAGTTTTACGATCGTAGATTTTCCGGCCCCGTTTAATCCGACAAGTGCAAGACGCTCTCCCTGATGGATGGTGAAGGAAACATCCTTTAGCACCTCTGTCTCTGCCCCCTCATAGCGATAGGATACATGATCAAACGTAATGTCCAGACTGGAAAATTGGTCTTCCGGAATCCGGTTTTCTCCTCCTGATCCATTCTCAAGTTCTAAAAAGTCTCTGAGATCATCCACCTGCTGCCCGCACCGCTTCATCACGACAAAGTTGCTGCTGATCTCTGTAAACCATTTGGCAAACCCGCTGATCAGCCCGATATAAAATACAAACATGCTTGACGAAAGTCCATGTTTCAAAAGATAGATCAGATAAAAATAACAGATGAAATCTCTGACAGCAGCCAGGATCACTTCTGTAAAATCCGAGAAGAAGCAGGCCGCATTATAAAGCGCCATATATTTTCTTCGCTGCCTGATCGCAGAATCATATTTTCCGATCAGCCAGTCGGAAAGTCCGAAGACACGGATATCCTTTCCACCTGCAATATCATCTACAAGCCTGTCGATATATCCCTCTACCCGTTGATATCCGGCAAGTTTTTCTTTGACTTTCTCATACACTTTTGTAGAAACTTTGGATGCTGCGACAGTGACCAGTGACAGGCCGACAAGGAGCAGCAAGATCCGCATATCCAGACTTCCCATGATCATTGCATATGTGATCAGCCCAAGTACATTTGTAAAAAGCATTCCAAAGCGATTCATCATACCTTGCACTCCGTTGGAATTGCTTCCGTTCAATGCGATCAGAGACTTCTCGATCAGCTGACGGACTTCACTGCTTTCTGACTGCTCCAGAGAAATCTCCAATATTTTTTCGAGAACAGAATAGAAGTGTCCTCCCAGCCTCATTTCGATATATTCTACTGATATGATATTTTGAAGATAAGTGTCGATCCAGCTGATTGCCCCGTATACAAGAAAGACGGTCATGACCGCCCCGATCAGCAGCATAAGCGGGCTTTCCTTCCCCAGCATCGATACGATAAGTGCATTTGCTCCTACCGCCAGTAACAGAAGAAGAACATATGTGACTGCCTGAATCCCGATATGCACCAGATAAACCGGAGTTTTCTTCATAGCCGGTGCAAAGCAGAAAATCAGATTGCTTAAAATACTCCTTCTTTTTTTCTTTTGTCTCTTCTCTTCCTCCATCAATAAAGCCTCCTCCCTTTCCTTGCATTCTTAACTTACCACATTTGTTCCTAAAATAGAAAAAACATGCACGAATTGTAAAAATCCGTGCATGAATTGCAAATCTTCTCTATAATGGCAGCATAATTTCGGTGACGAACACCCCCGGTTCGTTCTTTCGATTGATATAACCGTCATATTTCTTCACGACGTTGTTGATCCGTTTGAGCCCATGACCGTGATCGCCGCGCTTTTTGGAAATATATTCTTCATCGAGCTTGCGCACAACCTCGCTGGTGGCATTGGTCACTGTGATGTACAACTGCTGCTTCAACGGTGCAATATACAGGCGGAGAAACTGCTCTTCCTGCTTCACCGTCCGGCATGCCTCGACTGCATTGTCGATCAGATTCCCGATCACAACACACAGATCAATGTCCGACACAGACAACTCTTTTGGGATCACCGCCTTGTAATCACACCGGATTCCGTTTTCCAGCGCAAGTGAGATCTTCGCATTTAAGATCGCATCTACATTGAGATTCCCGGTATCAAACAGCAGGCGGATATCGGCAAGATCTTCCTCAAGCCGGTTGATGTATTCCTTTGCCTCAGTGATATTATCTTTCGCAAGATATGCCTTGACCGACTGCATATGATTATGATAATCATGCCGCCAGCCACGCATCGTCATGTAGATGCTCCGCACCTCATCCATCTCCTGCGACAAAATTTTATTCTGATAATCGATCAGCGCCTTCTCATACTGCCGTTGCATGATTGCCCGGATTACAACCCCGATGATCACAAGCAGAAGCAGCATTGCCACTACAGTCAGCCCTATCATTCCCATTCTCATCTTTGATACTCCTTATCGATTTTTCTGGATAAATGCCTGATTGAGCTGCTGGTACATCCCCCGGCTCACCGGTACTTCTACTTCTCCTTCGAGGATACAGACCTGCCTTCCGATCCGTCTGACCTTCGATAAATTAACTGCGGCGCTTCTGTGACATTTCACAAAAGGAGGGACCTCTCCTTCTTTTGCATCTTTGTTCAGACAATTGAGCACTTCCCCGAAGCTTTCCTTGATCGTCAGCTGCTTATCGCCGCAATAGACAGTCGTATAATGTCCGTCCACTGCAACATACAAGATCTCCTTCTGTTCTACCTTGACGCTTTCGCCCGCCACTTCCAGAAGTACATAGGGCACTTCCCGGTCCGCAAGTTCCAACGTAAGCACATCTAACATTTCATAAAGCTTCTGCGCACTCAGCGGCTTCATCATATATCTCCATGCCTCGATCTCATACCCGTCAAATACATGGCTTGGATCTGACGTCAGAAAAACAATGCGGATATTCGTATCGTTCTTCCGAATCTTCCTCGCAAGTGTGAACCCATCCATCCCGGTCATCGAAATATCAAGGAGGATCAGATCATACGGCACAAGCTTTTCCTCTCCCAGTTCAAACAGAAACTGTTCTGCACTGAAAAATACATCTACGATGCACTCCTGCTGATGCTCTTTCGCCCAGCTTTTTATCATATCCTCTGTCAGCAGCGCCTGCGCGCGCTCATCCTCACAATATGCAATCCGCACCGTCTTCTCTCCCCTTATTTCTTGCTTTTTCCCACCCGGTTTCCTGCTCATCCGGGCGGAATTCTATAGGCTTATCTTGCCGTTCCTGAATCGAACTTCTTACTTCTCTGTCTCTGCCTCTACAAACTTCGCATTATCAGAAACCCATGTCATTACCGTATCTAAGAGAATGCTTTCTTTCAGCCTCTCTTCTCCTTCCTCTCCATTGGCTTCGATAAACGCATCGCCGTCTTCATATCCATATGACTGTGCATATTCGTCATATTTTTCTTTATATTCTTTGTCGGAAAGCTCTAATTTTTCTTCCTTTGCGATCAGTTTGCTTGCATACTTGCTCTTTAACTGATCTTTTGCCTGTGTCTCCATCTTCTCCTCAAACTGGTCTTCTGTAATACCGGACTGTTCCAGGAACTCTTCAAATGTGAGCTGATAGTACATCTCTGCAAGCTGTGTATACTGCTCTTTCATCGTATCCACACTCTCTTTGATCTCGTCTTTGAAATCTTTTTTCAGTTCTGTGTTCTTGACCACTGCTGTCCATGCACTGTTTTTATTCTCAGACTCCACTGTTTTTTGATTGGATGTCTCCAGATCCTTTTTCACCTGCTTCTTATACTCATCCACTGTCTTTGCCTTGTCAGAAACTTTCTGTACAAATTCGTCGTTGAGTTCCGGCAGAATCACTTCTTTGATAGAGTTTATCGTCACTGTAAATACTGCATCTTTTCCCGCAAGCTCCGCTGTATAATCCTCCGGGAATGTGATCGGAAGCTCAAATGTCTCATTGAGTTTATGTCCTTCCATTCCTTCTGAGAATCCTTCTACAAATCCTTCTCCTCCGACTTCTACTGTGAGATCTCCTTGATCAAATGTCTCACCGTCTACTTTTCCGACATAGGAAATCTCCAGAGAATCTCCTTTCTTCGCTGCCCGGTCTGTCACTTCCTTCTGTTCCGCCTCTGCCTCCAAAGTGCTCTGGATGCTGTTTTCCACATCTTCATCTGTCACCTTCGTCACTTCCAGACCCTCTGCTTCAATCCCTTTATACTCACTAATCTTTACATTGTTATCCTCAATGGATTTCTGGCACCCTGCCAGTGTCACTGTCATGCACACTCCCAGAAGAAGCGCTGCTAATTTCTTTTTCATCTTCCTACCTCTTATTCTTTCATTTTCCAGCTGTCATTTCGCATTTTGGCTGCTCTTTCAGTTATATCATACTTTCAGACAGAATGAAAGGTATTTTGCCAGATTTCACACTTCTTTTAGAATCCCCCATCTTCCTATAAAAGCGGTGAGAGCAGGCGGGAAAACTGTTCTTTTCCACGGATCAAAAGGCTTCTCTCTTCATAGAGACGTTTTGTTACCAGCGTAGAATCCGCAATATCCTTTTCAAAGGCCTCCTCCAGTTTTTTTGTCGTCTCTTCGCTGTAAATTACCGCATTCACTTCAAAGTTCAGCTCAAAGCTCCTGATGTCCATATTGGCAGTCCCAAAACAGCTGACAAGCCCGTCTACGGTCAGACCTTTGACATGGAGAAATCCGTTATTGTACACATAGCATTTTGCTCCTGCCTGGATCATATCCCCGAGATACGAGTATGATGCCCAGTAGACAAACGGATGATCCGGTTTGCATGGTATCATGATCCGCACATCCACCCCGGACTTTGCCGCGATCCGAAGTGCCTCCAGAATACAGTCATCCGGCACAAAATATGGTGTCTGCAAATAAATATGATGACGCGCCTTGTGGATCAGACGCATGTAATTGTCACGTATTTCTTCATTTTTGGAATCCGGGCCGCTGGAAATGATCTGCACCGGATCCGTCCCATTTCTTGTATACTGCGGAATCTCAAATAATTCATCCCGCAAAAACAGATTGTCCTTCGCAGCATAATTCCAGTCCATCACAAACCGCACCGCAAGTGAAGTCACTGCCGATCCCTCGATGCAAAGATGCGTGTCCCTCCAGTAACCGAACTTCTCGCTCAGACCGATATATTCCTTTCCAATATTGAATCCTCCGACAAATCCAACCCTTCCATCGATGACCGCAATCTTCCTGTGATTGCGATAGTTCACACGCAAGTGCAGCTTTCCAAGCAGTGCAGGGAAAAATTCCGCCGTCTGGATTCCATTTGCATTCAGCTCTTCCCAGTCTTTCCTTTTCATGTCCCGGCATCCCATACTGTCAAACAGTACGCGCACCTCCACGCCTTCTTTCGCCTTTTTGATCAGTTCCCTGCTGATTGCCTGCCAGAGCTCATCATTCCGTATAATGTAATATTGAAGATGGATATACGTCTTTGCGCCGCGGATTTCCCGGATCAGCGCCGCAAATTTCTCCCGGCCGTCCGTGTAGATCCGCACATCATTATTCCCCGTCAGCACGGCACTTGCCGCTTCCAGATTATAGTAGATCAGGTTCTCAAAACGTTCCATCTTTGGATTGGAAAGCCGAAACTGCTTCCTCCTGATACTCTTCTCCTGCCTCCTGACCGCATAGTTTACTTCTCCCTCGATCTCTTTCATCTTAAACATTCTGCTCTTTCGGAAATCCTGTCCGATCAGCAGATACAGTCCGAAACCAAGGATCGGTATAAAATATAATACAAGCAGCCACGTCCAGACTGTCTGTGGTTTCCTCCTTTGAAAGAAAATGATCACAAATGACAGCAGAATATTGATCAGGACAAGGTGATCCATCATCCACCCAGACCAGGTACAAAGATCATTCCAAATATTTCCTAACATTTTCCCCACCTCACTTTTGTATTTCTTTTCATTTTTCTTATTCCCTATTATACTCATTTTTCAGCAGAAAAGTAAGGTGCAGCACGCAAATCGCTTGCACTTCCTCAGAAACAATGCTACAATACTATTTGTCTAAAAATGTATTTTTACTATACTAGGAGGTCTATCGTGAGTTTACCAGTAATTATATTACTTATCGTTTTAGCCGTACTGATCATCGGCGCGATCGTATTGTACTTCTTGGGGAAAAAAGCGGAAAAAAAGCAGGCAGAACAACAGCAGCAGTTAGAAGCTATGGCTCAAAATGTAACGATGCTTATTATTGATAAGAAGCATATGAAACTAAAAGAAGCCGGTTTCCCTGCCATCGTGCTGGAGAATACACCGAAGTATCTGCGCAGAGCAAAAGTACCGGTTGTAAAAGCAAAGATCGGTCCAAAAGTAATGACTCTGATGTGCGATGAGAAAATTTTCCCATTGATCCCGGTCAAAAAAGAAGTCAAAGCAGTTCTCAGCGGTATCTATATCACAGATGTCAAAGGACTTCGCGGAAAATTAGAAATGCCTGAAAAGAAAAAAGGCTTCTTCGCAAGATTCAAAAAGAACAAAGACGAGCAGAGCGATAACAAAAAGAGTAAAGAATCTACAAAGAAAAATAAATAATCAGAACGGTTTCCAGATGAAAATTTTTTCACGGAAATTTCTGAAAATCATAGAAACCTCCGGAAGAATGCAGATAGATACACATTCTTTCGGAGGTTTCTTTGTTACACTTCCCTCAGATTTTCAATCACCCCTCTGTGTATTTCCTTCCAATACGGCCGATAAGAAATATAAACCGTCACCAGAAGATACCCTGAAAAGATCAATGCAAGCCATCCCCACGCCGTTCTCTGTATCGTCGGAAAGATAATCTTCTCTATCCAGCCGCAGAAATCTTGCGGCGGCTGCCATCCATCTCCCCACGCAAGTCCCTCAAGCCGTTTCCAATATAACCATGACTGGAGCAGTACTCCGCATGGAATCACCGATAAGATTGCTCCCAGCTGGATTTTCATTGTTTCTTTCCAGTAAACCCGGCACAGTCTTCTTTTTGGGACTCCAAGTGCCTTCAAAATTCCTACTTTCTTTCCGATTCCGGCTGCTTTTGCCCTTGCCATCTGCCACTGGATCAACCAGGAAAGTACGACAATGACAACGAGCAGGAAAACTGCCCCAAACATACTTGCAAACAAGTCTTTCCTCAGCTGTTCTCTTCGGATCCTCTCATTTGCGATCGTACCTGCTTTTGGGAACTGTTTCTCTACCTCTTTCATGATCACCGACATTTCCCGGTCTGTAAGATGTGTGTCACCATAATGATCCGCAAATCCTTCCACATAACTGTATGTCTTCTCTTTTTCCATTCCGTTGAGTTCCTGCACCAGATTTCCTGCTGCGATCACCGTATATTCCGAAAATGCTTCCGCTACATAGGCATCGCGCGCCTGAAATTCCGTGATGATTCCTCCAACACGCACAGATTTCTCCCCGCCCGCTCCGATCAATGTAAGGATATCTCCCTGCCGGATCGTCATTTCTCGGTGTTCCTGATAAAAAAGTGGAAACGGCTCCTCCCATCGATCCACAACGTTTCCCTCTCTGTCTGTCAAAATAGATGGTAGATAGATCAAGACTTCCTCGCCCTTCCAGAAAGCCTCCTCCTTCAGCGTCTTTTCCGCTTGCTCTTTTACATACTTTTGAAAAAGTTTTTCCCCCTTTTCCACACCAAGCACCTGTGTTTCCAACGTTTTTTCTGCCTGCCCTCTCAGATTTCTGTGCAGCTTTACATACTCTGTTTCCTCCATACCTTCCCAGACAAGCGAAATCTGACGGGCTTTCTGCAACGTATTGACTTCTTTCATCCCCTGCACAGCTTTCATGCGCTCAGATATCTCTTCCTGAATCATATATTCCGGAGAAATCCCCCTTCCAATATAGTCGGGTGTCCACTGATATCCATAAGAATCTGCCCGGTCTTTGACAACGGCAGTCACCGAATAGATCATGCCCACACACAGAAAGGTACTGACAACAGAAAAAGTCCAAAGGTATGGATGCAGTGCATGTTCTCTGTTCCACACCTCCTTTTTCCGAAATCTGTGCTGTCTGTTTCGGATCATAGCCAGCCGTTTCTGCTCACTGATATTCTCTGCCTGCTTCCTTCTGTACATTCTCAAGGCAGAACATCCGATTCCAAGCCAGATAGCAGCAGATACACTGAGGATTCCTATTAAAATCTGCCCGGAATCTGCTGAAAATATGAGTTCAAAGTGAAGCCTCTCCCGAATCCACCATATGAGGAAATAAGTTCCTGCCACACCCGAAATGCTTCCTGCCAGAAAGGCGATCCCCCAGAAGATTCCTCCTTCCCGCAGGATCATCTCCTGCAGCTGCCTCTTATCCGCTCCGAGCACTCTGAACATCTGATATCCTGCCTCCCGCTGTCTCAATGCCGCTGAATAAATCTGCAGAACCAGCAGCATAGAGGCAATACAGAGAACTGCCAGCAGTATATTCGTATCTTCCAGAATACTCACTTTCTGTTCTTTCCCGGAAAGTTCATAGTAAGTATTTTCATTATAAATGACACCGTCCTTACAAAAAGCCTCCAGATCTGTGACCGCTCCATAATATTTTTCAGGTATCTCCATCAGAAGGATCCGTTCTTTCTGCTCCTTCGGCAAATCTTCCCCTCTGGCAAATGCTGTCGGCCACTCATACCTGCCTTCCATCCAGTACATCGAATAATCCTTCAATATCCCACTTAGGATAAACTCCCTTGGCTCACTTTTTTTCTCTTTTGAAATCGGATCCTGATAATTCAGGCAGACAGAAATCTTCTGTCCAAGTGTATAATCATACCCCATTTTCGTCAGCGCACTCATCTCTATCACGATTTCATTTTTTCTTTTTGGAAAATGTCCTTCTGCCAATTCCAAATTTCCAATCTCTTCCGCCTGTTGATCGATCGCACCGATTGTCCCATTCCCCTCCAGATTTCCGATCGGATAGGAGGCACGCACTTCTATTTTTCCGCTTTGTTCCACCATCGGCTGCTGTATCACTGCATTTTCTATCTGAGTATCATCGGTAAATACCGCCACCTCCCACGCTCCATAAGAGCGCTCTCTCTGGCGCAACTCTGTTTCCGTCAGACTGCTCTGCAAAATCAAAACACTCAGAACGAAGAGAAAGGAAAGTGTACAGACGGAAAGCATGGCAAAACTGCTCTTTTTCCGTCGAAGCAACCCCTTTCTTGTCAATCTTCTAAGATTCGCATTCATGTTCTTCCTCCGTATCTGATACGATCTTTCCGTCTTCCAAACAGATGATCCGGTCCGCTCTCCGCGCAATATCAAGGTCATGTGTCACCATGACAACTGTCTGCCCGATCTGTCTCTGCAATTTTTGAAAAAGTACAAGTACCTCCTCGCTGTTCCTCACGTCCAGATTTCCGGTCGGCTCGTCTGCAAACAGGATCTCCGGCCGGTTTGCAAGCGCACGCACGATCGCCGCTCTCTGCTGTTCTCCTCCCGACAATTCTCCGGGAAAAAAATCTTTTCGTTCCCACATATGCATCTCTTTTAAAAGAAATTCCACATATTCGATATCAGGATTTTTATCGTCCAGATAAAATGGGATTAAAATATTTTCCCACACGGTAAACTCCGGGATCAGATAGAATTTCTGAAATACAAAACCAATCTTCTGCCTACGGAGTGCAGCCATCTTTCGGTCTTTTAATCTGGTAAGCTCTGATGCGCCGAGATAGACCACTCCACTATCTGGTATTTCCAGTCCACTTAATACATTTAACAAAGTCGTCTTTCCAGAACCGCTTTTTCCGATCACCGATGTAAAACTTCCCTTCCCAACAGACAATGAAATTCCATTAAGTGCGCGCACAGAAACCTTTCCTGCCTGATAGGTTTTTGTAAGTTCTTTTGCTCTCAAAACTGCCATATGCCACCTCCTCATTCTCTATTATAAATCACATACCTTACAATCCGATGACAGGCTATGGTCGAAATACTGCCGGTCAAAAACCGGAAAACAGATCTGAAAGCAGACTCCCTCCTCTGTATTTTCCAAAGAAATCGTTCCATGATGCCGGGCGATGATCATCTTTGCCAAATGGAGTCCGATTCCACTTCCTCCTCTATGTTCACTGTCTTTTGTACAATAAAACCGCTCAAATAAATGTCTCTTCTCTTCTTCTGTAACCTGATCCCCCCTCTGTCTGATCTGAATCTTTAAAAATCCTGCCTGTTTTTCTGAACGCACATCTAACACACTGCCCTCTTTTCCATGCAGAATACCGTTTTTCAAAAGATTTTCAAATGCCTCCGTCATCCATCTCAGATTATATGCAAAGCAGATTTCCTTCTCCCCGGAAAACCGGCACTGGATCTTCTGCTCCTCTGCCAGTATTCTCACGCGGTTCCATGCCTGCCCCAGAGCAGTATCCAGTCGCTGCGCCTTTTTCTCCATCTGTATTTTCCCTGCCTGCATCTTCCCCTCTTTTAACAATGCAGTAATCAACTCCGTCAATTCCTCCATTCTCGCTACACACACCTCGAGCTTCTGCCTTTTCACCGTGTCCGTTTCTTTGCGAAGCAGTGCTTCCAAATATAACTGTGTCACGGAGACCGGCGTTTTTAACTGGTGCGCCATGTTTTCAAGGAGTTCTCCCATCCCTTCCTTTTCCTTTTTTGCACACGCAATCTGCCAGTCTCCGCGGTTCTCCATCATTCTGATCTGAGATTCCAATTCAGAGAACAGGCTGTCTTCCTCACAAAGATTCTCCTCTGAAATATCTCTCTCATCCATCTCTATTCTCTCTGCAAAAGCTTCCAGCTGTTTCTCCATCCTCTTCTTCCAGCTCTGCATAAGAAAATATCCGATCAGAATGACAAATATCCATAATCCAATGCCCCAACACAATTTCCTTCCCAGATTTTCCTGCATGATGACATTTCTTGTCTTCGCATAGCCGGACTGCTCCAGATAGCTTTTACCACGTTTCTCTGCCTTTTCTTTCTCCCCTTTTGTCCATCCCTCACCTGCCTCTGTCAACTGTGCCACAATATTTTGCATCTGCTCTTTGGGTATCTCATTTTCCTCTAATATTCCAAGCAACATTCTGTCATACATTTCTGTTCGATATACATTCATTCCAATACCAATTAAGAAAAGGAAAAGAAATATAGTGCCTGCTCCCCACCAGATCTTGTTAAGGCTTTTCCATTCCCGATATGTTTTCATTTGCCCACCTTCTGCCTTTCTTCATCCATTTTGTATCATCGCTCATACACGGCACAATTCCAGCAATATCCGAATCCCCGGACTGTCTCGATATACGCTTCCCCGTCAAATGTTCCCAGTTTTTTCTTCAGACGGCTGATATAGACCGTCAGTGTATTATCTTCCAGCCCTTCCATTGACACACCAATATGCGCTAAAAGTTGTTCCCGCTTTACTACGCTTCCCTTTTGTCTGACCAGTTCTGCGCAGAGACGATATTCCACCGGTGTAACGGTAAGCTCCTCTTCTCCTTTGTAGATCCGACAAGCTCCTGTCTCCAGTCTTAGCCCTCCGGTCAGATATGCCTTCCTTCTGTCTCCATCTGCCTTTTTTAACTGTACTTCGATTCTCGCCAGCAGTTCTCCTAAACGGAACGGTTTTCCGATGTAATCTTCCGCTCCCATCTTCAGTCCCCGGATCACCTGCTCCTCCTCAAACGATGCTGTCAGAAAGATGATCGGAACTGCCGAGCAGTCTCTTATTTTTCTGCAAAGCTCATACCCATCCCCATCCGGAAGCCCAATGTCCAAGATACACAAATCCACCTGCCGCTTCTGAAACTCCCAAAAGCCTCTTTGCATTCCATCTGCCTCCGTCACTTCATACTGTTCTTCCCGCAAAATCTCTGCCAACTGTTCTCTCATATCCCGTTGATCTTCTACCAGTAGAATCCGCTTCATCTTTCCTATCCCTGCCTCTCAAATCCTGATCCCCAAATCTTCTGATATTTTCTATACTTCTATGAATTTTATTATAAATCATCACAATCCTACTCACAATCTTTTCCGCAAACTGTAAGATTTCTTATATTCCTCTCCACCAAGTCTCGGGAAAAGAAAAAAGAAAGCTACCGAACATTTCCATTCAACGCTTTCTTTTCTAACTCTTCTTTAAAAATCCATATTTTTCGTAATCTGAAAGTCTCCTGCATCTTTTGACTTTACATTGATCCGGATCTGGCAGTCTGCCAGCGGCTCGTGATTGACATCCAATGCATATCCGACTTTTACGTTGATATTATCCTCTGTCACATCCACTTCCATTTCTGTCGTGTGTATACCGATCAGAAGCTGCCCGTACGGTGTCTGATAGTATGTGAGATTCTTTTTATTTTTCTCAAATACCATGTGTACGTTTGACACACCGCTTTTCATCACTTCCAGAGTATCATCTCCGGTAATCTTTATTCGATTTTTTGTAATGCCCGGCATGCCCTCTGTAACTTCATCGAATAAGATGTAATGCTTTCCATTTTTGAGGAAATAGTTAGCAGGAGCAACGACTTCAATAGGTTCATAATCTCTCTCCTCCTCCAGCACATCCATCTGCAGTCCTGAAATACTTATTAATACGTCTTTTGTCATACTCTCACCTGTGCTTTTCGCCTGTCATCTCTCATATTGTTCCATTCTAGTATTCTTCAATATTGATCTGCTTTGTCGTCTCAATATCATACGGCAAAATAGAATTGGCAAACTGCTTGAACTTATCCGCCGCATCACTGACATAGAAAGAATACTCCCCATGTTCTTCCTGCCCGTTCACCGGAATATCTCTGAGCATCTCTTCTTCCGCCAGAAGCCGCTTGAGATCCATTGCAGTCTCATATGCCGGATTCACAAGATGAATTTTCTCTCCCATATATTCCCGTATTCTCGACCGCAAGAGCGGGTAATGTGTACAGCCAAGAATCAGTGTATCGATGTCAGATTTTCTCATATCTGACAGATAGATGTCAATGACTTCCTGGGTAATCTTGTGTTTTGCAAATCCCTCTTCCACAAGCGGCACAAACAGTGGACATGCTCTTCCGGACACACTGATCTGAGGGTCTTCTGCCTGTATCAGTTTTTTATAAATCTCACTTTTTACAGTCGCCTCTGTGCCGATCACTCCGATTTTTTTATTGATCGTCTCTTCCCTTGCTGCCCTCGCTCCCGGTGCAACAACGCCGATGATTGGGATTTTGAATTCTTTCCTCACCGCATCCAGTGCAAGCGCACTCGCTGTGTTACAGGCAATGACGATCGCCTTCACTTCCTTTGTCAACAGAAAGCGGATAATCTGACGGGAATAGCGGATGATCGTAGTTTCCGACTTGCTTCCGTAAGGTACTCTCGCAGTATCTCCGAAATACACAATACTCTCATTGGGAAGCTGCCGCATAATCTCCCTTGCCACTGTAAGTCCTCCGACTCCGGAGTCAAATACACCGATCGGCATATCTTTTTTCTTCTCTATCTTCACAACAATTCTCCTTCTATCTGCCATATCTGTTCTCTATTGTACCTGCTTATCAGACAGATTTCAAGGGCATGTTCCTCTTCCGCAAAATCCCTATCCCATCAGAAACAAAAAAAAGAACATTTTCAATCATCCCTCCGTCACTGGATGCCCGTCCGAATTGAAAATGTTCCTTCTTCCCTTGTCAGTCAGAGAGAACCATCTGCTCTGCCGTCCTCACAGACAGATCGATTCTCTTATAAAATAACTAAATCGCCAGTTTTTTCGCAATTTCGAGCTGATATTCCGGAAGTTTCTTTTCCATGTTCAGCGCTTCGTCAATATCAAAATCAATATATTCGCCGTGTTTGTATCCAACAACACGGTTCGTCTTTCCTTCACAGAGAAGCTCTACGGCCTTTGCACCCATGATAGATGCATACACTCTGTCCTTTGCTGTCGGGCTTCCGCCGCGCTGCATGTGTCCGAGGATCGTCGCTCTCGTCTCCATTCCGGTTGCTTCTTCGATTCTCTTTGCCATATTGATGGAATCTCCCACACCTTCTGCATTGATGATGATATAGTGTTTCTTTCCACGGTCTCTGTTCTCAATAATTCTCTTGATGATCTCTCCCTCATCGTAATTGTGCTCTTCCGGAAGAAGAATCTCCTCGGCACCATTTGCAATCCCACACCACAATGCCAGGTATCCTGCATCTCTTCCCATAACCTCTACAATGCTGCACCGCTGGTGAGAAGTCGATGTGTCACGTACTTTGTCGATCGCTTCCATTGCTGTGTTCACCGCCGTATCAAAGCCGATCGTATACTCTGTACAGTCGATATCCAGATCGATCGTTCCCGGAATTCCGATCGTATTGATGCCGAGATTTGCCAGCTTCTGTGCTCCGGCAAAGGATCCGTCTCCACCAATGACAACAAGTCCTTCAATTCCGTATTTCTTACAGATAGCAGCCGCCTTCTGCTGTCCTTCCTCTGTGCGCATCTCTTTACATCTGGCAGTCTGAAGAATTGTACCGCCTCGCTGAATTGTATCGGATACATCTCTTGCGGAAAGGTCGATGATCTCCTCTTCCATCAATCCCTGATATCCTCTTCTGATTCCTCTTACTCTGAGTCCTTTCCCTAAAGCTGTTCTGACTACGGAGCGGATTGCCGCATTCATTCCCGGAGCATCTCCACCACTTGTCAGGACACCGATTGTGCGTATACGCTTTGCCATGATATTACCTCCATTAACTATACCTGAATATGATTATTATTTATACATTTTGTGATTATTTTAACATACTTAAAATTTGTTTTCAAGGCGTTTTTCGACAACTTTTACACGATCCTCCCCATAATAATTCGTCAGTCTGCCCAAAATATTCGGTTCAATCTCAATGTTCCAATTGCGCGGAAGACGTTTCACTGCTTTTTCTGCCTTACAATAAATCACAACTGTATCATCCCCTTCTGAGTCCTGAATCATTCCCATCAGAAGCTGCTCTTCTGCAAGGTAACTGTTTTTATCTGCAAACTGAATCCAGAGTTCTCTCTTCACCTGATCAAATGGGATGATCCTCTCGCAGATCAGCTTACTTGGGCGGTCATCCTCCTCAGAAACTCTTCCTTTGACAAACACCTTCTTATCTTCTTCCAAGTATTGTCTGTTCGTCTCATAGTCTCTCGGAAATACGACAACTTCCACCGTTCCGAGAAGATCTTCCAGCGTGATAAATGCCATCATCTGGTTTGTCTTTGTATGCTTGATCGTCTTTCCCACGATCATCCCGCCGATGATTTCTTTCGCACCATCATGCACTTTTGTTCTGTTTGTTTCTTCGTCAAGCTGAAAGTCCAGTGTAGTTGCTGACACACTCCGCTTCCACTGCTCCTCATAAGCATCCAGCGGATGACCGCTGATATAAACACCGAGCACTTCTTTCTCAAATGCAAGCAGTGTCTCTTTTTCATATTCTCCCACGTCCGGAAGCTGGATTTCAAACTCTTTTTTCTGATCCTCATCTACAAAATCAAACAGCGACATCTGTCCGCTCATAGAAAATTTCTTTTCCTGGCTGATATTTTCCACAATCTGGACATAGATCATCATAAACTGCTTTCTCGTTCCTCCTAGATTGTCCAGGGCTCCCGCTTTGATGAAGTTCTCAATACTTCTTTTATTTAACATTTCTTTCAGAGAGATCCGTTCGATGAAATCCTTCAGCCCCCGATATGGTCCGTTTTCTTCCCGCTCACTTACGATTGCTTCAATGACCGGCTTTCCGACATTTTTGATCGCCGCAAGTCCATAGCGGATATTTCCCTCATCTACAGAGAATCCGCTGACTCCGCGGTTGATATCCGGCGGAAGGATTTTGATACCCATCTGCCTTGCCGCATAAATGTATTCTGATACCTTTGTCGGATTTTCAATGACAGACGTCATCAGCGCTGCCATAAACTCAATTGGATAGTAATATTTGAGATAGGCAGTCTGATAAGAAACAACTGCATAGGCTGCGGCATGCGATTTATTAAATGCATATTTTGCAAAATCGATCATCTCATCGTAAATCTTATTCGCCGTCTTCTCATCAATTCCATTGTTCAGACATCCCGGAACGCCTTCGTCAATATTTCCATAGACAAAGCTCTGACGCTCCCGCTCCATGACATCTGCCTTTTTCTTCGACATTGCCCTTCGAAGAAGGTCGCTTCGCCCGAGTGTATATCCGGCAAGATCACGCACGATCTGCATGACCTGCTCCTGGTAAACGATACATCCGTATGTCGGTGCCAGGATCGGCTCCAACTGCGGACAATCATAGGTGATCGACCCTTTGTCATTCTTTCCTTTGATATATTGTGGAATGAAATCCATCGGCCCCGGCCGGTACAGAGAGATACCGGCAATGATATCTTCCAGGCTCTGCGGCTTCAATTCTTTCATAAAGTTTTTCATTCCGGCGCTCTCCAGCTGGAATACACCGTCAGTCTTCCCGGTTCCGATGGAGTCTAATACCAGTTTGTCGTTATAGTCGATCTCACCCATATCCAGTTTCACTCCGGTGGTCTGCTCCACCAGATTGACGGCATTCTGGATCACCGTCAGAGTTCTCAAGCCCAGGAAATCCATTTTCAAAAGACCTAACTCTTCCAGTGTCGTCATCGTAAACTGTGTCGTGATCGAACCATCCGATGCTCTGGAGAGCGGCACATATTCGTCTACCGATTTCTGACTGATCACGACTCCGGCAGCATGCATCGACGTATGCCGCGGAAGCCCCTCGAGACGTTTTGACATATCGATCAGATATTTTACCTGTTCGTCCGTCTCATACATTTTCCGGAACTCCGGATTCATTTTCAAGGCTTTATCAATCGTGATATTTAACTCTGTCGGGATCATCTTTGCGATCGTATCGACAAATGCATACGGCAGATCCATGACGCGTCCTACATCCCGGATCACTCCTCTCGCCGCCATTGTACCGAACGTTACGATCTGTACAACGCGGTCTTTCCCATATTTTCTCACAACATAATCGATGACTTCCTGACGCCGTTCAAAGCAGAAGTCAATATCGATATCCGGCATGGACACACGTTCCGGATTTAAAAACCGTTCAAACAGAAGCTGATAGCGGATCGGATCAATATTCGTGATTCCAAGACAGTAAGAGACGATACTCCCCGCCGCCGAACCTCTCCCCGGTCCGACACTAATATCATGATCCCTCGCATATTTGATGAAATCCCACACGATCAGGAAGTAGTCCACATATCCCATATTTTTGATCGTATTCAATTCATAGGAAAGACGTTCTTTTAATTCTTCTTCCGGATTTGGATACCGGCGTTCCAGCCCTTCAAAACAGAGCTTGTTCAGATATTCCCACGAAGTCAGTCCACCCGGCACATCATATTTCGGAAGCTTCGTCACTCCGAATTCAATCTCCACATGACATCTGTCCGCAATTTTCTGTGTATTTTCCAGCGCCTGCCTTGCGTATGGAAACAATTCGATCATCTCCTGCTCAGACTTGACATAATACTGTCCGCCTTCGTAGCGCATCCGGTTTTCATCCGTCAGCTTTTTCCCGGTCTGGATACAGAGCAGAATGTCGTGCGGTTTTTCATCCTCCGCGTAAGTATAGTGGACGTCATTGGTCGCCACAAGCTCGATCCCTGTCTCTGCCGCCAGCCGGATCAACCGCTGATTGACATCCGCCTGCTCTGCCAGCCCATGATCCTGAAGCTCCAGAAAGAAATTTCCCTTTCCGAAAATAGACTCATACCTCAGCGCTGCCTTTTTCGCTTCCTCGAACATTCCCCGGAGAAGGTTTTTCTGTACCTCCCCCGCAAGGCAGGCGCTCAGTGCTATGATTCCCTCATGGTACTCTTCCAGCAATTCCATATCAATCCTCGGCTTGTAGTAATATCCTTCCACAAACCCTTTGGAAACAATCTTCATCAAATTTTGGTATCCCTGATTGTTTTCTGCCAGCAATACCAGATGATAGTATCGGTCTTCTCCGCCATTGATCTCGTGGTCAAAACGCGATCCCGGCGCCACATATACCTCACATCCAAGAATGGGATTGATCCCTGCCGCCTTCGCCGCCCGGTAAAAATCAATCACACCAAACATAACGCCGTGATCGGTGATCGCGGCACTGTTCATGCCCAGTTCTTTTACCCTGGCAACGTACTCTTTGATTTTATTTGATCCATCCAGAAGACTGTACTCTGTATGGACGTGCAAATGTGCAAAACTCATAGATGTTGCTGATTCCCTCCTTTTCCTGCCGATCTACGAATCCAGTATACCATTATTGAAACTCGCCGTCATTCCTTTTCTAATAGAAAAATCCCGCCCCTCAAAATGAAGAACAGGAAAATTATAGGGTTTCTCTTTATTTTTTTGAAACAGATCTTTTGAACAAAGTCCATGTACTAACAAAATAGCAGCTTAATAGAACACATAAAATCAGCAAAATCAAACATGCTTGCTGTAATAATTTCCGTATGCCAATATATGCTGTAATCTGTATTGAAAATCCAACAAAAAGAAACAGCAAAAATGCGCCTACTAGAAGGATTGCTACCATAACGGGAACTCCAAACCATATTCCTAACTGTTTTAATATAAGCTTCCGAATATGTTTTTCTTCCACTCCCAAATTTCTCAATACCTGGAAACGGTACCTGTATTTGCCTAAATCCGATAGTTGCTGTAAGGACAATATTGTAAAGCAGGTTACAAACAAAATAATTGCACTATATGTCAATCCGGTTTGCATAATGAAAATGATCGCAGAGTAATCATTGACTTCGATTGTACGCATGGTGATATTATAAGTTACGAGTGAATCAGCAATGCTCGCATCCTCGAAGTATGTCTTTAATTCTTGAGCAATATCGTAAGAAATCGCCTTATCCGTCATAATATATCGGAATGTATTTGCCGCTGTCAGTTCATTGCATATATAATCCGGAACAATATAAACCACACTTTGAAAATTATAAAGTTCTTCACCTAATTCTGCTGTATGTGCAGGAATGTCGGAAAGTTGTAAATCGCCTCCATCCGTTTTTATAAGGGAGTGTTCTTCAAGATACGTCGAAATGGAATCTTGGGGTGTAATGGATAGCCATTGTGTTGTAAATTCATTATCTCGCAAAGAAATTTCCTCATAACCTGCCATTTTTAGTAAGTGGTTATAATCAGACAAAGACATCGCTGTAACGGGAGCCGCATTTTTTCTAGTGTTCTCCATTTGATGATAAAAATCTGTTTTGTTCACAAAGTAAGTCTTAAAAGAGCAATCATCTTGAACAGAAATATTTTTTTGAATAAAAGAATTGAGAAAACTATAGTCAGTCACAGGAAGCTCGTTTTCGGACCGTACACCTATATAGCCAGACTGCCCACCGAAATAGTCAGAAGCAATCTGTATATCGAAAGCAATTCTTTTTCCCAAAAAACCTTGTGCCCATCCGACAAGAAGCGGTGTCACAAAAAATAGCGCCATAGACACTGTCAACGTGAGACAAATCAAAGTCATGGAAAGTGTTTTTGATTTTAATTTGGACAATATCTGTCCAAAAAAGAATAGATTTTCTTCTTTATATTTCCAGCGTTCCTTGAGAACTACTAAGTAATTACTGAACAAAACGAAAAATACGCTCACTCCAAATACGACACACCATAATAGAAATGCCATATATACATTGAAAGCTCCTTTATCCATCGGCATTGCAAGGTACACTTTGAAAACCGGCAGTAAGGAAAGAATAAACAGTTCCAACAAATCGATACATTCAACCACCCATAACTGATTTACTGTATTTTGTCTTTCTTTTCTGAATCTTCCTCTCATATGCGTAATTAACATCAGGACCGGTACCATAATGCTGATTGCAGACCAGATTTTAATTACCGACTCAAATTCTCCATTAAAATAATAAGATAACGTTCTGATATTATAAATGGTAATCAGCAGATAAAAAATAAAATTTACTGGCAAAAATTTGTATATCCACTTATGAGGGCTTCCCAATCTATCATTTTTTCGATCTGCATTTAGCATATCGATTATTTTTATTTTTCGTATGGTACGAACCTGAAATAAACCAACAATTGCAAAACATATGCAAAAAAACAGAACCGTCAAAATGATCGTATCTGGAAAAAGCATAAATGAAAACTTAAATGGTTTATGATACATTTGAAGCAACATAGCAGTGATAAACTGAGAAAACACACCGCCTAATCCTATTCCAACAAGAAGAGAAAAAAAGCCCATGATTAAAGATTCTACAAAAAATAGTCTGGCTATTGTTGATTGTTCCATTCCAATAATACTTTGCACTGCAAATTCTTTTTTTCGCCGTTGTATCATAAAGTGATTTACATACTGCATAAGAAACATCAGTAATACAGTAATCAGTAGAATCACATACTTTATTCCATTTCCTAATATATCTAAATTGAATTCGGCTCCTATATTCGGTTCATAATAATTACTTGAAATGGAAAGGAACGCATAAAACATAGATATACACGCTGTCAGGGTAACAATATATATCAAATAGTCTTTTGTTAATTGCTTTACATTTTTAAGTGCCAATTTAATGTACATCGCTCACACCCCCTCCCATCATCGTCAATACGTTTAATATTTTTTCAAAAAATACTTTCCTGGTATCTTTGCCCTTCCATATTTCTGTAAAAATCCTGCCATCCCGCAGAAATAAAATCCGGTCCGCATAACTTGCAGAAAAAGCGTCATGTGTTACCATCAAAATAGTTGCTCCTAACTGCTCGTTCATACTCTGCAAAGTGGACAGCAACATCTGAGAGGAATGACTGTCAAGCGCACCTGTGGGCTCATCTGCTAAGATCAGCTTCGGGTGATTGATAATCGCTCTGGCACAAGCACATCTCTGCTTCTGTCCGCCGGATACCTGATAGGGATACTTCTCCAAAATATCTGCAATATTTAAACTTTTTGCAATCTCTTCCACTCTTGGTTCAATCTTTTTCATCGGCATATGGTTGATGGTCAGCGCCAGAGATATATTTTCTCCAATGGTCAATGTATCCAACAGATTAAAGTCTTGAAAAATAAATCCGAGATTCTCCCTGCGAAACTTTGCAATGGCTTTTTCCTTGATTTCCGTCACATCCGTACCATCCAGATAAATATGTCCGGCACTTACAGTATCTATGGTGGAAATGCAGTTTAACATCGTAGTTTTCCCAGAGCCGGAAGCTCCCATGATTCCCAGAAACTCCCCTTCCCGGACAGAAAAATCAATATCTTGAATGGCTTTTGTTATATTTCCTTCATTTCCATAAAACTTCTGAATATGGTCTAATCGTAATATTTCTTTCATTCTGCTCACCTCGTTTTTTGATACTTTGATTTTAACGGATTTCTGCCCGTGTTTGTATCAAGTTTTCTAACAAAGTTCTAACAAAAATGTTAGAAATGCAGGGCCATTCAGCCCTGCACCTGATGAATAAAATGATTCACTTGAAAAGACAACACCATGGTTGTCCCTTTTTCTCCTGATCGAGCAGCAATCCCAATCCCCAATTTATCACAAAGACGCTTGCAAAGATATAAGCCGATCCCTGTTGCATTGTTGTCTCTGATCCGGCCATTTTGTCCGGTAAATCCTTTTTCAAAAATCCGAGGCATATCGCCGTCTGCAATCCCGATTCCATGATCCTCTACCAGTAAAGAAATCTGCTCCCCCTTCCTTCTGGTATAAAAACGCAATGCAGGCTCTTTTCCACTGTACTTCACTGCATTGACGATCAATTGATTTAGAATAAAGCGAAGCCACTTCTCATCCGAATAAACGATCTGCTCACTTTCTTCCATTTCTATGGATACCTGATTCTGCATCAAAAGATATTTGTTATCCGCAATAGCCTGATGTACCACATCAAACAGACGGATTTCCTGAATAGAATAATCTTTTTCTGTATGCTCGCTGCGGGCATAATAAAGTGCCTGTTCTGTAAAACGATTTGTTTTTTCCAATTCAGACATCATTTCTCTGGTGAACGGTTCCCGGTGATTTTCACAAAGTAATTTCATGGCAGTAATGGGAGTCTTGATTTCATGAATCCACTGCTCAATATATTCCCGATACTCATGCCGCTCCCTTGCCACCGAACCAATCTGTTCCAGCATGGATTTGGATGCCAGCTTTAGAAGATGAAAATAAACCTGTTCTTCTGCCCACTCCGGTTCCGGAAGCATTTCCGCCAACAGATATCTTTCCTCTAATCCCTCTGCCAGCCTCATCAGTTTATCCAGCCTTTTCTTTCTTTGAAAATAATTCAGCAGCAGGATACCTGCAAGTACCGCCACCCATACGATCAGAATTACAAAAATGCTGTCCAGGGTATTTCCCACCGCAAACAGAAAAACAGATAACACCACCATACACACCAGATTCGTCAAAAGAACCGGAATCTGGTCTTTCCAATACTGCCTTCCATTCATAAAGTATACCCCTGCCGATGCTTTGTTTTAATAAAATCCTTCACGCCAATGGACGCCAGTTTTTCTCGAATCCGTCCAATGTTAACACTTAAGGCATTATCGTCCACATAGAGTTGATTATCCCATAAGTATTCAATTAAATCCGTCCTTGCGCAAATGGTTCCGGCATGTTCAAAAAGATAATACATGATCCGCAGTTCATTTTTTGTCAATTCTGCCTGCTTTCCATCCATTTCTATAGTTCCAGTCTCTAAACGCAAAGAAACACCATGATAGGTCAGATGTCTGCTCTGCATATTCGGGTAAGCCCGCTTTAACAAAGAGGCAATCTTCGCCAGTAAAATTGCCATATGATACGGTTTCGTGATAAACGCATCTCCGCCCAGCATAATACTGTTTAATTCATCCATGTCTGTATTGCAACTGGTCACAAAGATAATCGGCGCCTGGGAAAAGCTGCGGATTCCGGAACAAATCGTAAAGCCATTTTCCTGTGGCAGCTTAATATCCAATAAAATCAGATGTGGATGAAGTTTCCTGACCTGTTCTGTCACGTTGCAAAAATCTTCAATCACAAATACATGATATCCATTGCCATCCAATAATGTCTGCAATTCTCTTCGAATCACCGGATCATCTTCGATAATTAAAATCTTCGCATTCATGCTGCTCTTCTCCTTCTATAAATATGTTTTTATCATAGCACCTGGGGGCTATTTATTCCATCACTTTTACTCGTTCCACCAAAGATTCTTTCTTCAAAGTTTTAATCATAAAACCAAGGTTTCCGTGAAGAAGTAAAAGCCTTTTTCAAAAAACTAAAAAGCTTTATGACCGTTTGCGAACTTGCTAATTAAATGAGGATGAAACCTGCTTCATCAGACTCCATCCTCACACAAATGTTCTTTATTTTATTTCATCACAATACACTCTTCTTTGATCTCGATCTTTCTTTCTTTTAACAGCCTTCCCACTGCTCTTTTGAATGCATTCTTGCTCATGCCAAGTTCTTTTTTAATCTTTTCTGCATCTGCTTTATCGTTAAATGGCAGCATTCCATCGCATTTTTTCATAATGCCGAGCACATACTCCGCGTCCTTGTCCATCTGTGCCGGAATTTTCTCGCGGATGCTCAAATCCAGCTTTCCGTCTTCTTTGACTGCGGTTACTCTTCCGGTTACCTCTGTTCCGACACGGAAGTTCTGAAAGACTTCTTTTCTCGGGATCAGCGCAGAATATTTGTTATCTACAGCGACAAATACACCGAAACGGTCACTGAGATCATATACCGTTCCGTGAACGATATCATCTTTTTTATATGGAGAATCTGTGCGGAGAAGACCGTATACTTTCATTGTCGCACAAAGTCTCTGACTTTTGTCAATGTAAAGTGTCACAAGACATTTATCTCCTTTTTCCACTTTTGCGGTCTGTTCCTTAAATGGAAGGAACAGATCCTTCTCCAGTCCCCATGACAGAAATGCTCCGAATTTTCCGACATCTGCAACTTCGAGCACTGCCAGCTCCCCGACTTTTAATTTCGGCTCATTGGTTGTCGCGATCAGGCGATCGCTGGAATCTTTGTACAGAAAGACCTCGATCGGATCTCCCACTTCGATATCCTCCGGCACCTGCTTTTTCGGAAGGAGCACTCTCTCCTCATCACTTCCCAAATACACTCCGAAATCCACGATTTTTACTACTGTCAATACTTGTTTTTTCCCTAACTGCATCCTACTTTTCTCCTCTTACTTGCACGATCGCATAGGGGCTTCCGGTTTCATCTCCAAGTACGATCGTTGTGTTATCTTGTTCCTCTATCATAGACGGATAAATCATATCTCCGTACACTGCTGATTTTTTGTACTCGACCCTCAGTTCCCTGACCGCAGACGGACTTCCCATCTCTTCCCGGACATCCATCGCCATCTGCACATACTGGCTGTTGTTGACATGGTGATTCGTGTCAATCTGATGTCTTCTCACCGGAAACGGCTCGCCCTGCGTCAGTCCTTTCGGCAGAGGGATCTTTCTTCCTGCATATTCCATCGGAAACGGTTCTTCTGTTCCATACCCTGCGATCTCCTGAGGTTGTGGTTTTACCGGACGCCCTTTCTTCAGATCCATGAATACCCAGATGGAATGGGCATAGGCGATGTTACTCCCTTCTGCATCTGTCATCACAAAATTTCTTGTCCCATACAGCCCGTGAAATCCGGTCGCAAAGGTCTCTACCGCAACTTCCTCACCGAGTTTTGGACGTCGCTCAATCACAATCTGCCAGAAAGACAGTACCCATGCCTTCTGATGCTCCTCCATATACTCACATCCGACTCCCAGTTCTTCGGACTGGAAGGTACTGCAGTCTTGAAAATAATTGACAAGATTGGGAAGTGTCAGTTTCCTTTCCCCATCGACTTCGCTGTATCTGATCCGCTGTTTCCACTGATATTTCATTTGTATACACCTCTTTTATCTTTCTTTCTCATAGATAAAACTTGTCTCCACAGTGATCACGCACTGGTATCTGGAGTCTCTCTCCCGGATACATCTGACAAATAGGTCGTGTAATTCCTTCTGCTTTGCCTGATCATATTCATGCGGTACCACCATATCAAAGATCAGATTGATCTGGTCTTTGCCGTCTACCATACGAAAATCGTGGATGCTTGCATCTGCGTCAAGTGACTGGAGTACTTCTTCCGCCATCTTTCTCGCTGCAAGTACTGTCTCATCTTTCGTCTCAACCGGATCCATATGGATGACAAGAAAAATGCCGAGCTGCTTGAGCGCATCCCGCTCAATCCGGTCGATCACCTCGTGTGACACCTCAATATCTGTGTCATTTGGAACCTCTGCATGGATGGATGCCATACTTTTCCCAGGTCCATAATTATGTACGATCAGATCATGGCTTCCTACGATCCCGTCATACTGCTCGACGAATTTCGTGATCTGCACATAAACTTCCGGGGAGACCGCTTCTCCGATCAAAGGCTCCAGTGTGTCTTTTGCAATACTGATTCCCGCCCACATCACGACGAGTGAGACGCCGAGTCCTACAAATCCATCAATGTTGATTCCGGTCAGCCCAAAAAAGATCAGCGAGACGATCGTCGCCGAAGTGGTGATCACATCTCCGATGGAGTCTGCAGCTGTCGCCAGCATCACCTGAGAATTGATCCGTTTTCCCAGCTTCTTGTTAAACATGCCAAGCCACAGCTTGATTCCGACAGAAATCAATAATATTATAACAGAAATCAACTGAAAGTGCATCTCCTGCGGATGCATGATTTTTTGAACCGCATCTTTCAAAAAGGTAAATCCCACCTCAATGACAAGAAACGCTACTACCAACGCTGAGATGTACTCGATCCTTCCATGTCCAAACGGATGATCTTTGTCCGCAGGCTTGCTCGCAATCCGGACTCCCACAAAGCTGATGATGGATGATCCCGCATCTGACAGGTTGTTAAATGCATCTGCCATGACTGAAATGCTTCGCAGGACAAGTCCGATACTGATCTTCATCAGGAACAATAACACATTACAAAGGATGCCGACGACACTCGCCAACATCCCATATCTTGTCCGGACCGCGCTGCTCTCTGTCTCTTCATATTCTTTTACAAATCGTTTTACTAACCAGTCGGTCATAAAATCCCTCTCTTCTTTTGCTGTTTCTATTTGTCGTTTTTCTCCGGAAAAAAGAACCATCTGACTTTTACTTTCGCATCGGAAGTTACCAGATCATACTCTTCATCGGTCAGCACTTCCTGAAGTTCCTTCTTCCCCTCCTCCGGCACGACTGCGTGAACTGCATCGATAAAGCAGAGATTCGGATAGAGGACACACCACCAGTTCTGTCCTTTCGCCTCTCCGATCTCAATGCGGAGCGCCTCATATTCTCCTGCCGGAAATGTGACATCTCCATAAGTCTTCTCCGGGAAATAGCTTGTTGTCAGTTCCAGATGGACCGGATAGTCATAGGACTCTCCGCAGATCACTGCCTGAGCGATATCCCCCAGCTCTCCGATGTGCTCCGCAACCCACTCTTTTGTCTGTACAAGATCTGTATGCTGCGGCATCTTATATTCCATGTAGGCAAGAACTGCTTCCTTGACCTTCATCTTCAACGCCTGATCTTTTTCGCTGTCACTATTTGCCAGCACATGAAACCGAAGGACCTCCCCTGCCATATGCTCCTGAAGCTTTGACAGCTTCTCCTCTGCTGCCGCATGCATCTTACTTGTCACCACCCCGGTGAATACACCTGCAATCAGCAATGCGATCAACAGAATCCTGTACTTCGCCTTCTTTGTGATCTCCGTTACAACTGTCTTTTCTGTTTCTGCTGCTTTTTCTCTCCCACTCATCGCTCTATGTACCTCCCTCTTTGATATAAGGAGTATGTACCGATGAGCGTGTTTTATTCATTAGATTGCTGCAAACGAGTTTTCTTACTCTTTTTTCGAGCGGATCGTATGCATCACGGACTCTACCTGATTTTCAATATGGCGGCACACAATCTTCGCAGCCTCTTCTTTGTTGCGTTTTTCGATATTTTCAATAATCTGTTCGTGCTCCTCCAATAATTTTACATGGGATTCGTCTTTTTTCAAATACTCCACCCGGAAGCGGTACATCTGCTCCCGGAGATTATTTAACAACTGGATCAGACGCTGGTTATCGGTTGCCAGATAGATCACATCATGGAATCTCACATCGGCCTCCGCATATTTCGTCACATCCTTGCTCTTTAACATCACTTCAAATTCCTTTGCCGCCTCTTTCAGCTCTTCGATCTGCTGTGCGGTCATCTTCTCACAGGCAATCTCTACGGCAAGCTCTTCTAAAGCACGTCGGACTTCCAGCACGTCTTTTAAGCTTTTCTCCGTGATCTCTGCAACTTCTGCCCCTTTTCGCGGGATCATGAGCACAAGTCCCTCCAGTTCCAGCTTGCGGATCGCCTCCCGGATCGGGGTACGGCTGACTCCCAGCTTGTTTGCAAGCTGTATCTCCATCAGACGCTCTCCCGGCTTTAATTCTCCGCGCAGGATCGCCTGCCGCAGTGTATTAAATACAACATCTCTCAATGGTAAATACTCATCCATGCTTACTTGAAATTTTGGTTCCATGCTCTTATTTCCTCCTTGCATTGTGTATATTGGTAATATACACCTGCTTTGCCAGTTCTCTGTCTCTGATTGCCTTCTGTGCCTCGCGCGCCATTTTGCGGTCCCGGAACAGACCAAACACAGTCGGTCCGCTTCCGCTCATCATCGCGTTCAACGCCCTGTGTTCTTTCATCACATTTTTGATCTCCTCGATCACCGGATATTCTCCGATCGTCACTGTCTCCAGCACATTTCCCATGGAGGCCGCCACTTTTTCTATACTCTGCTCCGAAAGCCCCTGCAGGATCCCGTCAATATCCGGATGATGTGTAATCTCCCCTGAATCCAGTTTTTCATACACCATCTTCGTGGATACACTGATCGGCGGCTTCGCGATCAGCACATAGCAATTCGGCATCTGCGGCAGTCTTGTCAACTCTTCACCGATCCCCTCTGCCAGCACCGTCCCTCTCATCAGGCAGTACGGCACATCCGCTCCAAGCTTCACACCTCTGTCCATCAGCTCCTGCTCTGAGAGCCCTAAGGAAAACATCTTGTTCATTCCAAATAAGACCGCTGCCGCATTGGAACTTCCTCCTGCCAGACCTGCTGCCACCGGTATGTGCTTGTCAAGCGTGATTGACACTCCGTCCTGAATATGAAATTCATCGATCAAAAGTTTTGCCGCCTTGTACGCAATATTATTTTCATTGACCGGAAGATAGAATAAGTTGGTCTGAATCCGTATGCCCGGTTCGTCCATCCTTCGCAGTGTCACATCGTCGTACAGATAGATCGTCTGCATGACCATTCTGACATCGTGATAACCATTCTCTCTTCTTCCGAGTACATCTAGTCCCAGGTTGATCTTCGCCAGAGATTTTAACTTTAAGTATCTCATCTTCCTACCCCTTTCGACTACAACGCACAGATTTCTTCGCCGGACAACCTGCATCCGGCAAAAAGAAATCTGTGTATCTTGTATACATTATTCTTATAGTATACTCATGTTTTCTTTAAAAATCAATATCTTATCCCCCGGTTTCACCTGTTCTTCTGTCAGCCCGTTGACTTCACAGATGCCGTCGACTGTCGTGCAGTATCTCTTCGCCAGTGTCCACAGTTCTTCTCCTTCTTTTACGATATAACCGACGATTCCCGGGCGGCGCTCCAGTTCCTCTGTCTGATATGGCTCCATGGTAATGTCGTCAATGACTTCCGTCTGTACCGGCTGTCTGATAAAGCTGCAAAATGCCAGAACCGCCTTGACCTCAATCTCCCCGCTTCCCGCCATTGAGATGGAAAGCTGCTCAATATTATTCGAAATATCGTACTGTGTCTTCTCATTCATTCCTTCTGCCTCCAGCAGATAGGAGAACGGCACCATTCCCTGCCATGTCGCAAACGGCACTTCATCATTTGCCTTCACATACAAGAACGATACATGAAGGATTCCCTGAATCTGAATCCCGTTTTCCGTCACTTCCGTGTGCTCCATCTGGATATTCCCGCTGCTGTGGCAGATTTGAAGAATCTCTTCCTTTAATTCCGGGAGGGCAAGTTGTTCTGTCAGTTTGCATTTCGAGTGATTCTGAAGCAGCAGTGTCTCATAAACCGCCTCCTTCTTTCCCAGATTACATTTTTCTCTCAGGGAATACGCATCCTCAAGAATCTCCAGTTCCTCTTCCTGATAGATGGTGATCTTCAGATCCAGTGTCGCCTCAATGCCGAGCACCCGCATTTCCCCGTCTTCATCCATGCGGATATCCACCAGTGTATCCTCCAGATTGGCACAGAGATGATGATACATCTGCGCCTCCGCACCGGAACATTCCACAGTCCCCTCGTATGGAACCGTCTGCTCGATCCAGTCTTCTTTCTGCTCCTCGGACAGATACAGACAGAATACAAGCAGCTCTCCTTTTACCACAAGCTGGTCGTCAATCAGCTTTGAATCCAGCTTCCGGTTTACGATATCCGTCCAGAGAATCGTCCCGATATTCTCCTTTGTCCCCGGCAGCGTAATCTCTTCCTTGATTCGGTAAGTATCCTTTTTCCCGGTATTCAGCTCCAGAATTTTCGCAGTCCGCTTCTTCTGGAAAATCCCATCTTCTTCCTCAATCCCTGTTGTAGTCTCCTCCTCCCTGAGCACTTCGCGGCAGATCTGAAGCTCTGCCATCGCCTTCAAATTCATTTTCCGGGAATGGATCAGTGTCGGCACAAACTCTACCCGGTAATCCCCCACACTGTATGTAACCTGTTCTCCTCCGTCTTCAATGTAGACCATCTCTTCAAACGGAATCCTTCCTTCCACCGCCGCCAGCTTTGGCTCCACCTCGTCAGTCACATACAGCACCTGAAAATATAACTTACCTGACACCCTCAGATAGTTTTCCATCCGCTCCATGCCTTCTGTCTTGATATGCCCCTCCCCCTGTACAATGCGGAGCACGTCATTTTTCGCATCGGGAACATTGTAATCATCGTCCACAAAAAACTGGTGGATCATCCGTTTTCCAATCTGACTGCAATGTACATTTTTCTTTCTTAATTCCATAAAATATCCTCCTACTCAAATACAATATTTTTATCAATCCATTCCATTTTCACGACAACATACGGATACGTCTGTTTCTCCGTGATCTTCTCTTCCTTGGACGGACCTAAGAGCTCCGTCTGTATATACACTGCGTTTTCCGTCTCGTACAATTCTTTCACTTCTATACTGTAACCGCTCGTCGGTCTTGTTCCATACCCTACTGCAATGTACAGTTCCCCTTGATCTGCATAAGAAAGTTTAAAACCTTCTTCCTTTTGCTCTGCGATCATTTCCTTTAATGCTTCCGGAATGTCCTGCTTCTCTGCCACCGTAAATTCTATGTCCCGGAGTTTCCCGGTCCGCTCTGTCTTCTCCACACAGCCGCCTGCCGTCAGCAGCAGACAGACAACAAGGAGACGGACCATTTTCCTGCCAATATGTTTTTTCATTGGAAACAATCACTTCCGCTCCTGCATGATTCTCTCTACATCTTATTATCTTTCTTGTCTTTTCATTCCCTCTCTAGTATAATATTTTCAATAAATCAAAATAATGAAGGAGACTTTAACTATGCTGCGTTTTACATTTCTAGTGATATTTTTAATATCCTTTTTGATTCTTTCGATCCCGGTACTGCTTGTGGAAGCTGTCATCGGGAAGTTCAACCGAAAGGCAAAAGATTACAGCAGTCTTCGCATCGTCCAGTGGGGATTTCGCTGCATTTTACGGATCACCGGAGTGCAGACAACCGTGATCGGCGAGGAACTGATACCGGATGAACCGGTCTTATTTGTCGGGAACCACAGAAGCTATTTTGACATTCTGCTCACTTACTCCCGCTGCAGGCGCCTGACCGGCTATGTCGCAAAAAAAGAGATGGAACGCTTCCCGCTTCTGAACAACTGGATGCGCAATCTCTACTGCCTGTTTCTTGACCGGGACAATTTAAAGGAAGGGCTCAAGACGATCCTGACCGGGATCGACTATGTCAAGCAGGGGATTTCCATCTGCATTTTCCCGGAAGGAACAAGAAATACCGGCGAGGAACTGAGTATGCTCCCGTTTAAGGACGGCGCACTCAAGATTGCCGATAAGACCGGATGCGCGATCGTTCCGATCTCCATGAACAATACTGCCGAGATCTTCGAGAATCATCTGCCGAAGAAGGGTACGAAGGGATTTCCGAAGATCCGGAAGACTCATGTGATCATTGAATATGGCAAACCGATCTATCCTCACACACTTGAGCGGGAAGAACGCAAGCACCTCGGTGCCTACTGCCAGAATATCATTCAGGAAACTATCAATAAAAACGCTGCACTGCTTGAAAGCGTGCACGAAAGGGGATAAAAACCATGACAACACAAAATTTAACATTGTTGACCGACTTTTATGAACTGACGATGATGCAGGGATATTTTCACAGCAAGGAGGAAAATACTCCTGTGGTCTTTGACATCTTTTTTAGGAGCAATCCATCCGGGGGCGGATATTCCATTGCGGCGGGACTTGAGCAGGTAATTGAATACATCAAAAATCTGAATTTTTCCTACGAAGATGTCGATTATCTCCGCAGCCTGAATCTGTTTGACGAAACGTTTCTTCAATATTTAAGCGGTTTTCATTTCAGCGGAAGCATCTATGCGATCCCGGAGGGCACTGTGATCTTCCCAAGGGAACCACTCCTGAAGGTCATCGCTCCGGTGATGGAAGCACAGCTTGTGGAGACTGCACTGTTAAATATCATCAACCACCAGTCACTGATCGCCACAAAAGCATCCCGCGTCGTCTATGCCGCTGACGGAGACGGCGTCATGGAGTTTGGGCTTCGCCGGGCACAAGGACCGGATGCCGGACTCTACGGTGCCAGAGCCGCAATGATCGGCGGATGTATCGGTACCTCCAACGTCCTTGCCGGACGAATGTTCGATGTGCCGGTCAAGGGGACACATGCCCACAGCTGGATCATGAGTTTCCCGGACGAATATACCGCTTTTAAAACTTACGCCAAATTATACCCTTCCGCATGCTGTCTGCTCGTGGATACTTACGACACCTTAAAATCCGGTGTTCCGAATGCAATCCGCGTCTTCCGTGAAATGCGCGAAGAAGGGATCGAATTGAAAAATTATGGAATCCGTTTGGACAGCGGTGACCTTGCTTATTTATCAAAGAAAGCAAGAAAGATGTTAGATGCAGCCGGATTTTCTGATGCATTCATCTCCGCTTCCAATGACCTTGATGAATATCTGATCCTCGACTTGAAGAATCAGGGAGCCACGATTACCTCCTGGGGTGTCGGCACAAGCATGATCACTTCCAAAGACTGCCCGGCATTCGGTGGTGTCTACAAGCTCGCTGCGATCCAGAATGCTGACGGTGAATTTGTACCGAAGATCAAACTTTCAGAAAACACGGAGAAGATCACGAACCCGGGAAATAAGACTGTTTACCGGATCTATGACAAGGAAACCGGAAAGCTTCTTGCCGATCTGATCTGCTTTGTCGATGAAGTCTTTGATGAGAACGATGACCTTCTGTTATTCGACCCGGTAGAGACATGGAAGAAGACAAAACTAAAGGGCGGAACTTACACGATGCGCGAACTGTTAAAACCGGTATTCTTAAACGGGAACTGTGTCTACCAGTCACCGACCGTCATGGAAATCGCCGACTACTGCCGCAAAGAGAAAGAAACGCTCTGGGATGAAGTGACACGTCTGTTCAATCCGCATAAAGTATATATTGACCTCTCTAAAAAATTATATGATGTCAAAAAAGAACTGCTGGATCAGATGAGCGTTCAAGAATAGGAGAAACTGATTATGGAACATATGTCATTACAGGAAATTACAACAGCCTGTGGCGGAACCTATCACGGAGAACCGTCACTGCTTACAAGAGAAGTATCCGGTGTCGCCATCGACAGCCGGAAAGCCAAAAAGGACTTTCTGTTTGTCCCGATCAAAGGAGCCAGGGTGGATGGACATTCTTTCATCCCCCAAGTGATGGAGCAGGGGGCACTCTGCACCCTCTCTGAGCACCCGCTCTCTGACAGTTCCCCATATATCCTTGTAGATTCCTGCGCACAGGCGCTCAAGGATATCGCCGAGCATTACCGCAGGGCGCTCGGAATCAAAGTAGTAGGGATCAGCGGAAGTGTCGGAAAGACAAGTACGAAAGAAATGATCAGCTCGATTTTAGAGCAGAAATATTCTGTTCTAAAAACCGCCGGCAATTTCAACAATGAAATCGGTCTCCCGCTGACAGTCTTCCAGATCCGGAAGGAGCACGAAATCGCAGTTCTCGAGATGGGCATCAGCGATTTCCGTGAGATGAGCCGCCTCGCCAAAGTCGCGCAGCCGGACATCTGCGTGCTGACGAATATCGGGCAATGTCATCTGGAAAACTTAGGCGACCGTGACGGAGTCCGCAAGGCAAAGACGGAGATGTTCGCTTACAGGCGTCCCGGCGCTTCGATCATCTTAAACGGAGATGACGACAAACTGTCGGAGATCGCAGCGGTACATGCTACTTCTTTTTCCAAAAAGGACGGCACGACCGTTGTTCCTTATTCTGATCATTTTGACACTGAGCATGATGCTTCTGCCCCGACGGATGCCTGCAAAGCCGTTGATACGACTCCGGTCTTCTTCGGGAAAGATCCGCACAATGCTTTCTATGCGGATGAGATCCAAAGTCTCGGACTCAAAGGAACTTCCTGCCGGATTCACACCCCTTCAGGTGATTTTACAGCGGTGATCTCTATTCCGGGCGCACATATGGTATACAATGCCCTCGCCGGAACCGCAGTCGGCATCGAACTCGGGCTGACGCTCGATGAGATCAAAGCAGGGATCGAAGCATTGCAGCCGGTTGCCGGAAGGAACCATATGATCGAGACAGAACATCTGACGATCCTCGATGACTGCTACAACGCCAATCCGGTTTCGATGAAAGCTTCCCTCGATGTGCTTTCTACCGCCCTCACAAGAAAGGTTGCGATCCTCGGAGACATGTTCGAGCTCGGTGCAGATGAACTGGCACTTCACAGAGAAGTCGGTACATATGCTGCCGAAAAGAAGATCGATCTGCTGTGCTGTATCGGAATGTTATCAAAAGCGATGGCAGACGGTGCCGCAGAGTATTCTGCAGAAAGCGACACAGAGATTCGCTATTTTGAGACAAAAAATGACTTTTTAGATGCTGTTTCTTCTATTATAAAGGAGCACGATACAATCCTCGTAAAAGCTTCCCATGGAATGGCATTTGAAGAGATTGTCCATACGCTCTGTAACATGACACTTTAAAAACACTTAGGAGAATTGACATGAATTATGAAGTATTAGTTCTTGATCTCGACGGGACACTGACCAACTCTGAGAAGAAGATCACAGAACCGACAAAAGAGGCGCTGCTCGATATTCAGGAAAAGGGCAAAATCGTCGTGCTTGCATCCGGCCGCCCGACACCCGGTGTCCTGCCGCTTGCCCGCGAATTACAATTAGAAAAATATGGGGGATATGTGCTCTCCTTTAACGGCGCAAAGATCATCAACTGCGGTACCGGAGAAGTCTTGTATAACAAGACGATTCCTTCTGAAGTGATACGCCCTGCCTATGAACTGGCAAAAGATTATGATGTAGATATTCTTGCATATTCCGATGACGCAGTCGTCTCCGGAATCTGCCCGAATCAATATACAGAATTGGAAGCCCGAATCAACAGCCTTCCGATCCGCTGTGTAGAAAATTTCCCTGAATATATAAATTTTCCCACAAACAAACTGTTGATCTCAGGTAATGAGTCGCTCACTGCCGAGATGGAGATAAAACTGAAATCCCATTTCCGTAAGCTGCTCAATATTTACCGCTCAGAACCTTTCTTTCTGGAAATTATGCCGCAAAATATTGATAAGGCATATACACTCCAAAAGTTGTTATCTGCAATCGGTCTGACCGCAGATCAGATGATCTGCTGCGGTGATGGTTATAATGATATTACCATGCTGGAAAGCGCCGGACTTGGTGTCGCCATGGCAAATGCCCAGCCGCTTGTCCGCGAAAAAGCAGATTATATTACAAAATCAAATGACGAAGACGGCGTTCTGTTCGTCATCGATCAGTTTCTCAGATAGAATGCTTTTGTTTCATTCTGCCGGCTGGAGGGTGTAAAATAAAGTGTGTAAGTTGAGAAAAACAAATTTCAAAACTTACGCA
>URCR01000014.1 GCA_900546325.1 uncultured Lachnospiraceae bacterium | reverse complement strand
ACTGCCTCTTAACGAGGTGGTGGTATTGCTAAAAATCATCAAGTCATTACACTAGTTAGTAATGGATACGATTTTGCTTTTACTTTAAATAGCCAAGATATGTGTTCCCGCTGGCGGCAGTCAACGCCTCCAATTCTTCATAGGAAACCGTGACTTTCTCTCCGGTATCCGGTCTTACATAAGTGATCATGCTGTCGTTGTATCCGATCAGTAATACTGCATTGTTTAGATCGGTCATAGCAATGATCGGTGTTCCTTTTCCGAGGATGTAGCATAATTCTTCCGGACTGCATCCGTGGAGATCAAGTACATTTTCCGGAAACTGCTCTTTTAGAATCTCAATCGGCTTTTTCCCAGCTGCCATTTCTCCGGCGACATCTACTGTTTTTCCCTCATAGGAGAAAATGCGATTCAGCGCCGCTGACAGTGTGTTTTCTTCCTGATATGGGCTGGTATCCAGTCCCGCAATATCGTACACAAGGCTTCTGTTTCCTCGTTCCCAGACATATTTCTGACTTTCTGATACGACAAGTCCCTGATTTTCATTTGCCTGCCGGATCGCATCTGCTGCATTTGCATAGATTCCAAGTAATTTTCCCTTTCCATAGGTATAAAATGCTTCTGAGTATCCTTCCTCATCAAACGGAATCAGAACCGGATTCTCAAACAACACTTGTTTTGGCTTCAAAAGCTTCGGTTTCTTATCAGAGATTCCTGACTCATATTTAATCCTTACCTGCCGTTCTTTTACATCGGAAGTATATATTTCCACCGAAATGTTACTCTTTTCTACTTCTTCATTACTTGTAATGTAATCCCTTGCAACAGCCGTGTACACGGACTCATTTTTCACAACACGATCTAAAATCAGCATTTTTTCTTCTACAGTCACTCCCGTCACATAGATTTGATCTGCCTGATAGGTCTTCACGACTTCATTGTCTGTATCACGGATTTCCAGCTTATACATCGGGCAGACATGCTCTCCGGTAACAAAGGCTCCCGCATCTTCCTTACGCCCGATCCCATAGACAAAATCGTCGGAAATAAATCCAAGCGGTCTGATAAACTCCCCGAAACTGCAGGTAACCGTCTGCTCTTTTCCAGTAACGAAATCAAGCACTTTGACTTCCTCTGCACTTTCAAGCGAGGAGGTGGTCTGATAGGCAAGGAGCCTTCCGTCTTTGGAAGACACATACTGGTCTTTTTCAAGATTTTCTACCAGAGCTTCCTTTTTTCCTTTTTCCAGATCAACTTTGTAGAGTGTTCCTTCTTTCATTGCATAGAGCACTTCTTGTTTCTCGTTATAATAGACAAGCTGTTCCTGCTCTTTTAATAAAATCTCACTGGAAATATTGTCAGGGATAAATGCTTTTTCTTCCACAGAATTTTTCTCAATATCAAAAAAGTAAATTGCCGTGCCGACTTCTCCTTCATGTTCTCCGCGATTCATATACCCGATGACTTTAAATGTCGTATCTCCCTGCTCATTGACCGATACAATCTGAATCTCATGTTCCTTGTATAAATTGCGAATGTCATATCCTTCAGAATCCGCGAAGCTAAATACAAGTGACAGTGCATCCTGGCTCTGATTGTAATTCCACAGTTCTCCTGCCTGCACAAAAGAAACGATCGTGCCTGCCTCATTTGCCATATAAGGAAGTTCTTCTTTTGCAATTCCAAGCAAGACTCCATTATTATCCAGCACTTGTCCTGATGCATCTAATTCCTGTTCCATCGTCCGCTCATAGTCGAGAAGATATTCCGTCCCTTCTGTGTATCTCACTTTCATATATTCCCGTATTTGATAGACTTCTGTTTCGTCCTGTTCTCCGGCACATTCCACTTCATAGTCGTAGACAATGGTCATATAATTTCCGCTGATCTCCTTAATACTTCTGCTGACTTCTCCTTTGATCTGCGGACGTAGTTCTCCCCAGGTCAAATGTTCTGCATCAGAATGAATCGTAACTTTCTGTAAATTATCTGTCTCATCATCCTCCGTTCCATTCTCAAGGTAGGCTGCAATCGACTCTGCATTTTCTTTTTCAAATGTCATACTGTGAAACCGTTCTGCAAATGCAAGGCACGCATCGCTGTCTGTCCCTTCCTTTGTGCAGATTCTCGTGTAATAATAAATATCCTGTTTCTCCGTATGCAGAGTCAGCTTCAGAACCGCTTCCCGGTCCGCAAGCTCCAACCCGGAAAAAGTCAGTGTCATTTCATCACTGATTTCCTTTATCTTTTCCTTGTAAAAAGTTTCCTCTCCATCTGACGAGCATACTTCATACGTCAGTGATTTTGCCGGAAGCGCTCCTTCTTCTATTCGGAGTGTGAGCCCACTCTGGAAATCCACCGGCGTGATCGTACTTCTCATTTTCCCGGTGTTCATCTCTGAGACATATCCCACCAGTGGATTGATCTCATATTCTCCCGACACGACCTTTAACCTCGGCAGCGTCGCTCCCCCCATATCTGCTGTCATATCCGCATTTCCCTGATTCGTCAGAAAACTAAAGACGATGACAGCGATCAAAAATACAAACGTCAGGATTCCTGCCCGTTTTAACTTTTCTTTCATGCAAAGCTCCCCTCTATTGCAACAGTTCCCCTAGTGTCGGATGAATCTGTAAAAACTCCCGGCATCTTTCTATCTGTTCTTTATTATTCTTTTTCTTTCCTGTTTTTATTGCCCTGATCAAAATATTCTTTGGTGTATGCTCCATATCGATAAATTCTAAGATCTGTGCATCATATCCTTCTCCCTCAAGATACTCCGCCCGCAGTGCATCTGTAATCAGCGCAGACATCCGCTCTTTGATCAATCCATACTTGAATATCGGTCTCAGAATCTCATTTTGGATCTGCCCATTGACTTCATGCTGACAGCACGGTACCGATAAAATTACTTTAGCATTCCACCCTACTGCTTTTGCAAGCGCAAAGTCTGTCGCAGTATCACACGCATGCAATGTCACCACCATATCCACTTCCTCGACCCCGGTGTAGTCCGCGATATTTCCTTCGAGAAACTTCAGCTTCTCATATCCATATTTTTCACTAAGCTGATTGCAGTTCGCAATCACATCTTTTTTCAGATCCAGCCCGATGATCCGGATATCGTAGTGCTTCAATTCGTGCAGATAATAATACATCGCAAATGTCAGATAAGATTTCCCACATCCGAAATCAAGAATCGTTACCTCTCTGTCTTTTGCAAGCTGTGGGAGAATATCTTCGATAAACTCCAGAAAACGATTGATCTGTCTGAACTTATCAAACTTGCTCCGGACAATCTTCCCGTCTGCTGTCATAACTCCGAGATCTTGTAAAAACGGAACCTGGATTCCTTCCTTTAAAATGTAGTTCTTTTTTCGATTGTGAGACAATTCCACCTGCCGTTTCTCTCCCTTTGTTTTCTTTTTCTGAACAGTTACCTTTCCTTTTTTGCTCACGAGCACTGTATACTGAAAATCCTTTGTCTCAATCTGCATCTGGCGAAACAATTCCATATCCTGTGCAAGTATGCTCAAGGCCTGTTCATACTCATAATTCTCATGAAATACCTGACGATTTTTATGTGTCTCACATTGAAAGAAAAGTACATCCTTTATCAGTACAGGACGTACTTTCACTTTTACGATTTCTTCTTTTTTTCTCGGATTGCTGAGTGTAGCTCCGATCAAATCTATATTCAGGGTTTCTTCCAGTATTTTCTTAATTTCTTCCATCTGTTTTCTACTCCTTTTTTCTTCCGTAGTTGTATTGTAATGCCTGCCCCCGGCAAATGCAAGAAAGGACAGGGAAATTTCATAATTTCCCCATCCTTTTCAGAGGTGTCCATCTTTTGCTCTGACCTTTACAGCCTTGGGAATACAATCGTAACTTTAAAAAGATCTCCGTCCAGATACAGTAAGAATTTTCCTCCCTGAAGTTCTGTCAGATTTTTCGCAATGGACAATCCCAGACCGCTTCCTTCCGTACTTCTTGATACATCGCCGCGGATGAAACGTTCTGTCAGTTCATCGGCGGAAATATTTAACGGCTGTTCCGATACGTTTTTGAGAGAAAATTGTACATAGCGGTCTGACATTCTCAGATCGGCATAAATTCTTGTACCTTCCATTGCATATTTGGCAGCATTATTGTAAATATTTTCAATGACACGCCAGATTCTTCTGCTGTCCACACGAATCATTGCCGGTTCATTCGGAACATTGACGACGATACTTAAATTTCTCTTCTCGAACTTCTCTGCAAATTCTCCTGTGGTCTGATTGATCAATTCTACCAGATTAATATTCATATAATGAAGTGTAATATTTCCACTGCTGATCTTCGATGCCTCCACCACATCTTCCGTGAGTGTTTTCAGCCGCTGAGATTTTGCATCCAAAATTTCCAGATATCCCTGAATCTTTGGATCTTCAAATTTCTCCTGCTTCAAAAGTCCTACATAATTGATAATGGATGTCAGAGGCGTCTTAATATCGTGTGATACGTTTGTGATCAAATCGGTCTTCAGCCGCTCATTTTTCATATTTGCCTCAACCGCATTGTGGATTCCTTCCCCGATGTGGTTGATATTCTGTACGATCTCCGTATCCTCTTTCATCATATTTCCAAGCGGGATCTTATAATTTACATCCCCGGATGCGATTCTCTGGATTCCAAATTTGATTTTCTGCTTCGCAATCGCACTCTTTAGCAGGTATGCAAACACTGCGACATCGATTGCCAGACCAAGCAAGATAAAGACTGGATGTCCGGTCGCCAGCAGTAACTGCAACAGCATAAATGCGATATATCCAAGTGTAATCTTTGTCGTGCTTCTCCGATTCTCCCAGAAAACCATAAACAAGTGTCCAATCCACCGCAAAATACTGTTTTTCCAGAGAGTTCTCGCCTTGATCCGTTTGACAAGGCTCAAATAACCCAGCATTCCCACTGCGCAAGTGATAAGTGTCCCGATTCCTCCGATCAGTACCATCTCAAAAAACCGTTCCTCAAATCCATAAGCGGAGGATATATAAATTCCTTCTTCGGTATAGCCATATGACAGGTCCCCAGGAAGACTCAGCGCCGAAATCGGCAGTGCAATCGCAAGTACAATTCCTCCAATGATCAATGCCGCTGCGATCTCCGTTTTGATCCGATCAAAAAAGCTCAGTGTAATTCCTTCTTTTCCATTTACATGCCCGCTCACTGTTGTCAGCCAGATAAAACTTATCAGGAAGAGGATTGCCGAAACTGCACTTCCGACTACAACTACTTTGACCCATGGGCTGTACTGTTCATACTCTTTATTTCTCATGTAGAATTGATCTTGGATCGGATAGTTGGTATCCACCGAAACCGCAAAGAGAAAATCCTCTTTCTGATTTGCGCTTCCTGTCACCATGTTCTTCCATTCTTCCGCCGAAACATCCATATTTGTTTGAAAATCTGCAAGTTTCGGGGCGACAACTACATATTTTCCTTGTGCAGTCATCTTTTTTATATTTTCTTCTACTTTACTGTAATCTTTGTATGCACTTCGGTTTGTATATACCTTTTTCTCTTTCTGGTCCACATACATATATGCCAGATTGGTATTTCCTTCTTCCACAGTCTCCAGCCCATCTTTGTACTGGTAATAATAATGAGGAATGATCACCAGCGTACTGTCAAGCATTCTGTAAGCTTCCTCAAGTTTTCCATTCCAGTCAGGATCTGCATTGACCAGTTCCAAGAGATTCTTGAATCCTTCCGGTGCATACTTTTCATTGATGATTCCACTTGAAAAGTTCCAGCAATCCGTATAAAGAAGTTTCCCGTCCTTATCCTTTATCTCTTTCTTAGAATCGTCTGAATAATAACCATCATTCGCATATTCCTCATAGCTCAGCTCCGCCATGTAGTCTTCACTGCTCATTTCTTCTGTTTCTACAAACTGTAACGATTTTTCTTCAATTAACTTCTTAAATTCAGATTTGTAATAATAATGGTATGTGCCATCCTCCTTTTCGCAGACGATGACTCCTTCGTCCTCCATGTAGTCTATCCCGTCGTATGATTCTGCCCACTTGATCAGATCGCCAACCGGATATGCAATTCCCGATTCATTTGTTCCATCTACTGCCCTTGAATCTTCGTCAAATTTCTTTAAATCAATCAGTCTGTTCGGGTCATACTTCCCTTCTGTCTCAAAGATCGGGCGAAGTGTCTTGTAATCTAAAATATTTGCCACCGTTGTCTGAACTGAATCTTCAAACCCTTTGCTGTCCTCATATGCAAGCGGCTTGTCTTTCTGAAATGCACTCAGATATTCCTGCCCCGGATAGACAAGAACCCACGCAAGACTAATGACCATAAACACTGCTAACACATGCACCAGGATAAGCAGCAACCCTTTACATAATCTTGATTGATACCATTTGTTCATACTTACTCCTTTCCAGAGCTTTCTGCTCTTTAAAGTTTCTCTATCTTATATCCGACCCCCCATACGACTTTCAAATATCTCGGTTCCTTCGGATTGATCTCGATCTTTTCCCGTATATGCCGGATATGCACCGCTACCGTATTGTCCGCGCCGATCGCATCTTCGTTCCATATACTTTCATAGATCTGATTAATAGAAAATACTTTCCCCTGATTTTTCACTAATAGTAATAAAATGTTATATTCGATAGGTGTCAGCCTGATCATATCGCCATCAACCGTCACCTCTTTTAATTCATCATCAATTTTCAGCCCTCCCACAGTAAACACTGAACTCTTCTTCTCAACTACCGTGCTTCCAAGCTGTGTATATCTTCTAAGCTGGGACTTTGCCCTTGCCACTAACTCCAGCGGATTAAATGGCTTTGTCAGATAATCATCTGCTCCTACATTCAATCCTAATATTTTGTCTGCATCTTCTGATTTTGCGGAGAGAATAATAATTGGCAGACTGTTCTTCTCCCTGATCTTCAACGTTGCGCGGATGCCATCCAGTTTCGGCATCATCACATCAATAATAAGAAGGTCTACCTCCGTCGAATCAAGAACCTTGAGCGCCTCCTGTCCGTCGTAGGCTTTTAATACATTGTAGCCCTCCTGCCGTAAATAAATTTCAATCGCTTCTACGATTTCTTTGTCATCATCACATACTAATACATTAAACATATTCATCACCTCCTCTGTATTATACAAGGATAGCAGTGATTTTTTAAGAGGGGATTATGGAAATTATTAAGAAATGTTTAAAATACCGTCAGCCTTAAGACTTACTTAATGTTTTTTTGTTTTCTTTTAGAAATTACACATATTTTAGACACATTTATTCGTTATACTACGTTTAGATAGTTGATTAACACTCACTATCTCCCCCCTCATAAAGTACATACACCTCGGGGATTCCGGGGTGTATCACTTTAACTCTCATTCCTTTAATAACTATAAAACGGCAAGACCCGCCAGCTTCCACAGCTGACGGGTTTTTGCTGTACTCACTGTCATTCTATTGCTGCGCCACTTCTTCCAGTACTTCCGATACGTCTCTCATAGAACTTGGATTAAAGATTTCTTCAAATGCCAATGATAAATTTTCAGATACTTCTGACCAGTTGTCAATCTGGAAACTTGTCGGTCGATAGCCATCACTTTGATCTAACATTGTAAGGAATGCTTCTAATCCTGGTGTGTTCATTTCTCCATATCCTTTTGCATATTCTTTTTCTATAAAAATTTAAATAATTTCCCTATGGGGAAACTCTGCCCAAAGAATGTACCGAGAAGCTCTGCTCTCTCATAGAATCTGCTGCCTTACTGTACGATTCTCCCTCTCCCACGACTCCGCTTTCCATCAAAATTCTTCTGCTGCAAATATTGGAAACTCTGTTTTTACACAATGCATTTCTCACAGTTTCTGAAGAAACCTTGTTCAAAAGAACTTCTAATTTCGATCCTCTAAAAGAAGTGTTTACTTATATGGAAACAAACTATATGAGGAAAATTCATCTAGAAGAGCTGTCCAGCTGCGCACATATGAACAAAAATTATTTCTGTAAATTTTTTAAAAAGAAGATTGGCAAATCTCCTTTTACATACCTGAATGAATACCGTATCAATCAAGCTGCTGCCCTTCTTCTGAAAAGCAATGCTCCAATCACAGAAATCGCCCTCAATACTGGCTATGAAAATATGAGTTACTTCATCAGACAATTTAAATACTATAAGCACTGTACTCCTTCTGATTTCCGGCATTTTTCAAAACACAAAGAGCAGCCTTTTTAAAAAATCTGCTGGAAAATCCACCTTCTGTTTGCTATACTTTCCTATAGCAAAGGCTGCTCATTTCCACAAGCCTGTCTTGTGTTGATATAGATATTTGACTGATAAAGGAGATGATTTTTATGACAATGACATGTAAAAGCAAAATTATGAACCATAAACAATCAGGGAGGTTCTATCGATAATTACCTCCCGGAATCAGGAGGCTATATGATTACTGTTACATTAGATACAATTAAATTTTACCTAAAAGAAATCCATGATTTTTCATGGCTGCAGGCATTTGGAAAAGTTTTTGCCGTATTTGACCAGAATGATTCTGGAAATATCAGTTTCGGTGTCGCGCGGGGACGAGAAAAATTTTTTATGAAAGTTGCCGGAATTGGTACTGCAGAGTCTATCCGTACAAAGGAAGAGGCGATTTTGGCTCTCAAATCTGCAATGTCTGTTTACGAAACGATTAGACATCCACATTTGATCGAACTCGTATGGCACGGTTCTCTGGATGATTTATATATTTCTTTGTTCAAATGGGCAGATGGTGACTGTCTCTTCGATCATTGGAATTTTGAGAACTATAACAAAAATCCACAGCTGATCCCGCCTGCAAAGCGTTTTCGGCAATTGCCTCTGAAGAAGAGAATTGCTGCCGCAGAAGTTCTGTTTTCCTTTTTGAGTACAGTTTCCGAAAACGGATATGTTGCGGTTGATTTCTATGCGGGAAGCATTATGTATGATTTTCAGACAGACCGAACAACGATCTGTGATATCGATTTATTCCGCAAAAAACCAGCCACAAACGACATGGGAGAAGACTACTGGGGGACAAAGCGTTTAAAAGCACCGGAAGAATACTGCTATGGTGCTGTGATTGACGAGGCAACAAATGTCTATACACTGGGAGCTCTTCTTTTTGACAGCTTTTTTGGCAATTACACCGAAGAAGAAATACGTACTCGCTATGAGCAAAATGCATTTTCCCCTTGCTCCTTTGAGCAGTGGGAACTTGGCAGATCATGCTACGATGTCGCATGCAAAGCCGTCTCGCTTGAAAGATCGAAAAGATACTCTTCCATCAGCAGCTTTTACAGAGACTGGAAGCGCGCTTTGTGTGAGACAGAAATCAATTTCTAAACACTTACATCAATATTTTTTCATAAATAAAAGAGCCACATATCCTCTCATGGAATGACAGTCATATTTTTGCTGCCATGCAGAAGGATATTGGCTCTTTTTCTATCGAAAAGGTTCTATTCCGGTGCAGCTTTTATTTTTCTGCACGATGACGTAAACAGTTTTCCAGCCAAGAATACAAATCTTTATACACCGTTTCCCGGTCGGTCTCATTCAGAATTTCATGTCTGTCATTTTCATATAACTTGATCTGAACATCTTTGAATCCACAGTCTTTGTATTTTTGAAAGACTTTTTCCACACCATCCCCGAAGTTTCCCACAGGATCATCCTTTCCCGCCACCAAAAATATCGGGAGATCTCTTGGCATTTTTTCGACTGCACCTTTTTTCTGTAACTGTTTCATTCCTCCGAACATCTCATAGTAGGCACTCACGGTAAAAATAAAGGTACACATCGAATTTTTTAAATAGGCATCCAAAATTTTTTCATCTTTTGTCAGCCAGTCCATTTCGGTCCGTGCCGGATAAAACTTCTTATTATATCCCCCGAATGCCATCGAGTTGACAAATTTACTTCGGTAACGCCACCCTTTGATTCCGGCAATGCACTTGCAGACTCCTCTTCCAAGCATCAATACCGGTAACGGCTGATATCCGGTTCCCATAATCACTGCGCCCGACAACCCTTCGGCATAGGACAGCAGGTATTGCCTGAGTAAAAAAGAACCCATACTGTGTCCAAGCATAAAGTATGGAATCCCCGGGTATTTCTTCTCCGTTTTTCTGCGAAGGGTATGGATATCTCCTACCACATATTCATTTCCTCTCTCTGCGGGAAAATATCCATAATCTTCCTCATCTGCCACCGATTTTCCATGGCCCAGATGATCGTGACCAACCACTACGAATCCTCTGTCGGTCAGATAAGAAGCAAACTCCTCGTACCGTTCAATATATTCTACCATTCCATGACAGACTTGAAGGACAGCTTTGATCTGTCCCTCTCCTCTCCACTCAATTGCGTGGATCTCCGTATGTCCATCACCGGAAGGATAGTAAAATTCTGTCTTTTCCATCTCTTCTTTTCCTTCCTGCTTTTTTATTTACCGGTCTTCCATCTCAACGTATGCTCTGTGCGGAGCCAGTGATTTGTACGCCGGACGGATAATCTTATCAACGTTTTTCAATTCTTCCAGTCGGTGCGCACTCCAGCCGACAATACGTGCCGCTGCAAAAATCGGCGTGTACAGTTCTTTCGGCAGTCCAAGCATACTATATACGAGACCGCTGTAAAAATCTACATTCGCATTGACTCCTTTGTAAATTTTCCTCTTCTCGCCGATTACTTTTGGCGCCAGTTCTTCCACCAGCGCATAAAGAGCATACTCCTTCTCACAATTCTTTTCTCTTGCCAGCTGCGCAACAAATGTGCGGAAAATATCTGCCCTCGGATCGGAAATGGAATAGACCGCATGTCCCATTCCATAGATCAAACCTTTCTGATCAAACGCCTTCTTATCCAAAAGTGCTTCCAGATATGCCTTCACTTCGTCCTTATCTTCCCAGTCTGTAAGATGCTGCTTCATATCTTCAAACATCTGTGTCACTTTAATATTGGCGCCTCCGTGCTTCGGCCCCTTCAGCGATGCCATAGCAGCTGCCATCGTTGAATAGGTATCCGTTCCGGAAGAAGTAACTACATGTGTCGTAAATGTCGAGTTATTTCCTCCGCCGTGATCCATATGAAGCACAAGTGCCATATCCAGTATCTTCGCCTCCAGCTTCGTATACTTCTTATCCTTTCTCAGCATCATTAAAATATTTTCTGCTGTGGAGAGCGATGGATCCGGAGCGTAGATAAATAAATCTTCTCCCATCCGGTAATTATATGCGTGATATCCATATACCATCAGCATCGGGAACTGGCTGATCAGATTCAGGCACTGCCGGAGCACATTTGGGATAGACGTGTCATCCGCCTTCTCATCATAAGAATACAGATTTAAAATGGATCGTGAGAGACTGTTCATCATATCCTTGCTGGGTGCTTTCATGATCACATCCCGGACAAATGTCGGCGGAAGTGTTCTACGCTCTACAAGGACATCATGAAATTCTCTAAGCTCGCTCTCATTTGGAAGTTCCCCGAACAAAAGGAGGTATGCGATCTCCTCAAATCCATAATGTTCCTTCTTCAGAAATCCATCGACAAGATCCTTTACATTATATCCACGGTAATACAAATTTCCTTCACATGGAACTTCCTCTCCATTGACAATCTTCTTCGCGCGGACATCTGATACATTTGTCAACCCTGCCAGGACACCTTTTCCGTTCAGATCACGCAGCCCTCTCTTTACTTCATACTTTGTATATAATTCTTTCTCAATCTCATTATTCTCTTCACACTTTTTTGCCAGCTCTTCAATCTGAGGTGTAATATCAAACAATGCTTCTGAAACTGATTTTCCCATAGGCTTCTCCTTTCTGAATGCTGAAATCTGTTGTAATTTAGGACTTATTATACTAAACCATTTCCATTTTTGCAATATTCAAAAACATTAAATAATCATGAATAAAAAAACAGACTTTTTGTTTTCTCACTACAAAAAGTCTGTTAGAGTCTGTTTTCGCTTAATTTCCAGTCGGGAAATATGGGCGGAGTGCTCCGGCTACATTACTGATCGGCATTGTCTGAAGCCAGATGTGTCCTGGTCCCGTAATGACTGTATTGAAAAATCCTTCGCCTCCGAAAAATTTGTTTTTCAGCCCCGGAACTGTCTGAATATCCATCTGGCATGATGCTGTCATCGCTGCAAGATGTCCGGTATCAATCACAATCTGCTGCCCCGGCTGAAGCTCATACTCAATCACATGTCCGTCAAACTCGGCAAACATCACTCCTTCGCCGGAAATCCTCTGGAGGATAAATCCCTCACCGCCAAAGAAACCGGATGCAATTTTCTTGTGAAAATGAACTGACAGCTGTACTCCTGCCTCTGCTGCAAGGAAACCGCCTTTCTGCACGATGATCTCTTCTCCCGGATGAATATGGAATGCCCGGATAGAGCCCGGAAAGCTGGATGCAAATGCAATCTCGCCTTCTCCTCCCTGTGCCGTGTAAATGTTCTGGAAAATTGCTTCCCCGGAAAACATTCTTCCGAATGCCTTGCCAAGCCCTCCATTTGTAGAAGTATCCATCCGCATATTCGGTGACATCCATGCCATAGATCCCTTCTCTGTGATCATACTTTCACCGCCGTCCAGCCTGCAGATGACTACCGGAAGTGTGTCGCCTAAAATCTGATATCTCATAGTTATTTCCCCCTTTTCTGACTCAAATGATGAAATCCACTCTTACTTTCCATTCTCCTCCTGCTGCAGCCGCCCGACAATATTGCTTAGCTTTGCAAACTCCTCCAGATTGAGCGCTTCTCCTCTTACACTCGCCCCTTTTCCTAATTCGGCAATTGCCTGCTCGATTCCTTCTCTGGATAATGAAATTTCAGGTGAATTTTTCAGCCCGTTTGCCAGTGTCTTCCGTCTCTGATTGAAGGACGCTCTGATAATACGGAACATCAGTTTTTCATCTTCCACCTGCACCGGAGGCTCTTCATGACACTCCAGCCGTATCACCGCCGACCCTACTTTCGGCCTCGGCATAAAACAATTTGGCGGAACATTTGCCGCAATATACGGCTTCGCATAATATTGCACCGCAAGTGACAGCGCGCCATAATCTTTTGTTCCGGGTCCGACCTGCATGCGGTCTGCAACTTCTTTCTGCACCATGACGGTAATGCTCTGCACCGGAACATGGCTCTCAAAAAGTCCCATGATGATCGGTGTTGTAATATAATACGGAAGATTTGCCACCACTTTGATCGGCTTTCCTCCATTTCTTTCCTCCGCCAGTTTTACAATATCCAGCTTTAACACATCTTCATTGATGACAGTCACATTATCATAACCGCTCAGTGTATCTTCCAGGATCGGAATCAACGCCTTGTCGATCTCAACTGCCACAACTTCTCTCGCCGCACATGCGAGATACTGTGTCATCGTGCCGATCCCCGGGCCGATCTCCAAAACAAAATCATCTTTCGTGATCTCTGCCGAACGGATAATTTTATCCAGCACATGTGTGTCGATCAAAAAGTTCTGACCAAATTTCTTCTGAAATGAAAAATTGTATTTCTGCAATACCGCAATGGTATTCTGTGGATTGCCTAATGTTGGCTGATTCATATATTTTCTCCTATACTCCAAATAATTTCCTTGCGTTTTCTCTCGTCTGTGCGATCACTTCTTCACAGCTGATCTGTTTGATCTCCGCAATTTCTTCTGCAATCAACGGAAGATTCAGGGAAGAATTTCTCTTTCCCCTGTTCGGAACCGGCGCAAGATACGGGCAGTCGGTTTCCAGAACAAGCGATTCCAGCGGGATCTCCTCCACAACTTCCTTCAGTTTTCTGGCATTTTTAAATGTGACAACTCCGCCGATCCCAAGCAGATATCCCATCTTTACATACTCTCTTGCATGCTCAACAGAATAAGAATAGCAGTGAATGATCCCTTTAAGATCCCGTCCATGTTCTTTCATGATCTCCAAAGTATCTGCCGCAGCTTCCCTGCTGTGTATGATCACCGGAAGTCCTGCCTCCCTTGCAGCCTCCAGCTGACGGACAAACCACTCTTTCTGGACTTCATGTGACTCATTGTCCCAGTAATAATCAAGACCGATCTCACCGACAGCCACAACCCTCTCGTGGGACAACTGCTCTTTCAGCCATAAAAATTTTTCCTCATCTAATGTACCGACCTCGTCAGGATGTACACCAATCGCCGCATAGATAAACGGATATTGTTCTGCAAGTCTGATTGTAGAACGGCATCCCTCCAGTGTCGCACCGACATTTATGACCGTCTCGATCCCCGCCTGCTGCAGCCCGGCAAGAAGCTGCTCTCTGTCCTCGTCAAACTGCTCATCATCATAATGTGCATGTGTCTCAAAAATCATCTATATTAACCCCTTTCCGGATTTTGCTTCTGTTCTTGTATTATAAGTGAAAATCCCTGCAAATTCAACTTTTCCGTTTCTTTCTTCTATAAAAGGTTTGAATTTATCTATAAAAAAGATTATACTTGTCTATATAGCAAAAAAGAGGAGGAACTTCAAAATGAAAGTTTACGACACAGTAAATAAAGTAGAACTCGAGGCTACTGAAAAAGAACTTGTTGACATTATGGTAAATGGACGTCAGGTCGACTTGATCCTGAACGGAAAGAAAACAGATGAAGACGGATATCTGACATGGGATGTAGAACATTGGTCAAGCATTGATAATAAGAGATTCATCCGCTGCTATTCTTTAGAGGGACGCGTGCTGAGCGAATCTACCGGTCACAATATCTATGACCTTGCAAATGACTTCAAACCGGAAGAAGCAAAGGAAGTACAGTTAAGCTAATTTAATCCGTTCGTTTTTTCCTGTTTAACCAAAATTGAAAAGACTTTTATAAAAAGCAGGCACTGCCAAGAGGTAATATGACACGGACACTCTTGCAACACCTGCTTTTTTGTTCTCACTGATCTTTCAATCTTACAAATCTTATCGATTTTTTCTTCTTACAGAATTTCTTTTCTCAGCTGTTCTGCTGATTTCATAGACAATAATCCTGGTGCGATGTCAAATACCGTCTTTGCACCGCAGTCACCGCTCTTTGCAAGTCTGTACGCAGCACGAGCATACGCAACTAAGACACTGGATGTAAATTCCGGGTTGGAATCAAGCTTTAATGAATATTCGATTACGTGCTTGTTGCCCTCTCTTCCAGTCTCTCCGGTACGGATGACAAAACCACCATGCGGCATTTTGCTGTGTTCTGCTTTTAACTCCTCTTCTGATATAAATGTAACGGTTGTGTCATAATCTGAGAAATAGTTAGGCATTTCTTTGATTGTCTTCTCAATCAGAGCTTTATCTGCGCCTTCCTCCGCCACGACATAGCACTCACGAAGATGCTTTTCTCTTGTGGAAAGTTCCGGCTCACTTCCGCTTCTGACTCTGTCCACTGCCTCTTCGATCGGAACAGTATACTGGATAGCATTCTTTACTCCTTCTACACGGCGGATCGCATCCGAATGTCCCTGGCTGACTCCCTTGCCCCAGAATGTATAAGTGCTTCCCTGTACAAGGATCGATTCCGCATAGATACGGTTCAGGGAGAACATTCCCGGATCCCAGCCCACAGAGATGATTCCCACTGTTTTTCCTTCATTTGCCGCTGCATCTACATCTGCAAAATACTCTGGAATCTTTGCATGTGTATCAAAACTGTCGATCATATTGAAGTTCTTTGCAATTTGTGGTCCCATCACCGGAAGATCTGTCGCAGATCCCCCGCAGAGAATCATCACATCTACTTCATCTTTCAGTGTAAGAATATCGTCAAAATGTACTTTCTTTACACCTTCTGTCAGAATCTGAACGCTCTCTGGATCACGGCGTGTCACTACCGCAGCAAGTTCCATATCTTCATTTCTCTCGACCGCAAGCTCTACACCGCGTCCGATGTTTCCATATCCAACAATACCAATTCTGATTTTACTCATTGTGTTCTCCTTCTTTCTCATAATAGTCTGTTTGTTACTTTACAGCAGGCTGTCGGGCAGAATCTTAACAGATTTCTGCCCCCGCCGGCATTTCTTTTTCCGGTGTCATTAGTGCAAGATTTCCATCTGCATCTTCTGCACAGAGGAGCATTCCCTCTGATAAAACACCTGCCAGTTTCGCCGGTTTTAAGTTCACAAGCACCATTACTTTTTTTCCTACCATCTCTTCCGGTGTGTAATGTGCCTTGATCCCTGATACGATCTGTTTTACCTGACTTCCCACCTTTACTTGTGAGCAAAGCAGTTTCTTGGATTTCTTCACCGCTTCGCAGGCAATGATCTCACCAACCTGGAACTGCATTTTTCCAAATTCTTCAAATCTGATCTCTTCCTTCGGCTCAATGTCGATTACCGGTCCTTCCTCCGCTTTCTCTTCTGGCTGCGGATGCAGTTCTTCCACTTTTTTCATCACTTCTTCCATGTCAAGTCTCTGGAATAAGATTTCCGGCTTATCTGTCACATGTCCTCCGTTTAACTGAACAAGAATCTTTTCGGATGTTTCCGGCATGAATGAACTTAACAGTTCTGCTCCCTTTGAGATACTTGCAATCAGATTGTAAAGCACTGTTTCCAGACGGTCTTTTTTCTCCTCTTCTTTCGCAAGCGCCCAAGGCATTGTCTCATCAATATACTTATTGCAGCGTTTGAACAGGTTGAAAATCTCTGTGATCGCATCTGCCACCCGGAGTTTTTCCATCTTCCCATCTACCGCTCCCGGTGTGCGCTCTACAACTGCTTTTAACTCTGCATCGACCTCTTCTGCAACACCCTTATCCGTAACGACTCCTCCGAAATATTTATTTGTCATGGAGATCGTACGGTTCACAAGATTTCCAAGTGTATTCGCAAGATCAGAATTCATACGCTCTACCATCAGTTCCCATGTGATGACACCGTCATTGTCAAACGGCATCTCATGCAGAACAAAATAGCGGACTGCATCGACTCCGAACATATTTACAAGTTCATCTGCATAGATGACATTTCCTTTTGATTTGCTCATCTTTCCATCGCCCTGAAGCAGCCACGGATGTCCAAACACCTGCTTCGGAAGTGGAAGATCAAGCGCCATCAGGAAGATCGGCCAGTAAATTGTATGGAACCGGATAATATCCTTTCCGATCAAATGAAGGTCTGCCGGCCAGTCCTTTTTAAACTGCTCACTGTTCTCCCCATCGCAGTCATAACCAATTCCTGTGATGTAATTTGTAAGCGCATCTAACCATACATAGACAACATGCTTTGGATCAAAATCTACCGGAATTCCCCATTTAAAGGAAGTTCTTGATACACAGAGATCCTGCAGTCCCGGAAGCAGGAAGTTGTTCATCATCTCGTTTTTACGGGAAACCGGCTGAATAAATTCCGGATGTGTGTTGATATGCTCAATCAGTCTGTCCGCATATTTGCTCATTTTGAAGAAATATGCTTCTTCCTTTGCAGGCTGTACTTCGCGTCCACAGTCCGGACATTTTCCATCAACCAGCTGGGATTCTGTAAAGAACGCCTCACAAGGTGTACAGTACATTCCTTCATAATATCCTTTGTAAATATCTCCCTGCTCATACAGTTTTTTAAAGATTTTCTGAACTTGTTTCTCATGGTATTCATCCGTTGTACGGATAAATTTGTCATAAGATGTGTTCATCAGGTCTGCGATTGCTTTTACCTGCGCAGCCACACCGTCTACAAATTCTTTCGGTGTCACTCCGGCTTCCTGTGCCTTCAGTTCAATCTTCTGTCCATGTTCGTCAGTTCCTGTCTGGAAAAATACATCATACCCCTGACTTCTCTTGTATCTTGCGATCGCATCAGCAAGTACAAACTCATAAGTATTCCCAATATGCGGTTTGCCTGATGTATAGGCAATCGCTGTTGTCATATAAAATTTCTTCTTGTCCATTTTGCATCCTCCTCTTTTTTGAATATACCCATTCAGATTTTTCATTCAAAAGCAGCATCTTCAAAAAGGATCTCACTTGGAGTGTTTTTTATTTCCCAGTTTCTGTTAAAATAAAAAACTCGCCTCCTCAAAAGAGAAGACGAGAGATTCCCGTGGTACCACTTCTATTTATCCGCACTTCACAGCGCGAACCTTGCCGAGTGCCCTGCACTCCTCGCTGTAAAGGGCGAATCCCTTTGTATCACACTTTTCTTTCGTATTCTCTTCTATATCAGACCGAATAGACAACAGAAAGTATCATACACCGCTCGGAAGCCATCTTCAGTCAGATTCCACTTGTTCCTCTCAGCATCTCATATCTTTTTGCATCAGTCTGTGTCCAAGTCACATTCCACACATTTCTATATGAATCAGAACTTCTCTGTAAAGTTTCCCCCAACTTACTCTTTTCGTCAACGCGTTTTCTTTTTCAAATTAAAAATATGTAGAAATCGTAACATACGGTTTTTGGAATGTCAAGTTCGCGAATTTTCTCTTTTTGAATTTCTCTGATCCGTTTTGGAATCTTTCCTTCTTCTTTGCTCTCGTTTCTGCTTTCCGACGAAAAAGATTCCTCCACAGAGCAGTGCAGGAATCATCAGCACCACTCCCGCAATGGATGGCAGGTCATAGAAAAACTGAATCCATCTGTCCGGTGTAACAAGGATGTGAAACACCTTTTCCTCCGACCGGTTTCCCGCCGCATCAACACCTGATACGCGAACCGTTCTCCACTCATCCTCCTGTTTGATGACAACTTCCGCTTTTCCACCCTGTCGTTCCAATGTCCCGGCATCGTATCTCTTTTTTGTTTTTCTCTCACCATCGACAGACACTTCCACTGTTTCTGCCGCAAAATTATCTTCCATATAGATTGTCATTTTTTTCGCCGGCTCCTTATACTTTCCATAATTCTCTATTCCTGTAACAACCACTGTCGGTGCTGTCTGATCCACAACAAAATTGATTTCTTTTCCCTTGATCTTATTGTTCCCTCTGTTTTCTGCCCGGTCTTTTGAGGAAAGTGTTACGGTATAGTTACCTTCTTTCTGAAAATTGTGTCGGCTGATCTTATAGGTATATTTTTTCCATCCCTGCTCCGGTTCGCTTTTCTCCACTGTATAGTCTTTCCCGTTTTCCAGTCTCACAAACTCGCCGTCTCTTCCATAACTGATCTCCTTCCTCTGCAATGTATCTATATTGATTTCTGTTACTTCAATTTCCTGCGGCTGCTTCGTATAATGCTTTTGCAGAAGTTTTCTTGTTTTCTCACTTAGCGTATAGACAGATCCAAATCGGTTTACCGAAAATGTAACCGACTTTTTTGTCACATTGCCTGCCTGATCTGTCACTTGAACGGTCAGTGTGTATAAGTCATCCTGCTCCTGCGTCCACTCAAAATCCGGCAGCTGAATGTACTGCCCGTTTATGATTTCTGTCTTCTGCCCTTCTATCGGGAGTTTGCCTCGATGATATCCTTTCAGTTCTATTCTGACATCCTTTTCTTCATAGTTCCTGTCCTGATAACGAATCTGAGGCGCAACCGTATCATTGTTTGCAGACTTGTCCTCCACTCCGAATATTTCCACAGACGGACTTGTCCGGTCGATGGTAAAATGCTCTTTTGGATACTCTTTTGCCACATTTCCTGCAAGATCTGTGTAAGAAATATCAAACGTATACGCTCCATCTTTCTCGTATAAGATGATTGCGCTGTGCACTGCATCTCTTTCTCTGTTCTGGGAAGAAGCTTCACTTCCTGCTCCCCCCGCTGTAAATGTTCCTATTTGTGGTGCCTTTTGCTTCTCCCCGTCAAGAGTTGCTGTAATTTTGACTTCTACATCCTCCGGGCGGAAATTTTTCTCCTGAATCGTAATCACCGCAGTCCTCGGCTCATGATAATATCCCTTTGTCCTCTCCTCCTGTTCCTGATACGAAACCCGGATGACCGGAGCGGTCTGGTCGATCACAAATGTATCCTTCTTCACATACTCTGTCCGGTTTCCTGCCTTGTCTGTGCAGCTAAGAGAAAGTCTGTATTCTCCATCTTCCTGAAATACCACCGTACATGTATGTGTTGTCTGATCCGTATTTTTCATACTTTGCTTCCTGGTCCATTCCCCGATGACCGGCTGCTTCCCTTCTGAACTGTCTGCCTGGATTTTCACAGCCTCCCCATCAAAATTTCTCTCTTGGACAGTGATGGTCGCTTTCCGTGCCGCCCTGTAATAGTTTCCGTTTACAGGAGTCTGATCATCATAGCGGACCTGGATCGTGGGAGGCGTAATGTCTATCTGTATCTTTTCTTTGCTCTCTGCTTTCTCATTTCCGGCAAAATCCTTTACCGTCACCTGAATCCTCACATCATTACTGTTGAACACTTCTGCCGGAATGACGACCGTTCCTTCCCACCTCGCTTTTCCCGGTGTATTATGATCTTCTTTTTGAAATAAGATTCCCTCTGTGTTTTCCTGCACATTTTCTTCTGCTGCCACATGGTAAGAGACTTTCTGAATTCCGGAATAGGTATTCCCTGCCTGCGGATCTTCCGCCTCTATCTTCACTGTCACATCTCCGCGATAAACCCCTCCTGATTTTTCTCCTTCCAGTGTCATTTTTATCTTTGGTTCCGATCGTTCCGTGATCATCCCATTTAACGGGTATAAAAAACGGATATTTCCTGCCAGATCTTCCACTTTTCCATACACGATACACTGTTGATCCGGTTTTACGGTAAACGCATCTCCTTTCACCCATCCTTTTTCAGGCAGATTCCTTACTTTCTCTTCCGAAAGTGGGATTTCTGAACAGTAATATTTTACAGAAGCCACCCCGGCTGTGACATCGTCCCCCGTAATCTGAATCTGATAAGGATCTCTTTTGAACAGACAGAAGGAAACATCTCTCCATGATTCTGCTGCGTTTTGCTGTCCGTCCACAACAATTTCTCCTTCCGGCGCCGTCTGATCCACAGTGAACATCCTCGGAGCAATCCTGACTTTCCTTCCTGCCAGATCCGTATAGGTAAACTCTGCCGTATAATTTGCATCTTTTTCAAACAAAAATGTTGCTGCATATGTGTCCTTGTCCATCCTTTCCCAATTCTGCCTCTTTGCTGCCTGCCGGCCATATCCGCCCTCCACATCCTGCGGATGTTCTCCTTCCTGCATTTTTTCTGCTTTTACAGAAAGTTCCATCTGGCGTGATTCTTCTGAAAATGCCTCCGGGAAAGAAAAATTTTGCTCATAAATCACGATCTTTGCTTCAATTGCTTTATCTGTAAAAGTTCTCCGGCCGCCTTCCTCTGACAGATCCATCTCCACTCCGTCACAGTAATATTGAATTTGTGCCACAGGATCCGTCTTGTCGATCACAAACTGCTCCGGCGCTGCAGAATCCCCATAGTCCACTGTCTGCTCTACATTTCCTGCACGGTCTTTGCAGTGCGGCCTGATCCTGTATTCCTGCTCTTTTTCAAATTTCAGGTATAAACATTCCCCCTTTTTGTCCGCTTGTTCCCCTTCTTCTCTCCACTCTGCAAAAATCCCAAACTCTCTTTCCAGCTCTTGTACCCTTACGTCTTTCTTTTCTTTTTTGCCGGCACACACATCAAATGTCACATTTCTGCGGTCAAAATTTTTGTCCTGATAGAGAATTTCTGCCATTCTTTCTTCTTGAAAATAGTTTCCATTCATCCCTTCATTGTTGTCGTAGGACACCGTAATCTGCGGCGCGGTTGTATCGATTTTCAACCGCTTTTCTGTCACTGTCCGATTTCCCGCATGATCTGACACGGTCACAGAAATTTTTACATCATTACTGTTATGCCCGGAAGCTTGTATGATTTTTTCTCTCGCAATATTTGCCTCTTTTTGCAATTCCTGCAACGTCTTCCCTGCCTCAGTACCGGATTCCCAAACATCCTCCCGAATCTGTTCTGTCTCACAAAAGCATTCCGTCCCATCACATGACAATGCAACACGTATCTCCCGGATGCCGGAAGTGATTTTCTGATTTTTCAAATCCAAATCTTCTATGGTAATTGAAAACGGAACATCCTCTGTATAATATTTCTCTGAGTCGATCCCGACAAGGGTCACTTTGGGGGGTTCCATATCCACAACCACCCCGTCTGACAGAAAAACCGCCTGATTTTGCACATGATCTTCCGCCCGCACAAGTATGACATAGTTTCCTTCTTTCACTTTTCCTTGTTTTTCTTCACCGGCCAAAATCTCGCATGCCCCTTCAGCTTCTATCTGGTTCCATTGCAGTTCTCCTGATACAGTCAGCTCCTCCACCAGATTTTCTGTCAGTTTCTGATCTTTTTTGACATTCCATACCGCATAGGACCATCTGCCTGCTCCGCTTCCTTTCTCCTCCAGACTGTCCTGATCTTCGACAGAAACTTTCTCTGCATAAGAAGTATTTTCATAAGTGCCAAAGGTCAGCGCCCGCTCTTCCTCACCGATCCTGTTATTTTCCAAAGATAAACCGTGAAAAGTAACCTCCGGCGCTTCGCTGTCAATGAAAAACACCAGACCATCCGCTACCTCTGTGATCGTGTTCCCCGAGCTGTCTCTGCTGTCCTTCAAATACCATTCCCCGGTCCGCCTCTGCACTCCCTCCGACTGCTCTTCAAAAACAATCCCTTCTTTTGTGGCATTTACAAATTCTTCATCCTCTTCCTTGATCCGCACCCACACTTCATCATACATCTGTGCGAAAGGTGACTCTTCCCGAATCTGAAGTTTTACTTTAACCGGTTCCCCGTCGCTTCCCCGCCTTCCTCTAACCCAGATTGTCTGATCTCCTTCCTCCTTCTGAAATACGCCGTCTCTCTTCTCTGCAGAAATGACCCTTTCTGTATTTTCCAGCTTCTGAGGGACGATCGTCAGTGTCCCGTAGTCTTCTTTCTGTGCTGCTTTCATGCAGTAATTTCCCTGCACAACTCCTTCCAGCGGATCCACCGGTCTTCCGTCTTCCCCTTTTAGTTCCGGGATCAGACAATTATCGTATGATCCGATTTTTAATTCCGGATACGGATCCCGCAAAATTACTTCCGGAAGCATTATCTCCTCTAAGTCTTCCCGCAATCCCCCCTCCTTTATGATCACTTTGCCATGTTTTCTCAGATCTTCTTCCAGTGTTTCCATTGTATTTCCATACTCCGCATAATAATCTTCTACCTGCAAATACAAGTTTTTGGGAATGACCTGGATATAAATATCAGATATTTTCTTTTGTTCGCACTCTGTCAGTTCATAGTTCTGAGGCTGTTTGATCACTTTCTGAATAACAGCTTCCGTGTAAGTTTTCACATTGCTTCCCTCTAATTTTACACAGACCGTCACCTTATTTTCCTCTTTTTTCTCCTGATAATATCCGCTAAGCGCCGCCTCCCTTTTGCCGTCATAGACCTTCTCTGCTTTTTCCCACTGAATCTGTTCAAGCGCGATCGTCCTCCTGATGGGAGTTCCTCCGTTTGCTTCCTCTTCTTTTTTTATGTGCTGCACCTCTTCGGCCTTTGCCTGCCAAAGCTTCTCCGGAGCCATTTTATGCAGAACAGCCGCTGATGCCGCCGCGCCTGTGAGCATTGCGATTATCTGTATCCATGTTCTGACTTTTGTCCAATATCCTCTCAAATTCCCCCACCGTCCCTTCCTATCACTTCATCCGTATGGATCATCATCACATTCTTTTTCAGCACAAACACACCGCTTCCTTTTGTTTCTTTTTTACGGTTTGTCTCTTCTATTCTTTTTATCTCTTTCTTCGCCTCCCGCCCCGTGCGGACTGCAATCATTCTCCGGATTTGAAATTTCCAAAAAAATATCATCGTCATGATTCCGCTGCATACCGACAAAACCACACAAAGCAGAAAGCCCTGACGGAATATCTGAATCATCTGTTCCTGATCGTGCATATCGCCTCTACCTCTTCTCCTGCCCATAAAATATTTTTTATCAGTTCCTCTTTCTTTTTTTCTATCTCCTTTTGCTCTCCTTTTTTCTGTACAATCATATCTGTCTGCAGCCTCTCGCTCACCTTTTCAAGCTGCCCAAGCAATTGTTCTTTTTCGACTCCTTCGTCATAAAATTTATCCGCATTCTGGCCGATTTGATACACCAGTTCCTGATACATCACAAGAGCGGTCTTCTCATTGTCAAGCGCCGCAATATTTCCTTTTGTCAATTCTGTCAGATCTTCCCAGTATTCCCGGTAGGTAACCTTGCTGTCCCCTGCCCGGTCATTGCGGTTTAATTCTGCATAGTATCCTGCAATTTTCCCCAACATCTTTGCGCGCACTCTCTGATATTCCTCCAGTGTCTCTGATTTGGCGGCATCCGCAAACCATCTTTCGGATAACTGTTTGTTTCCCTCTCCTTCATAATAATAAAAATAGGCAATCCCCATCCGAAAAGCCACTTTCCCGTACTCTCTCTGCTCCGATTCCAGTACACTTAAATGATCTTTGTGATCCGTTCCCTTCTCCCCCAGAATTTCAAGCATCACCGCTGCTTCCTCCCGGGAAAAATTGTCATCGGTCAGAAATACCTTTTCCAATAGCTGTTCGTATGCATCTGCCTTCTTCGGATTCAGTGAAATGGCTCTTCGATAATTGGCGATCTGTTTCTCCCTTGTCACAGCGGATGACGCTTCTTTCATCACTCGCTCATAGCTGTTTCTTACCGTCTTCTCCTCCGCACAGCGAAACCCCACAGCCCCCGCTGCAAATGCCAGTGTGCAGAACGCCGAACACACAAAAATCCACCACTTCTTCTGCTGCCGTCTCTTGCATTCAGAATCAAATTCCCTATAATGTTCCAATGCATACAGTAGTTCTGCGCAGGACTGATAACGTTCCCCTGGATCATTTTGAACACACTTCCAGATAATCTCTTCTAATCCGGAAGACAACTGCGGATTCCAGTGCCGGATCGGATATATCTCATACGGCGGCATACATGGGTTGTGTCCGGTCAAAAGATGATACAATGTTCTTCCCAGACAAAAAATATCGGTTCTTGCATCTGTCTGCCCATTTCCTCCAAACTGTTCCGGCGCCGCATATCCGACCGTTCCAAGACAAACTGTATCCTCCACATGATCTTCCTTATATTCCCTCGCAGTTCCAAAATCAATCAGCATCACCCTTCCATCCGGGCGCAGCATAATATTGGCAGGCTTCATATCCCGGTAAATGATCGGCGGTTTCCGGGAGTGCAGATATGCCAGTACATCGCAGAGTTGTTTTGCCCATGCAACTACCAGCTCCTGTGTCTGCGCTCCTTGCTCCTGCAGCGTCAGACTGAGCGGCCTTCCTTCGATGTAGTCCATCACAATTAAAAAAGTATCTTCATATTCCAGGACGTCCGCAATCTGCGGCAGATTCGGATGATCCAGTTTTTTAAGAATATCCGTCTCTGCCAACAGTTCCTCTCGAAGCGTTCGATAATATCGGTTTCCTTTCTTTTTAATTTCCTTGATCGCCCACTGTCGGTTGGCCCGCTCATTCATTGCAAGGTAGACCGTGCTCATCCCTCCCTGACCAATTTTATTTAAAATTTTGTATTTCCCGTCTACGATCATGCCATTCTCAAGCATCTGCCTCCTCCTTCCGCTTCGTTTTTACATTTATTCTTCCTTTCCTCATGCCGATGGCCTACTGCACGGAAATCAAGATTGCGGAAATATTATCTGTTTCCATCCGTCTTTTATTCAGCTCGATCACTTCTCTCAATTCTCCTTCCATCCTCCTTTCTTCTCTCAGGTGATTCCGGCAAAACCTTTCCTGAAGTTCCTCGTGCAGCACTTGGTTGCGAAATCCGTCTGAGCAGATCAAAAATCCCATTCCCGGATAATACATTCCAGAATTACATTCCGGAACAATTTCCTTCTGCACCCCGACACACTGCAATAGCACATTTTTCCGGGGATGTTCCCTCGCCTGCTCTTTCGTAAGCCTCCCTGCGTCAATTTCTCTTTGAACATATGTCTGGTCTTTTGTCAGCTGCTGTACCGTCTCTGTCAGTGCATAGATGCGGGAATCTCCAACATGTACGATCAAATACCATCCAAAGATCAATAAAACAGCGGAAACTGTCGTCCCAAGCAGGAGATTCTTTTCCTTTCCGTAGGCGGAAATGATATGATTTTCCTCCTGTATCAAACGTTCCAGGCTTTTCTCAATCTTCCTTTTTCCTCTTTCTCCCAGTACTCTTTCCTCATACTCTTCGTTAAGCAGTGACGGAAGTATTTCTTCAAACCATCTTGCAAGTGCCCGGATTACCTCCCCGCTTGCCACTTCCCCTTTTTCCAGTCCTCCCATTCCATCACAGACCGCCGCCAACAGGATCTCTCCTGATGTTGTCACTGCGGAACGGACCAGTAAAGCATCCTGATTTATTTTTTTCTTAATTCCTATATCGCTGCATGCCGCGCTCAACAATTTCATACACCCTTCTTCTCCTCTCCATTTTTACATGAAATGAAATTCAAACACCTCATCCGCCAGCCGGATCGTCATATTATCTGACAGAACCGTTCCCTGATACGGACGCAGCACATTTCCATCCACATAAGTTCCGTTTGTCGAGTTCTGATCCTCTATGTAATACTGCCATCCGTGCTTAATGATCTTCGCATGACATCTACTGACGGATGTATTGTCCCGGATGCAGTAATTGACTCTCCTTTCTTCCTTTCCGATCAAAAATGACGGGGTATTGATCAGGATTCTCTCTCCCGTATCTTTACGGAGCAAATAGGCAAACTCTGCGCTGTGAAGCAATGTTGTTTCTCCTCCTTCCACATTTAGCAATGTTGTTTCCCCTGCCCCTTCTCTTGCCATCATATATTCCCTCAGATTCCCTCCTGTACCTTCTCTCTCTTCTTCTCTTTTGCTTCTCACTGATGGATATCTGCTTTCCGGCATCCAATCTACTTGCCGTACCTGCCCTTTCGGTGTCTGTATCTGTTTGTATGCATTTTGCATCTCCGTTTCTTTCGCTTCTGACTGTTTTTTTCGATTTGTGTATAATCCCGTCCAAATCGCTGTCATCGCCCCTCCGATTCCTGCTATTCCTCCGAAAACAGCCAGCATCGCTCCTGTATCTCCTATGCCTCCTCCATTTTTGTTTTCTGTATTTTCCGGTGAATCTATATTTTCACTGAAATTTTCCTGCGCTTTTTCTGTCTGCTCTGTATTTCTCTCTGTCTCTTTCTCTCCCTCCATAACTACTTCCGGCCTTTTGTAAGGAATTTCAAAGGTATCCAGCGCCTTTCTGACATGATAGATCTGCACTGCATGAGGAGCCGCGCCTTCCCGAAATACATTGATCCCCACAACTTCCCTGCTGTCATTTAGAAGCGGACTCCCGGAACCTGCCTCACACAATGGAATATTATGTTCGATCACTTTATTATTCTCTCCGGCAGGAACTTCCTGAGATTCTCTGAGCCGGATAATCTCCCCCTGCTCTGAAATCTTCGGGATTTCCTCCAAAATCTTTTCTCGATAGCTCTCCCCGGAACATCCCACAACCGAAATCGGCATTCCTTCTTGTGGCTGTATTCCTCCTCCCAATGTCAGGATCTCTCTGTCGTATAACTTTGCCGATAATTTCAGCACCGCAAAGTCCATCCGGTCACTTTGCACATTCTCATGAATCTTGGCAGGGACAAACATATTTTCCCCGGCCATCACATAAATTCCCAGCCTTTCATCTTCCTCCTGCAGTTCCGTCAACTCATGATCTTTGATGATTTTTTCCCGAAGTGTATCATCCAAAACTGCCACATGCTTATTCGTGAGAACTGCTTCCTCGCTGATCAGAAAGGAGGTTCCATTAAGATAATAAGTCACTTCTCCACTGTCTCTCCGATATCCAACTGCCACCGGAAGAACTGCATCGGAAATCGTCTCTTCTCTTACATCCGGCTCTTCTGCTCCCTCTTCTGCCATAGCTGTTGCCTGCAGACATACAGCTGCCACGACTGTCATCCAGATTACAAATAACAACCTCTTCGTTTCTCTTATCATATGTATCCTCTCCTCTGAATCAATGTCTTTTTCCCGCTTCTTTCTCATAAACTGTTAAAAATGTCTTTGGAGTATCTATGAAGAAAAAATATCTTACTTCATTTACTGCACTGCTGCTATCTTCCTCTCTGCTTTTCTCCGGCTGCTCTTCCATCCGGGTATCATCCGACACCAACACCGCTTTCCGGCAGTTTACCCTCGAGTTGTTCCGGGAGGACGTTGCCGCAAACACGATTGGACTGCATTACACATTGAAAAATCCTTCCGACTACGATATCACCCACGCCCCGGTTACATACGGCTCTTTTTCCACAAACACTACCGGAGTGCTGGCGGCTTTAGAAAACAGTCTGTCTGCCCTGTCCCACTATCACTATGAAGACCTCACAGAAGAAAATAAACTCACCTACGATATTCTCAAATCTTATCTGCAGACTTCCCTGAAAGGAGCTCCTTACCTTTTATACGAGGAACCATTAGGAGAGATTACCGGGATTCAGGCACAGCTCCCTGTACTGCTGGCAGAATACCAGTTTCATGAGATTGAAGATGTAGACACTTACCTCTCCCTTTTGTCCTGCACCCCGGACTACTTCAACTCTCTGATTTCCTTTGAGAAGGAGAAAGCCGATAGTGGTCTGTTCATCCCGGACAGTACCGTGGATGCTGTGATTGACCAGTGTAGTTCCTTTGTTGATATGCAAGATTCCAATTATCTGCTTACGACTTTTGAAGAACGGCTTTCCAAAATCCCGGGACTTTCTTCCATTGCAAAAGAGACCTACCAAAAGAAAAATCAGGAAATGATTGAAAATGCCGTTATTCCGGCTTATGAAACATTGATTGCCGCTCTCCTGGACCTTCGCGGCAGTGGAACAAATGAAAAGGGAGTCTGTCATTTTCCGAATGGAAAAGAATATTATAGCTATGTTGTAGAAAGAGATACCGGATCATCCCGCTCCGTATCTGAAATAAAAGAATTGATCAATGCTCAGATTTCCTCGGATCTTTTGTCTATCCAGACATTGCTGTCCAAAGATCCCGAACTTGCCTCGCGTCCTGTCTCTGCCGAAACAACTTCAGACAAGTCAGATATTTTTCTGCAAAACCATATTGACCGGAACCAGCCGGGACAGATTTTAACCTTGTTGGAAGAGAAGTCTTCTGCTGCCTTCCCCGCCCCTCCGGATGTAACTGCTCAGGTGAAATATGTTCCCGAGGCTATGGAACCTTATCTCAGTCCCGCATTTTATATGATTCCTGCCATCGACGACCAGTCAGAAAATGTGATCTATATCAACCAGTCCCACAATGTCGATACACTGAAACTCTTTACGACACTTGCACACGAAGGTTATCCCGGACACTTGTATCAAACGACCTATTTTGCCGAAAAAAATACAGAACCTCTCCGCAGTATTTTTAATTTCAGCGGCTATGTGGAAGGATGGGCCACTTATGCCGAGATGTGCTCCTACTATCTGAGCCCGCTGCCAAAAGAACAGGCTGCGCTGTTTCAAAAAAATGGCTCTCTGACACTTGGACTCTATGCTGCCGCAGACATTGGAATCCATTACGATGGCTGGTCTGTGACCGATACTGTCCGGTTTTTCTCTGATTATGGAATCAAAGATACCGATGCTGTCCGGGAAATCTACAATTTGATCCTATCTGATCCGGGAAACTACTTAAAATATTATGTTGGATATCTTGAATTTGTAGAATTGAAAAAGAAAGCGCTGGAAATAGACGGAGATAAATTCTCCCAGAAGAATTTTCACCGTGCGGTTCTCGATGTCGGACCCGCGCCATTTGACATTGTTTCCAGATATGCTGTCGGCAGATAGGCTGTCCTCCCGCACATCAAACCGGTCTGCAGCATACAATACAATAAGATACTGCCAAGGAGGTTTTTATGTCTTTCTTACCCGTCTTCCTATTGCTGCTCTTTCTTCTCATCATTTTGGATTATCACAAAAGGAAAAAGCTGATTCTTCAGATCCGAAGAATGCCCTCTGAAGAGAAATCGGATCTTTTGCAGAAATTGATAGATCCCTACGGTTTGTCCTATCTGCCCCTCCACGATCTCTTTATCTATCCAGAGAACGCGTGGCTGCAAAAATCCGGCTGCTGCCCCGCAGATACCGCTGGCAGCAACTCTTCTGATCAGGGTACTCTTCCGATTTATTTTGACTATAACGGAAAAACATGGCTTATCAGGCTTAAAAAAGGTCAATATGGAATCTATTTTGGCGGAGAGATCGGGCTATACTGTACTGACCACATTGTCTCTCCCCAAAACAGGAATACAACCCGATTTGCAAGTGTGCCGGAGTCTGAATTCCTCCATCTGTCCTTAGAACTTTTGGAAAAAGACCTGTCCATTTTTAAAATCAGCAAACAGCACCGACAACTGAGCGGATTCCAAATGGGAAGACGCCATGCTCCTACAGAATCTCAATTAAAAGCATCTGTCACCTTCCCGGATACACTCATGCTGCAAAGATTCATTCATGGCTTACTGGAAGCAGGTTATTCCGAATGTGAGCTTACGATTCGCGGACTTACGATCTCCTTCCTCTTTACTTCCGACAAGGTATCCTCTCATTGTCACACACGCTCCTCACAGTTAAAACAAGATGCGATCAAACGGCAGAATGCTTTTCTCTGTCATCTATATTCTCATCTCACGTATCCATTCTGCTGCACCACAGACAAACTACTTTACCTGCATGCGTATCTGCCTTCTACTTTCCAGTATCTATGCCGTATCAGGAATTGACACTCCCCATAGATAAAGTAAGGGATTTTAGATACATTGAATGATAGGAATCGTCTGTCTGAAACGGAGAGCTTTCACGTTCTCCGTTTCTTGCTGCCAGAAATTCACACTCCCCACAGCTAAAGCAGGAATTTTACGACACTATTGATAATTATCGAGCATACATCCCCGAGGCAAGCAGTACACTTGCTGCAATTCCCGCAAATGTCGCCAAAAGTGCTCCAGCCAGTGTATATCTCGTCTTCTTGATATTCGCTGTCATAAAATACACAGACATCGTATAGAAGATCGTCTCCGTGCAGCTCATCATGATAGATGCCACAAGCCCAATGTACGAATCTGTTCCATATTCCTTAAAGATGTCCAGTACCAGCCCTGTAGCTGCTGAAGAAGAAAACATTCTGACAATCGTAAGCGGTACAAGCTGTACCGGAAATCCGATATGTACAACAAACTTGCTGACTACTTCCGCAAAAAAATCTAAAAATCCGGAAGCTCTCAATATTCCCACTGCAACCATCAGTCCGATCAGTGTGGGCATGATCTTAATGACCGTCAAAAATCCCTTCCTTGCACCCTTTATAAAATTCTCATAGACATTTGTCTTCATCAAAATTCCAAAACCGACGATATAGAAAATCACAAAAGGTACGATAAAATCACTCAGATATAGTAAAAACCTCATCCTCTCCTCCGTTTTCATAAATAGGCTCTTATCATCTTATGAAAACAGAAAACTATTTATACGAATCTGCCGCAATTTCCCAGACACATCCAACGATAGGTATTACTGATACTCCCCATAGCTAAGCAAGGGGTTTTACGACTCATTGGATAAAAGAACGTACCAGCTTCTATGCCTGCTGATCTTCCTCCAAAATCCGCTCGATTGCCTCCCGGATCACCTCTGACTTTGCCACTTTCAGGCGCTCACAGTAAGCATTCAGGCGCTTTAACGTCTGTTCATCTAGGCGCAGAGAACAAATCTTCTCCTTATTGTCACTTCCCTTTGGTCTTCCCGGTTTTCCCATAATCTCGCCTCCTTTTTTGTATTACAATAATTGTATTATATGTATTACAAAAAATCAAGTCTAAAATATATTTTGTCATTTTCAAAAACATAATAGGATGACTAAATCTCTTTTCAATGATTTTGTCATCCTATTTGTTAAAATCTAATTTTTAATTTCCATAATTGCCTTTATACACTCGTTACAATTTTTAGCTTTATCCACATTATAAAGATAATCCTTTCCTATTTCCTCTTCCACTTCCCCATCATCATTGCAAATACCACTCCGACAAAAGTACTCACCAGTGTCGCCACAATCCCTGCACCCACAATCCCTGCCGGATTCACACTTCCATACTGGCTCCGATAAGCAATGATATTGATTGGAATCAGCTGCAAAGAAGAAATATTCAAAATCAAAAACGTGCACATGTCTCTGCTTGCAATACTCTTGTCCCTGTTTGGATTGACTTCCTGAAGACTCTTCATCGCCATCAGTCCCGCCGGTGTTGCCGCCCATCCGAGTCCGAGGATATTTGCAATGATATTTGTAGTAATATGTTTATTTGCCTCATGCCCTTTCGGTACGTCCGGGAATAGCCAATGTACCACCGGCTGTAACTTTCGTGAGGCGGCGGCAATCAGCCCCGACCGCTGCGCAATTTCCATAAGTCCTACCCAGAAAGACATTACACCGAGCATCGTAATGCAGAGTGTCACCGCCTCCTTGGAAGAGTCCAGCGCCGCATTGGTGACATCTTCCATTCGTCCGGTCATCGCCCCATAGATAATTCCCACAAGTATCATTCCTGCCCAAAGATAATTTAACAACTTTTTCTCCCCCATATTTATTTTATAAATATACTCTATGTCCGGGAGAACCCTGGTATTCTTTAAAGCGGCATCTCCACCCGCTCGATCCGGTTTCGGATATTTCTGTCAGTCTCATCAAACACAAGCTGTTTGTTGTATTGGTAATATCTCTCGCACTGATATTCCTGAAGGAATTTTACGCTGTAAGCATTCATATTTAATTCCGTGATAAAGATCGTCATTTCCTGGCTGACTCCAAATGCAATCTCCATAAAATCAAATGCATACTCCAATTTCTGTCCTGCAGATTCCTCCAGCTTTTCATAAGCCTCTCTCTCTTCTGCAAAAAGTTGGCGGATTTTTTCAAATGCTGTCTCTCCATCAGAGATCTGCTCATCTTCCAATATGCCCAGATAAATTTCCAATTTCTTTATTGCTTTTTGATAAGTAATTTTTTCCGCTTTTCCAAGAAGTCCTGCGCGCGCTTTTTCCTTCTGTTCCCCACAGGTTTCTTCTAAAATCTCACGGAGTGCTTCCACCGGTTCCTTTCCCCGTCCTGGCATACTTTTGTATTGTTTGAGCTTCTCAAACAGCATAGAAACATAAGCTTCCTGCAGAAATGCCTCTCGAAAAACTTCTGTGACACGCGCAAGAAGCAGGCTGATCACACTCAGCTTCTCATCAAAGGATGCGTGGGAAATCTTCTTCAGCAGGATTTCCGGGATCTTTCCTTCCATCACCTGCTCAACCTGATAATCCGCCTCGTAGCGGTAATACAGTTCCAGATAATTTGCAAAATCTTTTGCAATCTCAGGGAACTGGATGTAGGAACCGACAACTTCCCTATCTGCCTTTTTCCCGAGTTTTTCATACACCTGGATCAGCCGTGACAAATCTTCCCACCCCCTCGGTGTGGCGAAAAAGGATCCGTCCACCGTATGTTCCATCTTGTAGAAATAGTTTTGCCGGTTCGCCAGATAAGAAATGACAGCCGGATGAATCCCCTGACGGTAGGCATACTCTTTCCACACTGAAAAATCCGCTTCCACCTCAATTTTCTTTACACGGTCCATCGTCACAACATCAAATTCTCTGACAGATTTGTTATACTCCGGCGGATTCCCCGCTGCCACGATCACCCATCCTTTAGGCACTTCATGATTTCCAAATGTCTTATACTGCAAAAACTGAAGCATCGCAGGCGCAAGTGTTTCCGACACACAATTGATCTCATCAATAAACAAAATTCCTTCCGAAAGTCCGGTCTCTTCCATTTTCTTGTACACCGATGCAATGATCTCACTCATCGTATACTCTGTGACCGAGTATTCCTTTCCGCCATACTCATTTTTAGAAATCAGCGGTAATCCGATCGCACTCTGTCTTGTATGATGGGTGATCGTATATGCCACAAGCCCGATGCCGCACTCCCTCGCAACCTGCTCCATGATCTGTGTTTTTCCGATTCCCGGCGCTCCTAAAAGAAAAATCGGCCTCTGTCTCATCACCGGAATCTCATATTCCCCATATTCATCCTTCAGCAAATATGCTTCGATCGAATCTTTAATTTCTTCCTTCGCTCTTTTAATATCCATAGTCCTTCTCACCTTCTGTCCTTCTTAATTGTTCCGGTTCCAGTATCAGCTTCATTGCCCACACCGGCACATCCACATCACTGTAATCCTCTTTTAAAAATACAAACGCAGTTTCATACAATGGCTTTTTCGCCGGAAATGTTCCATAACCGTCTGTAAAATAAATCAGACCTCGAAGTCTTTGAAACGCTTTCTTGGCAATCAGCTCATTGACATAGCCAAACACGGGGCGAAAATCCGTGCCGCCAAATCCATGAATCTCGAAGTGTTCCATATAGCGTTCCATCTCTTCCTGATTGTGGATCACAACATCTGACTGCACCTTGTCATCACACTGGATGATATGCACACAGATTTTCCTGAAAAAGCTCTCCGACTCACTTAACACACTGTATGTCTGCTCTAAAAATTTCCGGATCAGTTCTTCCTTGCACGACATTGATGTATCCACTGCGATCACAAAATCCTCAACTTTATGGACTTCCTTCGTCTCCTGCGGTTCGATCAACGGTACATTTCCGAACATCTCCATTCCATAATGATAAAATATATAATCAAAGGTATCTGGATCTACCTGAATTTCCTCTTTCAATACTGAAAATTTTCTCAAAAACTTTTTATAATCATATCGTGTCCGATTTTCTACCCGTACCTGCTCTGCGAGTGCCTCTGCATCTTCCGATGCTTCCTTTGCAAATGTCTCCATCTTCGTCTGAAGCTTCTCATTCTCCTCTTTCCATTCCTTTTGACGTTCCATCATCTTCTGCTGCGGAATTTCCTGATTCCAAAGTCGATGATCGTCCACAAAAAATTCTCCCTGAAGCTTTTCAAGATCAGCTGCACCGATCCACGAGTCTCCTTCTGCTTCTTTTTCTTCCAGCACTTTATAAATCCCTGCGACAGTCAGTACACTTATCTTTTCTCTGAGGCTCTGATATACTTTTTTCCGATACGGAGAAACATATCTTCTGAGTGAGCGGACAGAAATTCCGTCGAGGATCGATTCCGCCGCAATATCTGCCGCCAGATTCCACAAAGTCTCATCCACAGCTTCCGGGATCGTTAAGTGCCCGAACAGACAATGAAACATCATATGAAGATAGGCACGGTTGATATAAATCCTGTCCTTTTTATACAGATAGATCAGTGCATCCGGATAAAAATAAATTCCAAATCCATCCGTCCCCATCCCGGTGATATTTGTCTCCGGCAGAAAGAAAAAACGGCTCAGTGCCACATCGAGAAACCTCATCGACAAATACAGTTCATTTCTCGACTGCTTCCAAATATCCATGCAGATTTCAATCTTTTCCAGTTCCCTCTGCTTTTGTTTCTGTACAATATTCATGGCCTCCTCCTCTCTTTTTCTCGTTCTTTTTTCTATCTCGTTTTCTTCTACAATTCAAATTTCTTCTTTTTCTCTTTTACGGCAAATCTCTGATGATACTGCTCCATCAAATAGCTCATCATCGATGCCTCACCGGTTATCCCCGCCATGTCTATTAATACACGAAAGTTATCCACATTGTCAAGACACTGTTCCACATAATATGTGAGAAGATCCATGTCTTTTTTCTCCGAAAGATATTCCGATACCTTTTCCACATGTCGTTTGAGATACCTTTCATACTGTTCTTTTGCCTCTTCTGCAAGGCGGTACGGGTATAAAAGGCGGCAAAATGCGAGCGCGATCACGACCTCCTCCCGCTCATTTTCTACTGCCCAGGCAAAACGCTTGTCGTACTGGTCAAACTGCAGCTCATTTTTTACGATACAGTTCCGGTACCACATGCCGCTCCCATGTGTTTTTGTCACCAGAATCCGCGCCGGAGTATTTTCCACCTCCTCTTCAAAATATTCCGGAAAGATCAGCTTCGCATCCCCATCCGGGCAGTGATACATGACTTCCTGTTCCTCCCCGATCTCGATAAGCAGTTCCCGAAAGCAAGATCTCTTTTCAGGCACCACTGTCACATCCATTTTTTCAATCTGATGACATCCCGTAAATGCCCCTGCACCGATGTCTCGAATATCTGTTGAAAATTTCAACCGTTTTAAATTTCTACAATTATAAAATGCATACCGGCCGATTTTCTCAATCGTATCCGGCAGAACGATCTCTTTTAGCCGTTCTCCGCACAGTGCCTCCCGGCCTGTCTCTTTCTCCGGCGGATGATCCATATGGGCGGAAAATGCATACGGCGCAATTTCTGTCACCTTGTATCCATCAATTTCACTCGGGATCACCGCACTCTCTCCATACGAAAAACAGCGCAAAATAATTGCGCTGTCTCCCTTCACTTCTATCTCAAATTCATTATTCTTCTGTCTCATGTTCCTCTTCATCCTCACTTTTCTCCAGACTGACTACAATGTTCTTTTTTCTTAGCTTCTCGTGTACATATTCTTTAAACAACGTGTAGATTACTGATGCGATCGGAATAAAGATCAGCATTCCCACAAGTCCCATAAGACTTCCTCCGACGCTGACTGCCACAAGCACCCAGATTGACGGGAGGCCTACGGAACCACCCACAACATGCGGATAAATCAGATTTCCTTCGATCTGCTGTAATACAAGAAACATAACTACAAATCCTGCCGCCTGCATCGGATTTACCATCAATATCAGAAATGCGCCGATCACACAGCCGATGAATGCTCCAAAAATCGGTATCAGTGCGGTAAACGCAATGAGCACGCCGATCAAAAGCGCATACGGCATTTTTAAAATGCTCATACTGATGAAAAACATTGTTCCCAAAATCACAGCTTCCATACACTGGCCTGTCAGAAAATTGGAAAATGTCTTGTATGTCAGAGAGCAGACAGCAAGTACGGCCTTCACTTTCTGTTCCGGCAAAAATGCATACAGTACCTTGTGGATCTGAATAGTCAGCTTTTTCTTCTGAAGGAGAATATAGCATGCAAACACAGCAGAAATAAAAAAGGTCGTCAGTCCGCTCACAATGCTTTTCGCTGCTGCAAATGTTGTGTTCAGTACACTTCCTGCACCATTCTTGAAAAAGTCCAGGCCACTCTGAATCATTTTATCCCAGTCAAACTGTATTGACTCAATCCACTCAATGATCTCGGTGTTATTTTTAAACAGATCCTCCGCCCAGCTCTGTACTTTCGGGAGAAACACTTTAATGTTATCCCCGAGCATCAAAATTGTATTTCCAAGCTGAGGGAAGACAACAAAAATTACAATAAAGATCACTCCCAACACGAGCATGATCGAAAGGATCAGGCTGAGGGGCTTTTTTACCTTCTTTATAATTTTGTTATCTTTTACTGCCCGGTTAGAGAACAACACTCTCTCAATGAAGTTCATCGGAACATTTAATATAAATGCAATTGCACCTCCCAGAATGAAAGGGAACATAATATTAAATAAAAATGCAATTGCATCAAGAATAATTTCATATTTCCACAGACCGATCACAATCAATGCCGTGAAAAGGATCAGTCCGCGGATTTTTTTAATTGACTCGTTATTTAAGTTCATTAAATTCCCTTCTATTTCTTACGGAGGTATTTTAATAACTGGATGATCGGAAGGTTCACTGCTGCAAGACCGTATACTGTCAGTAACTGCTGCATTGACAGTGTAGATACTTTAAATACAGAGTGCAGTGCCGGAATCATTAATACACTTGTAATTAATACTAATCCAAGAAGGAATGCTCCGATCAGGTAAATATTATTCCACATCCGTTTCTTAAAGATCAGCGGTCTGTCCGATTTACAGTTAAATCCATGCACAAGTCTTGCTGTACAAAGAGTACCAAATGCCATTGTGCTTGCAAGCACTTCATTTCCGCCCTTGAATCCAATTAAAAATGCGATCATTGTTGTTACACCGATAGAAAGACCCTCTGTCGCAATCTTGAGCAGGAAGTCTTTTGTCAGAATGGATTCGTTCATCGGACGAGGTTTCTCATTCATGACATCTTTTGTGTGCGGCTCCAGACCAAGTGCAATCGCCGGGAGACTGTCTGTCAGCAGGTTGATAAACAATAAGTGTACCGGTGCAAATGGAACCGGAAGCCCTGCGATGGACGCATACAGCACTGCAAGGATCGCACCAAAGTTACCGGATAACAGGAACTGGATAGAACCCTTGATATTCTTGTAGACATTACGTCCGTTTTCAACTGCCTTGATAATGCTTGCAAAGTTGTCATCCGTCAGTACCATGGAAGCTGCATCTTTGGAAACCTCACTTCCTGTGATTCCCATTGCGACACCGATATCAGCCTGCTTTAATGCCGGTGCATCGTTGACACCGTCACCGGTCATGGATACGATATTTCCTTTGTCCTGCCATGCACGCACGATACGGATCTTATGCTCCGGTGAAACTCGTGCATATACAGATACATGCTCTACAAAATCTTTTAACTCTTCATCAGATAAGTTATCAATCTCAGCACCTTCACATGCCTCTGACTCATCTTTCAAGATACCGATTCTCTTAGCGATTGCCGCAGCTGTCACCTTATGGTCACCTGTGATCATGATTGGCTTGATTCCTGCCCGGATACATTCCGCAACGGCATCCGCAGACTCTACTCTCGGCGGGTCCATCATAGAGATCAGTCCAAGGAAGATCAGATCATTTTCATCTTCCAGACAGAGTTCTCTCTCTGAATCCATTTTCTTATAAGCAAATGCAAGCACTCTGAGTCCGCCTCTTGAAAATTCCTGATTCTGTGCCTCAATTGCTTTCTTATCTGCATCGGTGATTGGACATACATCATTTCCCTTCTGAATATAAGCCATGCGGTTCAGGAGTACATCGACCGCACCTTTTGTGATCATGACACGCTCACCGTTCATTTCATTGACTGTGGACATTAATTTTCTGTCACTGTCAAACGGAATCTCTGTCTTTCTCGGATATTCCTCTCTGACATCCAGAGCACCCACTCCGAGTCTTGTTCCGATATTGATCAGCGCTGTCTCTGTCGGATCACCGATCTCGACGCCATCTACATTTGTGGAGTCGTTACAAAGAATGCTGTAGTCCAGCAGCTGTCTCTGTTCTTTCTTCTGAAGATCAATCTCTGCTGCCGGGATTCTCTTCTCATCTACATAATAATCTTCTACTGTCATCTTGTTCTGTGTCAGAGTACCTGTCTTGTCGGAACAGATGATAGATACGCTTCCAAGTCCTTCTACTGCCTGAAGCTTGCGGATGATCGCATGTTCTTTTGCCATCTTCTGTGTACCGAAGGAAAGTACGATCGTCACGATAGAACTTAACGCCTCCGGAATTGCCGCTACCGCAAGTGCAACTGCAAAGAGGAATGCATCTCCAATGGAATCTCCACGAAATACATTGATTCCAAATAAAATACCACAGAAGATCAAAATGATAATGGATAATTTCTGTCCAAACTGGTCCAAGTTGATCTGAAGTGGTGTACGTTTTTCAGAAGTTGTCTTTAACAGAGTGGCAATCTTACCAACCTCTGTCTCCATACCGATTCCGGTTACAAGGAAAGAACCTCTTCCGTAAGTGACAAAACTTCCTGAGAATACCATGTTTGTCTGATCCCCAAGCGGAACCTCCCCGGAAATTACTTCGTCCGATTTTTCCACTCCAAGGCTCTCACCTGTGAGGGCACTTTCATCAATCTTTAAGCTTGCGTTCTGAAGAATACGTCCGTCTGCCGGCACATAGTCCCCGGCTTCCAGCATTACTTCATCACCGACGGTCAATTCCACAGAAGGGATCTGAACGATATTTCCATTACGAAGTACCTTCGCCGTCGGACCTGACAGCTTCTTTAAGCTGTTTAATGACTGTTCTGCCTTGACTGTCTGCACGGTTCCGAGAATCGCGTTCATCGTGATTACGACTAAAATAACGATCGCACTTTCCGCATCCCCGAGAAATCCGGATACAATCGCTGCTACAATCAGGATGATTACAAGGAAATCTTTGTACTGCTCCAGGAAAATCTGAAAGGTACTTTTTTTCTTTCCTTCCACCAGCTCATTCTTTCCATATTTCTCCTGGTGTTCCTTGACCTGCTGGTCTGTAAGCGGCTCCTGCTGGCCGTTTACCTTTTTTCTTGTCTCTTCTTTCGACAATTGATAAAATTTGTCCATCTTTCACTCTCCTATCCTGCAATGAAGAAGTTTCTATTTGTCACCGTAAGACTTTACCGCGGCTTTTGCCACTGTATGGCTTTTCTTTTATTATACCAGAATCTTGCAAAACATTTCAGTATAATAAAAAATGACGATACTCCTTATTGCATATGTTTGTTATATGCAATAAAAGTCTCGCCATTTAATTACGATACGGATGAATTTTCATCGTCCTGACGTCATCGTAAACGCTGGGTAACGCTAGCTACTCCCTTTTATTCATTATGGTTACTATACGACAATCCGATTCACATTGTCAACTATTTCTTTCACTTTCATAAAAAATTTATTCCTGCCGATCCGTATCATAGTTTAAAAACTCTTTAACGGTCGGATGAATCACAATGGCAGATACAACGATGACAGCCAGCAAGGTACTGACAAGCATAATCCCCCTCGGATTCCAGACTTCTCCAAGCAGACCTCCGACAAAGTTTCCAAACGGAGAGATCGCCATGCCAAGTGTTGTCTTCATCGCAGAAACTTTTCCTCTTTTGTCGACCGGAGTTCTCTGCATCACAGTGGAATTCATGATCATATTGAATACCATCTGGAATCCAAATGCCAGAAAAAACAAAAGAAGGATCATCCAGTATTCATTACATAATACAGCAGCACCTATCATAAGGATGAAGGAAAACAACGATATTTTATAACAATTATATTTCTGAGATGCTTTGACTGTCACAACCGACAACACCGACATACCTGTCAATATGCCAATACTCTGTGCCGCACTCAGTACGCCATATCTTGCCATTCCAAGCTGCGGACTGTCCACAAACCATGGAATGATCAACACTCTGATGATCCCAAATAGGAAATTGATAAAGAAAGACATGATGATCACCCGGATCATTCCCTCATACTGCAGAACAAAACGAATCCCATCCTTAAAGTCTTCACGAAATTTCCCTTTTGGCTTTTCAGACACAACTTTCGGAATCTTTATAAATATTTCCGTACCTGCAGAAAACAAATAGGAAACACCATTAATCAGAAACATGACCGGCGCCCCAAGCAAGGAATAAATCGCTCCACCTAAGGACTGTCCGAAAATATCTGCACCTGTCGTTGCGATCTGATACATGGAGTTCGCCCGCATCAGATTTTCATCCGGAACCATATCCGGCAGCGAAGATTCTACTGCGGGATTGAAAAAAGCAGAGCAAATTCCATCCGCTACTGCAACCGCCATCAGCATCCAGATTTCCAGAACTCCACTCCAGAGGGCTGCTGTGACAAGCAAAATACTAAGTCCCCGGATCAGATCACCTATGACGATCAGCTTCTTTCTGTCTGCCCGGTCTACCATTACGCCTAAAAACGGTCCCAGAAGAACTTTCGGAACCGTGACAAGAGCCATGATTGTTCCCATAACAGCCGTAGAACCGGTCAGTTCCAAAACAAAAAAGTTCAGGGCAATCGCATAAAGGGCATCCCCGAATGCCGATACAAGCTGCCCCTGCCATAATAAAAAGAAATTACGGTTCCATAATTTTTTCGATTCTTTTTTCATATTATATGCTCCATATTTTACTAGTTTTATGCTGTTATTTCCTAAAAAATTTTGTGTTCTCTTTTCTGTAATTATATCTCATTCCCGCTCGGTTTTCTATTCATAGATTACAAAAAGCACCTCATTTTCAAGTCATATCCAACAACATATTCCCCCAGGAACCGCAATTTTTTACATAGGCTGAATTCTCTGTTTTCTTCTAATAAATCGCTTCCCCCGTATCAAAGTCAAACAGGATCATATCTTTTGTGTCAAATCCCCAAAACACCTCATCTCCTTTTCGGATCTTCGTATCTGCCTTCATCCTTGCAGACACTTGCTGTCCTTCGTAAGTGAAATAAAGATAAGCCTCTGCTCCCAGCATTTCATAGACACTCACTTGTGCCTGCGATGCCATATCACATGATTCTTGTTCTTCTGGAAGCCACACCTTCACATGCTCCGGTCTTACCCCCATCGTGACCTGCATCCCGTCATATCCTCCGTCTCTTAACCGCTCTTTTCTTCCATCTGTGATCCGCACTTCACAATCTGCCGTCTCCAAAAAGACGCCCGTCTTTTTCACCCGACATGTTCCGGAGATAAAATTCATCTGAGGGGATCCGATAAATCCCGCAACAAAACGGTTTGCCGGAAAATCATACAGCCTCTGCGGAGTATCTGCCTGCTGGATGATCCCGTCTTTCATTACGACAATGCGGGTTCCAAGTGTCATCGCCTCTGTCTGGTCATGGGTCACATAGATGAAAGTAGTCTGAAGCTCCTTATAAAGTTTCATAATCTCAATCCGCATCTGTGTGCGGAGTTTTGCATCAAGATTAGATAACGGCTCGTCCATCAGAAAGACCTTCGGCTGCCTGACAATCGCACGTCCCATTGCCACTCTCTGTTTCTGCCCTCCGGAGAGCTGCCCCGGCTTTCTGTCCAGGATCTCTTCAATCTCCAAAATCTTTGCCACCTCAGATACCCGCTCTTTGATCTCTTTTTTTGGAACTTTCTTTAATTTCATGCTGTACGCAATATTTTCAAATACCGTCATATGCGGATACAGTGCATAGCTTTGAAAGACCATTGCAATATTGCGGTCACAGGATTCTACCTCATTCATTCGCTCCCCATCGATCAAAAGCTCTCCCTCGGAAATAGATTCCAACCCCGCGATCATCCGCAGTGTCGTTGATTTTCCGCATCCGGAAGGTCCCACAAAGATTACAAATTCCTTATCGGCGATCTCTAATGTGAAGTCCTGAACAGCTGTCACACCGCCTTCGTATCTTTTATACACATGATTTAAAGTGATTTCTGCCATTCCACGCTCTCCTCATTCTTCTCTCCCGGTTCCAAAATAGAAAAAATGTCTGCCACAGAAGGAATCACCATATCTGCCAGATCTTCAAAATCTTCTTTTGCACTTACACCGCTTAAAACGCCGATTGCCTTTCCTTTACAGTTTCTTGCAAACTTCATGTCGTTTCGGGTATCTCCGACTACTGCGACTTCTCCCGGCTTCAGTCCATATGCCTCACAGAATGCCTCAAACATATCCGGCTCAGGCTTTGGTCTCACCGTCCCGTCATCCGCTCCGATATAATCAAGCAATTCTTCAATCTGTAATTCCTGTACACAGTGCTTTGCAGAGACCATCGTATCTGCTGTGGCAATCCCAAGCCGGATTTCTTTTGCTTTCAACCGCCGGAATAATTCCGGGAGATCTGTAAAAGTCTGAAACGGTATTTTCTGTTCAAATATGCTTTCTTCAAACAATCTTACCAGTTGTTCCTGCACCTGTCTGCTGTCTGTCTGAATTCCATTTCCTGCAAGTGACTCCGCAACTCCTTCTGCGATTTCCCTGTTCGATTTGTAAGCAAGCGCACCGTTTGGATCTACATAGTCTCCGAAAATCCCCATTGCCTCCATCACCAGATCGATATGTTTCTGATCTGCCGGTATCTGATTTTCCTTCAAAAATTCCGGTACGACACTTTTTGCCACCCGGATCCAAAATGAATTAAAATCTATCAAAGTTCCGTCTTTATCAAATAAAATCCCTTTTATTTCCATTGTTTTTGTTTTCCTTTTTTCCTCTTCTCTTTAAAGCATATCCGATACTTTCTGGAGCATCTCCCCAAAGGTCTTACACTGCGGCGTTTTCGCCCCGTGATAAATTGGATTGACATATCCCAGAAATGTCCCGTCTTCTTTTCGGATATCCAGGCGCATCCATTCATATTCTCCTGCGGAAAAGATGATTTCTGTATCTGCCTCGTAGACATCCTTCTCCGTCTCTGTGATCTCCAGACCGATTCTGACGCGGTTCACCACTGCATACACAACCGGCCGCTCCTGCAGCCCGCGAATGGTCACATGATATTTTATATGTACCGCTTCCTTTTTTCCGACCGGAATATGTTCTCCCGGAAGATAGGTTTCTTCATCGGCTGTGATCCCTATCTCCATTGTACAATATCTGCTCACATAGATGTGCCCTTTTCTCAAATTTTGCAGCATTTTTGTCGGTGTCAGGCCCTTACTGAATACATAAGTCCCCGGATCTCCTGCCACAGACGGCTCCAAAGCTCCGTCATATCGCTCCTCGATCAGATTGTGGGAATCACTTCCGCCGATCCCATAGATCCGGTAACCTTCCTGCCACAGCAAGTCTAAGAAGCGGATTGCCTTGTCGTTTGCCTCCCTCGCATACTCATAGGTCGGATCATTTACGATTTCTAAAAATTGAACCATTCGCAGTGGAATAGAGTGAAATTCCCATTTCCATATATGTAGAAACGGATGATTGATACTTACAAGCCATCCCCTCTCCCCTGCTTCCTGCAAGATCTCGGCAACCCATTTTTCCGCCTGTTCGGAGGCTGGTCTGCAGATGATCTCTTTGATCCTGGACGGAAGGCGGTCAATTCCAAAAAGATTACAGTGACCTTTCCCGGCAGTCACCTCAATTCCCGGAACAATCATCACTTCCGTACTGTTCCAGCCGGTATGGATCACATTGTGCTCCGTCGGCACATAAAAATCCATCTGCATCTGCTTTGCCTTCTCCATTGCATTTTCAACCGTTTCTTTCCCATCTGATAACCTGGTATGCGTATGAAAATCCCCTTTGTACCACCTTGCAGCATCCTGATATGTCCGGTTCCATGCAAACCGGTCGCAGTACAGCGGAAATTTTTGTTCTTCCGAAACCCAGCATTCTTCTCCGATCTTTTCCTCGATCCTGCATTCTTCTCCGGTAATCTCAAATGTAACAGGAATCCGCTGTTCTCCTAACCGTTTTCTGATCTCCTCTGTGAAAATACAAAGTGTCAATTTCCATCTTCCCTCACCGATTTTTCCCGGCACACCGCCGATAGTCGTAATTTCCGAAGATGCCCCAATCTGAATTATCCTCTCGCTGTATCCGAGCAGCTTCTGGAATCGGATATTCTTTTTTTCATCCTCCAAAATCAGATATCCCATAAGCATCTCCACTTTTTTTACATCCACTATAATAGAAAGGACTTCCAGAGGTTCTGAAATCAGAACCTCTGCCTCTAAAATCCCATCTGTATTTTGATCGATTTCAAATGAAATTTTTTCTCTCACGCTATTTTCCTCTCTTGTCCTATTTATTGACACTATCTAATGCTTTCTGTGCTGTTTTTTGTGCCTCATCCAATGCCTCTTTGGCTGAAATTCCTTCGATTTCCACTTTATCCGCCGCAATACTCAGTGCGTCCATCACCTTTCCTCCGGTTGGATCCTCCGGTAAAATAGAGGCATGTGCCGCCTGCTGAAGAGGCACAAGCGCCTGTGGATGTTCATTCGTATATGCTTTGAAAGCTTCTACCTCCTGAGTAGAATTGCGGACTGCGACATAACCTGTTCCCATAGACCATTTTGCCTGATTCTCCGGTGTCGTAAAGAATTTCATAAATTCATAGACTCCTTGTTTTTCTTCCTCTGAGGAGCTTTCCAGCATGACAAGCTGTAATGCCCCTGCAACCGGTGCTGCCGGATTCTCTCCCCATCCCGGCTGCTCCATCGCTGCCACGATGTCAAAATCAAGGTCAGCCTGGTCACCTGAAGATCCTGTATAACCTCCTGCTTTATTCTGAAGAACATCATCGATTGTTTTATACCAGTATTCCCAGCCCTGTCCGCCTGAGTGGATTCTCATCGTTTTGTCTTCATGGATCCATTTGCGGAAGCTTTCCCATACTTCTACCCACTCTTCGGAATTGATCAGCACTTCTTTTCCGTCCTCGCTGAAGATTTTTGCACCGTTGCTCAGCGCTGCATCGATCAGGTTTCCTGATCCCCACATCGGCTCCCATCCATAGAACTCTTCCCCTTTGGACAGTTTCTCTGCCGCTGCCTCCAGATCCTGCCATGTCTTGATGTCCTCTGCTTGAATGCCTGCCTCTTCAAAAGCTGCTTTGTTATAGTACATTACCTGCGTTGTGCCATATGCAGGGAATGCAAACAATTTTCCATCATCAATTCCCTGATTGTAAAATACTTCAATATAGTCTTCTTTTTCAAACTCCTCATCGTTGTCTACAAACGGCTGAATATCTGCCAATAAGTCTTTTCTGGAAAGATTCCTCGCCTTATCTACATCAAGAAGTGCGATATCCGGAGCTTTTTTCCCTGCAATCCCCGCCTGCAGTTTTTCATAGGTCTCGTCATAGTCTGCCTGTGTCACACTGTTGATCTCATATTTGTCCTGGGAAGAGTTAAATTCTTCCACCATATCTCCGAGCACACCGACAGCTGTTTTCCCTCCGGAATACCAGAAATCAATTTTGATTTTTCCATCCGCTGTCTTTGCTGTCTCTTCCTTCTTCGCGCCTCCGCACCCTGCAAATGCAGATACTGTGATTGCACAAATTAACCCGATTGCTGTAATTTTTTTTAATTTCATACGATTTTTCCTATCCTTTCATTCCGGTGTCTCCGCCGATTCCGTTGATAAACCATTTCTGTGTAAACATAAATAAAATCAATAACGGTACGACAATGATTGTACTTCCTGCCATTACTTTCGGCCATTCTGTTCCATAAGCCCCGCCTTCAATAAAGTATCTCCGAAGTCCCTGCGAGACAAGGCTCATCTCCGGGGAATCTGTGATCAGGGAAGGCCACATATAATTATTGTAACTGCTGATAAAGCTCATCAGCCCGAATGTGATAAATGACGACTTTGTCATTGGTGTCACAATTTTCCACAAAATCTTCCACGCATTTGCCCCATCTATTTTGGCCGCTTCCACCAGCCCCGCCGGAACCTGCATAAATGCCTGGCGCAAAAGAAAAATTCCAAAAATGCTGACCGCATTTGATATGATCAATCCTGTGTAAGTGTTCAGTAAATTCCAGTTCGATAAAATAATGTAACTCGGAATATAGGTTGCCGCTGTCGGAAGCATGTACGTTGCCATGATCACGGCAAATAATATTTTTCTGCCCCTAAATCTCATGAAGACGATTGCATACGCAATCATCGCCCCTGTGATAACCTGGATTGCAACCGTACACACGGAAACAAATAAACTGTTGGCAATATACCTCAGCATCGGAGATTCAAATAAGACCTCCGAAAAATTCTGCCACTGTGCTGACTCCGGAAAAAATACACTGACATCCATAATTTCCGCCTTTGTCTTCAATGCACTGATGATCATCCAAAAAAAAGGAAATGCAGTCACAAGACTTGCCAGCAGCAGCGCGGCCATTTTCAACAGATACAGTAGGCTGCTTCTGACTTTCCTTTCCTGCCGGAATGCAGCTGTGCTCTGTCTTTGGACACTTTGACGGATCTGATGTCCCTTTAATACTTTCTGTCCTTCCATGATAGTCCTCTCTCTGTTTTCTAATAATGTACCCATTTTTTCGATGCCGTAAATTGTACACACGAAAGCAGCACTGTGATCAGAATGATCACCATCGCAACTGCAGTTGCCTCTCCCATGTTAAACTCCTCAAATCCGAGCTGATAGTACATATACAGCAACGTCCTTGTACTTCCTGACGGTCCTCCCTGCGTGAGAATCTGAATCTGATCATATGCCTGCAGAGAATTGACCATCGTAATGATCATGAGAAAAAATGTTGTCGGTGAAATGCAGGGAATCGTAATATCACGGAATCTCTGCCATTTCTTTGCACCATCCAGTCCACATGCCTCATACAAATCCTTTGGCACTTTCTCCAGTGCAGATAAATAAAAGATCATGGCATATCCGAGACTTTTCCATACGGTCACAAGGATCACGGATAACATCGCTGTATCCGAACTCTGGATCCACTGCAGCCCCGGCAGGTGAAAAAATTCTAAGACGGTATTTGCCATCCCTACCTGCGGTTCAAAAATCCATGTCCACACAATGGAAACTGCAACTGTCGGCGTCACCCACGGAGAAAACAAAATGAACTTATAAATTCCACTCCCCCTGAAATTCTTCTCGAGCAGAAGTGCAAGCAGCAATCCTCCGATAATGGTCGGAACAATCGTTCCCACACTAAATACGATTGTATTCCAAAGCGCCTCATAGAACCGTTCATCTGTAAACAACGATTTAAAATTGTCTAAAAATACAAAATTGTATGTGGGACTCATATAATCCCAATCTGTAAAGCTGATAAATAAAGACCTGAATATTGGATAAATCCAGAAAACGATCAGCGGGATCAGGGCCGGTATGACAAATATCCAGACCCCTCCCGTCTGCTTCAGACTTTGCATAATGTTCTTTCGGTTCATAACTTTCTCCTTTCCGAAACGCATTATACAAAACATTTATAAAATTTACTTTCCTGTTTTTGTAAAGAACACATTAAATAACAAGAGCATTATGATCTGTGTTCCCGGAAGTGATAACCAGATACCATTGATTCCAAAGAAACATGGTAATAGAAAAATCAGCAGTGGTGCCACAAAAATTGTCTCACCGTAAATGAGCTGCATCGCTTTCTTTACCTGAAGCGTTGCATTCATATAAGAGATATGGAACTTGGCAAGTCCGGTAAACAAAAATGAGACCGCGCTGACTGCCATCCCGGTTCCAAAATAAACGCTGGATTCTCCCTGCATTCCAAAAATACCCGGGATTTTATTCGATACAAGAAGTACCGTTCCAAAGAAAATCACACCCAGCACCACAACTGCGATGGATGCAACTTTCTTCACAAATCCCAGTTCTTCCCGTCTTCCTGCACCACTGTAAAAACTCATCAGCGGCTGTGTTCCATCTCCAATCCCCATCAACATAGACTGCACCGGGAAAACAATATAAGAAATCACAGCATAGCACGCTACCGCTGCATCTCCCCCATATTTCAGACATTGCAGGTTCGTAAAGAGCAGCACGACCGACGGTGCGAGCGAGAGACCAAATGCAGAGATTCCTATTTTAAAAATTTCTGCGATCATTTCATTTTTCCAGACGATTTTTAACCGCACCTTCTGCTTTCCATAAATGAAATAAGAACTGATCATTAATACGACAAACTGTGCAGCGATTGTTCCCACTGCCGCCCCTCGGATTCCTATTTTGACAATAAATAACAAAATATAATTCAGCACTCCGTTGACTCCCATCCCGGCTGCCATGCTAATCATTGCCTGAAATGCAAGATTCCGGTTCCGCAGCATCGGCACAAAGCCGGTTCCCAGGATCTGAAACGCGGAACCGAAAATAATGATCTGAATATACTCCGCCGCTTTCTGATAGACATCGCCCCTTGCACCCATTCCTCTCAAAATAAACGGATATGTGACACCGAGCACGATCAGAAGAAACAGGCCTGCTGCCGCCAGCAAGGTGATCGTCTGATGATATACCTGTTCCCCTCTTTCCTCTTCTCCCTTTCCCTTACAATTCGAATACAGCACACTTCCCCCGCTGCCGATCCCGATTCCCACCGCTGTGATAACCGCGGCGATCGGCCATGCAATATTGATTGCCGCCAGCCCTGCATCACCGACAGCCCTCCCGACAAACAGACCATCCATGACCGCATAAAGACCGGACATCAGAAGGGAAAATATTGTCGGAATACAATCTTTTGCAATTCGTTTTAATAAATATCTGCGATTCATTTTCTTTGATTCCTTATCTTTTCCATATAAATTCATTGCTTCCACAACTTCTTTATTATAGCGGATATTTCCATTTTATCAAAAAAATATTTTTTAAATCTCTGTAAAAAGTATGTGTTTCATAGGCAGGATTTTGACGAAATTTCCCACATACGAAAAAAAGCTGCTGCAATATAGATCATCTCTATACTGCGGCAGCTCTGTGAAATTCAATATTTTCTAATGTTCTGCGCTATTTTTCAAAAGCAAAGATACTACACATTAGTTTGTGATTGTGCGCTCTGTCTCTTTATCAAATACATGGATCTTTTCTGCATCGAAAGCAAATTTTACAGTATCTCCTGTTCTTGCTGTTGTTCTTGGGTCAACTCTTGCTGTCATGCTTGATCCTGCGTAATCGAAGTATAAGTAAACTTCAGCACCTAACATTTCGTATACACGGATCTTAGATTCGATTACTGTGTTTGGAGAAGATGCAATGAACATTGGTTCATCATGAACATCTTCCGGACGAATACCAAGTACAACTGTCTTTCCGTTGTATCCGCCGTCGATTAATTTTTTCGCTTTTGCAGGTGGAAGCTCAATCGCTGCTCCGCCAACTTCAAGAGCTACTTTATTTCCGGTTACTTTACATGTTGCATCTAAGAAGTTCATCTGTGGTGATCCGATGAATCCGGCAACGAATAAGTTACATGGTGTATCATATAATACCTGTGGTGTATCTACCTGCTGAACGATACCGGCACTCATAACTACGATTCTTGTACCAAGTGTCATAGCCTCTGTCTGGTCATGAGTAACGTAGATGATTGTTGTACCTAATCTCTGGTGTAATTTGGAGATCTCGATACGCATCTGTCCTCTTAATTTTGCATCAAGGTTTGATAAAGGCTCATCCATAAGGAATACCTTTGGATTACGAACGATGGCACGACCCATGGCAACACGCTGTCTCTGTCCACCGGATAAAGCCTTCGGTTTACGGTCTAATAAGCTCTCAAGGTCAAGGATCTTAGCAGCTTCTTTTACCATTCTGTCGATCTCATCTTTCGGTACTTTTCTTAATTTCAGACCGAATGCCATGTTATCGTATACTGTCATATGTGGGTACAGAGCGTAGTTCTGGAATACCATCGCGATATCTCTGTCTTTTGGTTCTACATCGTTTACTACTTTGTCTCCGATTTTTAATTCACCGGATGTAATCTCTTCCAGACCTGCGATCATACGAAGTGTTGTAGATTTACCACATCCTGAAGGACCTACAAAGATGATAAATTCTTTATCTTCAATCTCAAGGTTGAAGTCTTTTACAGCTTCAAAACCATTTGGATATGTTTTGTTAATGTGTTTTAATGATAAACTTGCCATTGTTACATTTCCTCCTAAACTTTACCTATTCATGTCTTATTTCGTTTTTCGATATGATTAGTATAAGGGAAAACAGAATCTGGTTCCATACTCCACTTGCACAAACTTTTTGGAAATTAGTATACAAGTTGCTCAAAACACATCTAAATCAAGCTGTTATACACATCTCTTTTGGAAATCCCGCGATCCTTTGCCACCTTTTTCATCGCTTCCTTTTTATCGATTCCCTGATCGATGTAATATTGTACATGGTCTTCCAGTGACATCTGCTCCCACCGGCTCTGCGCTTCCTTTCGGATCTCTTCTCTGCTCTTTCCTTCCACTACGAGGACACACTCTCCCTTTGGATCATTTTCCTCGTAATAGACGACCGCCTCTCTCAAAGTTGTCGCAAATGCGGTCTCATGCTTCTTTGTAAGCTCCCGGCACACGGTGATCTTTCGATCGCCAAGTACCTCTTTAAGCTCCTTTAAAGTCTTCACAAGTCTGTGCGGAGCCTCATATAAAATGATTGTTCTCGTCTCCTGTTCCAGTTCCTTTAATACTTCCTGGCGCTCTTTCTTATCACTCGGAAGAAATGCTTCAAATGCAAATCTTCTCGTAGCAAGCCCGGAAATTGTTAATGCCGTGATACATGCCGCCGCCCCCGGAAGTGATGTGACTGTGATTCCGGCCTCGTAGCACATTTTCACAAGTTCTTCTCCCGGATCGGAAATCCCCGGTGTGCCCGCATCTGTGATCAGTGCAAGATTTTGTCCTTCCAAAAGCTTCTGCACAAGCTTCTTCCCTTTTTCTATTTTATTATATTCGTGGTAGCTCGTCATCGGGGTCTTGATCTCAAAATGATTGAGCAGTTTGATACTGTTTCTCGTATCTTCCGCCGCGATCAGATCCACTTCCCCAAGCACTCTCACCGCCCGGAACGTCATATCCTCCAGATTTCCGATCGGTGTTGCACATAAATATAAAATACCTGCCATGGCACTTTTCCCTTTCTTGTTCATTTTCCTCAGCGGGCCTGCTGCCGCCTGTCTTGCACGCTGCTACTTCATACTGTATCCCTGAAGCAATTCTTCAGTATAGACTCCGGGCTCTTTGTACACGATCAGCGGAGGTTCCACCTTCATCCGCGGTCTTCCCCCTCTGGAACCTTCGATCAGAACCATATTCGGCTCTTTATTGATGTACGGATGCACAAGCCTCATCCGCTTCGGCTCGATTCCATATTGGGACATCTTCGTAAGAATTTCCGGCAGGCGGAACGGTCTGTGTACCATATAAAATCTGCCTTTGAACTTCAGAAGCTTTGCACTCTCCCGCAAAATATCATCCAGCGTGCACAATACTTCATGCCGCGCGATCGTCTTTGCATCAGCATCATTTCTAAGTCCATGTTCCCCTAACATGTAGGGCGGATTCGTCGTGATCACATCAAAAGAAGCGGGAGGAAATATCGTGCCCGCCTCTTTGATGTCGCCTGTCTGAATCGTTATCTTCTGCTCCAGATGATTGTGCGACACGCTTCTTCGCGCCATATCCGCACTCTCGTTTTGAATCTCCAGCCCGGTAAAATGTTCTCCATCGGTCTTCGCCTCCAGAAGGATCGGAATGATTCCCGTCCCCGTTCCAAGATCCAGCGCCTTCTCTCCCTTTTTGACTGCCGCAAAATTTGAGAGAAGCACCGCGTCCATGCCAAAACAGAATCTTCCCGGATGCTGGATGATCTCATACCCATTGATCTGGAGATCATCTAATCTCTCTTCCTGCTTCAAATTAGTTGTCATCTAACTTCGATTCTCCTGTACCTTTCTCAAGCGCAGCCAGCTCTCTCATCTGTTCTTTTGAGAGTCTGACTTCATTTTTCTTCCTTCTCGGTTTAAATTTCAATTCAGAAACTTTATATTCTCTGATCTCTTTCTCATCATTGTCAAGCTTGACGATCACCTTCACAAGCTGCCTTAACACACTCAGGCTGTGAACCTCACCTTTCAGTCCTTCCACTGTCGTGACGGTATCCCCTACCGACGGAAGATGGCTGTTTAACTCCTCATATGTCTCCTGCTCATTGGTCAGGCAGCACATCAGCCTTCCGCAGACACCGGAAATCTTTGTCGGATTCAGCGAAAGATTCTGCTCTTTTGCCATCTTGATCGACACCGGCGCAAACTCTGACAAATAGGTATGGCAGCAGAGCGGTCTTCCGCAGACACCAATGCCTCCCCGGATCTTCGTCTCATCTCTGACTCCGATCTGTCTTAATTCAATTCTCGTGCGGAATACTGCCGCAAGATCCTTAACCAGTTCCCTGAAATCGATTCTTCCATCTGCTGTAAAATAGAACAGCACCTTATTATTATCAAATGTATATTCCGCATTGATCAGCTTCATCTCAAGTCCATGTTTTCTGATTTTCTCAAGACAGATATCAAATGCCTCTTTTTCTTTCTCTCTGTTCTTTTCTTCTGTTCTCCGGTCCTCCTCCGTCGCGATACGGATCACAGTCTTTAACGGCTGCATGATCTGATCATCCGGAACATCTTTTGGTCCTGTCACCACATTTCCGAACTCGATTCCCCTCGCAGTCTCCACGATCACCTGATTTCCTCTTCTGACATCGAATTTCCCCGGCGAGAAGAAGTAAATCTTCCCTGCCGTACGAAATCTTACCCCGATTACTCTTGCCATTGTTCTAGTTCTCCTTTATTGTCAGCAGCAGCAGTTCCATGACAAGATCAAAGTTTACATTTGCCTTGAGACGCGTCTTCGCCTTCTCAATGCTGTCTAAGATCTTCTCGATTCCCTCGTAGGAACTCTTGCTTGCCCGTTCTTTGATATAATTTAGCTGGTCAGCAAATACAACCCCGTCTACATCCTTCGTCGCCTTGTAAAGAAGAATGTCCCTGTACCAGATCATGATAATGTCGAGATAATCTGTGATTTCCAGCTTATAGTTATTGATCCGCTTGATCGCCTCCACAATCTCATACAGTTCCATATCATTGATATATTTTAAAAGCTGTACTGCTTCTTCCTTGATCTCATTGAAGTGCTCGGAGGTCGCCAGCATGATCGCACGCCCCATATTGCCCTGGGCAAATGCGGTGCAGATATCGGCCTTATAATCCGGAATCTCCATCTCTTCCATCAGATATTTCTTGATCAGCTTATCTTTGATATTCCTCAGTTTTAACATCACACAGCGGGAACGGATCGTCGGCAAAAGAACTTCTGCATTCTCTGTCAGAAGAAAGATCACTGCATAGGACGGCGGCTCCTCTATCGTCTTTAAGAGGGCATTCTGCGCCTGCACCGTCATCTTATCTGCCTCCGGAATAATGTAAATCTTATATTTGCTGCTGTATGGCTTGATCAGAATATCATTATTCACCTGCATACGGATATCATCGACACTGATCGAATTTGGTTTCTCATGTGTCACCTTGATAATATCCGGCTGGTTATTCCCATCCGCCTGTCTGCAAGAACGGCATTCTCCGCAAGGTTCCACTCCTTCTCCCTCACACTGAAGCGTCCTTGCGAACAGATCCGCAAGCATCTTCTTCCCGGAACCTTTCTGTCCATTCATAATGTACGCATGGGAAACTTTGTCCATCTTCACTGCATTCTGAATATACTCGATAATCTCATTATGTCCAATTACATCTTTAAATCCGCCCATGATCATCACTGTCCTTTGTGTGTAAATTATTGGTTGAAAATATTATATACTGCCAGTATCTTTGTTGCTATTATAGCATAGATTTTTCTGAATATATAGCATAATTTCATTTGTACATTTTTCCATGTCCTGATTTTCAAAACACTTCTCGATTCCGAGACGTTTTAAATTTTCTTTGGAAAAATCCTTCTCATCTGCCAGAAACCGCCTGCAAAGTTCCGCGTATTTCGGCACTTTCTGCGAGCGTTCCCGTGCAAGCGCTCTCTCTAATCGGATTCCGTCTTCTACCTGAATGTAGATCGGAACTACATTTTCTTTTCCAAAATAATTCTGCATTTTTTCAAAAGACTCCAGTGTCCCGATCGCCACACAACTTTCATTTCCCGAAAACTGCCCGTCATCCGCCGTGAAATAATACCAGATGCCATGTACCGTATTGTATGCCCGAAGTTCGATGATCTTTCCCTCTTCCTCAAGTTCTCTCATCCTCTCCTCCGTCACAAAATGATAAGCAACACCGTCTTCTTCTCCTTCCCGGATCGGACGCGTCGTATAGATCACCACCGTCCGCAGATCCGGCAGAAGCTTTTGTATCTTCTGAAAAATAGTATCCTTCCCTGCTGCACTCTTGCCCATAAAATAAAAAATCTTACTCATCTCTGCACACCTTTATTTTTCCTTCCTCTGTCAGCCCTTCGATTGAAAATCCCCTTTTTCTATATTGCTCAAGATAGGAAATCACTTCTTCTGTCACCTGTTCTCCCGGCACGATCAACGGGATCCCCGGCGGATACAGGTAGGCATATTCCATAGAAATCAACCCGGCACTGTCCCCCCATGCCATGCTGATCCCGTTTTTCCTTCCGATCGCTTCCGAGCCTTTCAAACACAATCTGGTTCGCGGAAGACTTCCTAAACAGACTTCCCTTTCTGACTCCTTTAATTTTGCATCAATCTCTTCCAGTGCACTTGCAAACCGGTCCAGACCTTCCTCTGTATCTCCGACAGAAGTCATTGCAAGAATATAGTTTCCCGCGGTCATCTCCATCTCCAGATGATATTTTTCTCTCAGTATTTCTGAAAGCTCTCTGCTTGACAATTCACTGTTCTGAACGGAGATTACAAGTTTTGACCGGTCATACTGTTCTGTCTCGATCAGTTTGAGCCGGCGTAATCTTCCCAGCCTCTCCCTGACCTTTTCCAGCACCTGCACATACTTTTCAAATTCCCGCTGCCCGTTTTTCTCCAGAAATTCCATACATACATCAATACTTGCCATCAGAATGTAGGATGGACTGCTGGACTGCAGCATATGAAGGTACCGCTCAATCTTCTCCCGATCCGCAATCTGACCGTTTAGATGGAGCAGCGCCGTCTGTGTCAGAGCAGGCAACGTCTTATGCACACTGTGGATGACAATATCTGCCCCTTTTCTGTTTGCATTTTCCGGAAAATACGGATGGAAGCCAAAATGTGCGCCGTGCGCTTCATCCACAATCAGTGGAATCCCGTATTCATGTACAATCCCGGCAATCTTCTCAACATCCGAGACCACACCGTCATACGTCGGAGATACGATCATCACTGCTTTGATCTCCGGTTCTCTCTCCAACGCGGTTTTTATTTCTTGCGCAGAAATTTCTCCATTAATTCCCGAATCTTCATATACTGGATAAACGTACACCGGTTCCAGCTCATTGAGATCAATCCCGTGATAGACAGACTTATGACAATTTCTCGCCACAAGAATCTTATCTCCTCTTTTTGTAGAACCAAGAATTGCACTCAGAATACCGACCGTGCTTCCATTTACAAGAAAATGGGTAGTTTCTGCTTTGTAAAGCCTGGCTGCCCGTGCTTCCGCCTCCCTGATGATTCCATCTGCATGATGCAGGTCATCAAAGCCGTCAATTTCCGTAATATCCAGTTCATAAGGAATCCGGTTCCTGATCAACTGCCGGTTTCGCTTATGCCCAGGCATATGCATCCCATAAAAATCACTGTTTCCATACGTTTCTAATCTATCATAAAGTGTCTTCATATTTTCTATTCTATACTTTCTGTCTTCTGTTTCCTTTTCATTGTATCAAAGTGTCCGTCCAAATGTAAACCCATAAAAAATCCAGCGGATGAATGTGCTCAGACATTATCCGCTGGGATTTTCAGTTCACTTACTTTTCTGTTTTTTTCTGATCATACAAGTGTAGATCACTTTTTGTACAGCATTTGGAATCTGCAGCTATCTCTTACATTTTATCTGTAATCTCGCTGTGTAATTCCTGGATAGATTTTACTTCTCCGCAGCCTGGTTTTTTCATTGACTGAATACCACTTACTGTTGCTTTTGCTGCTGCCATTGTTGTGATATATGGAACTTTTTTCTTAATTGCTGCTTTTCTTAAGTAGCTGTCATCTACGTTCTCGCTCTTTCCGATTGGCGTATTGATGATCAGATCAATCTTTCCGTTCATGATCAAGTCGAGGATGTTCGGACGGCCTTCCTGCATTTTGTTTACAAGTTCTGCCTCGATGCCTTCCTGCTGAAGTAATTTGTAAGTATTCTTAGAAGCAAGAATCTTGAAGCCTGTCTCTGCAAACTGTCTTGCCACATCGGCAACTTCTGCTTTATCTCTGTCATTTACTGTGATCAGAACGGTTCCTTCCATCGGGATCTTAAGCTGTGTAGCTTCCTGTGCTTTATAATATGCTTCCCCATAGAATCTTGAAAGTCCTAAAACCTCACCTGTTGAACGCATTTCTGGTCCTAATACAGGGTCTACTTCCTGGAACATGTTGAATGGGAATACAGCTTCTTTTACTCCATAGTAAGGAATATCCTGTTCTTTTAATGACGGAACCGGTGAAGGTCTTCCTGTCAGTTCAGATGTCACAATATCAATCGCAAGCGGTACCATTCGGATGTTGCATACTTTTGATACAAGCGGCACAGTTCTGGATGCTCTCGGATTTGCCTCTAATACATATACCTTTCCATTCTCAATCGCATACTGCATGTTCATAAGTCCTTTGACATGCATTTCTTCTGCAATCTTTCTTGTATACTCTTTGATCGTTTTTACATTCTCTTCCGAAATATATTTAGAAGGAATGATACATGCAGAGTCTCCTGAGTGTACACCTGCAAGCTCAATGTGCTCCATAACTGCCGGGACAAATGCATGTGTTCCGTCGCTGATTGCATCTGCTTCACATTCTGTTGCATGTCCTAAGAATCTGTCGATCAGGATTGGTCTGTCCGGTGTTACTCCAACTGCAGCTTTCATATATCCTACCATGCTCTCTGCATCATGGACAACTTCCATTCCTCTTCCTCCGAGTACGTAAGAAGGACGTACCATTACCGGATATCCGATCTTTTCAGCGATCTCCAACGCTTCTTCTACATTGACAGCCATTCCTGACTCCGGCATTGGAATTTCAAGTTTTTCCATCATTGCACGGAATAAATCTCTGTCCTCCGCAAGATCAATTACAGATGGAGCTGTACCAAGAATTTTTACTCCGTTCTTTTCCAGATCTGCTGCAAGATTCAGCGGTGTCTGTCCTCCGAACTGTGCGATCACTCCTACCGGTTTTTCTTTTTCGTAAATACTCAAAACATCTTCCAGTGTTAATGGCTCAAAATACAGTTTGTCAGATGTATCATAGTCTGTGGAAACAGTCTCTGGATTACAGTTTACAATAATGGTTTCAAATCCAAGCTGTTTTAATGCCAGTGAAGCATGTACGCAGCAGTAGTCAAATTCGATTCCCTGTCCGATTCTGTTTGGACCTCCGCCGAGAATCATAATTTTCTGCTTCTCATTGCTGATTGGGTTCTTGTCTTCTCCGTTATATGTTGAGTAGTAGTAAGCACTGTCTTCCGTTCCGCTTACATGAACACCTTCCCATTTTTCTTCCACACCAATGGCAAGGCGTCTCTCTCTTACTTCCTCTTCTTTGATCTCCAGAATCTGGCTGAGGTATTTATCTGAGAATCCGTCTTTCTTTGCCTGAGTAAGTGCTTCATCTGATGGAAGTGTTCCTTTATGCTGCAGAAGTGCTTCTTCCTCTTCTACAAGCTCTTTCATCTGCTCAATGAAATATTTCTTTACTTTTGTAATCTCGAAAATTTCATCAACTGTAGCACCTTTTCTCAGTGCCTCATACATAATAAAATGTCTTTCACTTGTAGGTGTGATCAGCATTTTTAATAATTCTTCTTTTGATTTCTGATCAAAATCTTTTGCATGTCCAAGTCCGTAACGACCTGTCTCCAGGCTTCGGATTGCTTTCTGGAATGCTTCTTTGTAGTTCTTACCGATGCTCATTACTTCACCGACTGCACGCATCTGTGTTCCTAATTTATCTTCTACCCCTTTGAACTTTTCAAATGCCCAGCGAGCGAATTTAATTACGACATAATCTCCGTCCGGAACGTACTTATCTAAAGTTCCGTATTTTCCACAAGGAATATCTTCCAATGTCAGACCTGTTGCAAGCATTGCTGACACAAGTGCGATCGGGAATCCTGTTGCTTTGGAAGCAAGTGCAGAAGAACGGGATGTTCTTGGGTTGATCTCGATTACGATATCACGATCTGTCTTCGGATCATGTGCCCACTGTACGTTTGTTCCTCCAATTACCTGGATTGCCTCAACGATCTTGTAAGATTTTTCCTGTAAACGTTTCTGTACATTCTCCGGAATGGTAAGCATCGGTGCTGCACAGAAGGAATCTCCGGTATGTACACCAAGCGGATCAATATTCTCAATGAAGCATACTGTGATCATGTTATTGTTTGCGTCACGGACAACTTCTAACTCTAACTCTTCCCATCCGAGAATAGATTCCTCTACAAGAACCTGTCCTACAAGGCTTGCCTGAAGACCACGGGCGCAGACTGTTTTCAGCTCTTCTACATTATATACAAGACCGCCGCCTGCTCCACCCATTGTGTATGCCGGACGAAGAACAACCGGGTAACCTAATTTGTCTGCGATTGCAAGCGCCTCATCAACAGAATATGCAACTTCACTTCTTGCCATCTCGATTCCAAGGCTGTCCATTGTTTTCTTGAACTCGATTCTGTCCTCACCACGTTCAATGGCATCTACCTGAACTCCGATGACTTCGACATTGTATTTTTCTAAAATTCCTGCCTGTGCCAATTCTGAGCATAAATTAAGACCTGACTGCCCTCCAAGGTTTGGTAATAAAGCATCTGGTCTTTCCTTCTTAATAATTTGTTCGATTCTTTCCACATTCAGTGGTTCAATATAAGTAACGTCAGCAACATCCGGATCTGTCATAATCGTAGCCGGATTAGAATTCACTAATACAATTTCATACCCAAGGTTTCTAAGTGCTTTACAAGCCTGTGTTCCTGAATAGTCAAATTCACACGCCTGTCCAATGATGATAGGGCCTGATCCAATAATAAGTACCTTATGAATGTCTTTTCTCTGTGACATATTAAATTCCTCCTGTTCTCAACGCATTTTAAATTATTATACATACCTGAACTACAGTTTGCAAGAGAAATTTTTATTTTGTTTCATTTTGCCCTATTTCCTTGGAAAATGTATCTTTTTTTTGTAACATAATAAAAAAACAACCACCAAAGTGATTGTCCTAAGTGAAGCATCGGGGATTCGAACCCCGGACAACTTGATTAAAAGTCAAGTGCTCT
>URCR01000013.1 GCA_900546325.1 uncultured Lachnospiraceae bacterium | reverse complement strand
GCTGAAAATCGGACTTGAACCGACGACCCCTTCATTACGAGTGAAGTGCTCTACCGACTGAGCTATTTCAGCACACTATGATATATACTTTTGTTTTCTGCCGACTCGTTTGCCTCGGCAAATCACCACAAGTCATAGTATAATAAAAACCTTCTGAAAAGTCAAGCTTTTTTCGACAAGAAATAGTAATTTAGAAGACCGGGGATTTAGGTATCGGGGAAACTTTTTCCCCTTCCTCGCATTCCCTGCAAATTCACTGTACTGACACATTCTTTCAGTATATGTGTCAGTACAATGAATTCTTCTATACACTACAACTGCAACACCTTGTTTGCATATATTTCCGGCATTGTATCATGAGAGATCACAAAAATAATCTTCTCTCTGCTGCTCTCGATCACGCGGTGCAGAATTATCTCCGCACTCTCCTTGTCGATATTACTTGTCACTTCATCAAGAATCATGACATCTACCTTATCGTAAAGCGCCCGTGCCAGCGCAATCCGCTGTTTTTCACCGCCGGACAAATTGGCGCCGTTTTCTTCGATAAAGGAATCCATCGTCTTCTTCTGCAAAATTCCCTGAAGAATCGGTTCTTGTTTTAATTTTTCCTCTGTCTGTGCATCCCACTCTTTATTAAAAAAAAGATTTTCCCGGAGACTGCCCTTTACAATCGGGACATTCTGCGAAAGGTAATTCATTCTCAGGCGAAGAGATGCATTTGTAATCTCAGAAAGAGGGATACCATTCAGCCAGATTCCGTCCGACTGTCGAAACTTTAAAAGCAGCTTTACAAGCGTACTCTTTCCTTTCCCACTCTCCCCCTTGATCCATACAATATCCCCCGGATAAAATTTCCCGCGGATCCCGTGAGCCAGTTCTTTTCCCTTGATCTGCAGCGTGTCGATATCAATTTTCACTGAAGAAATCTGTAAAATTTCTCTCGTTCCGTCAGTTTCTTCTTTTTCATCCATCTGACGGATAAATTCTTTTGATACATTCAGATTCTGTCTGCTTAAGTTGGCATTGGTAATGATCGAGAGGTTATTTGTATAAATCGGGAAGAGCACGACCATCAGCACCATCATCAGCGGACTTCCGTCTGCCTCCAGATACTGAAATACGGTCAGCGCCATGATCATCGTCTGTGCAATACTGTTGATCGAACGAAGCGCCTTGGAAGAAGCCTGCGCAAATACGTTGATATCTGCCATGCTTCCGTAGATCCGCTCAACCGCCGGCTGCACCTGCTTCTCCAACTGTTGGTAATCACTGCACTGCTTCAGATAATCTGTCTGCCCAAGAAAAGAGACCAGCTGTTGGAACCCTTCGGAATTTTCCTTCTGTAACACTTCCGAGCGCCTTGCAAGTTCTTTGTTGAGCAGCTTGTAGCCAAAATAATTCACAAACACCAGCAATAACATGATCCCCGCGATAAATAAGTTCTGGAAGACCGTGATCCCAAGGATGGCCGCAAGAATCAGCAGGCTTGACCAGATCTGGATATAACTTTCCGTCATAAAAGAATACAGATTGTTGACTGCCATCTGGATCCTGCCAAGCAGATTGGTCGGTCCTTCCTCCTGGATCGTATCGTAGTCTAAATGACAGTATTTGTGCAGATACTTGTTAAAATTTGCAATATTATACTGCTTCGCAAATTTTTCCCGGAAGATTGTCAGAAGCACTTCCAGCACAAGTGACACAACAAGCAGCAGAAACAGATTCACAAGCTTCTGCGTGGAAATTCTCACGCCGGTCTTTGACCAGATATTGATCAAAACCGGACTGAGCAACGTAACAACTGCGCTGAGCAGCGATAAAAATAACATAAATACAAAAAAATTCCGGTACTGAAATAACTTCTTCATAGGCTCCTCCTTTTCTACTGGTAATGATCCGCCTGAATCTGAAATAGTTCCTGATATCGTCCCTTCTTTTTCAGCAGATTCGCATGGCTGTCGAAATCCGCCACAACTCCGTGTTCCAGCACGAGAATCTTGTCCGAGAAAACGGATGGCATGCTCTTATTCCCCCTTTATCTCTTCATGCGTAAAATATTTGATTGTCGATATTCGATTGCGAAACTATTCACATTCTACTACACTTTTTGCAAAAAGTTTATGACGTTTTTGAAATATATACTCTTACAATCCTTGAGTGTATCCATCTCCTGACATATCTAATAAAACACCTTTTTCTTGTAAATATTCTCTCACACACTGATATCGATGTATTTGTTTTGTTAATCTGTATAAATTTAGTCCCTGATAAAATTTAGAAAGACACTCCTCTCTTTTTTCTTCAAAACTATTTTCCAGCAATATGCATGCAATGATGATCAGCGGTCTTCCAAGTATTTTTCCTCTTCCGGCTTGAAGCGTATACTTCAAAATTTTCTTACAAAGATTGATCGTTTCTTCTACATAGCCTTCCTCTTGCATTCTTCCGCACAAGTTGCTGGAAATCAATTCCCATCTTCGCATAAAAAATAGTCTGTCTATCGCTTTTTCCTCATAGTTTTTCAAAATCTTTTGCCATATCTCAATTCCTTTCTCTTTTTCTCCTATCTCGCAATACTGTATGGCAATTAGATTTAAAATGTTACTCTCTCTATCGGTCAAAGGATATTCATAAATATTTTTATCATTTTGTTCTAACGTCATCTCTAAAATCTCATAAAGGTTTTGAATCCCCTTCTCTTTCGGATACAGATCATTTCTCAATTCTTGTTTAACTTGCCCAACTAACAAATATTGCTGATTGGAAATAATAGATAAATCCAAATGTTTACGGATTTCTTTTTGAATCCCTTTAACCTTTTCAAATTCTTTTCGATACTCTGCTGTTGCTATTTTCTTCTCCAATGCCAACAACTCATATTTTTCCGTCACAAGATTCATTCCGACCCGTTCTCTGTCCCGCTTCATTTTCTTTAACAACAGCCGCATATTTCTGCTGCTTGGCGCCCGCTTTGCGCTTTCGATCCGGGAGAGTGTCTCCTGCGTGCAGATATCCTCACACAACCGTTCCTGCGACAGATGACTTGCCATGCGACTGCGCCGGATCACATCATAGTCCAGTTCAAACACCCGGTTCAGATAAGAAAACATCGGAAATTTTTCAAAATCAACACCAAACTCCTTCTCCACGGCAAGTAGCGTTTCCCGCATCTGCGTCAGTTCTGTGATCCGGGCAGATTCTGTTTTGTCCTCACTGTCTTTCAGCAGCTCCACATACTGTTTTAAGATTTCCGGCACAAACAAAATCTGCCCGGACTCTCTTAACAGTTCAAATGCCTTCTCTGTCATGGCAAGCAGTGTGCCGTTTCCCACACTTCCTTCTTTTCTTGCGTATGTTCCGAAAAGCAATATCGCATACGGATATACTTTTGCCAGTTCTTCCTCATCGGAACATACCCGCTCCACACATTCAGTCAACTTCCAAAGTTCTTTGTATCCGCGCTCTGTCTCTGTCCCCTGACTGACTTCCCAGCGAAACAGAAGCAGTTTTAGTTCTTCCCCACTCAGCGCTGCCTGTTCGCCAAGTATGGGATCCCGATCCATTGTCTGACTGATCGCCTCCTCAAGATATGCCAGCACCTTCTCTTTCGTCTCCCCTTTCCGCCATGCAATCTGCGCCCGCGCCTTTGCAAGAAACTGCCGGTGCAGCGAAGAATATGTCGTCTTCTGCGATGCGTACTTCTCAAGCAGTCGTCCTGCATCCGCAAATCTTCCATATAAAATTTCCCGCTGAATCTGAAACTGTAACTCATAAAGCTGGTAGATTTCCTTTGAAAGTACATATTCCAGACGGTCTGTCGCCTTCCCCAACCGCTCAAACAGACGATCCAAGAGAAAATGTCCCGGCTCCCTCTGTCCCCGTTCAATATTTGCCAGTTCTGCCACCGAACAGATCTTTTTACACAGCTGCCCCTGTGTATATCCTTTCTCCTCCCGCAGCATCATGATCATTTCTCCGATATGTTCTGACACTCCGCTCTCCTCCTTAAAAAAGGCAGAAATGAAAGATCCTCCTCTTACATTCCTGCCTGATGATTTGATGTATTTTTCTTTTTACTACTTTTCTATCGACTTTCTCTTTGAATACGGACATCCATCTGCGGATATGGGATGCTGATCCCCTGTTCATCCATCGTCAGTTTGATCTCCTCCAAAAGTCTCCATCTGGTCGGCCAGTAATCATCTGTCTTCACCCAGGATTTTGAACCGATGATCACGGAACTTTCCGCCAGCTCATCGACATACACGATAATTTCCTCATCCTTTAAAATGCTCTCATCCTCCAGAAGCAGTGATTCGATCACTTCTTTTGCTTTTCTTAAATCTGATTCATAGGAAATTCCAACTTTAATTTCCAACCGCCTCTTGTCTTTTGCCGTCACATTGGTCAGACTGTTGTTGGACAATGTACCATTTGGTATCACGATCATCCGGTTATCAACCGTCGATAACTTCGTATAGAAAATCTGAATTTCTTTTACCGTTCCTTCATTTCCGGTTCCATTTTCAATGATATAGTCTCCGACAACAAATGGCTTTAAAAGCAGGATCAATACTCCTCCCGCAAAGTTGGAAATACTTCCCTGAAGGGCCAGACCGATTGCGACACCGGCAGAAGCAAACAGCGCGGCGACTGATGTCGTATCCACTCCGAAATTTGCCACAAGGCTGAAGATCAGAATACAATACAAAATCGCTTTCAGCATAGAGTCTACAAACTGCTCTACTCCCTTATCCACGCCTGCCCGGTTCAGCGATGCCCTTACCAGTTTCTGTATCCAGTGAATAATCTTTCTTCCTATAAAAAAGCATATGAGCGATAGGACAACTTTCAAACCAAAGTTGATAATGTTTGGGATCTGTGAGTCCAGATACTCCACAAGCCGATTGACATCTTTTGCCGCTTCTTCTACACTTTCTGTTGCTGTTTCAATATCCATAGACAACCTCCTTTGTTCTGTGAATTTATTTTATCCTTTTTCTGTATGCTATTTCAATACAAGGAATGCCCCGAGATTTCCTCTCTTTCCATGCGATGCCCGGTGGGAAAACAGAAGTTTGCTGTTACAGCAGGTGCAGATGTTTGTCACCGCAATCTGTCCTTCGGGAATTCCCGCCTCTCTCAGAACAATATGATTTGCCTCCCAGAGATTTAACTGATATTTTCCGTTTCCCTTGATGTAAAATAATCTCTCCCAGTATTTCTCATCATAGTTTTCTCGAAACTGCTCAATGACATCCCCGCTGACCTCATAGCAGTCCTGGCAGATAGACGGCCCGACTGCCGCCACGACATCCTTTGGATCTGTCCCGTACAGTTCCGTCATTTTCTCCACCGTCACTTTCCCGATCTTTCCGACCGTTCCTCTCCAGCCGGAATGGCTGAGACCGATCGCTTTTTTTACCGGATCCACGAAAAAAAGCGGCACGCAGTCTGCATAAAAAGTAGAAAGGCAGAGTCCTGGCTCGTTTGTCACAAGTCCGTCCACATCTGTATATCCTTCCGGGCATCCCGTAACACATGCCTTTCCGGCATCGTCTTTTGTTGCTTCCCGCACATTTGTCGTATGCGTCTGTGCAGAAAAGACATACTGTTCTGGCGAAATCTCCAGCACCTCTGCCATCCGGCGGAAATTCTCCCGCACAGCCTCAGGATCATCCCCGCGGGAAAAACTTAAGTTCATCGAGGCATAAATACCTTCACTGACCCCTCCGAGTCTTGTGGAAAATGCATGCCTCACACACTCCGTATATTCTAAAAGCGGGTAGGACAGATAAGTCACGCCCGCTTTTTCTTTTACTTCCAATACGTTTCTTTCATCTGTCTTCTTCCAACTGCTCTCCAATGTTCTCTCCTCTCTTTCTTTTCCGGCAAATACCCGTATACAGCATCTCCATCGTTCTCAAAATGCATCCCGGATCAGACGGATCTCCCGCCCTAAAATACTGACCACATCGAAGCGGCAGGGAATATCTCCCATCCCATGCTCCTGCAAGTATGCCGCCGCACATTTATAGATTGTCTGCTGCTTTTTACTCCCGACCGCCTCAGACGGTTCTCCTTTTCTCGTATCCGAGCGGTACTTGACTTCACAGAATACAAGCGTCTCTCCATCCCTTGCGATCAGGTCGATTTCCCCATATCTGCATCGATAATTGCAGGAAAGGATCTGAAATCCGCATGCCACCAGATACTCTGCCGCCATTTTCTCGTAACTGCTGCCGATCTGCCGTCTGTTTTCCATAACACTGCTTCCTCTCTTTTAGATAAAATTGTGGATGAATCTGCGGCGGTGGATTGGTGTCGGTCCGTATTTTTTCAATGCCGCAATATGTTCTGCCGAGCCATATCCCTTGTTGGACGCAAATCCGTATCCCGGAAGTACTTCCTCATATTCTGTCATCAGCCGGTCTCTTGTCACCTTCGCCACAATACTTGCCGCTGCGATCGACACACTTTTCGCATCTCCTTTGATAATCGGCACCTGAACGATATGAGGGGGAATCATCGGAATGGTAACCGCGTCATTTAGAAGGACTTGCGGTTCCACAGAGAGGTTTCCGACAGCCTCCCGCATCGCCTCATAAGTTGCCTGAAGAATATTGATCTCATCGATCCGCGCAGGACTTACGATCCCGATTCCAACAGATACCGCTTCCCTCATAATTACTTCATAAAGCTCTTCTCTGCGTTTCTCTGTCAACTTCTTGGAATCATTGAGATACAGAATCCGGCTGTCTTTTGGAAGAATCACCGCCCCCGCCACGACCGGACCTGCAAGCGGACCTCTGCCAACCTCATCGATTCCACAGACAAATGCTGCATCTCGATAGTTGTTCTCATAAGATTTCATCGCCTCAATACGAGCGATCTCCGCTGCAAGCTTTTCTTCCTGTTTCTTGTATTTTGCGATCAGAGCAGTTACACCTGCCCTTGGATCGTCTGCATACTGCTCATACAGCCTCTTTCTTTCGCAGTCATCTGCCTGCAAGAACTCCTGCTGTATTTCCCGAATACTCTTACTCATGCTTAATCACTCCAAACTCTGAAAGCGGCCAGATCCGCACCCACGCTCTTCCGACAAGATCTTCTCTCTTTAAGACACCAACTCTGGAATCTCTGCTGTCCATGCTGTGGTTCCGGTTATCTCCGAGCACAAAATATTCATCTTCTCCAAGTGTCACCGGAACTTCTGCAATCCCTGCATCCTGCATCACTTCTGTTCCATAGTCCTCACCGAGGATTTCTCCGTCAATATACACTTCTCCATTGATGATCTGCACGGTTTCCCCCGGTAATCCGATGATCCGCTTAATGTAATATGTATTTTCCTGATACTGATACGGAAAGACAATAATGTCATACCGCTCCGGATCCCGGAACCGGTAAGAGATTTTATCGACAATCAGGTTGTCACCATCACTCAGGGTCGTTTCCATCGAGGAGCCGGTGACACGTGTACGCTGTCCAACAAAGGTAATCACAAGGTATGTCAGACCAACGATAATCAGTATATATACCAGCCAGCCGAGAAGTTCCCTGAAAATACTTTTTTCTTCTGCTAAATACTTTTCTTCATCACTTTTCATTTCTTACCGCCTTCTTTCCCGCCGTTTTTCCTACTCGTAGTCTTCTGGAAATTCCAGTGTAATCCTTCCAAGCTTTCCACTTCGAAAATCATCGATCAGCAGGATTGCAGCCTTGTTTGTGTCAAGTTCATTTCCCTTCACAAGACAATGTCTGCTCTCTGCGATTCTCCTCAGACACTCATAGGCATCTTCGCTGATCTCAATGCTGTACTTTTCTTCCAGAACGCCCGGATATTTCTCTGTCAGAAAGGAGACCATCTCCATCGCAAGTTCTTCTGTGTTTAAAATCTCATCCTTGATCGAACCGATAAACGCGAGTCGAAGTCCCACCGTCTGGTCCTCAAATTTCGGCCAGAGAATTCCCGGTGTATCGAGAAGTTCTACATTTTTATTAAGGCGGATCCACTGCTTACCCTTTGTGACTCCCGGCTTATTCCCGGTCTTGGCACATGCTTTTCCTGCGAGTGCATTGATAAAGGTCGACTTTCCGACATTCGGAATGCCGACAACCATCGCCCGCACCGGGCGATTTAAAATACCGCGCTTCCTGTCGCGTTCAATCTTCTCCTTACATGCCTCCTGGATCACGCCCTGGATCGACTTGATCCCGCCACCTTTTTTTGAATTCACCTTCACGACAGAAAACCCTTTCCCTTTAAAGTATTCTGCCCAGGCGTCATTCTGTTTTTCCTCTGCAAGATCTGACTTATTTAAGAGAATCAGCCTTGCCTTGTTCTTCCCGATTTCATCAATATCCGGATTCCGGCTGCTTACCGGAATTCTTGCATCGACCAGTTCGATCACAAGATCGATCAATTTTATATTTTCCTGCATCATACGCTTTGCTTTCGTCATATGACCTGGATACCATTGAAAATGCATATCTTTTACCTCTGTCTTTCTATCAGTTTTTTATCCATCCAAAATGCTGTGCCGGCAGCATGACAAACCATGCCTTTCCTTCTATCTCAGAGCGCTTCACTGTCCCGATATCCGCCTCTCTGCTGTCCTCGCTCGCCGCCCGGTTGTCTCCGAGCACAAAATACTCATCGCCTCCGAGCACCAGCTCTTCTTCCGCAATGCCGGCTTCTTTGATCTCTGTCGTCTCAAAATCTTCTTTTAATTTCTTGCCGTTGATATAGACGGCATTGTCCTTTAGCTGAATCGTCTCCCCCGGCAATCCGATGATCCGTTTGATGGAAGTATGGGCATTCTCATTCCCATTCGGGCGAAACACAATAATATCATTCCGCTTCGGGGTACTGGCATCATAGATGATACGGTTGACCAGAACAATATCTCCGTTGTACAGAACCGGGTTCATCGAATCGCCGATATTGCTTACCCTCTGTCCCCAGAACCATACCACCACAAAAGCGATAATACATACAATGGAAATCTGCAGTCCCCATATCATTCCATTTTGGATTTTCTTTATATATTCTCTTCTCCTGCTGTTTCTAACTCTGTGTCTTTTCATTCACACCTCTGTGCCTGTCTTCCCTGATAATAGAACAAAAGGGACAATATACATTCCGTACTTTGTCCCTTCCTCTTGTTATTATTTTACTAATTCTTTTACTTTCGCTTTCTTACCAACGCGGTCTCTTAAGTAGTTCAGTTTCGCTCTTCTTACTTTACCTCTGCGAACAACTTCTACTCTCTCAACGTTTGGTGAGTGTAATGGCCAAGTCTTCTCAACACCGATTCCGTTAGAGTTCTTTCTAACTGTGAATGTTGCTCTTGTGCTTCCACCCTGTTTCTTCAGAACTGTTCCTTCAAAAACCTGGATTCTTTCACGGTTACCTTCTTTAATTTTTGCGTATACTTTTACAGTATCACCTACGTTAAATTCAGGTACTTCTGCCTTTAACTGCTCAGCTTCAATTTTCTTAATGATATCGTTCATCTTGTGTGACCTCCTTATTATTTGGACGTTCCTAATACACGATCTGTATCAGAGGACCATCTCTTTACTTCACAACACGTTACATTTTATCATGCTCTATCATATTTTGCAAGTTTTTTTTCTCTTTTTCTGTAAGTTCTGCCTTGTCCAGAAGATCCGGTCTCCGCTGCCACGTCCGCAGGATCGACTGCTCTCTTCTCCACTTTTCCACGTTGGCATGGTGACCGGAGAGAAGGATCGGCGGCACCTGTTTATCATGCCAGATTTCCGGTCTTGTATAGTGCGGATATTCTAACAGATTATCCTGAAAGCTTTCAAATTCCGCGGAAGTATCATTGTGCAGAACTCCCGGGATCAGACGGGATACCGCATCGACGATCACCATCGCCGGAAGCTCTCCCCCGGTCAGTACGTAGTCTCCGATGGAGACATAGTCTGTCACGATCTCTTCCAATACCCGCTCGTCAATCCCTTCATAATGACCGCACAAAAGAATCAGATCCTCTTCCTTTGCAAACTCCTCCGCCATGCTCTGGGAAAATGTTCCGCCCTGCGGCGAGAGATAGACAACACGTGTACGCCCTTCTTTTCCGGTGCGTTCCTGAATGTGATCTTCCACTGCGCGGTATGCGCCGTACACCGGCTCTGCCTGCATCAGCATGCCTGCTCCGCCCCCATATGGATAATCATCCACCCGATTGTGTTTATTATTCGCATAATCCCGGATATTGACCGCCTCCACAGAAAGCAGATGATTTGCCATTGCTCTTCCTGTGATACTTGTCCCAAGTCCGTTTAAGACCATCTCCGGGAATAATGTCAGTATATGAAAATGCATCGTCTATACCAGCCCTTCTAACAGATGAATGGTCATTTTCTGCTCTTCGATATCTACATCAAGAATGCACTGTTTGATTGCCGGCACAAGCACTTCTTTTCCATCTGTTGTGTCGATGATATACACATCGTTTGCCCCGGTTTCCAACACATCCCGGAGCGTTCCGAACTCTGCTCCGTCCTCTGTAAATACATGCATTCCGATCATATCGGCAATAAAATATTCATCCTTTTTTAATTTCACTGCATCTTTTCTGTCTACGAGAAGACTTTTCCCCTTGTACTTCTCAATATCATTTATATTATCAATTCCTTTGAACTTCAGGATCGCAAACTGTTTAAAAAACTTCACCTGCTCTACTTCCAAAGGCAACTGCTCTTTTCCGATATCTAATAATACATGCTTCAGCTTCTTGAAGCGCTTCACATCATCTGTGGTAGGAAATACTTTTACTTCTCCCCTGACACCATGCGTGCTCGAGATCACTCCGACCTGAAATTGTTGTTCCATAAGATCTTTCTCTGCCTGTGCTTTCTTTACCTGCCCGGCAGACGCTCCTTTCCTGCTTCCAATGAATCCTTTTAAAAAAATAGATACCGCTCTACTGAGCGATATCTACAACTACTTTCTTGTCTTCCTTCGCAGCTGCTGCCTTTACAACAGAACGGATCGCCTTTGCAATTCTTCCCTGCTTTCCAATTACTTTTCCCATATCTGCATCAGAAACATGTAACTCGATCACAGTTGTCTTTCCCTCTGTCTTCTCTGTAACTACAACACCGCTCGGATCATCTACTAATGCTTTCGCAATTACTTCGACTAATTCTTTCATCACGCGCACCTCCGCGGCTCAGATTATTTTTCGATTCCAGCTGCTTTGAAAATCTTTCCAACTACTTCTGTTGGCTGAGCTCCGTTGTTTAACCATTTTTTAGCTGCTTCCTCGTCTACTTTGAAAGCGCTTGGCTCCTGATTCGGATCATATGTTCCGATTTCCTCGATAAATCTTCCGTCTCTTGGAGATCTTGCATCTGCTACAACGATTCTATAAAATGGTGCTTTCTTCTGTCCCATTCTTTTTAATCTGATTTTTACTGCCATTTCATTCACCTCTTCATCTTTCTCTTAAAATTTGTTATCTATGTGTTAAAAAGGAAGCTTGAATCTGCCTTTTTTACCACCTTTGCCGCCCATTAAATTCGGAAGCTGCTTCATCATCTTCTTGGACTGTTCAAACTGCTTGATCATACGGTTGACTTCACTGATGTCTACCCCCGCGCCCTTCGCAATCCTGTGCTTCCTTGATGGGTTTAAAATCTCTGGATTCCGGCGTTCTTTCACAGTCATGGAATAAATGATCGCTTCCATCTGCGCCATCTTCTTCTCGCCTTCCTCAGAATCAAATCCCTTCATCTGTGCCATGTTCATTCCCGGCATCATACTGAGGATACTGGACAGACCGCCCATCTTCTTCATCTGATTCATACTCTCCAGATAGTCTTCAAAATCAAACTGGGCTTTCTTAATCTTCTTGCCCATCTCTCTTGCTTTGTCTTCGTCAATGTCTTCTCCGACCTTCTCGATCAGGCTGAGCACATCTCCCATCCCAAGAATGCGGGATGCCATACGATCCGGATAAAACTGCTCCAGATCGGAAAGTTTCTCACCCATTCCGACATAGAGAATCGGCTTTCCTGTCACTGCCCGGATAGAAAGTGCAGCACCGCCCCTTGTATCTCCGTCAAGCTTCGTCACGATAACACCGTCGATTCCGATCTTCTGATTGAAATCATTGGCTACGTTGACTGCATCCTGACCTGTCATCGCATCGACCACAAGGATTGTCTGATGAACTTCCACATGTTCCTTAATTTCCTGAAGTTCTTCCATCATCTCCTCATCAATGTGAAGACGTCCTGCCGTATCGAGGATCACGACATTGTTTCCATTTTTTGCAGCATGTTCCATCGCTGCCTTGGCGATATTGACCGGCTTGTGATTCTCACCCATGGAGAATACTTCCACGCCCTGCTTCTCACCGTTCACCTGTAACTGCTTGATCGCTGCCGGACGATATACGTCACACGCAACAAGAAGCGGCTTCTTTCCTTTCAGCTTCAGCTTTCCTGCAATCTTCGCCGTTGTCGTCGTCTTACCGGCTCCCTGAAGACCAGCCATCATAATGACGGTAGTCGCCTGTCCCGGCTGCAGCTGGATCTCAGTCCTCTCCGATCCCATCAGACGGATCAATTCTTCATTTACGATCTTGATCACCATCTGTCCCGGATTCAGACCGTTCATCACGTCCTGACCGACTGCACGCTCCTGCACATCTTTTACAAACCCTTTGACAACTTTGAAGTTGACATCCGCCTCTAAAAGCGCCATCTTTACTTCCCGCAGTGCAAGCTTGACATCCTCCTCTGTCAGACGCCCCTTGCTTCTCAGGTTCTTAAATACATTTTGAAGTTTTTCAGTTAAACTGTCAAATGCCATACTACAACTCCTCTAAGATCTCCGAAGAAATCCCTTTAATCTCTCGGATCAGCTCTTCCGTGCCAATCTTCTCTTGCTCTTCTAACAATGTATTCATGCGGTGAACTTTTTCCTTAATGGAAAGAAATCTCTCTACAAGATGGAGCTTCGACTCATATCCCTCCAGTGTCCTGTTACACCGTTTGATCAAATCGTGTACGCCCTGTCTGCTGATTCCTGCATCTTCTGCGATTTCACTCAAAGATAAGTCCTCCAGCACGAACTGCTCATATATATTTTTCTGATGTGCCGTCAAAAGCTCTCCATAAAAATCATACAGCAATGCCTGTTCTAAGATCTCATTCATTTTTATCACCTTTGGTATCATATAACAAAAAAAATGTGGTGTCAAGTATTTTTTCTTGACACTTTTTAGTTTCTGCAAAAACGGGGATTCTTATTATAACTTGAACTATTTTTTATGCATTTAGAAATGTGCACAAACACTGTTAAATTCAGCGTTTGCATTAGATTTGCTTTCTTTTGATATAATTTATTATACCACAAAAAGGCGAAAATTTAAAGGTTTTTTTACATTTTTCGCCTTTTTTAGCAATATGCACAATTCTCAGTTTTCCCTCCCACCCTCTTCCTGCTTATCATGTGGATGGGATACTTTGTAAAAATAGTTTTTCTAATTCTTCCCTATAGTATTCCTCAGATGTTCTCCATCCAAGTATTTTTCGATATAGTGTATTGATCCAGTTCTCGATCTCTTCGATTCTTTTTTTAGTCAGCCCTTTTGCTTCTGTTCCTTTCGGGAAAAAACGCCTGATCAGATGGTTTGCATTTTCATTCGCTCCTCTTTCCCAGGAAGAATATGGATGTGCATAGTAGATATCCACTCCTGCCCGCTTCCCCCACTTGTGGAGCCGTGCAAACTCTGTCCCATTGTCTGCTGTAATACTCTTAAATACCCGATCAAATTCTGGCAGTTCTCTCCTAAGCTGATTTAAAATACGGTGTACTGATTTTGCATTCTTTTTCGGGATCCGACGTATAATCTCTTTTCTTGTAAGTCTTTCTGTTAATGTCAGTAACGCTTTGTCTTTGCTTTTCTTTCCTATTACACAATCAATTTCCCAGTGCCCGAACTCTTCCCTGTCATTGACCGTCTTCGGTCGCTCTTCAATACTTTTTCCTTTTAGTCTCTTATTTACTCTGTGATGCTTCTTAGGTTTGTTCTTCCTCATCACTTTTTCCGGCAGGTCTATCGCCTTCAGGTTTATTTTCCCCTCTTCTGCATATCTGTAAAGGGTATCCACACTAACAACCTCAGATTCTTTAAAAATCCCCTGCCTCAATGCCTTTGCCCTTGCTGCAGCAAAAGATCGTTTTCCTTTTTTTACTTCAAATTCAACAAATTTTATAAAGGACTCGCACTGCTCTCTCTTTCCCCTTTTTTTGGAATTACAACGATTTTTCTTATAATTCTTTTCTCCCGTATCCGGAAAGTACATTTCTATTTCTTGGTATTCCTTGATAATCTGTTTAACGGTTCCCCTCCTCAATTCATTTCTGATTGTATTACTCGCTCGGTTCATAATTTTTCCTATTGCATATGGAGATCTTCCTTGTGCATCCAATGCTGCAATACTCTTGCGTTCTTCCAGTGTCAAATGTTTTCCCTTGTTATTCATAGGTGATGAATCTGTCCTTTGTCAGCTATATATTTCTTTACTGTATTTTATTAAAAAACATTGTTTTTTACAAGAATCACACGATTGTTTCTTGAACTATAATAAATACAACCTTTCTTTGTTTATATATAAATAAGGCAGAGCGATTTATGTATGATCAGCTCTGCCTCATTTCCTTTTACTTATTTTGTTGTGCTAATTTTTCCCTTTAATATCTGATCAACTTCTAGCAGTTTTCCCTTAAACTGGGTTTACGGTTCCCAATTCAAGTATCTCTCAATCGTCTCTGTGATATGATGGATAAATTCGCTTTTTTCGCGATCATCTTCATTGAGAGACTTAATGTAATTAAGAATTTCTTCAAGATATTCAGTAGATTGAGCTTGTTTTTCGGCAGTATCATTCGATTCATACGATACCAAACCGCCGACCAAAAAGGAAATTTTAAATTGATAATCTTCGGAATGTAGTGCGTCCTCAAATAAATCAACAATACTTCTTTGCATTTTATTACCTCCGTGATTTCGTTTTATTATCATTTCTAAATTGTTGCAACCATTCTTCGAATACTCCATTTTTTACAGCTTCATCCGCTTCTCTTCTTACAGTTTTTGCAATCTCTATATCACTGTCAGATATCAGGTAATACATTTTATTTTTATAACCTATAGAGGCTCGATATTTTCCATTCACCAAAGATACACCATTAAATCCTGTGGTATTATTTTTGGATACTGTTCCTTTGTAAAAGACGGAAGAAGTATGATCTTGCAATTTTCTTCCGGATTTAAGCGCCTCTATTTTTGACTTACTACTTTTGGCACATCCGCAGCTCACTGTTTTCCCACGCCTGAGACTGTCTCCGCGCACGGAAATTTCATTTCCGCAGTCACATCTGCAAAGGAATGTCCGATGAGATCCTAGTGTTTCCAATTTTATGACGGTTAGTTCACCAAATCTTTCGCCGACTAAGTCATACCTTTCTTTTCTGAGACAACCACAACTCTTTACCCTACCACTGTTTAATTCCCTAGATGTTACAAGTCGTGTTTTCCCACAATCACACTTGCATTCCCACACTATAGATCCATTTTTTATTTCGCTTGTTTTTCTGACAACTGTGAGTTTACCAATTTTTTTACCGATCAAATCAATCACTTTTCAGCAGCTCCTTTATATCGCAGCCTAGAGCGTCTGACAGCGCAATTGCATTTTTTAGAGTCATATTCCCTATGTCATATTCTCCGGATTCGTATTTTTGTATCTGACGGAGGTTGATACCTGCACGATTCGCAAGTTCTTGCTGCGTAATATTGAGAGATGTTCTTAAATTTTTCACACGACTTAAATTATTTTTCATTTTAATTACCTTCTTTCTCTACTATGCTTATCTAAAATACTTAATCACAAGATTTTAATAGGCTTATAAAATGATTCCATTTTCCAGGATACTTCTTATCTATCCAGATTTTTAAATCTCCCTCCGAGATGCACCCTTCTGTATAATCTTTGATATGTGTTTCGGCTTCCACACGGGAGGAGTTCTCGGCTGCGTAAGCAAAGTATTGTATTGCATGTATGATTTTTTGCGATGCAATATAGCCTATTCCAGAGTCTTTTAAAAATAATCTTTCTTTCCCAGATGAAGAAGTGATACAGGCTGGATATCCAGATGGAATATAGTCAGGATTTCCAGTTGCATAGCAAACTCCGTTTTTGGGCAAAGTTGATAGGTAATATTCTGTCCAATCAAGATCTACTCCCTCATTTTCGAGACCGTATACACAAAAAGCGATGTTCATTTTTTCTGTTGGGATACCAAGCTTAATATTCTGTAAGATATCTTTTAAATCATTCAAGATATTTCCGGTCTTTACATAATTGTATATAGCATTAGCAAATAGGTCGCCTGGATTGCGTTCAACGTATCCCTTCAATTGTTCCAGGTATGCTTTGTGTCGTTTATTGTTTTTGCCATAAGGGGCAACATAGCACAAATTGTCGTGGAGCAAATGCGGGTGGTCTCCACTTGTTCTGCGCCCGGATTCAACCGTGCAAGGAACTGATACTAGCTCCCCTTTTATGTCCGGAGCCTTTGCGCATAAAAATTCCCCGTTTTTATTTATCAATACGCCGATATGAACAGTGATATAAGTATGCGCAATCGGACAAATTTTAGCTCCTTTATCTAGTAAAGAGTCATATGCTTTGATGAGACCTTCCCATACAATACCTAAACTCATGTTCTTCCCCTTCCTCCCCGTATAGCCGATAGGGCAGCTGCGAATAATATTATCTTCCGAGTTTATCACACTCGATAAATTTTTCCCCATCCCATTTGATACAACATTTTTCTGTGTGGTTCCCTCTATAATCTTTTTGACCATACCCATATACCTGATCTTTTAAAGGGTTAAAAATTACTAGGTCGCCCTCATCGCCTTTTTCTCCAGTGTACATTCCAATTTTTTCGGAAAAGTTATAAGTACCGGTTTCTGTCATTAAGCAAACCCACGGTGTACTGTATCTTCTTGGATTGTAACTTTCAAAGTGTCTAACTACTACATTTTTAATTGCTTCTTTCATTTCCTTTGCTTCCTTCCATGATTTTTTTAAAGCTTCGGAGAGTCCGAATCCTGCTTTTTTAACCATTTCCCATGCTCTTTTCATAATTTCTGATAAGTTATATTTTTTCATCTTTCGTATCTCCTTTGCTTTATCTTATGATTTTATTATACGCCTATATAGGCGTAAAGTCAATAGAAAAATGAAATAAAATTTGAAAAAGTCTGGATTATTCCTTCCAGACTTTTTCTTTTTTTAGTTTATATTCCATCAATTCAATTAGATACTCCGGGCAACTTCGTTCTCCATTTTTCCATCCCGTTACAGTTCTGTATGGTATATTAAAAAACTTAGTAAATTCCGTTTGATTCATCCCGGAGTTTATAAATACTTCCAAAAATCGGTTCTCCACAAACTTTCTCCTATCACTCTTTGCTTTTCGCTATTTCTTTTATCTCATTACGGTATTTTTCTCTCTTATCTATATATGTTTGCATATTGCGTTTTTTTCCTCGGTTGATGTCTGCGATGCATTGCGTTATTTTCCTCTGCTCTTTTCTGCAATATTCAGAGCACAGATTCGTCGGTTTATCACTTGTAAAAGTTCGTCCGCAATATACACATATCTTTTTCGGCTGTTTCCGTCTTGTTCGATGCTTGATATCTTGCCCGGATGCCTTGTTATATCCTTTCTTATGCTCTCTTTGCCACGCAAGGACAGCCTCACGCTGGCACTTATCAGAGCAATATTTCTGTCTTCCACAAATGACCGTGTATTCTGCGCCACACCATAGGCATTTATCAATACTTCCTAATGGTCTGCGCGCGCCACGTCTCTTATGTTGCCTGGATGTTTCTAATTTTGCTTTGTACGCACAATCAGGACATCTCCTAGCTCTCGGACCTCCAAAAAACTCAACACCACACTCTTGGCACACTCTGATTTTAACAACTGATTCTATTTTTTTCTCCCTTGCACATTCTGGACAATAGAAGCAATCCTGAGAACCATAAAAAGGCTTTCCGCACACTTGGCAAGATTTTTGTGTTTTATGCTTCATGATTTTCTAACCACTCCAACTTCGCATTTACTTCATCATCAAGATCTGATGGCCAGCATTCTGCTTCATACTCTTCTCTTGCTTCTTCATCAAGTGCTGCCTCTAACGCATTGATCTTGTTGAGTGTTTCAACCACTGGCTCCCACCACGCAAATTCTTCTTCCGTCATAATGTATTCTTCTAAGTCATTGTTGTAATGAAGAGCATCATAATTCCCAAGTAAGTCGTTTGTCCATTCAATTCCATTTACACCGATTGCCTCTAATTCTTTCTCTGTTCCATTTACTAAAATTTTCATATTGTTTTTTCCTTTCTTTTTTAGATTCTTTTTTTATTGTTTCTGTTCCTTATCGTTAATTACATTATAGGCTCATTGAGCTTATTTGTCAACCTTTTTTAACAATTTTATCCTCAAATATGATATGTTTTAAACATCCTTGTGGCGTTACTTTTACCGCCTGCGCGATTTTTACCCTCTCTCCCGATAAAGTATATTACTATTACTACCACCACTATTTTTTTGATTTTCTTCTTGCTTTTCATTTCACTTTTAGATATAATAAATGTGGACCTTTTAGGTTCCAATTACAGCATTTTTTTTAGGGCAGGCAGCACCTTTCTTCTGCTTGTCCTACCCAAAAAAATTGATTGAAAGAACATATTTAGCTGTTCCGAAATTCGGAACAGCTTTTCTTTTTATGCTCTTTCGCAGTGTTCCGAATTTCGGAACGGAAGATTCTGGAACTGATATGCTTTCTGATATTTTTCCATCGTTTCTTTTGGCAGGAAGAACATACTCTTTACCTGCTTCTCGGTCAGCCCCAGCACCAGACTGTTGATCAGGATTTCCTTTTGCTCCGCTGACAGTTCCTTCTGATACCGTTCGATACATTCTATGATGCTTCCGGACAGATCTGGTTTCTCTTGCTGCAGCATTGCCCGGACATCTTCGGGAAGTTCTTCTTCCGTATTCTGAAGCTGCCGTAAAGCATCCTTTTCCCTTTTTGCCTGCTGAAAGATCTGCTCAATCTCTTCCTCCGTTGGCTGCGGTCTGCGGAAATTCATATATAGGAAGGCATCTGCATCCACCTCCCAGTAATGGAGGTTTTCATCTGTTTTTGCAAGCTGCCTGTAAATTTCTTTTTCTTCCTTCGTCAGAAATTCTATTTTTTCTTTTTGCTGTACCGTAATATAGCTTCTTGTTTCTTCATCAAAAATCACTTCTATCGGATGTCTGTATCCATTTTTCCCAGCAAGTTTTTCTGCCTCCAGCCACCGTTTGGTATGAAAAGGAATGGCTTTCCGGTCAAAGATTGGATACTGCCCTTCGATAAAAATCAAACAGTCTTTCCTTGATATTCTCCGGACTTCTGCCGGGGTCATCAGCGTTCGCCCACTTTTCCGGTTCTGTATATTGGAGTTCCCATGACTTCCAAAACTCCTGCCATCATCCCTGGTATCAATCGTCATGTCCCCGAGCAGCTTGGAAATATACTCATGTGTGCTTTTCGCTCCTGGTCCGGATCCCAGATACACCATTACGGCACAGTTCTCGATAAAGATTTCCCATTTATTCTGCGGAAAGAGTGCCTGAGCCTGTGCGATCGACTGTAGGATTGGCACGATAGACATATTCCTTCCACGGATTGTTCCCATCAGGACTTCTGTTCTGGTCGGTTTCGGACCAGCATAAAATTCATCTGCCCACAGTCTCACATGGATCGGCAGCTTTCCTCCGTACTCATGGTCAGCCGTGTATAAAAGTACGTCATACATCGTTGTATAAAACATGGAAATTAGAAAGTTAAAAGAAGGATCATTGTCCGGCATCACAAGAAAGAGTGCTGTTTTCTTTCCCGGAATATGATCTGCCCCGGTTCCAAGACTTTTAATATCAATATCATCCTCTTCCAAAATCCGCTTTAATTCGGGTGTTTCACAGAGTCTTAACATTGCATTTACCATCAGGATCACAGAACTGATCGTTTCCTTTGCTTCTGCAGCACCCTTTAACTTAAAGTAATCCCTGACCGGAGGATATGTCCTTCCATACTTTCTCTCCAGTTCTTCCATTTTTTCCTGCAGTCTGGTACTGTCTTCCCGGCTCCCCGGCTGCATTTCCATATTGGCAAGTTCCACCACTCTTGGCAATGTTGCAACCTGATAGTGCTTGGGATGTTCCCTTTTCTCTTCTTCCTGCCGGAACCATTCATAAGCAAAAAGGCTCATAAGATAAAGTCCCGTTGCCTCATCCCAGAACGGTTCTCCTTTCATCGCATCCGGAGGCTTTACAGACTCCTGAAGGTTTGTAACAATCTTTACCAGATCTTTTTCGCTGTGGATATAATGAAAGGGATTCCAGCGGTCTGATTCCAGCATGTTAATAAAATTTAAAGACTTCACAACAACCCCTTGCTGTCTCAGATAATTTCCATTTTTTCTCAGCAGATCCCCTTTGATATCGAGAAAAACATTTGTCATTGCTGCAAGATGCAAATTGGGTGTAACAATGGAGGTTGTTTTATAACTTCCACTTCCTCCTACAATCAGCATGTTCTGATTGGATAACCGCTCATTTGCCACTGCTACATTCTCACTGATCAGCGTATTTTTTGTCTCATCTTTATCTGTCAATGTACGGCGGATCTGCTTTAGATCCGCCCATTCCTCCGCACCATGCTCCACACCTGCCTGCCGATTCCGGTAGTTATCCATTAGGTAAGTAACAATTCCAAACCACGCAAAAAAAGCAATCCCCAAAAAAGCAATGCTTTTTTCATTCCACCAGTTCCGGAACGGATGGAGCAAAACTTCCGCAAATCTGTTCTGCCAATTCAGGAGCGTGACTCCATCCAGTTTCATAAGTCCCGACAGCAAGTAGGCAAGTATCAGCATGATAACTAACAAGACAGTTAAAAGTCCCCACGGCAGTTTTCTTCTCTGGATTGGTCTTACCATCTTATATGCTCCTTCCCGGAATCTTCGGTATTTTTATTTTTTCTATTTGTGGGACTTCATCTGAAAGAATCCGTTTTCCCGTCGTTTTCACTGTACGCTCTAATTGTTTATAATCCCGCTTTGTCGTATGATAATGACGTTCATATAGTTCTTTCCCACTCATTCGTCGTTCTCTTGGCAAAGGTTTTCCATTTGCTCCAAGTAGCAACGGCTCTTCTGTTTTTTTTACAAATCCGATAAATGTCTGTCCATTATCGGTAAGAAAAACTCTTTCTGTCGGCAGTATTAATGTCAGCTCTTCTTTTCCCCAGGTCTGGGGTACACGGCTTCCGAACATTCCATACTTTTCCACAGACGGACTTCCTGCAAATGTGGATTTTTTTACCAATGTTTCCTCGTTAATCGTCAGTTCAATGTATTCTGGATCTTGATGAAATTTCAGGTACTGCTCATGATTGATATCTTTAATCGCTCCCTCTTTTTCTATCAGCTGCTTTTCCAGTCCCCCCGGCTCTTTTCCTTCATATTTCTGCAGCTGCTCTTTTAATTCTTCTGACGAGGTATCCACATATGCTTCTTCCGTTAATTTCCCGGTTTCCTGATACTCTGACATTCCTACCACTTTAAGATCTCCCACTTCCTTTCCCTTTTCTCCTGATACATCTGATACCAATGCTCCACCTTAGGAAGATCTGTGTTTGCCACCACTAGCTGTATCTCTCCATCCCCGACATTCAGATCCGGCAGGACTGCATAATTGACCTGCAGAGATGCAAAGTCTTCCTGGATCAGCTGCATTTCTCCTTCCGCCGGTATGCTGATAATATTTGTCCTTCCGCTTGTTAAGTTATTTAAACTTTGCAGATCATGTTCCCCTCCCTGCATTCTGGACATCAGAAATCTCTCGTAAGTACTACGGAACACTTCCTGATCCGAACCATATACCGCCAGCTGGACAAATCCATCTTCTTTATTCAAATCGGGCAGTGCCAGATACCGGATTCCCCGTTCTTCCAGACTCTGGATCAGACCACTCTTTTCCAATTCCTGTACATTTTTCACTGGCACATTTTCGATACTGAAATTTCCTTTCGTCAGTTTAGAAAACTCCTGAATAGACTGAAACTCTTTCCTGCTTAGTTTTCCCTCTCGGTACATTCTGTAAAAATGCTGGAATAGTAGGATCGTGCCCACCGCAGTCAGCTTAAAAAAAGGATCCATAAATGCCCCAAGTTTCCCTAGATTTTGTATTGCCATCAAAACTTCCTGTTCTTCCCGTCTGTTATCCATATCGTTCCTTTCCGTTCCGAAATTCGGAACATTACTTCGTTTTCATATTTCTAATTTTTTGCATTGACTTTTGCCCCGCAGTGTTATATAGTATTTGATACAAGGAGCAAGGTGGCCTCGTCGCAATTGGAGCGGCGCTAGCGCAAGCTCTGTCCCCCTGACAAGTCAGGGGGACTTGTTTTTTGTCTGGCATTTTGTTCCGAAATTCGGAACACTTTACAGATGGCGCCCGATTCTTTTCGGCTTGCCAATGTTCTGTGATGAGATCTTTTTCAAAACCTCCTTATCTTTTAAAGCTAACTGTTCTAATTCCTTCCCAAAGTAGCCTAATCGTTTTCCTTTTTCCTGGTCTACAAAAATCAGCTTATCTTCTTTTAGTATTTTCTGAAAAAAACTCTGGAAATGATCTTTCCCATAAACACTCATAATAAAATTAGAATCAATCTGTTCCACCTGATACAGCGCTTTCCCATCCGGGCGGATTGCCACAAGAAGCGGATTTCCATTCTGCTCCCGGTAATCCAGCATGGCAATCATGGTATCTTTCCTCGTCATCGATTCTGCCAGAATAACCGGATGCTCCAACGCTTCCGGGATTTTTTTGATTTCTTCTCCGGTCAGTCCGTGATAATGTGCATTCTCCTTTTGCTTTGCATGCATACAGTCCAGTAAATGCTGCTGGCTCATATGCATTGGAAGCGGTCTACAACCTGCTTTTTGCAAAATATCCGGAGTTTCACAAACCGGAATTACTTCACGTCTTGGAAACTCTTTCTCATTTTGCTCCATCAATTTTTTCACTTTATCCACAGATTCCCCAAACGTGAGATACTCCTCACATTGTTTTGCATACGCCAGGACTTCCTCTTCTCCTGCCCCCTTCATGCGACTTTCCGTTCTCCCGATACTCTTTTCATATTTCAGGATCTGTTGCCGTGCCTGCGCCAGCTTTGGATTTTCCTCATACTCTTTCAGCAACTGTTTCAGATAGCCTTGTTTCTCCTTAAGCTGCCCGATTTTTTCCTCCAGATCTTCTACCTCTGTCCGGATCTTCTCTCGGGCTTCCAGTTTTTTTATTCTTTCTTTTCCGGATTCCTGAATCAGTCTGTCATAGGAGACCTGCTTCCAGGCTAGATTCTCCTTGATTGCTTTTTCCGCCTCCCGGTAAGAATGGTAAATCTTATCCTCTACCGGTTCCACATGCCAGCCACCCTCCTGAATACCGACAACTCTGTAATAATCTTCCCTTCTGTCCCCCTTGCTATTGTATCTGCTCGGGGTAAACTCCGGATCCTCATAGTCTTTTGTACTTTCTACTGCTACAATTCTCCGTTTCTGATTTGTTCCGAGATCCGGAACGCCTTTCAAAATAGGATCCATCCTTTCTTTTTCTTCCCTTTGCGGATGCTTTTCTGGCAGCTTTTCCTCCGAAGGAATATTGCTTTGCACTTCTCCCATCCTTTTCTGGTACTCTTCCCATGTGATCCTTTTTCCGTGGTATTCCAGATAATTACTTACCTGCTCGGCAGCCTGAATAGCGCTAATCAGGCTTTCCGGCTTCTCCCTGATCTGCCGGATCCAGCTCTGCACATAAGCCTGATGATTCCTGATGTGTTCTTCTGTCTGCTTTACCGGAAGTTCGCTGGACAAAAAACAGGAAGTAATCTCAGCAACCAACTCTTCCTGAGCATAAGATTCTTGAGAGGTACTTCCTGTCAGTTTTCGGTTTAAACGGTGTGCTGCCCCGGTAGCATGTGCCAGTTCATGCAAAGCCGTAGAAGCATAATCATAGGTAGAAAAGAACTGTTCCCGGTTTGGGAGATAGATCTGATCCTCTGACGGTCTGTAAAACGCCCGGTCTGTTTCATGGTAGACGATCGGAACCTGCATACTATCTGAAATGGTATCGACCAGTTCTACCGGATCAATCTCCTGCACATTTACTTCCAGAGGAGGGATTCCTTCGATCATCTGTCCATTAAATACCGGATAGGTTTTGGTATGTAGGCGATAACGTTCTGTGATTCCTCCCTGCTCGCGAAATTCTTCCCAGGTAATCCATTTTTTTAATTCCCGGTCATAAGGCAGCCAAATTTCCACCCGTGAGCTTTGTCCCTTTCCGCTCTTTAATCTCCAGTTGTTTTGCTGGATCTGATGGAACGTACACCAGCGGGGATCGTTATATCTCAGTGCCTGTGCAGTCAACAGTAACCGGAAACGGTTCACTCCATGATAAACTGTGCCAGTTACCGGATTATATGGACTGGCAGAAATTCCGCTCCATCCTTTCTTCCACTCTAGCTGTTCCGTTTCCAGTAAGGTTACAAATTCTTCTGCCAGCTGTTGCTGCTGTTTTGTCATTTTGTATTCTCCTTTTCTTTTCCTGCCATTTCATAGGCAGCAAGCACTTTTTCAAAAACTGCTTCCTGCATCCGTTTTGTTGTGCCATGTACAACATCCCGGTAACCTTTTTTCTCGCTGTAATACTGGGGCATGTTACAAAAAAGTCCGTCCCTTCCCTGCTTGACGGTAATGCCGGAAACTGTAATCCCCAAAACTTCCACCGTTGCAACCGCCAGAATTGGAACCGCCTGGTCTTTCCTGACAGGAAGTTTAGTCAGGTGCAGTACCGTTACTTCCGGAAGATGGAGATCTTTTGTAATCTCGTTCTGGATTGCCTGATGAACTGCTTTGGTAACCGCTTCCCGCAGTTCTTTTTCCGGACGTACCAGATCTTCCCACTTTCCATTTCGCTGTCTTCTTGGATAAGTCACAAAAGAAGTCTTTTCCCCCTTTTCTTTTTTACACGTCAACACCCGCACCTGAAATGTCAATAGCTGATCCACAGTTACTTCACCATATGCCCACACGCCGTCTTCCTGCTCCTGTTTCTCCGCAAGACAAATGTCTGCTTCAATCTGCCACCGCTCTTTCATCTCCATTTTTTCTTTCCTTTCTGCTGTTCCTGCAGCACCTTATTTTTATGGTAGCCGCGCAGCTGTTTCATCTGATCCACGCTAAAGCAGGATTTCCCGTAAACAAGGATCTCTTCCACCGGATCCCCTTCCTGCAGGCATTCTAGAAGATAATCTTCCTGCTCAGGCTGCATCTTTGGATCCTGGAATACTGCCTGCACAAATTTTTCGGTTTCTGCCTCCCGTAACGCCCATAAGGTATGCAATCTTTTTTCTTCTTCCTTTCGTTTCCAACGGCTCCAAAGTTTCTTAAGAAATCCGGTTTCTTCTGCTTCTACTGGCACTGGCAGTAAGCCTTTTTGCTGCTGGAACTTGTATCTTTGTAGCTCCGCTTTGCTGCTTCGGTATTTCTCTTTCAGATTTTTAATGATTTCTTCTGCATCCCTGCAGTTTTTCTGGGATGCTGTCAACTCCTCCCGCACTTTCTGTAAGGCTTCTGTTTCTCCCTCCAGTCTTTCTTCCAACTTCCCGAGCTTTTTTTCTGCCACTTCTTTCTCCTTATTTATCTTTCGAAGAAAATCATTGACCTGTGTTTTGATCATATTTTCCAGCTCTTCATTTTCTTTTTGGAGAACACTTAGCTGTTCCTGTAGCTGTCCAATTTTTTTCTCGGAAATGCCCTCTGCTTCAGATGGTTTCTGGAACTTTTCTTGAAGAAAATTTGTCCTTTCTTCCTGGATCTCCGAAAGCTCCCATTCTATCATTTCCTCCAGTTTTTCATCGGTAATGCCGTCTAACGCACAAAGATACAGCCATTCCCGTTTCCGCCATACCATCTCTTTTTCCAGGATATTCTGAATGGTATTGTTGTCGATCTCCTGCCAGCAGGCAGCGCGAATCTGGTATGCCTTTAATTCTTCCGGTGAAAACGATTTTATTTCTTCCATACCTTTCCTCTTTTCTCTGTTTTTTGTATCCTGGCTTTTTCTTTTGGACTTGGAAGGTGGAGCACTCTCATATCCTGCCCCTTATGTTCCTCGTCCATCTTTTTAATCTGCCGGATCAGTCTTTTTTCTTCCCGGATTCCCTCCAGTTTTTCCCGGATTTCCTTTAAATCCTCCACGGGTTCGGGCAGCTCTTTCTGCAGGTCTTCCAGATCATCTAAAATTTCTTCAAACCGGTCTTCCCATGCCGGGATCTGCTTTAATTCCTGCTCAAGCTGCTGTATTTTTTTATATGACTCCAGTTCCTTGACATTCTCCTGCACCCTTTGCTTCTGCTTCAGATGCAGCTCTTCTTTCACAAGTTCTTTCTCCCGCTCCAGAAGTGTTTCCCTGCTACGAATCTGCATGGACAGCAAATACCGGCAGTCCTCCTTCAGCTTCCGGATCTGGAGCAGGTTCTTCCGGATCTGCGCCTGGTTTACGGCATAGATATTGTGTCTTGCATAACGGTTCTGGATCTGATACACATCCCGCACATGGAGTTTCTGGTATCCAGAGATACTCCTGACCATCCGGTACATGCTGCCACTTCCCTGCCTTTCCCACCGCTTTAATTTATGGAGTCTGGGACGGATAAAAATCTCTTTCTGATTTTCGATCCGCTCCCGGATGGCTTCCACGGTGTATGCTTTCCCCAGTGTCTTTTCCTTCGTCCGCCATGCCCGTTTCTGCCCCGGAAGTTTCAAAGACAGCACTTCCTCTTCCTTTCCATTCTGTCTGGTGATCCCGGTCTTTATTTCATACCCAAAGTGTTTCAAAATCCCCAGAAATTCATCATAGGATGCACAATGGGAAACCGCATAATCTATGTCTGTCCGGATCAGATTTTTAAAACTTTCCTTTCCTCCGTTTTTCCACTGAACATATGCCATTCCCTTTCGTGCTTCTTTTTCATATTCCAACTTTGGTAGGTTATATTTCAGGCAGATTTTATCTGTGACTGGCTGGATATATCTCTCCCAGTCCCCACGCTCATAGCGGTACTTATAACCGGTTACCCGGTTCACGGAATTAAAGATGATATGCCCGTGGCAGTGGTCGGTATCTGTGTGGACTGCAAACACATAGTCATACTCTCCACCGAGATATTCCTGACAAAATTCCTGCAGAACCTGATAGGCTTTTTCCGTGTCACATTCCCCCGGCTTCCAGCTGATCACAAAATGGTATCCCTTCCTCCCATTTAATTTTCCCCAGTCCTTTTTCGTCTGCATCATTACCCGGTAAACTTCCTCCGGACTATCCCCCGAGTTCCCACCGATCCAGAGACATTCCTCTGTTTTTTCTTCCTGCATGATGTAAGCAATCGCATTGTACAAATTGGACTGTGTTTTAATGTTCATCATCTTTGTAATTGCCATACTGTTTCTTCAACTCCTGCCGTATTTCATGGAGCTGTATGTTAACCAGCTCCATGCTTTCTTCCAGACGGTCAGCAGCTTCCATCGTGCGGTATGCTGTGTTCAGCTGCTTCGTTGCCTGGTTGATATTCACTCCGATTTTCCGGATCTGATAGACCAGTTCCTTAAGCTCCCTCTGAAGTTTTTCATCTGTTTGATATCCTATCCTTTGCAGTACAATCTTTCTTAAATAAGCAGATAAATTTTTCCCACCTATCCGCTTATTTGTCGTTAAATCTTTTTCTGCCTCTGCAAGTAAAAAATCATATTCTTCCTTAGATACCCGAAGACTTAATATAAACTCCTTTTTCCTCTGTTTTTTTATCATTCTCAACCTGCTTTTCTATTTTCATATTACATGGTAAGCTGTTCCTTTTTTCGTTTTATTTGTTCTGACTGCTCTTCCATAATCCGCTGAAAAAGTTTTAAGTTCTCCTCTGTCACTTCTCCAAAATGTTCTTCCACAATCTCCATCACTTTTCGGTTCTTTTTTGCCTCATTTTTTGTTTCCTCCAGTTCGATTTTTAACTTCAGCTCTTTCTCCCGGATTAACGCATCCTTCTTCTGCTCTTCCAATTTTTGTAACTCTTTCTGTACCTTTTCCAGTTGTTCTTTTAAGCTCATTTCTTTCTCCTCACTTTCTTTTTGAGCATGAAAAAAAGACATCTCCTGATGTCTCTCCATACCCCCTTGTTGTTCTGTTTTTCTGCTGTTAAATCACCTCATCCGGTGGTGCGCTCTGGTAACTTGTAATGCGTCTCTGTTCTTTTCTCTCTGCCTCTGCCAGACCGCGTCCAAACAGTTCTTCCAGCCTTCGTATCTGCTTTTCATTTTCCCTTTTCAGTTCTTCTTTCAGATCCCCGATTCCCTTTTCAAGACTGACTATTTCATTGACCAAAGTTTCTATCGTCGTCTTCTGATCACTGTTCAAAATCAGCCCTTCTATATACTCCTGTGCGGTACGATATTTACTTCGATCACGTTCTTCAATGGCGTGAATTGCTTCCTCAGAAAGTCGAAATGCTTTTTGGATTCTGACCATAATTTCATCTCCTTCGTATTTGTTTCTCATTATACTATACCATACTATTTCCTTACATTCTAGGTTACTTTAGGTTACCTAATTTTCGGAAGTAATAGCTATATATTTTGTATGACTAATTGTTAGCAACTGTATCACAGCTGTTACCTTTTGTATCACTAATTGGTAACAACTGTATCACAGCTGTTACCTTTTGTATCACTGATTGGTAACAACTGTATCACAGCTGTTACCTTTTGTATCACTGATTGGTAGCAACTGTATCACAGCTGTTACCTTTTGTATCACTAATTGGTAGCAACTGTATCACAGCTGTTACCTTTTGTATCACTTTCTGCTAACAACTGTATCACAAACAGCTATCTTTTGTATCACAAACTCCCTTGTTTTCCGTCTGTGAGTTCCTTTTCCTCCGTATGATACAACCCTTTCAGGGTTGGCAAGATACGCAAAATGTATACATTTTTCCCTCTTGTTAGGGGCAGCCCCCTAAGACCCCTGAAATAACAGTAATTGTATATAGTATATTGTATACATGCTCTCTTTTCCGGAATTTTCGGAGGCTTTTCTCTCTGTTTTTCTTTCTGTTTCCCATACATTTTCTGCTCTTTTTTACATGCTGCAGATTCCCTTTTTCATGGAATCCATCCAGTTTTTCAGGGTGTGTTCCACAGTTTCCTGCGGGCGTTTCTGATCCTGGACAAAGCGGTATGCTCCCTCCAGAATGAAATCCATGTGCACCAAGATTCTGCAGCACTCCGGCTCTGTCTCACAGAGCTGTTTCAGACTCTGGTAGATCTTTCTCTTTTCCGTAATCTCCTCACTTTTGGAGATGATCCCAGGCTTGCTCATCAGATTGCATTCAGTCATAAACAGTTCCCACTCCTGCCCGATCTTATGTAGTACCCGATCCAAACTTCCACTTCCTTTCTGCCTGCTTTTTCATTTTTTATCTGTGAATCTGCAACAGATTTTCTTCCCAGAAATAATCTAAAAAGATCAGCTGTGTGCCGTTCTCCTGACGAATTCCGTTTCCCTGTTCTCCGAACAAAAGTCGGCAGGAAATACTGCACTTTTTCTCCCGAAACCGAATCTCTGCAGGCTCCCCATACTCGATGCCAGTTACACTGGAAAATCCGTTCTCCTGCGCCCACTGCTTCACCAGTCCTGACAGTTCTTTTGGATCCTTTCCGACCAGTTTGAACACTTCTTTTGGGAAGCCGGAAAGTTCCATGCCCGGTACGGTTTCTTCCTCCAGTGTTTCAGAAGTTTCTCCTTCCTGCCCCTCCTCTTTTCTGCTTTCTTTTTCTCTGTTTCTGGTTTCTGTTTCCTGCTCTTTCGTCGGTATGTCCCATTCTTTTTCTTCCCGGGAAGAACTGCCGTTTTCCGTTTTCTTTTTTGGCTGTTCTGCTTCGTTTTTCTGTCTGTCAACCGTCTGTTTCTGATAAAAAAACAGTCCAGTAAATACGGCTGCAAGCAGCACAGTTCCAGCCAGAATCATGATGATTTTCTTTTTCATTTTCTGCTCCTTTTTAAGTTCTTTTCTTCCTGGTGTTTCTTCTATTTTGTCGGGACTCCTCCCGGATACACCCATCCGATCCAACCGGTATGTCCCTGGCAGGTTGCGGTCTGCCAGCTTGCCCATTCCTCTACCGTTTCGATGGAAAAGCGCCCCACATTGTTTGCAACTAATCCATTTCCGATATAAATTCCCACATGTCCATACAGCTCTCCCATCGGCCCACTTCCACTTCCGCAGACGACCGCACCTGGCGGAATATTTTCCATACTGGTATTCCCGGTATTCTGGTAAGTATTCCACATATCAATAGCATTTCCCCACGGGATTTCCGGAGCTTCTGCCGCCTGATAAACACCTGTTACCCATGCTGCACACATGTCTGGTGTGCATGGATACAGACCCTGGTTTTCCCTTGCAAGCGCCGCAATCCGCTTCATCAGATCTGTCTCTACACCGTCATAACTTCCGCTTCCTGCTTTCTTATATTCTTCGTAGGTCATGTTATCAAAACGATATAGGTTGTAGGTATCCATGTGTCCGATGCAGGTTTCAATATAGACGCTGGAAGTCGCCCAACCGGCAAGCCGGATTCCCTGCATATACCCCTGGGCTGCTTCCTTTGTATACTTCCCATCATTTTGATTCCGATAGGGATTTACAAAACTCGCATACGGATCACGCTCTAACATCCAGGCGCGCTGTTTGATACAGGAAGCATAGTCCGGGTACTTTGAAAAAGATCCAATTCCAGTAATCACCCCGCCTCCTTCTGTTTCCTCTCCGGTTGTCATATCCACTGAACCGCTGGCATACTGGTCTCCGGAAAAATACTTGATCCCGAACAGATTTTTATAGAGATACGCCAGGGAAGACATCCCCTGCCCGCTCTCCCCTCCGGGTCCATACATCCCAAATCCAGACTCCGCGATCAACTGCGCAATTCCGGTGGAAACCGGAACCCCGCTCTCCTTCTGTGTCTCAAAAAATGCCTGCATCATATCTTCCGTAATAAATGATGGAAGCCCCTGCCCGGCGGCTGGCTGTGACTCCGTCCCTGCGATCGAGGAAAACAAGATCACTGCAACCGCACAGACGATCACGACCGCGCCAAATAATACCGCAAAAGAGCCCGCGAGCATGGCAGCCAGAGTGGCAAGTGCATTTACAAACACGGACAGTCCCATCGTTGCTATACTCATAACCGTCATCGCCAGTGTTCGGACAGACCCCTTCAGTCCCTCCTCCACTGCATTGGCATCTCCGTTCTGATCCTGTTGTTTTGCAACAGACTCCTGCACAGCTTCATTTATCTGATTCAGATACTGTCTAAAGGCATCTGCGGTTTTCCTTGCTGTCTTAACAGCAAGCCCTGCAGGATTGGAACTTTCTGCTCCGGATACCGCCGCTTTCATCCCTTCCCCGGAAAGTTTTACAGCCTCCTGCGCAGTCTGTGATATCCCTTTTTCACTGCCCGGACTCCCGGACTTTAAGGGAAGGCTTTTTACTCTCAAAGCTTCCGGCTGTTGTTGTCCGGATTCCACGCCTCCCTGTTTTTCTCCGGCTGTCTTTCTCCCGCTGTTTCTTCTGTTTTTTCTGTTCTTTTCCCGGGTATTCCCGATTTCCTTCTGTGCCTGCCGTTTCCGCTTTTCTGTAGCTGAAAAGCGGATTCCTTCCGGATACCAGGCTGCTTTTGTAACCTCTTTTCCACGGCTGGATCCCACTCCTTTGGAAAAATTCTCCCGTAGCACTTCCCTTTCTTTCTGCCGGTACTGCCCGCCAGTTTTTCCTGCCTGAAACTTCTTTTTTGCATGAGGGGAAAGACGATTCCATTCCTTTTCTTCCCTGCGGCTAAGATAGGCGGCAGGATCTTTCGGGGAGACAACAGAAAGCCCCTTTGTCTCCCCTGTTTTCAAACGTTCTGTGCCCGGGATCTGTTCCCGCTCTTTTTGGGCTTTGTTCCTCTGGTTTCTGGAAAACGGAAGGGAATCCTCCCTGTCATGTACCTCTGTTTCGATCGTTCTTACGATCCGTTGTTTCGTCTCACGAATCATTCCTTTTCCTCCGGTTAGTGTACTGCCTCATAGCGTCCGCCACAGTTTCTCAAAGTCCCCTTACTTACCATCTGTCTGCAGAGGATTTCTGCCCGCTCCTTCGGCAGCTTCAAAAGCTCCATGACATCTTCCGTACTGACTGGCGAAAAGGTTGCCAGCTGTCTGATCATCCGCTCCTCTTCCGCTCCAGAAACTGCCTGCCATTCCACTGCCCCATCCGTGTCCTCCTCCGGTTTTCCGGTTCTGTATCCGCCCCTTTCCTGAAACCTTTCCGGAAACTGCTCCGCATGTTCCAACGTTTCCCGAAAAGCTTTATCATGCCCTTCTTTTTCTTCCTGCTCCGCTTTCTGTGCCTCTTCATGAAAGTTGGTTGTATAGGCATCATAAAGTACATTTTTCTGCGAAATGCGGGCGCTGAACATGGCTACTTTCTTATTCCAGATCAGGATGCCCTCCCCCGGTTTTCCGTTACTTAAAAAGCGGTATTCTTTTTCGCTTAACGGCTGGATTTCCGCAAGGCTCTGGGCATCCACACCGCCCTGATCAAAAAAGCACTTATAGGAGCAGTTCTGAAAAATCTCGATCATCTGCTCATTGGCAAGTGCCGCCACCACGTTCTGCATTGCCAGTGTTACGATCCCTCCGAATTTTCGGAATGTGACGATGGCATTGTTCAGCATTTTGGCAGACCCCGGTTTTTTGGATACCACCTGCGTCTCATCCACGATCAGGTGAGTTGCCCTCTGCAGCTTTTTGTTGTCATTCATTCTTCCGGACAGGTAATGGAGTACGGTGATCATTGCCGGCTCCCAGTTATTTTCCGGGACATTGCACATCCCAAACCCCACCAGACGATTCTGGAAACGGATGTTGGTCGGATGCCCGAACATATCGCAGGCTCCGGAAGTGTATTCCTCCAGGGAATTATAGATTGGACGGATAATTGCTTCATCGTGTGGATTGTCCGCCTGCTCCAGTTCCTTCCGGATTTCTTCCCGCAGCCAGGTCAGGGTAGGCTGCTTCTTTAAATGTTTCCAGGAAAACACCTGCGCAAACATGCGCTCGGTACAGCGGCTGATCACCGTGTCGTGTTCCTGCGTTACTTCAATGTTACGCATGATCGCCTGGCAGAGACTCTTTGCATATTCACTCTGCCTTGCAACAAATTCATTTTTCATTTTCTGTGTCCCATTAAAGATTTCCTGGCTGACTTCAAATCCGTTCAGGTAGATCCCACTTTTGGGTGTCAGGTCAAAATAAACACCTCCATAGTCTTCACAGATACTTTCAAACTCATTCTGAGGATCAAGAATCAGGATATCATCCTCTGTTCCCAGAAGTGTCTGGGAAATTTCCGTCAGTTTGATAAAAAAGGACTTCCCGGATCCCGAGTACCCGATGATGATTCCGTGGGGATTTGGAAGCAGCTTCCGGTTTCCATAGATGAAATTTTTTGTGGTCTTATTAATCCCCAACAGCTTCCCGCCCGGCTCTAAAATATCCGGCGCGTGGTAAGGCTGCAGGACGACCAGGGAGGAGTTTAAAAAGAACCTCATATAATCCACCTGTCTTCCTCCGATCGGCAGCGCCGTATTGAATGCCTTCAGCTGGCGGAACATACACGGTTCTAGACGGATTCCTTCCTTCTGTCCGATGGCACAGACCTCCTCCATCCGTTCCGTCAAAATCTGGAGTCCTTCCTTTTTATCCTTTCCCGGTGCGGTCACCACAATCAGGAAATTTAGAAAGCAGCCTTTCTCATCATCCTGATCCACCTGTTCCATGTAGGCTTCAATATCCTCTTTTTTCTTCTTTTTGGAGTAGGATGGGGAAAAGATTACCTGCCCGTTTCTTCTCTTCTGATCCAGCTCGTCGCTGATCTGCCGTTCATTATTGATCTGGATTGCGACTAGCTTGTCATTGACCACTTCCTGCTGTACCGGCTCATAATCCAGTGTGATCAGGGACGGATACTGGAGACTGCAGAAGCTCTGGAGAACCGTATCCGCATTGATGGACTTCCGGTACTGTGTGGCTGCAAGAACCGTCACCATCGTATCCCCGGCGACCAGATGATCACTTTTGGATTCCATGCTTTTAGGAAGCACATCGGTCTTCCAGTCCTGGAGTGACTCCTCCATTCCAAAGTCTGCTGTCTCTTCTCCCGGACGGCAGATCCCCTGCAGAATCCGGAACCGTTCCTTTGCATTGAGTGTTTCCACCCGGCTTCCCCATCCTTCAAAGGCTTCTTCAAGCACAGGCTCCAGCGCCCGGAAATAGATTCCTGCCTGCGTTTCATTATCTGCTCTGCAGGTGACTGTCAGAAGCCGTAAGGTATGTACCGTGGGGTTCATATCCTTTAGCCCCTCTTCCTGCCACTGCCGGATTCCTTTTGCGATCTCCGGATAGGCTTCTTTGTTTTTCTCATTGCGCACGGAAGAGAGAAAGGCTTCCAGTGACTGGTAAGAGTTGCACAAAGAGATCTTAAAGTGCACTTCCATCCCGTTTAAAAAATCCATCAGCTCCGACAGAAACAGACGCTTTTCCCCTTTGTCCTTATTAATGTAATTGACATCTTCAAATAAATAGCATCTGTCATACAATGTGTTCCGTTTTTTTGGCTCCAGACGGAAGCAGCCGTTTTCATAGGCTTTTGCTACATTTAAGGCTTCCTTTACTGTTTTTGGTACCGGCACCACCGGCTGGGACAGTGCCCTTTTCTGCCGGAATGCCTTATTCCCATTAAAGACTGCCATGCTGTTTTCCTCCTTTTCTCTTATGGCTTTCCTTGGTTTGAGTGGTTACTGTCTCCATGGAAAATGGAAGCTGCTCTTTCCATATACCATCCGTTCCATGTTCTCCACAGAGTCTTCTCGTTTTCCGGCAGTAACTCCATTCTTTATAAAGCTGCCAGACGGACATTCCCTGGTATTTAAACAGTCCCAGAAATGCCACCGGCAGTCCTGCAAAAATCCCCAGGTAAACACCAATCTGCAGAGGGATTTTCTGGTAGTACCAGAGGATTCCTGCAACACCCAGCACAACCGGAAGAAACAGACAGATGGTAACCAGTTCTTCCATGCTCATTCCTTTCCAGTACGTCTGCGGGTACGCTTTTTCGAAATCTTTATTCAGATCCAGTTTCATGTTCTCTTTTCCTTTCTTTTTACGCTGTCCGGAACAGAAGTACTTTTTCTGCCCGGAGAGATGTATCATTTGTTCCGGAATCCGGAACCGTTTTGTGTTACAGATGGAAGGTCTTATTCATAAAGTTATTTGCCCCTTTCACTGCCCCGGTCATTCCAATCATATAGATCAATGACTTTAATGCCTGCCCGAAACCGTCAAAAAAGTCAGCAAAACTGTCCTCCGGCAGATTGAATCCTCCGATAATCTTTCCGGAAATAGAAATGACCAGTGCAATGATCACAACCTCAAAGGCATTCCCAAGAAAATTTCTCAGCCATGCCTTTGCCGTCTCATCAATCCCCCTTCCGGAGATCATGCTTGGCATGGCAAGCGGGAAACAGACGACAAGCATATACAGCTTGATATAACGGCTGTACAAGGTTAAAAAGATCATAATTCCGCAGACCAGCGCCACCAGAAAATAGAGCAGACCAAACAGCCACCAGAACAGATGGCTTCCAATATCCACCTCCCCGGTAAACAAAGGCGGACCCTTGAAATCTATGATCTCTCCTGCCATCGCCGAAGCCATGGAAAAGAATGTCCGCATCAGGCCAAAGCCCATCTGGAACAGCACATTGACCGCCACAAGGCGGATCATCCCTTCAATGCACAGTTCCAGTGTGATCTGCTCCTTTAAGTTGGATACCGCTTTTAAAAAACTGCAGATAAAAAAGACATTGACCATGGACAGCCCGATTCCCAGCGTCCACGGATACAGGGTATGGGATACATAACTCCAGGCAGACGGCGAAAACTGTGAGGGAGTCTTTCCCAGAACCCCCAGGCTTAATTCCATCAGCGTGACCCACACAATCTGTGCCAGTTTGTAGAAGGGACCATAAAAAAGATCCCCTACAAACCCGCCTATAAATTCTTCTAACCAAGCTGGCATCTTGTTCCCTCCTTACGGTGTAGCTCCACCGCCGCTATTGATCAGTGGAATGATCTGCGGCGCCACTGTTGCCACGATCCCGCTTCCGATCCGCTTAAATGCTGCGGACTGTGCGCCTCCGTCCTGGGTATTCAAAGACTGTGCCCATTCAAACACACCCCAGAGCAGGAAGAGACTTCCAATCGAAGATACAATCGCTGCGATCAGCTGGTAGACTGCATTAAATCCACCCTGGATCACCGTTCCTGCTCCTCCGGATGCTGCAAAGGCTGTCATCTGCCATGCCCCTGCCAATACAAAAACGGTAAGCAGAAGAAACAGTTTCTTCTGTTTCTTCCAGAATTCCCGGCGGTTCTTCTTCTGTATTTCATTCGTTCCAGTCTGTTTTACTTTCATTTGTTTTTTCTCCTTTTCTTTCTTTTTTCCAAACCTTAATCATCATCCCTGCCAAACAGCCGGATCAGGATCATGATCAGCAGTGCTGCCACAAGCGGCATCACTGTAAAAAATGCAAGTCCCACATACTGTGGACCAGCATACTTCCATGCCGCCCATGCTGCAGCTCCTCCCGCCAGGATCCCTGCCAGAATTCCGATCAGTGCCAAAACTTTTGCTTTCCAGTTACTTCTTCTCATATGATTTCCTCCTCTATGTTGTTTTCTCTGTGATTTGTGTTTCTACTGCCTGTGGCAGCACCTGTTTCTGTTTTTAATGTTCCTGGCAGACCAGCGCCTGCCGTTTCCGGATCTCCCGTTTTAAGACTTCCTCTACTGCTTTCTGGCAGGCACTGCTCCCATCTGAAAAACAGTCCAGCGTTGTCTCATAGTCCTTGTAACGGCTGTGTTCCAGATATGCCAGCGCCATTTCTGCCCGACGTTTTTCCCGTGGATATTTCTCCTTCAGGATCTGCAGCATCCCCCGGATACTGCCGGATGCTTCATACGCCCTTCCGATCGAAGCAAGAAACTCCTCACTGTACCCTTTTTTTGGGGGACGTTTCTTCCAGGGCATGGTATTTTTTCGTTCCCGGATGTCCTGCCAGATAAAAAGAACCGCCCCGATACATGCCGTCCCTAACAGCAGCACTCCCATGACTGTGTAAAACATATGCTCTCCTTTCTGTCTTTTTGTGTTTAGGAAGCAAAGCGCCCTGCAACTTCCCCGACACGTTCCATTGCCTGCCCTGGAGTCATGTCTGCAGTCAGGTAGCCGCCTGCAAAGACGCATCCCTCTTCTTTGTCATACTGGAACTGGATTCCCGGAACTTCCCGGTTCATCCTCTCCAGTTTTTCCTTCAGGGCACGGCTCTCTTTCCGCTTTGCAGATACTTCAAACTGAATGATCCCATCCTGGAACAAAAAGACATATGTCAGGTTTTTTGCCTCCATGTGAAGCTGCTCCCCGCGTTCGGAATGCCGTATCTCTGGCTGTATAGCCGGATCATGCTTTTCCAGATAGCTTTTCAGGACGTTTGCTGTCAGTTCCTCTCTGGAGATTTCTGCCGCAGATGCTTCCGTCTGCAATCTTTTCGGAGTCTGGGTCTCTGGTTTGCTTTCTTCCTTTCCCAGCCTGGTGATACGCTCCGTTTCTCCTTCCCCGGAATCTGTCCGGTACTCCATATCCGGAACCGTCCGGCTTTCTGTCTGTTCCCAGGACGAAGCCGAAAAGGTTTCCTCGTTCTTTTTCAGATCCTTCCCTTCCGTTTCTTCCGGTACGGAAGCGTTCGCAAAAGCTGGATCATATCCCGCAACCCCCATCAGTTTTTCCAGTAACTGCAGCCGCTCTTTTTGCAGCTGTCCACATGTTTTTTCTGTTTCTGCCTTCTCTTTTTTCACTTCCCGGATATCCGTTTGCAACTGGCAGATCGTATCCTGAAGCTGTGCCCGCTCTTCCTTCAGAGACTGGCTTTCCGCTTCCCACTTTTCAGCTGTATCTTTCCCAAACCCGCATTCCATCTGTGCCGTCTGGTATTCATATGCCCTTCTGGCATCCTCTGCCAGCATTTTTTCATTCCGCAGCGCTTCCAGCTCCAGCTGGTGTTCCAGGATCTGTTTCTGCAGCTGTGCCTCGTATTTTGTTTTTTCTTCAGCAAAGTCTGTCTCCCGCCGTTCAAGTACCGCCTCCTTCTCTGCAAGGGCAGCTTCACGCGCCGTCAGTTTCTCCTCTTTCAGTTTCCATTGCTCCTCTTTTCGTTCCAGTGTCTGGCTGCGCTCCCATAATTCCTTCCGGATCTGCTCCAGTTCCTGGTTCCTCTCGTCATATTCTGCTTTGCGCTTCTGGTAAGTCGCTTCCCGCTCCTGAAAGATTTTCTGCATCTTCTCCAGATAGGACTCTGTTTCCAGAAGTGCCCCATCATTTCTGTACTGTTCCATGATTTCCTCCTTTATTTCCACCAGGTATCCCCGGTTTTTGGAACCGGAAAATCCGGGACGTTCTTTTCTGTCCCGGTTTCCGTACCCCTTTCTGTCTGCCCCGTGGCTGCCCCTTCCTGCCTGTTTTCTTCTCTGTGCTTCTGTTTGCTCCCGGTCTTTTCCGGTTTCTTCTGTTCTTCCACCCGTATCTGCCCTTCCCGGATCTTCCGGGGAAATCTTCCCCGGACTCCGATACTCACACAGACACTGCCAAGACACATGCAGCACAGGATCCCGGCAAGCAGAAGTTTCTTTTTCTGTCTCATGTTGTCTGTCTCCCTTGTTTTTCGCTATTTCCTGCTTTCGGATATGCTGCTTTAAAAAGTCAGCTGCTCTTCCGTGATTTCTGCATGTACCACCAGCCGTTTCGTTGTCCGAAAATATCCGACACAGGTCACAAACGAGATCCCGGCATCCTTCTGTTCCCGAACAGCAAAGCAGGGATCCTCTGCTTCTTTGTATTCCCATCCGGTGATCCGGAACCGTTTCGTGCGCTCCGGCGTATAAAGACAGCCTTCCGGATATTCCTTCTGAAAATCCGGATCCTGAAACTTCTTTAAACTTCCGAACATCTGTCCGGAAGCCATGTTGTGGGCAAACAGATATACCTGACTGTCCGATAATTTGGCATCCGCAAAGGTAAAAATACTCCCCAGTTCACTTGCGTTCCCTTCAAAGTCATGTGCAAGGTAAGTTTCATCTGTCTGCCCGGTCAGGATCGGTCCGTCCACACCGATCTGCGGCAGATAAAGCCATCCCACAATATCCGGATTGATCTTTTTTAAAGCTGCAAAATCAATCCGGCGTTCCCCGGCATCTGCAGGTTCCTCTGGTACTGCGATCTCCTTTAATACTTCCCCTTTCTTTTTTGCCTCCGCAAAAGGTTCCTTTTTCTTTTCTGCCAAAAACAGACAGCCGCACCCAAACAGGAGCAGGAGGATACAGAGCACCCATCTACTTTTTTTCATCCGATTTTCTCCTTTGGGGGATGACTGACAAAACAGCTGCACCACATATCAGGAAACCTCCTGCACAGAGCAAGAGCGCTCCTTTTGGAAACAGCCCCGTCTGTGGCGCTGTTTTTTCCGGCGGACGTTTCGTATGTTTTGGTTCAATCGTCACGTCATAGTTCATTTCCCCGTTCTGGTAAGCCGGAATGGATGCCAACGTGGGAGATACCAGGTCAGACTGCTCTGTCTCCTTTGCAGACACCAGATATACCCCAACATCCAGGTCTTTTTCTGTCAATTTTCCAGAAGCATCCAGCGTTTTCCCCGTTCCTTCCTTTCCCTGCTCTTTCCGTGTCTCCTCCAGCTTTTCTGCAGCCGCTTCCATCTCATCTGCGTTTTTCAGTTCATTTAGATTAATCCCTGCCGATGCATACTCCGGCAGAAGCTCATAACTTCCATTTTTTAAGTTCCCGATCTGGGTAACAGTAAACCGAACTCCTTCCAGTCCTTTTGTCTCTTCTCCTTCCGGAACCTGAATGGTAATACTTCCTTTTTTCCCTTCTTCCAACTGTTGCAGCTTCGGAAACGGACTTTCCTCCACTCCTTTTGCATATGCCAGATTGCCGCTTCCTGCCAGTACCAGACATGCCAGTACGAGGATGCTAGATTTTATCCGGTGTTTCATCTTTCTTTCTCCTTTCCTTCCATACATATCCAAACAGAATCAAAAGCCATGCCATCGGAAGCATGGTAAACAGCACTTCCCTCGTGGAAGGAAGCGCCTCCTCCATCGTGGCTGCTTTCTTTGCTTCATAAGGGATGCGTTCCCCGGTCACAATCAGCCGGTGCGTATTAATTCCATAAGGGGTGCATGTAATGATGCTGCATAAGTCCTCCCCTTCCTGAATCTCCAGTACCTCGATCTCCTCCGGTTTTACGACCTGGATCCCCGTAACTTTATATGCCATCGTTTCTCCCTGCACATGGAGAAAGAAGTAATCCCCTTTCTCCATTTCATCCAGTCTGGTCAGCAATTTGGACTGGGGAAGCCCCCGGTGTCCGGTCAGTACGCTGTGCGTACTCTTTCCGCCCACCGGGAGACTGCTTCCCGGGAGATGCCCGATCCCTTTTGAGAGCACTTCCTCTTCTGTTCCATGATAAATGGGAAGCTCTGCACCGATTTTCGGAATGTCCAGGCTTCCCATAATGCCTGTCTCGGTCGGATTTAACAGCTTCCCATAAGATGCTTCACTTAATTTTTCTTTGTCCTTTCCTTCCACCTGGAGTCCCTGCGTCTGGAACAGAAGGCTGTTGTAGTCTTCTGCTTCCTTTCTCTCTTCCGCGGAAGTGTCCTTTTTCTCCTTGACTGTCTTCTGGTACGTGGCAACTGCTTTCTGCTGTTCCTTCTCATTGTACAGATGTAACAGCAGGGGCAGACAGCAGCACAAAAATCCAGTGACAAACAGAAGCCGGATCCCTGTGCGGCTTTGTATCATTCTTTCTTCGTTCCTTTCTTTTTCACCACGGCAAGACTGATCAGCATACATCCACATCCGGTCAGAAGAAGTGCTGCCACTGCAGGAGTTCCGGTTACCGGCAGTTTACTTCCCACCCGGTTTACCACCGTCAGATTGGCGCTGCCGTCCCCGGTATCCGTCTCCAGTTTTTGATCCTGGGTAAGTATGTTTCCATCATAGAAACTTTTGATATGTGCAGTCGCTTCCAGCTTCTGCAGGGTTTCCTCTGTGGCTCCCTCGCCTTTCACATACTCATCCCGCTTGTCGGTATAAGTTGGCGTCACATTCAGCACAACCGGATCTTTTAACAGACGGTAGCCGTCCGGAGCCTTTGTTTCCTTCAGGTAATATGTGCCCTGATCCAGACCAATAATGGAAAGTTCCCCTCTCGAATCTGTGATCATTTCTACGGCTTCTTTTGGTTTTGTTCCTCCAGTATGGTCTGTGCCTCCAAGCAGATCCCGGTTGATCACATGATAGCCATTCTGAGCCTCTTTGACGTACACTTCATTCTTACATGCCTCATCACTGTACAGACGGAATTTTGCCCCGGCTAACGTTCTGTCATGGTCATTGACTTTTACAAGGTCTAAGCGGTAGGTGAAGCACACCACTGTGTCCCACGGCGTATAGCCGGTGCTTCCGCCTCCGTTGCTGTCCGGATCATTGGAGAACTCCAGACGGACATCATTTTCAAACCCCGGACGTCCGGTATCATTTGCTGCCTTGTCATTTAGCATGGCATCGTACCGCAGAAGCACCTTCTGTCCATAGACATTTTCGTTCTTCTCATTAAAATTTGGGAATTCTCTGTCTACGAGTGCTTTGATGTCCTTTACAATTACTTCAAAGGTCTCGCCCTTGGCGGAAGGCATTTTAATCTGAAACTCTTCATTTTTTAGCGTATACTTCTTTCCTTCCGTATTGGAGATCGTGATCTTTACGCTGTCTTTTTGAAAAGTCAGCGCCGGATCCATCTGGTCGTGCCATGCATAATAATACGTCTTGTAACCGTTCATGTTCGGGATATTGGATTCATATTTAAACGGAACGGTCTGTCCGATCTCATAGTCCCCGATATCGTTCCAGCCATCCGGATCCTTGATGTGCTCATTTTGATCGTCTTCGTCAATCTTCTTGATCACAATCGGATAATCAGACTTGACCTGGATTTCGGTTGCCGGATTTGCCGTGCTGACCATGCAGAGACTTCCTGCCGCATGGGTTCCCTGGACTCTTGTCACTTCATCCACAAGATAATACCCATACGCCAGTCCTTCGATACGGATGGAATTGTCTGCCCGTGTGTTTGTAACCGACACTTCGTCTCCCACGATCTTCCTTTTCTCCAATTCATCCCGCAGAGATTCTACAAAGTAGCGGAACTGGCTGTAACTGCCTTCCAGCTCCTGCGGAGTGGTTGCCCCTTCTACTTTGTAAGAATTTAAGGACTGGATGTAGTCCACTGCCATATATTCTGTCACTTTTTCTGCCGTAGTCGGCTTGCCGCTTTCTGTGAGTCCTTTTGCTACTACAGTTTTGACTGCTTCCTGATATTTCGGATGGAACGTGTAATTAATGGATTCCCCGCCTTTGGCATTTTCTGCAAAGAAAAGCTGGTATACATAGAAATGCTTTCCGACTAAGGACTGCCCTTCCTTCCCCTGAATGGTAATGCTTGCCTTGCCGTTCCCAAAAGAAATGGTTCCTCCGTGGGTTTCTCCTTTTCGTTCTTCCCGGTCTCCTGTTTCCTCTTTGTCTTCTTCTGCTTCCGGCACGTCTTCCCGCTGTTCCGTCACGGTTTCTTCCTTCGCAGCAAAAACAGACATTTCCTGCCTGAATATTCCAGATGATACCGCTAACAGCAAAGCGCCTGCCAGAAAAGCGCCCCTATTCCTTCTCATGTTTCTTTCCCCCTTTCCGGTACTGGTACACTGCAACTCCCAGACATCCCGCTCCGATAAGAAGCAGCAAAAGTGTTCCGGTGGATCCGGTTTCCGGCATCTGAAGTCCAATGATATTTACCACCTTCAGATTGACCTCCCGGTCTTGTTTCGTTCCGGTAATTGCAAAATCCCCGCTAGTTTCCGTGTGTTTTGTTCCATTGACATAATATTCAAAGGAACCTGTGACTGGATTACTCTTTGTGTAGATCTCGTAAACGACTGGAGCACCGTCTGCCCCTACCGGGATCCGGTATCCTTCTGGCGCTTTTGTTTCCTTCAGGTAATATTTGGTATTGACCTGCAGGTTTGGAAATGCCAGTGTCCCTTTTGTGTCCGTGACCTGCCTCTGCAGCTCCTTTTTGCATTCCCGGTCTGCATACAGCGTAAACTCTGCCCCTTCCAGCAATTTGCCCTTGTCATTCTCCTTATGGAGCAACAGACGGTAAGGAGCAAGTATGTCTTCCACCGAAAGCTGCGCCGTACCGTCCGGCTTCAGGGTCAGAATCATTTTTCCGGATGCTTCCGTGGACGTGTTTCCCACCTCTGTGATCTTGTTGTTTTCATCCACCTTGAATTTCACCACACCAGGATTCTTGGTATAGCCTGCCGGCACAGATTTTTCCTGAATGGTATGCGTTCCACGACTCATCCCTTTTAAGGTCACGCTGCCTTTCTCATTTGTTGTCACATCCGTCTTCTTCCCATCCGGATCCGTATGGGTAAATACCACTCCCGGGATCGGACGGTCGATGCCTTTCTCTTTCTTAATAATTTCCAGTGACAGAATGGATTCTGGAATGGTTGGGGCATTATAAGTGTAAACAAACTCACTTCCGTTGTTTTCACTTGTAATAGGAATTACATATACAGTCGGATTCAAAAGATAGCCTTCCGGAGCTTTTGTTTCCTGAAGTGTCACTACCCCCATCGGAAGTGATGGTACTCCACCTGGGGACAAATACAATTCATCTCCTCTGACAAAAAACTGTGTACTATATTCGCAAAATCCATCTTTATCTGTTCTAAAAACCCATGCACGTTTCGGCTGATGTCCCTGCTCCGCCGGATCCTGCCCACCATTGGTCGACGGATCCACTGCATAACATTTCATAGTGAACTCTGCTCCCTCCAGGGAAGCGCTTCCCTGCGGCTTGTTCTGGTTGGTTTCCTGATCCACTTTTCCAAGCAGCACTCCGACCGGGTCCATCTGGGGAACGTCTGTTACTTTCAGTTCTGCAGTCTGGTTTGCAGTGACCTCTACCTTATGTACCGTTTGATCCAGCGCATAGCCTTTTGGTGCTTCCAGTTCCTCGCAGTAATACGTCCCCGCCTGCAGTACCAGTTCCGGGGTATCTCCAGCCTCATCCGTGACCAGTTCCCCTACTCCCTGACTACAGCCTTCATCGGAAAAAACTCCATATTTTGCCCCAGCCAGGCTATAACAACTACTTCCATTGGTAATCTCCGGATTGGCAGAAGACTTTTTCAGTTTCAGCCTTCCCTGCTGGTTTTTTTCCAGCCAGACAATGTCTTGCTGGTCATTATATGCAATATAAACGGTATAGTTTGGAAACTGAGGATTGGAACGCATTGCCTCCGCCTCCGCGATATACTGGCGGATTTCCTGCACATCAACCTCAGATAATCCCGTAGTAGACCCATTATACGCATACCCGATACAGGCATGTGCCAGAGAAAATGCATCATTTTTTCCATCTACTCCACCAGTTGCCGGATTAAATCCAAAGGAGTTCCAGAACTTCTCGCTATACAGTTCGGATCCCGGCGCCAATAGCAGTAAGGACTTAATCGTATCATGATTCAGTACCGATACCCGATATTCCCCGGATGGGGTTGGACTGTTTGGCTCCGCACAGTACCCCATATGTGTTCCCGTTTCAGTTGCAATGGAAAATTCGCAGGTAGCCCAGCTTCCATAGGCATGATCCGTTCCCGGTGTAATGGTTGCCATACTTCCCGGAGTGGAATAAAGGGAAGCCCCGTCTTCTGCGACCGCAGTTCCAATGACTTCTCCCTTACAGTCTTTTCCCAGAGGAAAATCCGGTTCCTCTACTTCCCGGTCTTCTTCCCTTTTTTCGGTAGTGGAATCCTTTGGCTGTCTCTTCTCCCCCGTTTCTTCCTGCTCTGTTTTTTCTTTCTGTATTGGCTCTTCCTGCTCCGGCTTTTCTTTCTGGTCTGTTTTTTTCGTCTGTGTCCTTTCTTCCACTCTGCCCGTTTCCTTTTCGCGCCCTGGTTCTGCCGCATAGACCAGCAGCTGGCTAAATAGTAGCATAGCTGCCAGAATCCATACAAAAAGACGCTTCTTTCTCTTCATCTGCGCTTTCCTCCTTTTTGATTTTTTGCTACAAAAAAAGACGCTGCATACGTCTTTTCATGGTTTCCGTCTAACTGGAATCGGAAATCCGTATCTGGTTCCGATAACGTCTCATCTTCCTTCCCCCCTTTCACCGTTTTTCTGTTTTTGAGGATGCAAAAAAAGACACCCCAAACGGAATGTCTTTCTTCTGCTCTCTGATTTCTTTTTTCATTTTGCCAGAGATCCTTCCTGATCTACTTCTGGCAATTATAGTATAACATAGTGTCAATGTGTTTTCTAGGTTACTTTAGGTTACTTTGGGCTACCCTATGGTACTGAACTTTTATCAGTTCCTCTTGCAGAAGAAAAAAGACATCCCCTGATGGAATGCCTTTCCTCTGCTATATTTCACCCAATCTCTATAAGGTGTCTTTTCTGATAGGATAGTTCTAAGCACGATTTTAATACTTCATCAAAACTTTCCTTTCCCGCCTATTACTGTCTTGCCCCGCATTTGGAACAATCTGTGTATGCAGGAATATCTACCACCCATCTCGTTTTTGTGACTTCTTTTGTTTTATAAAATTCCGTATGTGTTCTTCCTCCCTCACCATTTAACATGTGTTCCTTTACATGCCCTGCTGGATCATCTGTACAGTCAGCTTTGCATACATTGCAGCACTCCCACGGATCATAGACCTCTTCTTTTACGGTGTATGTTTCTTCATGTCCCTGCTCCTCATGATATACCCAGTTGTGCTGGCACTGCTGACCAGTTCCCTCTTCTGCAAACCGGGAAATGATTGCTGCGCAGACTGCTCGGGAAACATTCCCCTGCGGATTTAACAGTCCGCTGTTTCCTTCCCCTTTGATCACTCCGGTTGCCACTGCCCACTGCATCGCTTCCGTGGCAAACGCACTGACATTTCCTCCGTCTGCATAACCGTCTAAAGATACCTTTTCTGAAACATTTTCTCTTCCCTCTGCTTTTGCATAGCGGTACATGATGGTGACTAACTGTTCCCTTGTGATCTGATCTGCCGGTCCAAATGTTCCATTTGAATATCCGGTGATCACACCCGTCTGATTTGCCCAGGTCACTGCTTCAGAATAGAACTGCCCCTCTGCAACATCCGGATACAGCCACTGGTATCCAGTCTGTGGCGAGCCGTCCATCCGGTAAAGCACACATGCTACATGGGATCTTGCAAGCAGCTCTGTCGCACCGAAATAACTGTCGTTCATTCCAGTCATCAATTCCTTTTCGGCAACGTCCTTGACTACATCGTAGTACCAGTAGCCTGGCTTTACGTCCGAAAAATCATCTGCATTTTTCGCTGATACGGACATACCCATTGTTCCAATCGTAAGTGCTGCGGTTGCCAGTAAGGCGAACATTCTTTTCCTCATACGTTTTCTTTTTCCCCTTTCTCCTATTGCTTCATCCTTTTTTGCTAATAATAGTATAGCATAGTATCAATGCGTTTTCTAGGTTACTTTAGGCTACCCTATGGCAGCAAACTTTGATCATTCCCTTTTGAAAAAGAAGAAAGACACCCCTTGATGGAATGCCTATCTTCCGCTATAACTCTATGAAACGTTTTTTCGGATAGGTTGGTTCTGACTGGCTCTTTTTAACACTGCATCCAAACTGCCCTTTCCTATCTGCTACTGTCTCGCACCACATTTGGAACAGTCTGTGTATGCCTGAACATCTACCACCCATCTCGTTTTTGTGACTTCTTTGGTTTTATAATATTCTGTATGCCTTCCGCCACCTTCTCCTGCTAATGCATGCGCTTTCATATGCCCTGATGGATCAGCGGTACAGTCAGCACCGCATACATTGCAACATTCCCATGGCTCATAGACCTCTTCTTTTACGGTGTATGTTTCTTCATGTCCCTGCTCCTCGTGATATACCCAGTTGTGCTGGCACTGCTGACCAGTTCCCTCTCCTGCAAACCGGGAAATGATTGCTGCGCAGACTGCTCGGGAAACATTCCCCTGCGGATTTAACAGTCCGCTGTTTCCTTCCCCTTTGATCACTCCGGTTGCCACTGCCCACTGCATCGCTTCCGTGGCAAACGCACTGACATTTCCTCCGTCTGCATAACCGTCTAAAGATACCTTTTCTGAAACATTTTCTCTTCCCTCTGCTTTTGCATAGCGGTACATGATGGTGACTAACTGTTCCCTTGTGATCTGATCTGCCGGTCCAAATGTTCCATTTGAATATCCGGTGATCACACCCGTCTGATTTGCCCAGGTCACTGCTTCAGAATAGAACTGCCCCTCTGCAACATCCGGATACAGCCACTGGTATCCAGTCTGTGGCGAGCCGTCCATCCGGTAAAGCACACATGCTACATGGGATCTTGCAAGCAGCTCTGTCGCACCGAAATAACTGTCGTTCATTCCAGTCATCAATTCCTTTTCGGCAACGTCCTTGACTACATCGTAGTACCAGTAGCCTGGCTTTACGTCCGAAAAATCATCTGCATTTTTCGCTGATACGGACATACCCATTGTTCCAATCGTAAGTGCTGCGGTTGCCAGTAAGGCGAACATTCTTTTCTTCATACTCTTTCTCATTTCTCTCTTTCCTTTCTTCTATGAACCTTTCATTTCCAATTTTTCACGCACACACTATTCGTGTACTATTATAATGTTTTTTTCTGATTTTTACAAGAATTGTGACTGCTTTTTAGAAATACTTTTCGCTTTCTGGAAGTGGACAGACTACTTTTAGGAACCCACATGCAAACACTCCAAGCAGCACAGAATCCCCTATGGTTCCAGCCTCCATAAAAATATATTCTTGTTTGGAAATCCTTACACGGATCCGTCTTGTCGCGGTATCTATGTTTAAGTAATAAAATACCGGTTCTCTCCACTCTTTGATTCTTCTCTGTACAATCCTACGGTTTTTCCCTCTTCTCTGGTATCGATCCTGAATCCTTCCGATATAGAAGTTTCCATGCGGATATAAGTTTTTTTGCCCTTTGATTGCCCGCCGAATCCGGATGCACTGACAGAGTGTAGCCACGGCAAATAGATATGCGATAAGGAGCAGGAACAGTGGGAAGATCCCCCATAGTGAAACTGTAGAGAGTCTTGTGATCAGTTCCTCTTTCTTTAGCAATACAATAACTGCCGGCAGAACGGTATTGCACATGCTCAGGATTTCTAAGATCCGGACATCCAGTTTTAGTTTTTCTGAAAAGTACGCATTCTGTTCTTTTGTCAGGTCAGTGACTTTGTGATTCATTCTTTTTCTATTCCCCATGTGTTTCCCGGTACTCTTCCTCATACTCTTCCAGTTCTTCCAACGCCTCCACAGAAAGCTTTCCTTCTTTTCGGAGATTTCTTAAAACTTCCAGAGGATTTCCCTCCATCAGCGACTCGAAGATAGCGAATGCTTCCTCTTCTGACAGCTCCACCGTCTGTCGATCAATTTCGGAAACCAGAATCGCTCTGGCATGTTCCTCCCCATACCATTCGATCGTCATCTCTTCGGTGATTTCGCCCGGCTCCATCCATTCTTCATATTTTGTTGCAACTGCCATTTGCTTTCCTCCTCTGTTCTCTCTTTTACTTCCACTTCTGGTAATTATAGTATAACATAGTGTCAATGTGTTTTCTAGGTTACTTTAGGCTACCCTTCCATGTTGGAACCGACTGTTTCCAGTTCTTTTTATCCCCTTTCCATATTTAAATACGTTTCCCTTAAATACCATGCCTGCTCTTCTGTAATGTCCCCATCCACAAAGGCAGAATTAATCGAACCGTATAATTCTCCCCAAAGGCAGTCATAGGGGGATTTTCCCTCTTTCATAGCATCCAGATCATGCTGGAGGTATGGTGGTAAATTGATCTCATAATATTCCTTTCGCTCCATTGCTCCGCCTCTCATTCTTATCTCTTTACTTCCACTTCTGGTAATTATAGTATAGCATAGTGTCAATGCGTTTTCTAGGTTACTTTAGGTTACTTTGGGCTACCCTGCATTCCCCGTTTTCCTTTTCCCCTTCTGTTTTCTCTGTATTTCTTCCAGCATTAAGATTCGTTCATAAAGTTTCCTGATCCCCTGTAAATATTTCCATAAGATCACAATAAAAAATACAGTGAAAATTATGACTATCAGCGCCAGCAGATATACCATCATTCCGATCCACTCACTTTCTTTTCCATGAAAAGTCATAAAATAATACGCTGCCTTTCCCATCAAGAACAGAAGTTCTTTCCATATCCCCATCCAGATAGAAATAAGGAAAGCGACTGCAAATATCCCAAACACGTTTTTCTTGTGTTCATATGCTGTTTTGACCTGAATATATTCAAAGGATAACGCATCTGAATTTAACTTTGCCAGTGTTTCTGTCTCTTTCAGGTACTTCTCAAATTTTCTCTTCTTACGTTCCTGAAATGCAAAAAACATAATACTTTCCTGAAAGTGTTTTCTCATTTTGTCTTATCTCCTATTTTCTCTAAGTTCCTTTTCTGAAAATACTTTCCAATTCTGTCCAAAATATGGTATTCTTACTTCGGAATTACTAATCCAGATATTCCATACTACTGAAAAAGAAAGGATTTCTGCCATGATACCAAACAATTACTCACCAGTTTCGCCTCCGCCAGTTGCCACTCCCATGTGTCGCTGGCATCACAATACGAACATCGTAGCACGCTGTCCGGTCTGCGGTTCCTTTACCTGCGAGCAGTGCTCCCTTCCTACTCCGGACGGAAGACACTTATGTCCAAACTGTTTTAAGTCAGAATACGGCTCTCTGATCAGCCGCCTCAGCCATGAAAAAACGGCTGTGATCGTCTGTTTTGTGTTAGGAGTTCTTCTTGCTGTTATTGGTTACATGCTTATGTTTAGCTCTCTCATGGAGGAATACCACCTGACTCTCTCTGATCTTCGTCCGGGAGTGATTTTCTCAGGGCTTGTTGTCTATTGCAATGATTCAGTAATACTGGCAGTTCTTTTACTCCTTCTTGGACTGCTCCCATGTATTGCAACGATTGGATTCTTCTTTGGAATCCGAAGAGTATTCCGTTTTCTGCGTCATGTACCAGTTTTTGTAATCGTATTTTCTATAATCTTCTTTGTCATTACCCTTGGACTGATCCTTCAGATTGCATATCTGATCGGCGCTTTTGTAATGGTCGGAGATTTTTTAGGAATACGCAAACTGGAAAAGACTATAAACACGATGGCTGATACACTGGCTTTCTACCGCATCTGACTATCCATTTCCTTTTATTTTGACGTTCCGGCTGTATTTCCCGGAACGTCTTTTCTAAATACTCCTATGAAGTACATGCTGCTCTTTTTTTACCAGAGGTTCTCCAATTACTTCTCCTGCTCTTAAAAGCTGCTCTCCAAGTCCGTCCAGATCCCCATGTGCCCGCATGGAGTAATATTTCCCGGAATTTCCGGCTACAATGATGTGATCCAGAACATCAATTCCCAGTATCTTCCCTCCGGCACTCATTTTTTCAGTAATCATTTGATCTTCCCTGCTTGGGTGGTAATCTCCGCTTGGATGATTATGTACAAGAATGACACTGGCTGCATTGGAGAGGATTGCACTCTTAAACAATTCCCTTCCCGTTACCAGGCAGGTGTCAATCGTTCCCATGCTGACTACATTCATATTCAGTACCTGCCCTTTGGTGCTGCAGTTTAGCACACACATCACTTCTCTGTCATAATCTGCCAGTTCTTTTGAAACAAACCTGCAGACCGCTTCCGGCGAAGTCAATGGATACTCACTGTACATTTTTTTGTCTGTGACCATCTTTACCCTGACAATTTCCAGTTCTTTATTCTTCTCCAACAAACGTCACCTCCAGTATTTCATTTTCCTGCAGTTTTTCAATCAGCTGCTTTAATTCTTCACTTGTATAAATCTTTTCTTCCATCTGATGATCCTCCATATTTCATTTTTTATTTTTTGTTCCGAATTTCGGAACAGTTCCTTTTTCCATAAGCCGGACGTTTGAACGTCTCCCATGCACTGCCTGATACGGTACATTTTTCCAGTTCCGCATAGTGTTTCTCCTGATCTGACTTTACTTGTTTTCTCTCTCTTTGTTGCTGCATTCTTTCACTTCCTTTCCCCTATCTGGTAATATATTTCTGGTAAATGTCCATGACAGACTCAGATATCCCATTTTTATGGACTTTTCTGATATCGGTGATTCTTCTCTTTTCCTGGTGCTTCAGATACTTGATCAATGCTTTTCTGCTTTCTGCATAACTGCAACATATTTCAGATTCATATTCGATGCGGTACTGCATTCTCTCACCTTTCCTTTCTGTTCCGAATTCCGGAACAAATCACTTTAGGCTTCCCACGGAAGCCCCTGATCAATATCATCCGGGATTGCTTCATCGCAAGACAGCTCTGAACACTGTCCTGACTTTTTACTCTCTGCAAACTCCTGTTCTTCGATATAAACTTCTGTTGTATAAACTTTCCTTCCTTCACTGTTTGTATAACTGCCTGTCCGGATTCTTCCCGATACAGAAATTTTTAACCCCTTTTTGAAATACTTCTGTGCCACTTCCGCATTTTTCCCAAATGCCACACAAGTGATAAAGTCGGCTTCTGCCTCTCCATCCTTATGGTATCTCCGGTTGACTGCCAGACGGTATCTGGCTACTGCGACTGTATTTCCACCTTCCGGATAATGTACTTCCGGATCATTTACAATTCTTCCTAACAAGATTACTTTATTCATAAAAATCCTCTCCTTAATTTTTCTCGTTCCGAATTTCGGAACAAAGTTTTAAACCATAGTCATGTATAATCTTTTTCGCTAATAATCTGGCAGTAAAACTGTCTATTACAAAGTGATGTACTCCATTTGCATCCTCTATATTTTCCGTGTTTTCTTTAAACACTTCTTCTATTTCTTCAACCATCTTCTCAAATACATTCATTTTTGTATAGTAGCGGCATTCTTCCGGACATTTCCATTTGCCACGCGATCCCCGGCACCGGACAGTGCAATCTTCTTTTTCCCTGCATTCCATACAGCAGCATTCCCATCCACATGTATTTTCTGCCCTACACCTCCCCGCCGTCTTCTCCTGGGATAAGCTATGCCCACATCCTGCACAGAATCGTTCTCCCTTTTGTGCGGGCTTCCCACAATGCTGGCATATTGTATCCAACGGCTTCTGAATCACTGTTTCTTCTCGCTGCACTACCTTCACCATAACAGAAGTTCTATCCTCTTCTTCCACGCAGATTTTATATCGTCCTTCCGGAATGATTCCAACCTTCGCTTCCATTACTCCGCACATCTGTGCAATTCCTTTTCTCTGCTCTTCTGCATACTGCCGCAGGTTCACTTGTTCCAGATGCTCTCCGGAGATTTCCATGCTTGACTCAATATAACCGGCTTTTCCGATCCCGCCAAATAATTCTGCGTCTTTGATCTCAAAAAATAATTTCAGTGTAATATCCATTTTTCCTCCTTTTGTTCCGAATTTCGGAACGGCTCCTTTCACCTGCTTATTTCGCACATCCCCTATTAATAGATTGAGATAGATGTGCTATACTTGTCTGCGTAACTAAAAGTAATGGTAACTAGAAAGCACCTTTATTTTTGTTCGGCGCAGACGATTGTCTGTGCTTTTTTTATTTGTGATGCAGTTCCGGAAGCGACTGCCATCTTCAACCTATACATCCCTTACAGATCTCTTTGCATTTATTGTGGTGGTCTAAAATGTCACATACATATTGTCCCATTTTGCAGTCTGCGCATTTGTTCTCCAACTCTTCCCCATTCAGTATGTGTGGGTAGTGACAAATACTATCACAAATATACTCCATCATTTCTGTTGCCAGTTGATCCATCCTCTTCTCCTTACGTTTCTGCTTTCTCCCTCTGTTCCGAATTTCGGAACACGTTTTAAATTCCTCCGTACAGACTTCTCGCTGCTTTCTGCGCATAATAGAGATCTATGGTATCCGGGGCATTATACAGACTCTGCAATAAATATCCCCGGATGTTACGGATCCTGCTGTAAGTTCTCCCCAGACACTCCAGAACATATTTCACATGGGATGCTGTCAGCTTTGAAAACTGGCAGCGCAGCTCCTCTGTCGTATAACACGCACTCCCGATCCGGTGGGTTGCATGTTTCTTTGTGCTGCATGTATGTACCAGCAGGGAGATGCAGTTATCCCACAGCGTTTTATTTTCCGGATTGTCATGGATCGCTGCTGTATAATCCAGCTTTTTCCGGAAGAATTGTTCCAGAAACCGTCTGTCCTGCCATACATGTTCTCTCCATCCATCTCTCATGCTTTCCTGACCAGACTCTGTGTTATACTTTTCTTCTTTCTCTACTTGATGGATAGATAGATGATTATATTTATTATAATTATTCTCAGTATAACTAGGGTTGCAGTTCTGATTCCTCCAGAGGTCGCAATTCTGATACTTCTGTTCCTGCCAGTTTTGGCAGTTCTGAACTGTGTGTACGGCTCCTGCAGAAACTGTATGTTTCGGCTGATCTTTCCCGTCTTCCGGGTTGCAGTTCTGACAGGTCTTCTGTAATGTTCCCACCTTTTCCTGCCAGAATTTCTCCAAAATTTCCAGAAAACCTTCTTTCTTTTCCTTCCATCCGGCACTGTCTTTCCGTTCTTTTTCCGTATGCTCTGCCAGGTTGCAGTTTTGGCAGGTTTCCTTTTCTTCCTTCCCTGCAACAGTTTCCGTTTCCATTTTCAGCAGTTCTTCCTCTGTCAGTCCCTCCTGAATCATCCTTTTTACCGTCAAAAAATTTCTCACATACAGTAAGTTGGGTTTCCCAAAGCCTTGTTTCTTCTTTTCCAGCAGCCCGATTCCGTTTTTGGAATCCAATTCATCGAGAAGACGAATAGCCGAAGCTTTACTACACCGGAACTCCCGCATGATTTCTTCGATCGAATAGATCACATACACTTTGCCTTCCACATCTTTCCAGTTATTTCTGGCAGAAAGGCTCATGCGGTTACGCAGCACACAATATAAAATTTTTGCATCACTGGATAAATTCACAAATTCATTCCCAAAAATAAGTTCGTTTGGCATCTGCACAAACTGTATGTGTTCCATTTCTTCTCCGTAATAGTAAAGTCTTCCCATATTTTTCTAGTCCTCTCTTTCGTCTTCTTCCTCTTCCAGCTGTTCCTGCACCACAATCACTTTTATTAACAGATAAACGCAGCCGGTTCCCAATGCCAGTGGTACAGCATTCTCCCAAAATCCGTTTCCGGTAAATAATGCATTCCAAAGCTTATACAGCAAAAACAGACTGATTGCTCCTGCAAGCTGTGTAATCTTCTTTTTTATTCCATTTCCAAGTTTTTTCATTTTATCGCCTGCTTTCCAGTTGTCTCTGTACTTCCTTAAAATCCTTTAAATAGATCCGGTTCGGCAATCCTCTTCCCTGTCTCTTTTTTTCCAGCAGCCCGATTCCGTTTTTGCAATCTAGTTCTTCCAAAATGCGGATTGCGGTCCGCTCACTGCAACGGAATTCCTTCATAATTCTCTGGATCGGGTATTCGATGTATCTTTTCCCGTCTTCATCCGTCTTCTGGTTTCCTTCCTGCTGTTGTACCGCCAGCATACAGCAGTACAACAGTTTTGCATCCCCAGACAGAATTTTAAATACATCACAAAAGATCAGTTCCTGGGGAATTTCAATTTCTTCTGTCTGGTGTCCGTACTCTTTGTCATAGGTTTTCATAGGTTCTCCTTTCGGTTCCGAAATTCGGAACGCTCTGCTTCTTTAATTTTTTTGTTTTAATAACTGTTGGATCAGATCCTCCCGCATACAGGAGGCGTCCCGGAAAAACTTCATTTCCGGTTTCCATAAGAAATAATCATGAGCATAACATTCTTCTTGGGATGGCGCTGTCTTCTTGTATTCTCTTAGGATGACTGCTATTCCTTCCCCAATCTCGCAGCGATAGCAGGTTTCCCCGGTTAATTTATTCTTGTCCCAAATCTGCCATGATTGGTAATTGTTCAGAAAGTTGTTGCACTCTTCTTCGGTATCAAAACGGATGCGGGGAGCTGTTCCGAAATTCGGAACCTCTTTCGCTCCTTCCCTCGTTTTTTTATACTGCTTAATTACCTTATGGTTTGTGATTCCCTGCTCCAGTAGTTCTTCCTGCTCCTCTTCTGGCAGGGTTGCCATTTCCACCGCAGCGCTCTTTTTCAGATCACCGGACTGGAACGCCTGCATCCCCTTTTCTCCCAGGTTATTTGCGATGGTGCGATACTCCCCGATCGTACTTTTCGACATCTGCAGCTGCGCTGCCAGCTTGTCTGCCAGTCTTCCAGATGGAAGATTTGGAAATTCTTCCGGATATGTCCTGAGCAGATGGCTCATGCCTTCCAGCTCGCACATGATTTCATATTCTGTCTTTTTGGCATAGCCATTAGAAGAGTAACAGCTAAACTGAGCCCGGATATCGGAAAATTCTTTTACAATGCAGGGAAGCATTGCATACTGTTCCAGTCCTCTTTCTTCTACCAGAATCCGGCACGCATTTTTCCGATGGTGTCCGGCAATGATCTCATATTCGTCTGTATTTGTTTTTCTTACAAGCAGATCCTGCAGGACTTCTCCGTCTGCTTCAATCAGATCTGCCAGAGCTTCCTCTTTCTGCCGGACAGACTCTTTTAAAACTTCCTTTTCTTCCGCTGTTTTTCCGTAACGGTACTGTACCGGATTATCTGCCAGCTTTGTGTAGTGGATCCAGCGGGTTACCCTGCGCGGATGAAGTTCTGCCTTTTTCGGCTCCTCCTTAAAAATGCTGCTTATCTTTGCCATGTCTGTCCTCCTTGTAATTCTGTTGCAAGATCCATAAAATCCATTGCCACCTGGCTGCTGGAACGGTGCTTCATGACCGGTTTGTAATATTCCAGTGCATTTTCCACCACAGCGCCTTTGCTGATGCAGGTTTCCATAATATCCCAACAGTGTTTTTCTACCATATCGAGGTATGTATTTCTCTGTGTCCGTTTATTCTCCACTTTGTTTGCAAAGATTTTCCACTGGATCTCCGGGTATTCTTCCAAAAGATCGTGATATTTTTCCTCTACAAGCAACAGATTGTCTCTGCAGAATTTATCCAGACACACCGGTGTCAGAAGAACATCAGCTGCAGCCAACGCACTTGTCGTGATCTGTTCGATTGCAGGTCTGGTATCAATAATACAAATGTCATATTTCTCCTTTACTAGACTTAATGCCTTCGATAAATTTTCTATGTTAGCAGCATCTTTCTCCAGAAGCCCTGTGTTTCCTTTAATAATGTCGATCCCTCTGTATTTCGTGCGGTAAATGGCACTTTTCACGGTATGTGGATGCTGGAGCACCATTTTAATATTGTGTCCGTTTCCATTTACTTTTGCAAAAAATGGTGTCAGATTAGTCTGTGGATCCATGTCGACCAAAAGCACATGCTGTCCTAATCTGGACATACTGTAAGCAAGATTTACGGCTGTTGTTGTCTTTCCCACGCCGCCTTTTAAATTTCCAATTACATAACATCTCATATCTTTTTCCCTTTTGTTCCGGATTTCGGAACATCCTTTCTTTTATTTTCTTGTTCCGAAATCCGGAACATTTTGTTTTTATTCTATTTTTTCATTGTGTTTTTTCTCCACTCAGGAACTCAGACAGATTCATCTGTTCATACGGCTGCACCTCTTTTTCGTTTCTCCGCCGTTCCCCTTCCTGCTCTGCATAGCAGAAGAGGCTGGAAGTTGGCAGTTCGCTGTTGCAGACGTCCTGAATCCTTTTTATCGCACTGCTCCGGTTTTTCTCAAAAGTCCGGTGACTTACATTACTTTTTTTCTCCACCGCTTTATAGGGGATATTCTCTACATACAGTGCATGGAGAATGTCATATTCGTCTTTTGGAAGCCCCTGGAAACACAGCCAGATCCGGTGGATCAGTTCTCTCTGCTCTGCCACTCTCTGCATAGCTGCGATCAACTCCTCCTGGAATGCTTTCCGCTGTTTTTGAAATGCCAGATATACATCTCCCAGGTCTTTTTTTGTCCTGCTTCCCATTCCCTGCGAATCATAATGCAGTTTGGGAAACACGAAACTCTGAAGGCTTTCCTTTTCACATAAATAACTTTTCTGATAATTTGCATAACGGTTATCACAATACCGCAATGATCCTTCGTAATCTTTTAACACCGTTTTAATCAGTACTTCACTTGCTTTTTCTGCTTCCATCGTTCACACCTTATTAAAAGTTGCACTTGTTTCTTAACCCCATTTCTTCTGTTTGGTTCTGCCCTGCGCAAGAGCTGCCGAATAAGGGGTCGGATGTTCCATCCGTTTTTCATATCCACCGCGTTTTAATTCTTTGTAGATTGTCTGCGGAGAAACACCTATCTTCTCGGCAATCTTATTCACCGGATAGTCCTTCCTGCACATCTGTTCAATCATCAGTCTCTCTTTGTATTCGATTTTGATCATTTTCCATTCCTCACTTTCATTTTTATAACCGGTAGAAAAAGTTTTTAACTGCATTGTGATGGTCATCCTCCCATCCATCACGTACAAGAACCTTTTCCCCATCTGCTCCATAGATTGTCAGTTCCATATATCTCTCACGAGAATCATAGGAAAGCACAATCTGCTTCATTTTTTCTTCTTTTTCATATTCTTTTTCGATAACAGCTCTGATCTCCTGCTTCCTAGATAACCGACCATTTTTTACAAACTCGCCCTTGCGGTTTACTTTTAATCCTTGTCCCGGCACAGGTTCTTCAAATTTGTACGAAGGAATCTTCAGTTTCATTAAAGCTCTGTCAAGGTAATACCTCATATCTTCCAAATCATATAACACCATACTCATGTTTTTTCCTCCTTTTTGTATAAACTGCACAAAAAAAGCAACCTGAACTTTTACTAGTTCAAGTTGCAATCTGAATCCACCGTTTCTGCAAAAATCAGTTGTTGTCATTGCTTAAGAGTCCTTGCGTCAGCTTCCTTTTTTGTGCTACAATCCAGGCGAAGAATATTTGCAAACATTACTTAAAATCAATACCTATGGAGGATTTATTTTTATGAAAGTCATCATTTCCCCGGCAAAGAACATGAAACCGGCTCAGTCAGAAACAATACCGCGTTCACTGCCCGCTCACCTTTCTCATACGCAGGAGATCATCGAAGTGCTGCGCACCTACTCCCCGATGGATCTTGAGATCCTTATGCGGATCAATCCATCCCTCGCACTTGACAGCGCTGACCGGATCCAGGCAATGAACTTTGATCAGAATGGTACTTCCGCCATCGAAACTTATGACGGCATTCAGTATAAATATATGAAACCGCTCACCTTTTCTGAATCCGACAAAGCGTATGCCCAGGAGACGATCCGTATCTTAAGCGGCGCTTACGGGATGTTAAAGCCTTACGACAGTATTTACGAATACCGTTTGGAAATGCTCACAAAATTAAGCGTTGCCGGCACAAAGAACCTCTATGAATACTGGTCAAACCTACTCTATCAGGATCTCACTGCGGCGGATGACCTGATCGTCAATCTTGCCTCCGAGGAATATGCAAAATGCATCCGAAAATATGTCAAAGCCCCGGTTCGTTTTCTCACCTGCTCTTTCAAAGTCCGGAAAAACGGAGTTTACAAGACACTCGCCACTGCCGCCAAGATGGCGCGCGGCCAGATGGTTCATTATATCACAACAAATCGGATTTCCGATTTCGAAGGCTTAAAACAGTTCGACACGGATGGCTACCTCTATGAGCCTTCTCTGTCCTCTGACTCCGAATTCGTCTTTTTACAGCGCTGATCGTTTCTGACAGCGCTGTTTTACCCTTTCAGCAGTCTCTCCACATTCAGCAGTCCCCATCCCTGCTCATTCTGCGGTCTTCCGATGTCAATACTGCTCTCCCGAAGCCGGAGTTTCACCTCCACATTGGACATATCCGGATATTTTGACAACAGCAGTGCAATCGCGCCACTCACAACCGGCGTGGACATGGATGTTCCGCTCTTCATCGTATATGGTTTCTGTCCTTTTTCTCTGTACTTGGCATTGCAGGACGTGATATAGCTTCCCGGCGCAAGCACATCCGGCTTTACGACACATTCTGCCGTGGGACCTCTTCCAGAATAGCTTTTTCTCTTTTTCTTCCCCTCCTCCATATAAAACTGGTCATCGCAGGAACCGACCGTGATCACTTTCTTACTGATCCCCGGCGAGGTAATACTGCCCGGGCGCGGCCCATAATTCCCCGCTGCGGTCACTACTACGATCCCCGCATCCCAGAGCGCCTCCACCGCCTGCACCAGCTTTTCTGCCCCCTCTTCATTGACACTTGGCAGCGTCCCCACAGAAATATTTACAATACGGATCCGAAAGCGAGCCTGATTTTCCAGTACCCACCGGATCCCGTGCAGAACATTCCCGATATTTCCATTTCCTTTCTCATCCAACACCTTCACAACTACCAGCTGGCAGTCGGGCGCCATCCCTCGATACCTGCCGCCCGACAGGTTTCCATTTCCGCCAATGATTGAACTGACATGCGTTCCATGCGAATTATCATCGTAAAGTTCCGTCCTGCCGTGCAGCATATCTGCAAACGCAACAATTCTGTCATCAAAATCCGGATGGCGCACGATCCCCTCTTGTGTCAAATAGTTGCAAAAAGATCATCAATTGTTTTCCCTGGAAATTTTCTCTTCCTCTTTTTGTTCTTCCATATTCAGCCTCTTAAAGCCTGCAATGATTTATAAATTCCATTTTATCCGGAATTTTTTCAGCGAACTGCCTCTTCTTTTCCTTATAAAACCGTTTATATATGGCTTCTTTCAGAATCTGTACATCACACCGAAACTCCGGGAATTCTTTCTTTAACTTTGAAGTCACCTGATCTGCCTCTTCCTTTTTCACCTGCGCCAGAAAAACAGCTTCCCCATTTTCAGTGATAATTCCTATTACTGTAAATGGAGAAAAGAGAGACTTACTGACTGCAATAATGTCTAAAACAATTTTTCGCGGAACGTATACTTCCTTTACGAAAAACCAGTTTTCAGAATAGTAAAAGTCAAACGGATCCGATATGTCCTCCATCACAAATCGGTTAAACTTCTCTTTTTCTATGAAATTCTTCAGTTCTCTGAACGATAAATATCTTTTTACGATTTTCATGCAGGCAAATCTTTTTGGATAAGCACATCCCACAAAAAGATATATGAAAAATATTAATGCTGCCACAAACATAAGCGCCACCTGCATCTCACCGGCAAGCACTGCAAGTCTTAATGAACTGGCGAGTATAAATATTACCATTGGTAAAATGATAACGGAACTAATTTTCTTCCATGTCCAAATTTTTTTAATCATGATGCCTCCTTTGGAAAATCAGGATTTTATATTACTTTTAATGCGATTTCTAGTGTAATGACCTTTTGATATTTAATTAAATATTCTGGTAATCACAGCTGGTTTGATGTATAATAAAAAGAAACGGCGGTGATTCCTATGGCAAGACCA
>URCR01000012.1 GCA_900546325.1 uncultured Lachnospiraceae bacterium | reverse complement strand
AATAAAGCTTAGTTCACTGTATCCTACATTTACCACTGCCTCTTAACGAGGTGGTGGTATTGCTAAAAATCATCAAGTCATTACACTAGAACAATGCTGTCAGGAATTAACAAGATTAGGCGAATCCTCTCAAGTGCTCAAATCCTGCGGATGGACATTGAAACAACGAATCGCATATCCAAAACTGCTGCAGCTGTATGAAGAGGGAAATTATACAGACCTGTATGATCTCATTGCAAAATCAGTTTCTCCAAATTCTTCGCTTTGTTCAGAGGTCATAAAGCAGTACGCTCTGTATCGGATTGCAGAAAGAACAGGTGAGACCGAAAAGGCAGAGGAACACCGCGCATTTGTACTGGAGAACGGGGGAACAACACGGTACCGTACAGAATTAATGAAAGAGGAAAAGAATGGGAGCGACTGCGAATTGCTCTCCTAGAAAGCGAGGAACAACATGGAGCAAAATCTAAAAGATTTTTTAAGATTTGGTTTATCTGATCGTATCTCAAAAAAAGAACTCTGGAAATTGCATGCGGCAATTTTCTTTATAGAAGCGCTTCTGGTTTTTGCCATGCATCTCATGGAAACACCACTTTGGACACAGATTTTTCTGTTTGTTATCTGGATCCTCTCTGTGTTGCGGACCTGTTCCCGGCAGGAAATTCATGGAAAACGTATTTTCTTTACTTACGGAGTCATGGCGCTTCAGATGGAAATACTGTTTTTCTCGTTTGCGACTTTTTTCTTTGGATGATTTTGGGCGATAGAAGAACGTGGAACGTTCTGATTGCCGGAATGATTTGTTTTTTTCTTTTGATACATATAGGATATTTCTGTCTGACTTTTTATCTGATACGAAAAGGTGCCTATGGAGCGACAAAAAAATTTTCCGGGGGAATTTGTTTCCTTTCCTTTGCCTCTTTTGGTATTATTGCAGAAAAACTTTTTGCAGTTATGATGGGGCAGGAAATGATGCTTTGTTTTACAGCCTTTTTAATGTATTTTGTTGCAGCACTTTCTGCATTAGGATCGATGCATCTTTTCAAATATGCGCTGTATTGCAAATATGAAAAGATTGAAGAAGCGAAACAGAGAAAAGAAAAAGAACAACGGAAATTAGAAAAAGCAAAAAGACAAAAAAAGCATGGAAAAAGGCAGCTTGACAGAAGAGAAGAGCAGTTGGAAGAAAGGGGATCTTTATGAAAACACAATATGAAATGATCATTCCAATTCCAAAGGAAACATTCTGTCGGAAATTAAAGGAAACTACTTACCCTCTTTGCACGGAAAACGAAGCGTACCGAAATCAAATCTTATCCGATTTTTCAGATGATTGTATTCGACTAAAAGTGTCTGCTGGTATTATGAAAAGCAGCGGCGTTCTATTTGAAGGAACAGTCACTGAAGAAGACTATGGAGTGCGGATTCTTGGGACATTCCGTCTCCTTCCAAGGGTAAAAATTTTGACATTGCTCTTCCTTACAGTAATGACTGGCGCTATCTTTTTTATCGCAGGAAGCAGCTTTGCTATGATGCTTCTGTTACTTCCGGTAGTGGGATTGTTTTTGTATCTGTATCAGCATTTAGAAACTATTTTTCATACGGAGAGTGGTGATGAGCGGATTTTTCGATATATCCGGGAAGAACTGCATGGAATGATCGTGCAAAAAAATTTAGAAGAAGACATACACGAAAGCAGTATGAAAAAGTAAGAACGTAATTATTTCAAAAAAGAAAAAGGAGAATCTAAAATTATGAAATTTTTTCAACAGTTGTTTCAGAAAAAGAAGGAAAAAGAATCGTCCGGTTCAAAGACTCCACAGCCGGTAGTCTGCAAAGCATCACAGTTGGTCGATATTCTTTATACACAAGATGCCGAAAATGTGCTTCTTGATATGATTATATTTGAAAAAGATGGGATTCGTCACCGGGAGGGGGCTTCTTTATATCTCCATCCGGATACGAAAGCACCTTCTTATGTATTTGACCGGAATATTTATCCCACACTTTCAGATATGATTTCAGATACCTGTCTTTCTGAATTGGAAGCAGAGATTACGATTCTTGGATTTGGAGAAGATACAAAATGTCCGACAGAAGATAAGGAAGACTGTTATCCGGTTGTTTATGATCTGCGGATGTCAGAAGACTATCGGGCATTGTATGAAGAAGTGGGAGCCTGCTAGTAATATAAAGAGAATCAGGGGAAGAGGAACGTATGGAAAAAGAAAAAATAACCATTGATGATATTGCGAAGGAACTCGGATGCTCAAAGTCAACTGTCTCCAGAGCTCTCTCGGGAAAAGGACGGATCGGTGATGAGATGAGAAAAAAGGTGCTTTCCTGTTGTGAAAAAAATGGCTACAAACCAAATGTCATTGCCGCCAGTCTGGCGAAATCGAAAACTTATAACCTTGGTGTTGTCATTCCGGCAGATGAAAATATAAACACGATTCCGTTCTTTCAAAATTGTCTGATGGGCGTCTGTGAAATCTCGAATCATCTCGGATATGATGTCGTCGTGATCACAATCGATGCACAGGACATTTCTCAGCTAGAAGGACTGGTCGAGAAAAAGAAAGTCGATGCGGTGATACTGACAAGGGCACTGGTCGATGATCATGCAGTTGCTTATCTCAGAAAACAGACACTTCCGTTTATCCTGGTCGGCGGATCGGCGCATGCAGATATATTGAAGCTGGACAGCCCCCATGTAGAAGCCTGCCGGGAACTGACTTCTACTTTGATCGAAAAGGGAATCCGGAAACTTGCGCTGATCGGCGGTAATATGCAGCATGTAGTCAGTCAGAAACGGTATCAGGGATTTGAAGAAGGATTTCAGAAAAACGGCATGTCTGTCCCAAAAAACCTTGTCTATCTAAATTGTAACGCAAATACTACGGTAGAGCAGGCAGTCGAGAGTGCGCTGCGGGAGGGGGCAGAATGTCTCCTCTGTATGGATGACCGCATCTGCATGCAGGTACTTCCAAAACTTGCAAGAGAACGAATCGTTATTCCAAGAAACTTAAAAGTTGCTTCTATGTATGACAGTTTTTTTCTGCAGAATTATCATCCGGCAGTGACATCAATCCACTTTGCGGAAAAAGAGCTCGGAAGAGAAGCCTGCCGCAGGATTGTAGACAAATTGGAGGGAAGGGATCAGACGGAAGAGGTACCGATTGGATACCATATTGTCCTGAGAGAGTCTACCAGTATCCGGACATATTAATCCAGCTCCACCGGCAGGACGATGTTCTCATACACATTCAGAATGGGAACAAGGTTATAGTTCTGGAAGATAAAACCAATGTTGCGGCGACGGAAGATGGTGAGCTGTTCATCGTTCTTTTTTGCCAGTTCTTCGCCCCGGACGATCACGGTTCCACTGGTGGGGGTGTCCAGTCCTCCCATCATGTGAAGCAGGGTGGATTTGCCGCTGCCGGAGGTTCCCACAACGGCCACAAATTCGCCGTCCTCCACAGAGAAGTTTACGCCATCAAGGGCGCGGGTAATGTTCGGCTCTGTGCCGTAATACTTTTTCAAGTCGATAGTCTGTAAAATGCTCATATTCAAAACTCCTTTCAAGGCTTTCTGCCTGTTGATAAGGGTATTGTAAAACCCAAATGTCCGCAAAATGTTACAGTGGCAAAAAATTTCATTGAAAATCGGGGTGAACTGTTACAACGCTCGGACATTTCAAAAAAATTACGGCGGGCAGCCGGAAATGGCCGTCCACCGCATTCTATTTTACTGAAATTGAAAGACAATAACGATTCAAAGCAAGCTGCCTTTCAGCCCCTTTTTGAAAACTAATACAGCTCTTTCTGTTCCCCAAAACGACATTGTAACAAGTCGATAGCTTTGCTTTTCCATTTCTTGTATTTTTTTATTGATTTTCTCTGTTACATTTTCAACGGTAATTTCTTCTAATAATTCTGTACGATACATCATATCTTTGCCTCCATAAGTTTACTTTCATTTTGTAGGTAACATAATAGAAAATTCCGAACCCTTGCCCGGCTCCGAAACCACTTTGATATAGCCGCCCTGCCGTGTTACGATTTCGCGGGCCAGATACAGGCCAATGCCCACGCCCTGCTGTTCGTGTACTTCTTCCTCACGATAGAAGCGTCGGAAGATAGCCGCCTGATTGCTTTCGGAAATGCCCTTTCCGGTGTCGGCCACTTTGATTTCCACATACATTTCCCACAGCACCACCGACACAGCAATTTTCCCGCCCGCCGGGGTGTATTTTACCGCATTGTCCAGAAGGTTAAAGAGGGCTTCGGATGTCCACTTGCTGTCATGGGAAAAGGTCAAATCCTCCGGGCAGTCCACGGACACGGCGATTTCCTTTTTCTCCGCTGCATACACGATCCCACTCATGGTCTGTGCCACGGTATCAAAGAGGCGGCCCGGTTGCTTATCCAACTGGATCACGCCCGTTTCCAGCCGGGAGGTTTTCACAAGAGCCTGAAAGAGAAAGTCCAGCGTATCCGTCTGGATACGGATTCCCCGGATAAAGTCGGTGCGCTCCGCCTCGGTCATAGGCTTTTCCAGCAGGGTGTCCGTTGCCATTTTCAGATTGCTTACCGGCGTTTTCACCTGATGGGAAATATCTGATACAAGGGTCTGTAACTCCTGCCGTTCCTCGTCCACCCTGCGGCGGTTCTCCTGCATAATATGGTAAAGCCTTGCCAGCCGGTGTCCGATTCTGGCAAGCTGGGTTTCGCTGTCCTCTGGACGCTTTGGTGCTTCATTCCCGGCGATCATGTGGTCTAAGGTCTGGCACAGGTCAGCGGTAAACTGCGACAGCCGCTTTCCAAACGCCTGCGTCAGTACAAAAATCCCCACAAGGGCGCAAAGCAGCAGTGCCACGCCCGTCAGCAGCACCGCCGTCTGTTTTGTCACAAGGAACAGGGCTATGGTGATCCCGGACATGGAGATGGCAAGCCCTATTGCCACCCGGCCAAACAGCCTCTTTACCGAGAGGTTCTGAAACTTCATCTTGTCTCGCCTCCCGTCCATTGATAGCCCATGCCGTAAACGGTCTTGATATAGGGCGCGCCGCCGTCGGATTCAATCTTGCTGCGAATCCGGCTGATGGAGGTTGTCAGGGTGTGTCCGTCTACAAACCTCTCGTCTATATCCCACAGCTTTTCCAAAAGCTGCCCACGGGTCAGCACTTGCCGGGGATTTTTGCGGAACAGGTTCAGCATTTTGTACTCCATCGGGGATAGGATCAGGGGCTTGCCGTTTAAGGAAGCCGTCTGCTCCGAGAAGTCCAGAAACAGCCGCCCGTCGTTGTAAATGTCCTTGGATGGTTTGTGGTGTTCCAGCATGGCGAACATGGCTTTGATTTTCCGCTGCAAGGCTCCGATCACAAAGGGCTTTGTAATGTAGTCCACCGCGCCCACCTCATAGCCCCGTATCTGGTCGCTCTCCTGATCGTTGGCGGTCAGGAAAATTACGATGGTATCCGGGTGCTTGGGTTTTATCAGCCTGCACAGCTCAAAGCCGTTTTCGTCCGGCAGGTTGATATCCAGCAGCACTAAATCAAATTCCTGCTGGCGGATGGCATCGGCTGCGGTTCTGGCATTTAGGGCAGAAGTCACGCCGTAGCCGTCTGCGGTCAGGTTATAGGCCAACATCTTATTCAAAAAAACTGTCGTCCTCGACAATTAAAATCTGCTTCATATCCTCACTTCCTTTGCTTTTTGCAGATAGTATAGCAGGCAAATGTCCGCGAAATGTTACAGCGGACAGATTTTTTCAAAAAAGTGCTTCTCCTTTATTATAGGATAGCCCGCTTTTCAGTACAAGGCAGAAAATATGAATTTCAGAGTTGTTATCTTCAATGTTTCATTTCTTTGTTGCGCGATTTTGCGCTGAAATTCTTGTAAAAACGTGAAAATATCCAAAACATTTTTGGAAATATCGTAAACTCCGTTTGTTGATTTTCTCAATTATATTCAATATAATATAAACAAGACAACCGATTGCGCAATTAGATCACTGTGAGGAGGAATAGAAGTGAGAAAAAGAAGAGACGAAATTCTTGCCTTGATATTGACTGCCGGACTTGTATTGTCCGGATGCGGCGGAGGCCGTACAAAAGATCAGGAGGAAAAACAAGGAAAAGACGGACTGACCACCGAAGAAATTACTTTGAAAGTATGGGAATCAAGCGGATCTACGCAGGAATTCATCGAAAAAGCCGGAGAAGCGTTTACAAAACTGCACCCAAATATCAAAATTGAATTTGAAAACGTGGAGGTTGGAGATGCCAATACGCAGATTGTGTTGGACGGACCGGCAGGGATCGGACCGGATCTGTTTGCTACACCAAGTAATACAATCGGAGGGCTGCTTGCCGGAGAGCACATACTGGCTTTGGATGATGAGAATGACGTCCGCGGAGTAGTTGCAGCTTCCTGTGAAAAGTCAGTGACTTCCGGCGGAAAGATTTATGGCTATCCGGTATCGGATGAGACGTATGCGCTGCTGTACAATAAGGATCTTTTGGAAACACCTCCTGCCACATGGAAAGAAGTAGAAGCATTCTGCGACTCCTTTAATGGCAACGGAAAATATGGCATTATTTGGAATGTGGCAGATGCGTACTATTCTCCGATCTTTACCGGAATGAATGGAAATCAACTGTTTGGCAAAGACGGAACGGATGCGGAAAATACTTATATGAATGCGGAAGATGCTGTGGCGGGGATGAAATACTTCCAGTCCTTCCGCAAATATCTGGATATGCCCGCTAACGATCTTTCAGACAATGCAGTTGCACTGGCCGCTTTCACACAGGGCGATGCGGCAATGTATATTACCGGACCATGGAATATCGCTTCCTGTGAAGCGGCGGGTATGAATTTTGGAGTGGCACCACTTCCGGAACTTCCAGGGGATGATGGACCGGCTGCTTCTTTCTCAGGGGCGCGCACGATGCAGGTGTCTGCCTATTCTGAACATCCAAAGGAAGCACAGGCATTTGGACGATTTCTTCTTACGGAGGAAATTCAGAAGCTGCGGTTTAAAATTACAGGTGCGATTCCATCGGTAATGATCGATACCGGAAGCGAGTACATTGAAGGTTTCCAAAAGCAGCTGGAATATGCATATCCTACTCCTTCCATCAAAGAAGTGGATAATTTCTGGAACCCGATGAAGAATGCATGCTCAAATATATGGAACGGAGCAGATGTCAAAACAGAACTGGACAATTGCAATCAGGCAATCTTAAGCCAGTAGTGGAGGAAGATCAGATGAGAATAGAAAGAGACGGGAGTTCCGGGAAAAAGGTACTTGTCACAGCAGCACTTTTTATGGGACTCAGCCACATTTTATACTTTAAACAATACATAAAAGGAATCCTGTATGCACTTTTGGAAATTTTTGCATTGCTGTTGATCCCGATGTTCGTAAAAGGATTCCAAAATATTATCACGCTCGGATCACCACAGCCGGAACTTTCGGTGAGGTTCCGGGAAAATTCCATCTTTCTTCTGATTGATGGGATTATGATGATCGCAGTACTCTTAATTTTCTTTGTACTGTATATCAAATCAATCAAAGATGCCGGAAATGAGTACAAGTACTTTTGTATTTATGGACTTAGAAACAGAGAAACGAGAAATTCTGTCCGCACATTGGCGGCAAAAAGCTTTCCGTTGATCGGAATGGCACCGGCATTTGTACTTGTACTTTTCTTCGTGGTTGTGCCGTTGATCTTCTCGGCGGCAGTTGCATTTACCAATTATTCTGCGCCGGATCACATTCCGCCGGCGAAAACGGTAGACTGGGTCGGAATGCAGAACTTTGCAGCACTTTTTGGAGGCGAATCTACATGGGCAGGCGCATTTGTCCGGGTGGCAGTCTGGACGCTCATTTGGGGATTCCTTGCCACACTTACCTGTTTTGCCGGAGGGATGATCGCAGCCGCGGTGCTCCATGAGACAAAAATCCGGATCAAGCCGGTATTTCGCTCTCTGTTCATTTTGCCATACGCAGTACCGTCCGTAGTCAGTATGCTTGTCTGGAAAAATCTTTTAAATGGTTCTTTTGGAATTGTGAACCGGACGTTGATGGAGATTGGACTGATCGGACAGCCAATCCCGTGGCTGTCTGATGTGTGGATCTGCCGCTGGGTATGTGTGCTTGTAAATCTCTGGGCAGGTTTTTCCTATTTCATGCTTCTGATCATGGGAAATATGACGTCAATTTCCGCCGATGTGTATGAGGCTGCGAGAATTGACGGGGCAAATAAGTTTTATATTTTCCGGAAAATCACCGTTCCTTTGGTACTCTATCAGACGATGCCTTTGATTATTATGTCTTTTGCCCATAACATCAATAATTTCGGCGCGATTTATTTCCTCACAGGAGGAGCACCTGCTGTGGCGGACAGTACAATGACGTCGGCAGGCGGAACAGATATTCTTGTGACATGGATCTACCAGCTGACGATGACACTGATGAAATACAATTATGCCTCTGTCCTTGGAATTGTTATTTTCATAGTCATGGCGCCGTTTGCAGTCATCAGTTTCCGTAATACGAAATCATATAAGGAAGGAGAGGTATAGATGCAGAAAGTACAAAAAGGAGTTACAAGCGCACTTTTATGGATATTTTTGATCGGGACAAGTCTGTTTGTACTCTATCCTCTGATCTATGTAGTAAGTGCGGCATTTTCTCCGGAACAGAATATCGCATCACTGAGTATCATTCCCTTTGGAGATGGAGTGACCCTTGTAAACTTTAAAGATTTATTTCAAAATACAGATTTTCCGCTTTGGTTTCGCAATTCCTTGATCATTGCAGTCGGAACAACAGTTGGTACCGTGTTTATCTGTGCGCTGAGTGCCTATGTGTTTTCCAGGTTCCATTTTACTTTCAAAAGAGGAATGCTGATGTCACTTCTGATTTTGCAGATTTTTCCTTCTTTTGTAGGAATGGTGGCGATTTATGTGATTCTCATGTGTGTACATGGTCTGAATACACTGTGGGGGCTGATTTTGATCTATATGGCAGGAAATATCCCGTACAATACATGGATGGTAAAAAGCTATATGGATATGCTTCCAAAAAGTCTTGACGAGGCAGCACGGATTGACGGGGCAGGACATTTTACAATCTTTTGGAAAGTCATCCTTCCGACTGCGCGTCCGATTATGGTGTTTCTTACTATCACAAGCTTTACTGCGCCGTGGATGGATTTTATCTTCCCTAAAATGGTGCTTCGTTCTTCGAAGATGCAGACCGTCGCACTTGGACTGTTCAGCTTTGTCACAGATAAGAAAAATTTATTTGCCTCTTTCGCAGCAGGATCACTTCTTGTGGCGGTGCCATTTATTTTGTTTTTCATTGTCACGCAGAAAATGTTGATCACTTCTATGAGCGGAGCGGCAGTCAAAGAATAAAAAGGAGTAAAGGAAAATTATGAAGCATAAAAACGAACAGGCCGGACTTTTTTCCATGAATCGCGGCTGGAAATTTATAGAGAAAGACTTTTCCGTACGCCCTCTCACAAAAAATCATGATGATGTTTATGGATTCTCAAAGGGAGGTGCAGCAAGAGGGCCGGCAGAGGCAGGGTTTGATGACAGTGACTGGGAGGAAGTAACACTTCCGCATGACTGGGTAACGAAAAAGGAATTTACAGAGCATGGTTCTCCGAATCAAGGGTATAAAGAACGGGGAATCGGATGGTACCGGATAAAATTCGCCCTTGCCGAAGAAGACCGTAACAAACAGATCCTCCTTGAATTTGAAGGCATGTCAGCAGACGCGGAAATCTATGTAAACGGGATGCTTTTAAAGAGAAACTTTTCTGGATATAACAGCTTCAACGTAGATATGACAGATATGGCAAATTTCGGCGTGATTCCGAACACGCTGGCAATCCGGATTGATGCATCCGGATGGGAAGGATGGTGGTATGAGGGCGCCGGAATTTACAGAAATGTCTGGCTCATTAAGAAATCAGCAACACATATCGCCAGTCAGGGAATCTGGATCCATCCGGTATGTGAGAGTGAAGCAGAACCGGATGGCATGTGGTCCGTCCAGATCGAAGCAACACTGGAAAACAGTTTTGAGAAAGAAGAGCAGGTGGAGATGGAACACGTTCTGTTGGATCCATCCGGAAATGTGGCAGGTGTTGTGACACAATCCACTTCTGTGCCCGGAATTGGCAAAAAGCAGATCAACAGCAGCATTGGAATAACAGCGCCTAAACTATGGTCAATGGAGGATCCTGTACTGTACACCGTGAAATCTTCGGTTAGATCCAATGGAATCAAGATCGATTATCAGATCAACCCTGCCGGATTTCGAACGATCCGTCTTGATGCGGATACCGGCTTCTGGATGAATGGGACCTCTGTCAAGCTAAAAGGCTTCTGCAATCATCAGGATCACGCAGGAGTCGGTGTTGCTGTCCCATACCGTGTCAAGGAATACCGGATTTTGAAATTGAAGGAACTGGGAGCCAATGCATATCGCTGCGCTCATAATCCGGATCCTGAAATATTGGAAATCTGTGATCGCCTCGGGCTGGCGGTCATGGAGGAAAACCGCACATTCAGTTCAGCGGTAGATAATCTTGAGGAGATAAAAGGAATCATCCGAAATGCGAGAAATCATCCTTCTGTCATACTCTATTCTGTGTTAAATGAGGAACCGCTTCAGGGAACCGGAAAAGGACGAAGAATCGCCGGAAGACTCCAGGCTGCCATCAAAGAACTTGACACATCCAGGCCGGTGCTTGGAGCTTTTAACGGAGGCTATCTGGAGGAGGAGGGGGCTGCCACCATTTTGGATGCAGTCGGAATCAACTACAATCCTGTCCGCTACGATGAATTTCATAAGAAATTTCCAGGGACACCTCTGATCGGGTCTGAGACGGCCAGTGCGTTTATGGTTCGCGGAGAACAGCAAACAGATTATGAAAAGCATATCATTGACGACTATGACAGCGAGAGCGCCCTCTGGGGAAATACGGTTCAGGAGGCATGGAAGTATGTAAAGGAACGTCCATTTGTCGCCGGAACCTTTGTATGGACAGGGTTTGACTACCGTGGAGAGCCGACTCCGTTTATCTGGCCAAGTGTGGGCACTTACTTCGGAACCTATGACAGCTGCGGGTTCGCGAAAAATGCCTGTTTTCGCTATCAGGCATATTGGAAACGAGAGCCGATGGTGCATCTCGCATCTTCCTGGGAGAAAAAAATTCCGGAAGGAACTCCGATCAAAATACAGATTTATTCTAATTGTCCGGAAATAGAATTGTTTGTAAATAATGTTTCCTGTGGAAGACAGAAAATAGATCCGTATGCACAGGCAGAATGTGAGATCCCTTACGAAGCAGGAACGCTGAAGGCTGTCGCATACAGAGATGGCCAGGCTGTGGCGGAGGATTTTCAGCAGACAGCACGTTTAGCAGAAAAGATACAGATCGTACCTGCGTTTTCTTCTGTAAAGAATGATGGATTTGATGCAGCGATTTTTAATATTTCTCTGACAGACAAGAATGGAACGGTCATTCCGGATGCAGAAAATCTAATCTTGTTTGAAGTAGAAAATGGTGAAATCTTAGGTGTCGGAAATGGAAATCCGGTTTCGCACGAGCCGGATGTGGCACCTTACCGCAAATTGTTCCATGGCAAAGCACAGATCATTGTCCGGGCAGGAGAGGAAGAGAGCTTGATTCTCCGGGCAGCAACGACAGAAGGAATCGTCGAAGAAGTGAGACTTCCGGTGACTTCCGGTGAGGAGATCCCATTTATCCTTCCGGTTAATGAGCAGGTTGTTGATGGCTGGAAACTTTATTATCAGCTTTTTGACGAGATGCCGGATCCATCTATGCAGACAGATATCAATGATATGAACAGCTTCGAGCCGGTTGCTTTTACCGGGCAGCCGCAGCCGGAACTTTCGGGAAGGCTTGGAAAATATGCAATGTACCGTGCATACTGGGATGCAGGAAATCCTTGTGCCGGAAGAAAACTTTATTTTCCGGAGATCTTCGGTCATGTATATATCTACCTTGACGGAGAAGAAGTGGCAAGAAGAAAGGAAGGGTTTGGCGGAAGCATGATCGTATCCCTTTCTGATCATCTGGAAGGGAAGCATGAGATTACCGTGATCGTCAAAAACGGAAACCGTGAATATCCGGAGGCAGGGATCTGTTCGCCGGTATGTATGATCAAAGAATAGAAAGAACATAGAAAGAACATAGAAAGAACAATGAGGGGTACTCTTGAGCGAGAGTATCTCTTATTTTTTATTACGTAGGAAGTTACTCAAAATCTTATGCAATGAAAAACATCTTGTGTATGATCCTGCGCAGTCTGCTTCTTTGAAAAGAAGTTGACATGCTTCTTTGACAAAGATAAAATGAAAAAAGAATCAAAGAGAAAGGCAGAGTATCTATGAATACAATATTGATCGTGGAAGACGATATAAATATCAATGCACTTTTAAAAGAAGCGCTGGAAAAGGAAGGATACCTATGCACACAGGCATTTTCCGGAACAGAGGCAAGACTGCTTCTGGAGCAGAGACAGTATGCGGTAATCCTCCTGGATCTGATGCTTCCGGGCATTCCGGGAGAAGAGGTGTTAAAAGAAATCCGCAGCAGGGGAAATACTCCTACCATCGTATTGACAGCAAGAGATACGATTGACTCGAAGGTAGAGTTTCTGCATAATGGGGCAGATGACTATATCACAAAACCATTTGACATCAAGGAGGTACTGGCGCGCGTGGAGGTACAGATCCGGAGAACCGGGAATCTTTTGGAACAGAGAAAGCTTATTTACCGTAATCTGGAGATTGACAAAGATACCTATCGTGTTTCCATAGACGGGGAAATACTTCCGAGAATCACAAGGCAGGAGTTTGCGATTCTGGAATTGTTTCTTCAGCATCCCAAGAAGGTATTCAGCAAAGAAGAGATCTTCGAATATGCATGGGGAGAACCTTATGTAGGAGAGACAAAGACTTTAGATGTTCACATCAGCAATATCCGAAAGAAAATCAAGCAGGTGACAGAGGATGAATATATCGATACCATCTGGGGAATCGGATTCCGCCTTCATCCGTAATCTTTACTCTTTTTTAAGAATGATTTGCGATTGATTAATCCTTTTTTTCTATAATCAATTCAGAAAAAGGAAAGGAGCAAATAGATTATGAGTGAATATTTATTAAAAACATATGGGCTGACAAAACAATATGGTCATATGAAAGCTGTAGACCATGTGAATCTTCATATGAAAAGAGGATCCATCTATGGATTTATCGGGAGGAATGGCGCCGGCAAGACCACTTTCTTAAAAATGATCAGCGGGCTTTCGTCCCCAACTTCCGGTGAAATCGAACTGTTCGGGTACCGCGGGCCGGAATTGAAAAACATCCGTTCCCGGATTGGATGCCTGATCGAGGAGCCGGGACTTTATAAAAACATGACTGCGCGGGAGAATCTGGAAATCAAAGCGAAGCTGCTCGGCATCACTGATTCCTGCTATATTGATAAGCTTTTGCAGACGGTCGGTTTGCCGGATACCGGAAAAAAGAAAGTCAGACAGTTTTCTCTGGGGATGAAGCAGAGACTTGGAATCGCACTTGCGCTTGTGGGAGAGCCGGATCTCCTTATTCTGGATGAGCCGATCAATGGACTGGATCCGCAGGGAATTGTAGAAGTTCGCGAGACGATTTTAAAACTAAATGAGGAGCAGCAGATCACGATCCTGATTTCCAGCCATATATTGGAAGAATTGTCAAAGATTGCGACACATTATGGAATCATTCACAACGGAACACTTCTTCAGGAGATGACAAAGGAAGAACTTCTTCATAAGTGCGGGGAACGGATGGAGCTGATTCTTGATGAACCAAGACTGGCACTTCCGGTTCTTGATCAGATGGGAGTGAAAAATTATCAGGTAATCGATGACAGGCAGATCCATATTTACGAGCACCTGGAGGAGAGTGGTGTAATCAATATGGAACTGGCAAAACAGGGAATTGTTGTCAGAAGTATCAGCATTCAAAGCGAGGAACTGGAGAGCTATTTTCTGAATCTGACAGGAGGTGAAAAACATGCTTAATGTAATCCGTATGGAGTTTTACCGAATGTTAAAATCCAAGAGTTTTTATATTGCCGGAATCTGTTTGATCCTTACAATGCTGTTTTCCACAAACATGTCCGCAGAAGAGTGGAAGAAGTCTACTCCAGAAGAGCGGCAGGAACTGCATGAATTGTTTTTGAGAGAAGCACAGACAGAATCCGTTGCGACGATTTCTGTTACCATTCCGACTGAGGCAAATGCCCGGGTGACGGTTTACGATCTCTTTTTTGCAAATATAAAATCAAAGCTGATTGCCCTTGTTTTTGCCTGCTTTACTGTGATCTATGCAACAGCGGATATTACAAGCGGGTATGTAAAAAATATTGCAGGGCAGATAAGGAACCGAAAATCTCTCATCTATGCAAAAACGCTCAGCCTGTTGGTGTACTGTGTTGGAAGCATGGGATTTCTCATACCGATTCAGGCAGTCTGCAGTCAATTATTTTTCGGTTATGTGGAATGGGGGCCGTGGAAAGATTTCCTGTATTACCTTGGGATCCAGACATTGCTTCATTATGCCTTCATACTTACTATGATGATGCTTGCGGTTATTTTAAAAAATAATATCCTGGCAACAGCGCTTTCTATTGGTTTATGTATCAACTTTCAGTTGATCTTCTATGGCTTCCCTGATAAATTTGTCAACCGGATGGGAATATCCGGCTGGCATACGAGAGAGTATACGATTACCGGAAATATTTCACTGATCGGAATGCAGATCTCTGCAGAAACGGCAGGGCATGCTGCTGTAGTTGCGGTAGTCTTTCTCATACTGGCTGTGTGGATCACAGGCATTGTATTTGACCGGAGAGATATTTAAAACAACTTTTCAATAATAATCACACAGAGGATTTGACAATATGATGATATTGATTGGAGTTTTACTGGCAGTCATATGTGTCCTTTTATGTGTTCTATGGAAATACAAGCAGCAGATCAATGACATCTGTCGTCAGCTTCGTTTTCTAAAAGAACATGACAGTAATATGATGATTACAACAGATTTTTCCAAAGGAAGTTTTGCAGAACTCTCTACAGTTCTGAATGACTTTTTGGCAGATCAGAAAGAAGAGCGGAAATCTTATCGAAAAAAGGAACAGGCAATTTCAGATACGTATACGAATCTTTCCCATGATATCCGCACTCCGCTCACATCGCTCGATGGCTATTTTCAGTTGCTTGAGACAAGTGAAAATGAGGACGATCGAAGACGGTATGTAGCTGTTATTCAGGAAAGGATCGACAATCTGAAAGAAATGCTGGAAGAGCTGTTTACTTACACAAAATTGCAGAATGAGTCATACTCCCTTCCGTTAGAACCAATCCAGTGGAATCGGATCGTAAAAGAGGTTATGTTTTCTTATTATGATACATGGATGCAGCAGGAAATTTCTCCACAATTTCAGCTGACAGAAGAACCTCTGTGTATTTTCGGCAATCCGCAGGCACTTCAGAGAATTATACAAAATGTATTAAAGAATGCGCTGGACCATGGAGAAAAAGAAGTTTTTGTTCAACTAGAGAAGAAAGGATCGGAGGCACATCTTACGATCCAAAATAAAGTTTCCCAAGAGGTGTCAATCGATACAGAACGTATCTTTGAACGCTTCTACAAAGCAGATGAAGCACGAAGTAAAAATTCCACCGGACTTGGGTTAGCCATTGCAAAAGAGTTTGTCTTAAAAATGAACGGAAAGATTGCAGCGAGGAAAAATGGAACCTTATTTGAGATTGTAATCAGCTTTCCTCTATACAATAGAAAAGATATGGGAGTATGAGCAGAAGATTGATGCTAAGATAAACAGACTGGTGGATCTTCGGTTGGAAATTATGAGGTATGATGTTAAAATGTAAAAAAATATTTTACAGCACTATTGATAAATTCTCTTCTTCTGCATATAATTAGAGTAAGAAAGAGAAAAGGAGGTCATCACAATGAAGTTTGATGAATTATTTGAACAGAGAAGTCTGGTGGCTTCAAAGTTAAAAGATTGTATTAGAGATATGGGTTATACAAAAGTATCCTTTGCGGCAAAGGCTGACATTTCACGGCCAACACTTGATAAGTTGCTGAATGGCAGTATAGATAATAAGAGTTCATTTGATCGCCATTTGCAGAAAATACTGAAATTGCTCAATATGACGGTAGAAGATTTGATGTTGTATCATTCAACTCCGACAAAGCTCGCTGTAGCGACAGTGTATTCACAAAATGCACCGATGGATCATGAAATGAGCGATACAGCAAAGAAGCAGTATAATTTGCTCCTTGATGTTATCGATTTATGTGCAATTTATTATTAAGAGGTAACTGTTCAGTATCTTCACAGTTACTAGTCAAAATGCATTCTAAATCACCTTCGGTGATGGCATTTTGGCTTGTATGTCTCGGGATTTTGGCATATTCATGCCAAAACACCTCGCGGAACAGTGGCTGCTGAATAGTTTACATTAAGGGTACATATAGTCTGCTAGGCTGTAGTTTTGTGCCAATCGAAATGAAATGGAGACGTGGATTAGATGAGTGAATTAATTACTGCCCAAAACCTGGAACTTGTTATAAAAAAGAATCATGAGATTAAGGAAGAAGTTTTAGCACAGGCAATTAGACTTCAGACAAATCCATCAATAATGAAAGTTGCATCAGCTCCACAGCTTGCACTACTAATTTTGCAGGGATTTGGTTTGATTCAGATGCCTATAGAAGATAAATTCTGGAGTGGGGCAATATTTGTTAAGGACAAAAAAATTATTCCTGTTATAAATACTGCTCTTCCAAGAGCAAACCAATATTTTGCGGCATGGCATGAGATCTATCATTTGATATTTGATAAAGTATCGTTTGATCATTTTATTGAAACCGACAATACATTAGAAGAGAGAAAAGCAGAGTATTTTGCTGCCTGTATGCTGTTAAATGGTGTTGACAGATATTTTACGGAACTTCCGGAAATGGAGTTTGTTTCGAAAATTTTTCATTGTATGTCGACATTTCAGGCGCCATATAAAGCTGTGTTAGTATCATTATATGAGTATGCTATTCAAAGTGAAAATGAAAAGCTTTGTGGCAGAATCAAAGAAGTATTTGATCTTCAGTTTAATGATTTACCAAACAGATTTAGAATGCTTGGATTGGATGATAGCTTAGTAAGCCCTTCCTATGTTGTCAATACATCTTCTTTACAGGAGAAAATAAAGAGGACAAGGGAAGAAAATCCGGAACTTCATTATCACGAGGATAATGAGGAGTATTTAAAGAACATTATGGCTGAAATTGCTATGATAACAAGGAGGGGCGAATGATAGATATAGAAAAAATCAAAAAAATAGATGGCAAAAGACATATCGCTCTTTTGGATACTTCATCAATCTCTTTTATGCAGGGTTTGAAAATGAAAGGCTTACAGCCAGAGGCCGTACTGAAAGATTATGATTTGATTTTGATTCCTGAATGGGTGTTAACTGAAATAAATGATGCCCAAGGAAGAGCCAATTATGTACAAGCTTTGATAGAACAGGGATATCCGATATACTGCATTAAAGAGGAAGCATACTCGGATTTGACAAATAGTGAAGAGGGGAACCTTTATCAGATCGTCCTTGCATCAACACGTCAGTTGGCAATGATCAGAAGTTATTTGCGTCGACATGTTGAAAAAGCAGATCCGCTTGATATGGAAGAATATAAGGATTGGATTAAAAGATTATATGATGAATGGCCAATCTCTGAAGAGATGCTGTCTACTGGTAGAATGAAAAAGAAAAATGCCGGTGAAGTATCAATTACGATTTTGTCTGAGATTGTATCATGGTATTACTCTGAAACAAAGACGCTGACTATATATTCTCAAGACGGTGATACATATGATTTCCAGAGAAAAGCGGAGACTGGTTTAAGGAAGGTATTTGTGGCAAAAATGCCGGTGCCAGTTTCTTATAAGAGCAATGATGCTATATTATGCCAACTTGTAAGAGAGGGAAAAATTAGCATAGATAATCTTAATGATTATAGAAAAGATGTACGGAAGATTACGTATAGTAAAGAGCAGAATGATCATGCAATCATATTAGTTACAGAATTAGTAGATAACGAATTGTTTGCAAAACTTGTTTCTGATAAAACAGTTCATATTATTTTTTAGACAATAATCCGGGGAAGAGAAAATTGAATACAAAATGTTCAGATAAATAATTGTGAAAGAACAAAAAAATTGACAGGAACGGGGGAGAGTAGAACGACAGAGGTTTTATTCTTCCCCGTTAGATTGTGTGACAAAAGTACTTTACGTTCCTTTAGGACTATTTCATAAATCGGAATACACCGATTACTTTTCCGAGAATTTCTACACTTTCTACAATGATCGGATCCATAAAATCATTCTCCGGCTGAAGACGATAAACACCTTCTTCTTTAAAAAATCTCTTTACCGTTGCCCCATCCTCAATGAGCGCAACGATCATATCTCCATTCTCAGCATTTGGCTGCTGTTTGACAAGTACATAATCTCCATTTAAAATTCCCGCATTGATCATGCTTTCGCCCTTGACAGAAAGAAGGAATGTCTTTTCATTTGGCATAAACTCCATCGGGATTGGAAAATAATTTTCAATATTCTCCTCCGCAAGAATCGGCTCTCCGGCAGCAACACGTCCGATAACAGGCACATTCACGACCTCTCTCCTTGTGAGATTGAATGTGTCATCCATGATTTCAATTGCACGAGGTTTTGTCGGATCCCGGCGGATATATCCGTTCTTCTCCAGAGTCTCGAGGTGAGAGTGGACAGAAGAGGTGGATTTCAAATGGACTGCCTCACAGATCTCACGGACTGCCGGAGGATACCCTTTTGATAACAATTCTGATTTGATATACTCTAAAATTTCTTCTTGCTTTTTACTGATCTTTCCTAGTGGCATAAAAAAGCCTCCCTTTTGTATTCTGCAATCATTTTACCATACGCAAAGAAAAAAAGCAAACAAATGTTTAGAAAGTATGTTCTCTTTATTGACAAACGTTTGTTCGTGATATATAATTCGTGTAAAGAACAGGCGTTCGCAACATTTGTTCGAAAAAAGAAGGACATACGAATTACAATTTTAAAAGAAAGAGGAAGTGGGAGAGATGAGTAAGCACAGAGCATATGCAGTCAAAATCAGGAAAAAAAGAGCAAGGAGAAGGAAATGTATTGTTTCGTTTTTTTCAATCTTAGTGGCATTCTATATCAGTGCAGTTGGCAGCATTTTGTTCACCAATGCACACGGCAATGCATCCGAGGAGCCTGTTATTGGAAAGTATTATAAAAGTATTCAGATTCAGGAAGGCGACACCTTGCGGAGTCTCGCAGAAACTTATGCAAAAGATTCTGACAGAAAGACAATTTCCAGATACATTAAGGAAGTAAAGGAATTAAACGGGATGTGGTTTAATGATTTAAGCGCGGGAGATTATCTGTTGATTATCCATTATGATTCCATACCGGAATCAATGTGAGTGATTCTTTTCAAAAGAATAAAAATCCTTCAAAAGGCAGTTTTCTGCCTTTCAAAAGGAGAAGTATATCTATACGACAAATACCGATTTTTCCAATAGATATAGACAAAAAAGCCCGCTTATGCTATAATGACATACAAAATCAAGAAGGAGGTACTTTCCTATGGCAAAGGACATAAAAACTTATCACGAACAGACTTTTATCGATGATACTTTGCGGCTGCGGGAAATTCTGACGACACTTCCTGCCTTTGCAAAAGATTATTTTCGTGCAATGGAACCGACAACTTCTGCAAAAACACGAATTTCTTACGCTTATGACATCCGCACATTTTTCTATTTTTTGGTGGAATGCAATCCACTGTATCATGGTCATTCCACAACACAATTTACTCTTGAGGATCTCGACCGGTTAAGCTCCGTAGATATTGAAGAATATTTAGAATATCTGAAAGTATACGAATCTTCTGAAAACAAACAGATTACAAACAGCGAACAAGGACTTGCAAGAAAAATGTCTGCACTCAGAAGTTTCTACGGATATTTCTTTAAACGGCAGGCAATCGAGAAAAATCCGACACTGCTTGTCGACATGCCAAAGCTCCATGAAAAGGCGATCATACGTTTGGATACCGATGAAGTTGCCATTCTTCTTGATTATATAGAGACCTGCGGAAATAAACTGACGGGGCAAAAAAAAGTTTATTACGAAAAGACAAAATACCGGGATCTTGCAATCATTACTCTCCTGCTCGGAACAGGAATCCGTGTTTCGGAATGTGTGGGACTGGATATGAATGACGTTGATTTTAAAAATAACGGTGTCAAGGTTACAAGAAAAGGTGGAAATGAGATGGTTGTCTATTTTGGAAGGGAGGTTGAAAAAGCACTTCGAGATTATCTGGAGTTGACAAGAAAAAGCATTACTCCCCTGCCTGATCATGAAAACGCTCTGTTTCTTTCTACCCAGCGAAAGCGGATTGGTGTACAGGCAGTGGAAAATATGGTCAAAAAATATGCAAAACAAGTGACACCGAATAAGAAAATCACGCCTCACAAACTCCGAAGTACATACGGCACTTCTTTATATAAAGAAACCGGTGATATCTATCTTGTGGCAGATGTTCTCGGACATAAAGATGTAAATACGACAAAGAAGCATTATGCTGCGATTGATGAAAGCAGGCGCAGGCAGGCAGCCTCCGCAGTAAAATTGCGGGAAGAATAACAACCTACGCTTCTCTCCTATTCTCTGCCGCTGTATTTAAAGGTTCGTGCTGCCTCCATGAACCAGTCAATCTTCTGAAATTCCGTTGTATGTGGAAGATCGCATCCGGTTGTAAGTGTATAACCGTTTCTGCTCTTTGAACCGGATGAAATGCAGCTGTGGACCGCATTCACAATTTCTTCTTTTGTTCCATTCATCACGATCTCTACAGGATCTACATTTCCTGCAATGGGGATAAAATTTCCAAGTTCTTCTGCCGCCTGTTCCAGATCAATAATGTTATCAAGGCTTAGTTCATTTAATTGATACGTTTTCAGATAGTCCCAGATACGGTATGTTTTTCCACACATATGAAGGGAAACTTTCTGCGCTGTTTTCTCATAAGCATAATCCGTCAATTCTTTCGTGTACGGATAGACAAATGTTTCATAAAATTTCGGACCGATCAGTGCCGGATTTGCAACCGGATCCGCCATTGCAATTCCCATTTGATATTTCGCAAGTTCGCTGATACAGTTTTTCTGTGTATCTGTAACCAGGCGCATCAGACGATGCACAAACTCTGGTGCTTTTCGGCAGTCCCGAAGCAGATTTTCAACTCCGCGCAGATTCGAGGCAATCGTAAAGGGTCCACCGATACTTGCCTCCATCGGTACAATCCCGTATGCAGCACTGCTCAGAAGTTCTGCGGCATGGGAGAATGTCTGAAGACGTGGATGAGATGCTGTCGGCGGTTCCAGTGTTTCCAGCTTCCGGTGATCTGTCAGAAAAATTTCTTCCATATATGGGACCCCGTTTTCCGGATAAACACTCTCACCGCCAAGTGCTTCTGTAATCCCTCTGGAATTGGGACCGATTGTCATGCGGTCATGTCCAAAGCGGTTAAAGACCAGTATCTCTGTCTCGGCCATTTTCTCTGCATCATGCCAGAAATCCCAGACAGAACTGCCTGACACCCTGCATTTTAATTCACTCATAAAGGGAACACACAAAACCCTGTCTGCTTCTTTTCCTGCCTGAATTGCCTGCCTGCGCTCATATGGGGTCATCTGGTCTGCAGAATTGATGATAATGTTTCTTTCCATCATTTTTCCTTTCTTGTTTTTGATCAACTTATTTGCATTCCGGGAACAGCATACTTTCCGCGAAAATACGTTCATAATTTTCCGTTTCTGCGAGCTCTATATATTCCATCGTTAAGGAAAGTTCTTCCATCTCTCTTCGAACGGTTCTTGAAAGCAGCGCCATATATGCCCCGGTTTTTGAGGAGTTTCCGACATAAGTCAGTTTTTCTCTGACTTCCTTCGGCAGGATTCCGGTTCCGATCAAAGAATCTGCCGGCAAATGGGATCCGAATTGTCCGGCAATCAGCACCTCGTCAAGTTCCCGGAGCATAATACCAGCCGTTTTTAGAAGGACCAAACATCCAGAAAAAATTGCTCCTTTGGCAAGTTGTACCTGACGGACATCGTTCTGTGTCACAAAAATTTCCGGGGAAGCATGCAGGAGAAATTCTCGTTTCTTCCCATGCATCCGCAGATATGGATGTCGGAAATCGGTATCGGAAAGAGCCTCTTTTTTGATAAACACGCCTGTTTTCTTTATGACTTTGATCCGCAGCAGTTCCTTAATTGCTGCCAGAATTCCACTGCCACACAGCCCTTCTGGTGTTCCGTCTCCGATCACTTTCAAGTCGATTCCATTCTCAGAAATCAGGAGATCTTCCACTGCTCCCTCTCCGGCACGCATACCGGAACTGATATTCATTCCTTCCAGCGCAGGACCTGCCGCACAGGAACAGCAGAATAATTTTCCTGCCTTTGAAAGTACAATCTCTCCATTTGTTCCGATATCAATGAACAGTACATTCTTCTTGCATGACTGCAAATCACAGACATATGCTCCTGCAACAACGTCTGCACCGATATAGGAAGAAACGTGTGGCAGACAGTAGACAGTTGTATCTTCTCCCGCCAGAATCCCGATTTCTTTTGCCAGTACGGATCTTGCTTCTGTGAATACCGGCTGATATGGTGATTTTCCAATACTCCTTGCATCCACTCCTAACAGCATATGTGTCATTGTACAGTTTGCAGCCACGACAATTTCTTTGATCTGTTCTCCGGAAATCTCTGCCTGCCGGCAAAGAGTTTCGATCATCTCGTTTAGTGATGCAACAATTGTTTTCTGAAGTGTTTGAATTCCTTCTTCGGGATGTTCATATTCATAAGTAATTCTAGTCAGCACGTCAAGTCCATATTGTTTCTGTGCATTGACAGCGGAAGCCTGCGCCGCTTCTTCACCGGTAGTAAGATCAATCAATGCCATTGCCACAGTTGTTGTTCCGATATCCAGTGCGATGCCGTATCCTGCTCTCAGATAGTCCTTTTCAAACTCCGGAAGATATCCTGAGGCCAGAATATGATGTTTTCTCTTTTTTTCCAGAAGTTCTATTTTCACATCTCCTTCTACTTCCGTCAGGCAGGAAAGCCGGAAGCCTTGTGCAATCTCCGCTTCCCGCAAAAATTGAAGTTCTGTCTGCGAGGCCTTGTTACATCTTCCAGAGAGGATACGGACTTTACATTTTCCACAGATTCCCTTGCCATTACATGGATTTTCAATAAAAATATTGTTCTCTTTTAATACTTTCAGCAAATTTTCTCCGGCAGAGCAGTGAACCGTCTGTGTATGAGAAGTTCCCTTCGCTATCTGAATGGTGATCAAAGACATTTTTTATTCCTCCTCTTCCGTCAGACTTTTCAGAATGGTCTGGATATTCTTCAAAGGAGACTTCATTCCCAGTCCACAGGCCGGAGAGAGGATATCGGCTCCTTGTCTGACACAGCCTTCTGTGAGCTGCCGGATCTTGGAAGGTTCTCCGAATTCCAATGCATAGGTACTTACATTTCCCATAATAACACGTCCGGCAAGCTGCTCTTTTGCTTCTCTTATGGATACAACAGAGTCAAAGCTTAGCGCATGACTGTGAATCTGACGCACTTGCTGATAGACAGGACTCATCTGTCCGCAGATGTGCACGATTGTATCGGCACCTGCCTCTCGCAGTGTATCCACAAGGAGATTGATATATGTTACGGCAAATTCCTGAAAAAGCTTCGGCCCAAGAATTTCCCCGGTGCCGCTTGGATCTGAAATTGCAATCAGGTCTGCTCCCGCTTCTATCTGCGCCAGTCCAAACCGGATCAGCTGTTCGGTAATAAACTGCATATAAGCATGAGCCTCTGCGTTTTTCTTTCGAAGCTGTTTGTAAAAAGTCACCGGCTCCATCAAGGAAGTTGCAGTGCTGATCGGACCAGTGAGATTTCCAATGACCGGAACACCCTTTGACTCCGATTTCAAAATACGGATTGCTTCCAGAACAACTTGTGCGCGTCCCTGCGAGAGGTCGATCGGTTTTAACTGTTCAAAAGCTGTCACCGAGTCAATGACATATTTGGTGACATGCGGCTCACAAATATCCGATCCAAGATCCACGGCTGCCCCCATTTCCTCTGCCTCTATTGTCATGCAAAATGGAACACCATAATTTTCAAAACATTTTTCGTCGTAGACCGCCTGTGCAAGCTTTGCCATTTTCTTTGCATTCATATGTGCTTCCGGAAGGTAGACCGATACCGTCTGCATCAGTTCGGATGTAACCATGTTCATCATGCCACCCGGGCAGATGCATGCCGGGCGGTCCGCTTTTTCTCCCTGCAGGATCACATGCAGCCGTTCTTTTGGTGTGTACATATCTTCTATTCCTTTCTCCTATGCGATCTGAAGCAATCTTTTCGCAAGGCGGACTGCCTCCACAGCATTCTGCGAATATCCGTCTGCGCCAATCTTTTCTGCAAATTTCTGTGAGACCGGTCCACCGCCGACCATAACTTTTACTTGATCGCGAATTCCGGCTTCTTCAAGAGAATGGATCACGGTCTCCATCACACCCATCGTTGTGGTCATCAATGTAGACATACAGACAAATTCGGCATGAAATTCTTTTGCAGCAGATACAAATTGTTCCGGAGTTACATCTCTTCCGAGATCGATCATTTCAAATCCGGCTGTCTCCAGCATAATTTTTACAAGATTTTTGCCGATATCATGTGTATCGCCCTCCACAACTCCGATGATGCCAACCCGCTTTTCACTCTGGCTTTCTTCTTTCAGATCAGGCTTCAAAATTTCAAGCCCCGCATACATTGCATCTGAACAGAGAAGAATATCGGTGACAAAATATTCCTCTTCATCAAATAGAACGCCGGCGCGATTCATTCCTTCCACAAGACCAAGCATAATCCCGTCAAATGTCGGATAACCTTCCTGCAGATATTCACTGGCAACCTCCACAGTCTCCTCTTCTTCCATTTCAAGGACAGCCTCCGCCAGCTTTTCCAGTAATTCTTCTTTTGTTTTTCCCATATTTTTCCACTCCTATAAAAGCTTTACCTCTTTCATTGTTCCATTTTTTAACAACACTCTGTCTTTCTTACTGCAGACTTCCCCGGCAAACTGAATTTCCCCGACGGATTTCAGGCAGGCTTCCCCATAAGAAACAGGATTTCCAAAACTTTTTTCCCGAAAAACTGCCTTTCCGGTTTCCACCAACGAAAAACTGATTTTCGGACACAACAATATCAACACTTCCCGCTCCATTTGTGCTTCTGCCTGTTTCAAAAATGGATAGATCAGTGTTTCTGTCAATTGTGCTGCGCATTTTGGCCCAAGAATATCCGCTCCGGTCATCGGATCTGCATAACTGATCGCATCAATGCGGCGTTCTGCAATTTTCCCGAAATATTGCAATAAAAAACCGGACAATCTCTTCCATACGCGGCAAAATAATTCAGGCTCTTTTCGGACTGCGCGCAGAAGTATTTCTGATGGAAGGAGCCCGCTAAGAATGGTAAAGGGACCGGAGACCTCCAGGAGTACCGGAAATCCGTTTGCTTTCAGTTGTCTGCACGCATGCAGTCCTTCGGAGATTCTGCCTGTTGTGAAATCTGCCTCCGGCAAATGCAATATTTCGTGTAATGACCGGAATGGATACTCGGAAATATACGGATCCATTTCCCCATTGTATTTCACAATTCCGCCAAAGGCTTCCGCCTCCACAGTATGTCCCAAAGGCGGGCGGCAAAATATGTCATTCTGCGCAGTTCGTTTTGCCTTTGCCAGTTTTTCGATTCCCTGTGCACACTGGTAGTCCTTCGGAAATATAAGCCCGTACTCTCTCTTGATTTTTTCCGGAAGAGATTTTTCGATTCCGCTTTGTGTTTCACAAAAAGTAACCGAATTCATCTATAATTTTTCTGAATCAAGTATGATTGTAAATGGGCCATCATTGATCAGCTGCACCTTCATGTCTGCCCCGAATTTTCCGCGTTCTACCACCGGGACCTGTTTTTGACATTCAGAAATAATGTATTCATATAGCTGTTCTGCATGGTCCGGAGCTCCGGCTTCAATAAAACTTGGACGGTTCCCCTTCCGACAGTTTGCATAGAGCGTAAACTGGGAAATCAGTAAAAGCGCTCCTCCCACATCGGCAAGAGAAAGATTTGTCTTGCCGTTCTCATCCTCGAAAATTCGAAGACCGATCATTTTTTTGATCATCTTGTCCGCAGTCTCTTTTGTATCTTCGTTTCCGACTCCGATCAGTACCATATACCCTTTTCCAATGTTCCCAATTGTTTCCCCATCTACGGAAACCGAAGATTCTAATACTCTCTGTATTACAAATTTCATCTATTTTTCCTCCAATTTCTTCTAGCAATTTACTTTTATCTTATCTTGTTTCTCCAAAATAATCAAGTTTTCTCTTGTCAGGAAAAAGGAAATTGGATAAGATATTGAATGAATGATAGAGAATAACCAGAAAGGATCCTACATATGAAATTACAGCAGTTGCTAAGTTATACGAGAAAAGCCGTGGATGAGTATCAGATGATTGAAGAGGGCGACCATATTGCGGTCGGTATTTCCGGAGGGAAGGACAGCCTGACACTCCTCTATGCACTTCATGGGCTGAAACGATTTTATCCAAAGAAATTTGAGCTGAGTGCAATTACCGTAGATCTCGGATATGAGGAATTTCACCTGGAGCCAATTCAAGAACTCTGCGACAGACTTGAGGTGCCTTATAAAATTGTCCGGACAGATATTGCACATATTCTTTTTGAAGAGCGCAAAGAATCTAATCCATGTTCGCTCTGCGCGAAAATGAGAAAGGGTGCATTAAATGATGCTGTCAGGGAAATGGGATGCAACAAAGTTGCATATGCGCATCATAAGGACGATGTTATTGAGACCATGCTGCTCTCCCTGATTTTTGAAGGACGTTTTTACTCATTCTCTCCGAAGACTTATCTGGACCGCATGGATCTGACTGTGATTCGGCCAATGATGTTTGTCGATGAGATGGATGTGATCGGATTTAAGAACAAATATGATCTTCCGGTTGTCAAAAGTAAATGTCCGGTAGACGGGCACACAAAAAGACAATATGCGAAAGAACTGGTAAAGCGGTTGAACCAGGAGCATCAGGGAGCAAAAGAGCGTATGCTCACTGCCATTTTGAATGGGAAAATCAGTGGATGGCCTGAGAGATTCCTGCAAAAGCGCTAGTTTCAAGCCGGATAGAACAAAGTTAAAGAGGCAGGTCTTGCTTCTGTACAAGTCCCTGCCTCTTTTCAACAAATTCGTTTAAAATGGATCAATTACAGCTGTGGCGCCTTCTTCAATGCTTCCCTTGTTGCAACATAGGATTTGATCACTTCAACAGCACCGTCTATGCCAAGATCTGAACTAGAAACACACAGATCATAGCTGTCTACATCAGACCATTTTTTATTAGAATAATAATTATAATAGTTTGCACGTTTCTTATCTGCTTTTAGGATCATATCTTTTGCCTTTGCATCTGTCAGATCATAAAGTCTTGCCACACGTCTGATCCGGGCATTCAAATCCGCATGAATAAACACATTTACACAGTTATCATACTCTTCCAATGCATAGTCTGCACAGCGTCCGACTAAAACACAAGGTCCTTCGTCTGCAATTTTCTTGATTGCATCGAACTGAGCAAGGAAAACTTTATGATTCAACGGCATATCTGAATATCCACCGGCAGGATATCCCATAGAGTAAGTGTCCATCACAAGGGAATACAGAAAGCTGCTTGTAGGCTTTTCGTCTTGTGATTCAAACAACTCCTTGCAGATCCCGCTTTCCTTTGCTGCGACTGCGAGCATCTCTTTGTCATACAGCTTCATTCCATAATACTCGGCAAGCTTTGTACCGATTTCATGTCCGCCGCTTCCAAATTGTCTTCCGATTGTAATAATTGTGTTTGTTTTTGTCATAACTGTCACGCTCCTTTATGTAAATCCATCTGAAGTTCAGATTTAATATATAACATATTATACATCAAATACGATGAAATGTACATAACTTTACAAAATTTCAATGAGATGCTTGAAATAATCAGGCAATTCTGCGTCAAATTCCATATACTGCTCTGTGCGCGGATGGATGATCCCGAGAACTTTCGCATGAAGTGTCTGGCCTTGAAGCTTCATTGGACATTTTGTGGGACCATATACTGCATCGCCGAGAAGCGGATGCCGGATACTTGCCATATGCACCCGGATCTGGTGAGTTCTTCCTGTTTCTAACTGACATTCTACATAGGTAAATTTTTCAAAACGTTTTAATACACGGTAGTGTGTGACAGCATGCTTTCCATTTTTATAGTTAACGCTCATTTTCTTTCGCTCAATTGGATGTCTTCCAATCGGAGCATCGATGGTACCTTTGTCATCCTTTAAAACTCCATGAACAATTGCATGATATTTTCGGGTAATGGTATGTTCTTTTAACTGCGCGGCCAGTGACTGGTGTGCGAAATCATTTTTGCAGACGATCAGGGAACCTGTTGTGTCCATGTCAATGCGATGCACAATTCCCGGACGCATCACTCCGTTGATCCCTGACAGCTGGTCTTTGCAGTGAAACATCAGTGCATTGACCAAAGTTCCGCTATAATGTCCCGCGGAAGGATGAACAACCATTCCTTTTGGTTTATTCACAACAAGGATATCTTCATCCTCATAAAGGATATCGAGCGGAATCTCTTCCGGAAGAATATCCGGTTCTTTTAATTCAGGAATCGTCACCAAAATATGATCTTCCAAAGAAAGTTTGTAGTTTGCTTTGACCGGCTGTCCATTTACAAAAACTTCTTTTTCTTTGATCAGTTTCTGGAGATAAGAGCGGGAAAGATCCGGAAGTTTTTCAGATAAAAATTTGTCAATTCGCATCAGATCACTTGCCTCTGCGATATATCGTTTCTGTTCCATAACTTACTCCTGTTCTTTTTGGGGCTGCCCTGACTGTTTTTTCCGGAATGTAAAATATTGATAATCTTCTTCTTTAAAATAGAAAAATGCCAGATAACAGAACAGGCACATTGCCAGCACCACATAAATATCTGCCACATTAAAGACCGGAAAGTCAATGAGTTCAAAATAGAAAAAATCTGTCACATAATTGTTGCAGAGCCTGTCGATCATATTTCCAATCCCTCCGGCCGCTACCAGGACCGTGCAGACCCGAAATGCAGTGAAACGCTTCGTATAAGGCAGCCGGATATAAAAGTAAAGTGCTGCGGCAAGCAACAGCAGTGTTGTGATGATAAAGAACGTTTTCTGCCCTTGAAAGATTCCGAATGCAGCACCTCTGTTTTCCAGATAATGCAGGCAAAATACGTCTTTGATCAGAACGATATCTGCTTCTCCTTTCAGATATGTGGCTGCAAGAAACTTCGTCCACTGATCAAGTGCAATTCCGGCAGCCAGCGCAATCAGCCCCCATAAATACCATAGAAATTGTTTTCTTTTCATATCCTATCGTTTCTCCTTTAAATCAATTTATGAATTTCCACAAGAAGTCTTCCTTTTTTTGTCTGGGAAAGCACTTCTCGATAGATGAATTTACCATATCCACGGACAGAGATCACATCATCTTCTTTCAAATTATATCCGTTGGATGTGATAAGTTTTCCATTGACAAAGACCTTTCCTGATTCAATCAATGGACTGAGTCGGCTTCTGGAAGATGAAAATGCAAGAGAAAGAAGCGTATCCAACCGCACAGAAGCTACTGTTCCTGTTACTTTTTCATATTTTGGCGTATAGGAAAATCTGGAAAATGATTCTTCGCAGACAGTTACACGAGTTCGGCGGATCTGCGTCAGCTCTTCGCAAAGATACGAGAGAAGCTTGTCTGAAACAAACACAAACGCGCCCTGCTCTTCCACAATAATATCTCCAATTTTCGAGCGGTCGATTCCAAGACTCAGAAGTGCTCCGAGATAATCTCTGTGGGACAGTTGCTCTGAGAACTTCTGACTGCGTGGCAGAATGTGGATAATTCCCATGGGATATGCCAGATCTTCTTCCTCTGAACGTAAACAAAGAGCATCAGGAAGAAATGCTGCAATCTGACGCTCTGAAGAAGCATAGCCGCCAAAAGTTCTGTACGGGGTGTACAGAGCATCTTTCGGCAGCGTATGTAAAATATTCAGTTCATTAAGATTTAGAAAATCTGTGTAAGTAATAAAATTGCGGTGGTATGCAATCTTTGATAACTCCATCAGCCTTTTTCTTAATAATTCTTCTTCTTTTTGCATAATACTCCTAGAATCTTGTGTTGATGGATGGCATGTCAAAAGAAGTATTCAGCAGATCTTGTAAATCTCCTGAAATATCTACATTTGTCGGTGTCACAAGGAAGATATAATTAGATATCTTCTGAAGATTTCCATCAATTGCAAATGCTGCACCGGAAATAAAATCAATAATTCTCTGAGCGATTTCCAGATCAAGCCCTTCCAAATTCAAAATAACTGTACGACCGCCCAAAAGGGATTCTGTAATTGTACGAGCATCATCCACCGATGTCGGACGAATCACACAGACCTCCATTCCAGGAGAACGTCTTTGTGCATTTTGTCTCATTGGAGTCACTTTGTTAGATGATTTTGCCAAAGGTTTCGATTTTTCCTGCATATCAAAATCATCATACTCTTCTTTTTCTTTTTTAAATGGATTTTTGCTCGTCTTTTCCGGATATTCATCTACTTCATCATCAAAGAAATCATCTTCATAATCATCCTCATCACTTAGTTTCATAATATCTAAAAACTTGTCAAATACTCCCATAGTTACACTCCTATCATTCATTTGTTATATTATAGTTTCTTTCACCAAAAATACCAGTCCCGACACGAACCATTGTGGCACCTTCTTCTATCGCGACTTCATAATCATTTGTCATTCCCATCGAAAGAATACACATATTAACATTATCAATGTTTTTTGCCGCAATGTCAACAGATAATTTTCTTAAATTTGCAAAATGTATACGATTTTCTTCTGGATTTTCGACAAATGGAGCAATCGTCATTAATCCTTGGATCTTTATATGGCGAAAACGGGCGATTTGTTCGATCAATGGAAGCACTTCCTTAGGTGAGACACCAAACTTGCTCTCCTCGCCAGATATATTGACTTCAATCAAAATATCCACAGGGCAGTCCTTTTTTGCTGCTTCTGTCTCAATTGCCTCTGCAAGTCTCAGAGAATCCACTGAATGAATAAGTGTCGTTTTGCCGACCAGATACTTGACTTTATTTCTCTGAAGATGGCCGATCATATGCCATGAAATATCTTTTGGAAGTTTTTCATACTTGTCGGTAAGCTCCTGCACTTTATTTTCTCCGAACTGCCGGATTCCAAGCCCATAGATTTCCTGCAGCATCGAAACTGGCTTTGTCTTGCTTACCGCGATCAACGTGACATCTTCCGGATGTCTGCCGCCCTTTTTGCAGGCATCTTTGATCCTGTCCTGTACACATCTCAAATTTTTTTCCAGCATATCATTCACTCCTCGTCTTTTGCTGTTTTCTCGTTTGATCTATTTATGAATGCACTCCGGTTTTACCGGAACACAACTTCGTCTTCTTTGATTCCCTTGCCATCCAGCGCAATACGGTCATAGGTTGTCAAACCATATGAAGTATTTTCCTCTACAATATAATATTCTTCACTTTCTGCAAGAATATTGACCTGCCGGAACACAGCATATCCTCGATTGATATTATAAACGCCCTCCAATGTTCCCTTTTCACTTAAAGTCATCGTATCGTTGCTGTCTTCGCACAGCAGTACATCTCCTTTTTTCAACTCTTCCGAGGCAATGTAGCTTTTTCCATCTTTTTCCGCATAGACAGTCGCTTTTACGAATTCTGTAGAACCACTGCGTTTTTTCCGGATCACACCTTCCTCTTTGCTGTTGCCGCCAACTGTCACATATTCCTCTGGTACTAAGAAAAATTCTTTTTCTACTTTGGCGGTTTTAGGAATCTTCAATCCGGTTTCATCCTCCAGAATCAGCTCAATATCAAGATAACGGTCTTCTGCATAACGTACCATAGAATTATCAAAGGAGAGAATTCCATAATAGTGATCATCTTTACTCACCACGCTGACATCTGCCCATAAATATTCATCGTCTTTAAGAAAACGTACTTTGACAGAATCCATCTCCGAGAGTTCTTCAGAGAACTCTTTACCTATTTCAATGGCGACAGACCATTGCTCGCTTGTCACAAGCTTATAGGCAGGGGAACCGGCCGTAATTTTTTGATTATTTAAAAGTTCTGTTTTCTGATAATCGGTTTTATTCAGCAGGTCTGGTGTAAGTGTGTCCTTCGCAATGCCTTCCAGCCCGTCTACCGAATATACGATAATCCCATCCCGCGGTGATGCACACAGTCTTAAGCCTGCAGAATTTCCGGAAGCAATGATCGAATCCAACTCATTGATCCGGTTCTGATTTTGTATTCCGAGCATTACACTGCCAATATTGGTCCGCAGGTTGTAAGTATCCTGAAATTGTTCATCTTGAAACGTCTCATTAAATTTCTGTGTCTTTAATACAATCTGATTGATATCTCCGTCAGAAAGCTCAACAGCCGCGGCATCTCCGGCCTGTTCTGTATGTTCCATCTTCTCATCACTCAATGTATATACGTTAGATGCTGCAGATACTTTACTTCCCTCTGAGGTATAATAATTGATGTAGCCATCTCCTTCCGACTCCACGATCATTTCCTCACGGATTGCAAGTCCGGTGTATTCGTAATCATTTAAAATACTCCCTTCTCTTACTTCATAGGAAGTGACATGTGGAGAAGTCAGGTATAGAATAATCGTAACGATCAGGTAAAAGAAAATGATTCCAAAAATAAGGATTCCGACATTAAAAGGAATTTTCTTTTTTGTTTTGTATGCTTTTAAATCAATCAAGTTTTCTTGCTGTGCCAAAAATATGACCTCCTACTATAATTTCTGAAGCGCCGCACCATTTAAATAACTGCAGCGTATGCCCTGCCTGCTGTTTCGTCTTCGCATTTCCTGCTCAAATTCCTCCTGAATCTTCCACCAGCTTGTTCCCCAGTTTGAAAATACAGCATCTTCTTCCGGAACCCGGCTGAACAGCCTCTCTATGATAATATCCGGCGAAAGATACTCTAAGAAATCAGCAAGTCTCTCTATATATTCTTCTTTCGGGCACACCGCTATTGTACCATTTTCATACGCATTGCACAACAAAGTATTTTTCGCAATGTACAGAGAATGAATCTTTACAATCGGTATGCGGAGTGCGGAAAGTATCTTTGCAGTTTCTATTGCATCTCTTCCGGTATCCCATGGAAGATTTAAAATCACATGGGTACAGATTGTAAAGTCATACATTTGAATACAGCGGACTGCATCTAAATATTCCGCAAGTCCATGTCCACGCTGAATCTTGTCAAGTGTATGATAATTGACTGTCTGTAATCCTAATTCCACTGTGATCTCAACAGCGTAGGTTTCCCTGATCTGTTTTAATACCTGCATGTAATCCTCACGGATACAGTCGGGTCTTGTGGAAATGGAAAGTTCCACAATATCTTCTTGACTGGCAGCCTCTTTCATATAGTGCTCAAAATCGGAAAGAGGCATAAATGTATTTGTATAATTTTGAAAATAAGCGATAAATTTCTCTGCCTTATACTTTTTGGAAATGAACGCTTTGTTTTCCATTAGCTGTTCTGACACAGTTTTCTGATTGGAAAGACTTTCAAAACCTGTGCCGACTTCGGCACAGAATGTGCATCCGCCTCCGCCAACTCTGTTTGGACAAGTGACCGGAAGGTTGATCGGAAGCTTGTAGACTTTTGTCCCGTATTTTTTCTTTAAGTATTCAGAATATTTGTGATAGTAACTTTTTGTTTCCATAGTTTTTCCTTTGACGTATAAATTTTCATTTCATGGCAATTCTATTATTATCTTAGAAAAAGGAGGAATTCACATGAAATGGTTTGATAATACAGCATTGACACTTGTAATCATAGGTGCCGTCAACTGGCTGCTTGTCGGTATTTTTAAATTCGATCTCGTTGCCTTTCTGCTCGGAGACTTATCCTGGATGTCACGCATCATCTACACAGTCATCGGCCTTTGCGGACTTTACCTGATCAGTCTCTTCGGAAGAATCAATGCGATTTCAGAATCTTAAAATTACATGGAACATCTGTACATGTAACCGTGCATACCTAAATTTGAAAAAGTGTGCTGCCGCACCAGACATGCAGCAGCACACTAAGAAGCCGGAATCGCTGAGATCAGCGAAGTCATATCATTATAAAGAACCGTCTTGTCAGGTGCTCCCATCACAATTGAAATATAGGGATTTCCCGCAAGATCCTTTTCAAAAAGAATCAGGCAAGACCCAGCCAAATCTTCTGTTCCTGTCTTTCCCCCGATAATTACCGCATTCTGTGGAGGTACTGCAAGTCCTTGTGCATAAAAATGAGACGGTGTCCATGTAAGCTGTCTTGTCCCAGAAGCAGGGTTTTGTACTGTTGCAGTATAGGAAGACTGTGAAATCATCGTCAGAAACGTCTCGTTTTTCAGACATTCATTAAAAATCAGGTACAAATCATATGCTGTTGTATAATGCTCTGCTTCATGCAGTCCGTGTGGATTTGTAAAATGTGTGTTTGTTGCACCGAGTTTTCTCGCCTCTTCATTCATTAACTCAACAAAAGCTTCCACACTGCCGGAAATATGCTCTGCAATCGCAATCGCATTGTCATTTCCCGAATGAAGCAAAAGTCCATAGAGGAGAGCTTCCATTGTAATCTGGTCATTTTCCTCCAATCCACAGACCGATGCATCTACATCGAATGTAACTGCTCTTTGGCTCACTGTCACAACATCTGACAGATTTCCATATTTCAAAGCAACATAAGCAGTCAGTATCTTTGTTGTGCTTGCCGGATAAAGTCTCTCATGAAGATTTTGTGCATACAGCACCTGTTTCTGGTTCATTCCAAACAGTCCGGCGGCATGTAACTGCTGATCTGTCGTATAACCTGCAAGTTCTATATTTTCCTCCGCCACGCAGAGGTTTTCTGCATACAGATCCGAGCGATATAAATCCCGGTTGTATGCAGATTTCTCATAGGAGGAAATAACAGATTCCTTTTTGGAACATCCTGCTATGAGAAACATCACAATCAAAAAGAAACTTCCAAAGAAAAAGTTCTTCCTTCTATCTGTACATCTCACGCCACTCTAAATCTCCTCTGTCGATCGCTAAGATTAATACTTCTGCAGTTGCTACATTTGTTGCCATCGGAATATTATGCATATCACAGAGGCGCACAACATCATTGACATTCGGTTCATTCGATTTCGGAGCCAGCGGATCCCGCAGAAAAATCACTGCATCCATCTGATTCTGATCGATCTGTGCTCCCATCTGCTGGGAACCACCCAAAGGTCCTGCCAGATATTTGTGAATCGAAAGATTTGTCACTTCTTCGATCAGACGTCCCGTTGTCCCCGTTGCATATAATTCATGTTTACTTAAAATTCCTCGGTATGCAATGCAGAAATTCTGCATTAACATCTTCTTAGCATCGTGTGCTATTAATCCTATTCTCATCGTGTGCTCACTCTCCTATTGGTATTTTTTCGGCTGTAATCCTACATTTAATACAACCCCTATTCCGATGAACAGGCTGACTATGGAAGAAAGTCCATAACTCACAAAAGGCAATGAAATGCCTGTATTCGGAAAAATCCCGGTTGCCACACTGATGTTGATAAAACTCTGTATACCAATCAGTGCGGCTACACCCCCGCAGATGATCTGTCCTGCAAGATCCTGCGCTCTTAATCCGATTATAATACATTGGACAATAATTAACAATAACAAAATAATCACAATGCAGCATCCGACAAAACCAAGTTCCTCCCCGATGATCGCAAAGATAAAATCCGTCTGAGGTTCTGAAATAAAATTCCCATTTTTGACAGATGTCGTTGTATTGTTATCATATCCCTTTCCTTTTAATTGTCCTGACCCGATCGCCATAATAGAATTCATCTGCTGATATGCCGTGGAGGAGGCATACTTCTGCGGCTCCAGCCATGCAAGGATCCTCTGCCTCTGATAGTCTTTTAAGAACGGCACATTGGAATGTACGACCAGACTTAAAAAGATCAGACAGACCGGGATCACAACTGCCAGTACGGTACCGATAAACTTATAGCTAAGTCCGCCCAGATACAAAAGAACACAAAACAGTGCCGCAAGGCAGATGGTCGTAGACAGATTCGGCTGCTTATAGATCAGATACAATGATGGAAGAATCAAGGCAACCGCCTCGATGATTATGACCGGATGATTCAGTTTTTTTCTATGCTTTGATAGAAATTGGGCAAAGAAAAGAATCATCAGGATTTTGGTCGGATCAGAAGGCTGAAATCTGATAAATCCAAAGTCAAGCCATCTGACCGCATTGTTCGCCTCTGCTCCAAAAAAATGAACAAGCAGAAGCAAGATCAGATTCACAGCATACAAAAGCCAGTAAAACCGCAAAATCCACTGATAGTCAATGACAGAAATGCAAAACATCAGGAAAAGACCAAGGATCACCCCGAAAATCTGTTTTCCCTGCACGGATTTCTGTGCACTTCCGACTGCCATGATGCCGATAATCGAAAGTGCTGTGACAAAGGTTACCAGTATGAAATTAAAATTTTTCAAATGATATCGCTTTAAAAATTTCACTTTTTCTCTCCTGCTAATTGAATATGTATATCAGATTGTGTAATTTGAACAGTAAAGTTTTCAGGCGTAATTTCGATATATTTTGAAACGGTCAGAAATAATTCTTCTGCGATCCGTTCCACATGTTCGGGAGTACTGTTTACTCGGTCAGATGACAAGATCAGCCGCAATCGTTCTTTTGCAATCGTTACCGAAGTTCGTTTCTTTTTCCATCCAAATTTCTGCATCTGATTCCCTCCCCGCTATTTTTTGAACACTTTTGTCAGTCTTGAAAAAAATCTATCCTGCTTTTCAAAATTTGGGAAAGAGACTTCCTCACCGGTAAGCCTTTTACAGATATTTTTGTAAGCCGTTCCTGCTTTGGATGTCAGACTGATGACCGGCTCTCCCTGGTTTGTCCCGATCACAACCTGCTCGTCATCGGGAATGACACCGATCAGGCGGATTCCCAGGATTTCTGTCACATCTTCCACAGACATCATCTCACCTCTTTTAACCATATCCATCCGGAGTCGGTTGATGATCAGCTCCGACTGGCTGATCCCTCCCTGTTCCAAAAGACCGATGATCCGGTCGGCATCCCGTATCGCGGAGACTTCCGGTGTTGTGACGACAACCGCGCGGTCCGCCCCCGCGATCGCATTTTGAAATCCTTGTTCAATTCCTGCCGGACAGTCAAGAATGATATAATCAAACAGTTCTCTTAGTTCTTCTGTCAGCTTTTTCATCTGCTCCGGAGTTATCGCTGACTTATCTTTTGTCTGTGCCGACGGAAGCAGGTATAATTCCGGATACCGCTTGTCCTTGATCAGCGCCTGCTTTAACCTGCAGCTTCCCGTGATGACATCGACCAGATTATAGACGATCCGATTCTCAAGACCTAACACGACATCCAGGTTGCGGAGTCCAAGGTCAGTGTCGATCACAATGACTTTTTTTCCAATCTGTGCAAGTCCGGCTCCGATATTTGCCGTTGTTGTCGTCTTCCCGACACCGCCTTTGCCAGATGTGATCACAATTACTTCACCCATACAAAATTCCTCCATTTCATTTCTTTTTTCGCCTTTTGTATTTTAATCTCCGGCACCGGCAACACCAAGTGCACTGGCACTTCCTGTGACGATATCTTCTGTATCTCCAAGATGATATTTGTATTTTATAATATCTCTTCCGATCTCTGCAGTGTAGCTGGAGTTATATCCATTGGCGATTCTTACGCTCACGGCAATCTCCGGGTTCTCGCTCGGAGCATATCCGACAAACAACGCGTGATCCGGATGTGTCTCACTCTGCTGGGCGGTACCGGTCTTTCCTGCCATCTGGAAGCCTGCCAGACGAAGAGAATCGAATGTTCCGGTTGTTGACACCATATCTTCCATTCCCTGCTGTACTGCATTCCATGTGCTGTCTGCAACTTCTGTAATCTCATTTCTCAATTCCGGCTGATAATCGTTTACGACATTTCCTTCCCGGTCAACCGTCTTATCGAGAAGGGAAAGCTGAAAGACTTTTCCACGGTTTGCGACAGCTGTCACATAGCGTGCGAGCTGGCTTGTCGTATAGTTATTTGTTCCCTGACCGATGGCAGAAAGCACAGAGTCTGTATCAGAAATCTGTGGTTTGGATTCCGGAATTTCTAATCCCGACTTTTCATTTAACCCAAACATTTCTGCATATTTTGTCAGTTTCTCAATGCCAAGGTCGCTGGAATAAGTTTTTGACGATTTGCCGTCCTCTCCTTTTTCCTCCGAAGATTCGGTCACTCCCAGTTCATATCCCATCTCATAATAGAACACATTGCAGGAATGCTGAAGAGCGCCTGTGACATTGAGCCATCCATGAGCTCCCGGTGCGATCCAGCACTTTGGATTCGGGAATACTTTTTCAAACACTCCCTCACACACGACACCGTCAGTCGGTGTAATGATACCTTCTGTCAGAGCGGCAATCGATGTCAGCATCTTATAAGTAGATCCCGGCGCGGTCCGTTCCTGTGTTGCAGTATTGTAAAAAGGACTGGAAAGGTCATTTGCAAGCTTATTATAGTAAGCAGAATCCATTGTATTTGCCAGTCTGTTATTATCATAGCCCGGATAAGATACACACGCAAGCACCTCCCCGGTATTTACATCTGTCACAACAGCAGAACCGGAACAAGGCTCCAGTGCAAGCTGCGCCGGCGTAATTTCGAGGGAACTGATCTTTCCGACAAGGAAGGTATATGGATCAACCTGTCCGTTTTCCAGTCCCTGGTACTGTCCTTCATCGAAAGCAATCACATTCTGCTCATATAAAATTCTGCAAATATCCTTCCCTTTCAGCTCATTTCCTTTGATCATATAACGGTAAACGATCTTTTCAAACGCGCTGTCAGAAGGAAGTGTCTGCTCCAGATAAGCTAAAATCTGTCCGTAAATTTCATTGAGATCCGAATATTTTTCCTGATCAGCTTCCTGACCCTGAATACCCGAAAGATCTATCCAGTTCTTTGATATGGCATAGTTCAGATATTCGTAAAGACTGATACTTTCGTCCTTTGTCCATGCGATATAAGTCTTATCACTTGTATCAACGGCATCCGATGACAGAATTCCTGATTGATCCATCAAAAGATCATCCGCAATATAGTTCATGTAAGCCTGCATTTCTTTTGACAATGATTTGTATGAATCCGCCGATGGATCTCGAAGCTGTGCCATAACTTCCGCAATGCAGGAAGTTTTCTTTTCAGACACCAGCGATGCAACTTTCTTTTCTGTCTCTTTTGCATCCTCCGATGAAAAATGATCTGTATCAATCACTTCATTGGCAAACAATGCGTGGTAGACGTCATCGATCGGGATGATGATCTTGCTGGAATCTTCCGCCGTCGCCGGATCATAATTCATGACATTTTGAATTCGCGACACAAGGATTCCTGCAAGTTTTTCCTCGATGATCTTGTATGTCGCCTCCTGCAGATTTTTATCGATTGTCAGATAGAGGTCATTACCGGCAACTGCCTCAGATTTTTTCTCCGTCTCAATTACATTTCCGACACTGTCCACGTAGACGATCTCTTTTCCTTTCGTTCCCTGAAGCTCTTCGTCCATTGTCTGCTCCAGTCCGGATTTCCCGACAATGTCAGTCAAAGTATATTCTTTGGAACTCTCTTTTTTCTCATTGTATTCTTCTTGAGAGATCTTTCCGGTATATCCGATCAGCGAAGCAAAATATTCGCTGTCTGTATAGCGTCTGAGGGAGTCCTCTGCGATATTGACACCCTGCAGTCTGTCAGAATTTTCCATAATCTCGGCCACTGTCTCATCGCTCACGTTCGATGCCACTGTTGTCGGAATATATTTCTGGAAGCTGTTGAGACTGATCGCATAGCGGATATTGACCATCTTTAAGATGCGTGATTTTTCCATGGAGGATTGGTCAATTCCATATCCATAACGCTCATCTTCACACAAGTAATTCATAATATCATCGGCACTGGCATTTTCCTCTTTGTCTGTCAGTTCATCAATCGTCTGATATCCGTAAATATCCGCGAGAAATCTAAGCCGGGATGTCTCATCCTGCGCTGCAAATTCGTAATTTCCCGAAGCATTCAGAATAATTCCAAAGTCACTGATAACCGTATCGCCGTTTGACTCTACAATGTCAATCACTTCTCCGATCGTTTCATTCACAATTTCATTTTTTTCTTTTAATGTCATGGAAGAATAATCGCCGTTGTCCTCAATCGTGACAGAATACGCCAGCTCGTTGTAAGCGAGCAGTTCCCCATTCCGATCGTAAATATTTCCTCTTGTTCCCGGAACTTCTCTTGTCTTTCGGATCTGAAGCTTATAATTATCCAGATAATACTGTCCCTTTACAATCTGGAGATAAAAAACTCTCTGAATCAAAATTGCAAACAGAACACAAAAGGCAATCACCGTTACGAACAGACGGGATTTCACAATTTCCATGATCCATTCTTTTATACGATTAAACAAATTTTCTAGCACTCCTTTTTTCTTCTGTTTCCAATCTCCGATTCAATATCAGAATGACCGGATACAGTATTAATGTCACAAGTATAGTATAGATCAGTTCCGGCAAAATGATATTTCCGAGATAATAAGGAAAATCAAACCGGCTTCTGAGCAGAAACAGCAGAAGATAGATCAAAATTCCATAGACAAATTCGCTGCCGGAAATCAAGATCAACGGAAGTTTAATATCTTCCGCATAGAATAATCGTCGGAAAAATCCATTCAGATATCCGATCACCATATAGATCAGTGCATAAAATCCGATCAGGTTCCCGGAAAAAACATCCATGAACAGCCCGCAGAAAAATCCCACAAACATTCCCGATTTTTTCCCTCTCATAAATCCAAATGACGATGTGAGAATGATCATCAGGTTCGGTGCGATGGAAGCAAGTGCAAGTGTCTGAAAGATTGTTGTCTGAAGCAGGAAACAAAAGAAAATCAGACATCCGGTTACTATTTTTCGTTTCATCAGCTATCCACTCCTTACTTTGCTTCTTCTGCCTCTTTCGTTACATCTTCCTTCAAGGTTGTAATGACAAGCACCTCATGAAGATGCTTGAAATCCACGACCGGAGTCAGATATCCGGATCGCGTCAGATTGTTGGAATCTACTTTGATGTCGCTGATCACACCGATCGTAATTCCCTGCAGATATTTATCACTGATATGTGAAGTCACGATCTCTTCTCCGACAGCAATCTCATTCTTATTATTTTCCAACTGTTCAAATTTGATTTTTCCGTCATTCATCAGCTTCAAATCACCTTTGACAATACATGTATCCAGTGTGGATAACGTCATTGCACTGATATTGCTGGAATCATCAATGATCGAACGGACGCGCGACCACCCCGGAGCTACCTCTGTGATAATGCCGACCAACCCGGAACCTGCGATCACATTCATATCTACCGCAAGGCCGTCGTCGCTCCCTTTGTCGATTGTGAAGGTACTAAACCAGTTTCCCGGATCCTTTCCGATCACATGTGCCCCGACTTTTTCATAATCTGCATAATTAGAATCCAGTTTATATAATTCCTGCAGGCGCTCCAATTCATATTTTTCCTGCTGGAGCATCTTATTCTCCAAAGTCAGTTCATCCACCTTCTCCTGGAGAGCTTCTTTTTCTTTTCTCGTCAGCTGCAGCGTTTCAAAATTATCTGTGATATCTGTCAGAAGCATCCCGATTTGATTAATTCCTTTCTGCATCGGAACAACCGTATAATTGGCAATTGTCCGCAAAGGACCATTGATTTTATCGGAGACCAAAGAAATTCCCATGAAAAGCAGACATACCGCTGCAAGGATCAAAAGCCAATATTTACTTGCCAGAGTATTTTGTTTTTTCTTTCTCATCTTATCCACCTGTCATTTTCCACTGACATCTCATAAGTCAGTTTATGAAGATTTTTATTCTGTATGATTTTCTCAAGTCCTCTCACTGCACAAACCGCTGGCTGATCTACAGTAGTTACTTTCCATCCGCCGGCATGTGACAAATACCTGTCAATCCCCGAAAGCGACGCCATTCCGCCGGTCAGATAGATTCCCTTCTGCTCGATTGCCCGGCGCACTTCCGGAGGTGTTCTTTTTAAAAGTGCTGTCATCTCTTTCACACAGTCTGACAGAGGTTCCCGAAGTGCCGTTTTGACCAGCGTTCCCGGAATTTCTCTGTACTTCGGAAGACCTGTTCCCATTTTCTTACATGGAATCTGATAAATAGATTCCTGCCTGTTTGGAAACAACCCTGCTTCTTTCCGGAGAAATTCTGCAGTCCGCTCAGAGATCAGCACCTGGTAACGATTTTTTATCAGGTTGATAATCTCACGGTCTAAATGTGTCCCGCCAATCTTGAGCAGGCGGTTCAGCACGATTCCGCCATAAGAAAGAATGGACAGCTCCATCGTAGATGCCCCGAAATTGACTAGAAATATTCCCGGCTCCCGCTCCACAGCAATTCCGGCACCAACTGCATCCGCAATGCCTCGTGCAATGACTCGGACAGACCTCGCCTTTGCAGTTGAGTGAAGGACAAGATCGCAGAATGCCCGTTTCTCAAGTTCGGTCACATCGGTCGGAACCGCAATCACATATTCAGAGCCATTGGCGAACTGCCGTCCTTTTTTTAATAAATTCTGCAATAAATACTGCATGTCGGTGATGCGCGAGATCACACCTTCCTTCATCGGAAACACAACGCGGATAGAGTCCGGAGTCTTTCCGTACATCTCATATGCTTCATCTCCGACAGCAAAAATTTCTTTTTCATTTGCAAAGGCAATTGCATTTTTCTCACGCCAGATTGCTTTCTGCTTTTTATCATATACTTTGATCTCGTAACTGCCAAGATCAAGTCCATATATATTTCTGGACAACCGTCATCGATTCCTCTCTAAATAAGTTCTTGTTCGGCGAAGCTGATATAACAATTATTCCCAATAATAATATGGTCTAACAATTCAATTCCTATCAGGCTTCCCGCCTCTTTAATTCTCTTTGTAATCAGAAGGTCCTCCCGGCTCGGCGTCGGATCTCCGCTCGGATGATTGTGAAGCAGTATGATAGAAACAGCATTCTTCTGCAACGCTTCAATAAATAATTCCCGCGGAGTCAGCAAAGACGCATTGACTGTCCCTTTCGAGATCGTCGTCTCTCCGAGAAGTTTTGCCTTTGTATTTAACATCAAAAGCTTCATATGCTCCTGCGCATGATGGCGCATATCCTCCATATAATACTCGGCGATGGAGGAAGGCATATGAAAGTCAAGTCCCTGGTAGGCATCTGCTTTCGACAGGCGCTTTGCAAGCTCGGACAGACACAGGATCTGGATCGCTTTGATCTTCCCAATGCCTTTGATCTGCATCAGCTGCTCCATCGTCCAGTGATGGATATTCAAAATCCCATCCTGCCAGTAGACCGGATACAAGATCTTTCTGGCAAGTTCCAGCACGCTGTGCCCTTTTGTTCCGGTGCGGAGCAGGATCGCAAGCAATTCGACATCGGTCAGATTACCTGCGCCATACTGTTCACACTTCTCGTAAGGACGTTCCTCTGATATAATTTCTCTTATGGTACAATTTTGATTCATGTGTTCTTTAGACTCTTGTGCTACAAGTAAAGATGCTATAATAAGCGGTATATAATAATAGATATCACAACTCCAAGAATGCTTGCAATTGTAATTTTGATATTCAGGCCGAAAGTAATGACTAATAAGCCGAGATTCAGCACGATCGGATTGTCAAATCCAAATGTCTGGCCATACGACAGCCAGCTCAGTGCCGGCACTCCCTCCGCCAGCATACCTATAAACCCGCCAAGCACGATTCCAGTCAAAATCAGCAAAAATAATGCCCACGTGTTTTTTCCTGCATGTCCTTTCATCTTTACTCCACCTCTTCTTCTCACAAACTCTGTTTATTTTATCATACTTTAAAAAAAGTGTATATAGAAAAGACATTAATTTTTTGTGAAGATTGTTTGTCTTTCTATTTGACCCGCTACAGCTTCCGCGACACGGATCCCATCCATCGCAGCAGAAGTGATTCCTCCGGCATATCCGGCACCTTCCCCGCAAGGATACAGCCCTTTCACACTGCCTTCCATTGTGGAAGCATCCCGTGGGATTCTGACCGGAGAAGATGTCCTGCTCTCCACTCCGGATAAAAGTGCATCCGGATCGGCAAATCCATGCAGTCTCTGATCAAAACAACGAATGCCTTCTTCGATGGATTCTGCCACGATCTCGGGGAGGATTTCCCTGACGTTGGAAGGCGCATAGCCACCTTTGATCGCCGGATGAATGGTTCCAAATGTATCTGTTGCACGGTTTTGGCAAAAATCTTCATAACGCTGCACCGGGATTTTCCCCTGTGCAAGTTGAAATGCCTTTGCTTCCAGTTCTCTCTGAAACTGCATTCCGGCCAGCGGATGATCGCTGCCATAATCTTCCGGTGTCACAGTCACGATAATTGCGCTGTTTGCATTTTCCCCGGCCCTGTCGTGATAGCTCATTCCATTCACCGCAAGCCGTCCTTCCTCCGAAGAAGCATTGACCACATAGCCGCCCGGGCACATACAGAAGGAGTAGACACCTCTTCCGTTTGGAAGCTGTGCCGTTACTTTGTAGGATGCTGCCGGAAGAGATTCCGGCAGTTCCATCTGATACTGTGCATAGTTGATCAGTTTCTGAGGATGCTCCACGCGGAGCCCGACCGCAAATGATTTGGCCTCCATTGCAATCTGTTTCTCATATAGCATCTCAAACGTATCTCTCGCACTGTGTCCAACTGCCAGTATCACCGCCTTGGCAGGAAGAAATTCCTCCCCGTTTATCACAACACCGCAGACCTTTCCATTCTCTGTGCAAAGTTCTGTCACTTTCCTTTCAAACAGGACCTCACCGCCGTTCTCTTTGATTGTCTCCCGCATATTTTTTACGACTTTCAGCAGAAGATCTGTCCCGATATGCGGCTTATTTACATATAAGATTTCCTCCGGTGCCCCTTCTTTTACAAAAATTTCCAATACTTTCCGGTTTCTTCCCGAAGGATCTTTCACAAGTGTATTCAGCTTTCCATCGGAGAAGGTTCCGGCACCGCCCTCTCCAAACTGCACATTGGATTCCGGATTCAGCATGCCCGTTTCCCAAAAGAGGTCTACATCCTTCTTGCGTTCCTCCACAGGTTTTCCGCGCTCCAGAAGCACCGGAGCAAATCCGTGTTCTGCCAGCATATACGCACAGAAAAGCCCTGCCGGACCACTTCCGATGATCACCGGGCGGTTCTTTGGAGTTTCTTCTGCACGAAATGGAAATTGATACACTTTTCTCTTTACCGTGCTGACGTTTGTGTCACGGATTTTTTTCAACACCTTTTGTTCCTGCAAAACAGAGGCATGAATCGTATAAACATAGAAGATCTCCGGTTTTTTGCGCGCGTCGATCGACTGCTTTTCGATCGAGTATCCTGTCAGTTCCTCCGGGCGGATCCGGAGTGTTTTCACAATTTTTCTTCTCAGTTCCTGCTCGGTGTGGGTGCAGGATAATTTTAACTGGCTTATCTGAATCATGCTCTTTTCTTCCTTCCTCTCATGCTGCCTGGCGCGGCACATTTTCCGGCAACGAATCCGCTGGACCACGCCCACTGCAGATTATATCCTCCGCAGATTCCATCTACGTCGAGAAGTTCTCCGGCAAAATATAATCCGGGAACATAGTGAGATTCCATTGTCTGTGGATCAATCTCCTCCGTTCTGACACCTCCCGCACAGATCTGTGCCTGGTCAAAATCATTTGTTCCTTTGATCGTAATGCGAAGTGATTTTAACAGCCGGCATAAAATCAGGATTTCCCGCTCGGACAGTTCTATGCAGCTTTTCTTCTTATCAATTTTACTGAGTCTTAAGATGGTCTGGGCAAATTTCTGGTGGTACATTCCCGTGAAAAACTCTGTCATTTTCCGCTCCGGATGTCTCTGAATCCGAAGACGGATGACAGATTCCATCTCCGTTTCTGTCAGGTCCGGTGCCAGATCCAGGACTGCAGTGACGTCTTTTTTCCGGTAAAGTCCCTCCGCAGCATAGCGGCTGACCTGAAATACCGGAATACCGGAGATTCCGTACTTGGTAAGCTGAAGTTCACCGGTATCCTCCGCACATTTTTTTCCATCGACAAAGAGCATTACTTTCCCCTGCATACGGACCCCCGCTAAAGCAGAGAAGAAATTCTCTTTTGCATGCAGCGCCACAAGCGCCGGGAGAACCGGGACAATTGTATGCCCGAATTCTTTTGCATACTGATATCCGCTTCCGTCAGAGCCGGTCGCAGGGGATGCTTTTGATCCTGTGGCAAGAATCAGCTTTTCGGAATGGTATGTCTTTGCAGTTGTGCGGATTTCAAACTGCTCTTTCTTCTTCTTGATCGAGCAGACCTGTACGCCATATTCCACTGGAATCTGAAGCCGTTCCACTTCCATCCGGAGCACTTCCATGACAGAGGATGCCTGATCAGACCCCGGATAAAGGTACCCTCCCCGATCCCTGATACCGATTCCAAGTTCCTCAAAAAAAGCAATGGTATCCTCCGCCGGGAATTGTTTGATGACCTGCCACGGAAACTCTTTCTGGCTGCTTCTGTAACAGGATGGTTCCTGCAGGCGGTTTGTGAAATTGCACCGTCCATTTCCGGTTGCAAGGATTTTCTTCCCCAGCTTCTCATTGTGTTCTAAAATGCAGACGTCTGCTCCTGCTCTCGCTGCCGAGATCGCAGCCATCATCCCGGAGGCTCCCCCTCCGACCACAATTACATTCTTCATAGTTTTTCTCTCCAGCTCTGCCGAAAATCTTTGTAAAAACAGATTTTCCTAGATTGTGCGGCAGATTTTTCATTTTCCTTACGTGTTTCTTACAATGTGACAAGTCCTTTGTCCACCATTTTCTGAAGTGACATTAAAATTCCAAATTTTGCATGTTCCCATGTAAGACCGCCCTGGAAATAAACCGCGTACGGCGGTTTGATCGGCCCGTCGGCGCTCAATTCAATGGAAGATCCCTGGACAAAAGCACCTGCCGCCATGATCACATCACTGTCATACCCCGGCATTGCCCAAGGCTCCGGTGTGACATAGCTGTCTACCGGAGCGGCCGCCTGAATTCCCTGACAGAATGCGATCACACCTTCCGGTGTTCCGAGCGTCACTGCCTGGATAATATCGTGCCTGCTTTCACTTCCGTTTGGAACAACGGAAAATCCAAGCTTTTCATAAATATTGGCGGCGAACACAGCGCCTTTTAAAGCACCTTTGACAACTGTCGGTGCAAGGAAAAAGCCCTGATAGAAATCTTTCATCACGCCCAGAGAAGCGCCCACTTCTTTTCCGAGTCCCGGAGAGGTCAGCCGGTAAGCACACTGGTCAATATACTCCTGCTTCCCGACAACATACCCGCCGATCGGAGCAAGTCCGCCTCCCGGATTTTTGATCAGGGAACCTACCATCAGATCTGCTCCCACATCACTTGGTTCTATCCGCTCCACAAATTCTCCGTAGCAGTTATCCACCATACAGATCACATCCGGTTTGATCTCTTTAACAAACGAGATCAACTCTCCGATCTGCTTTACCGAAAAGCTCGGGCGGGTCTGGTAACCTTTGGAACGTTGGATCGTGACAAGCTTTGTCTTCTCATTGATTGCAGCCTTGATCGCCGGATAGTCAAACGTTCCGTCTGAAAGGAGATCCACCTGGCGGTATGTGACCCCGTATTCTGCGAGGGAACCTTTTGACGGGCGGATTCCGATCACTTCTTCCAGAGTATCATATGGCTTTCCGACAGGGGAAAGCAATTCGTCCCCGGGCCTTAAATTGGCACTCAAGGTCAGTGCAAGCGCATGAGTTCCACAAGTAATCTGCGGACGGACCAGCGCCGCCTCTGTATGGAATGTATGCGCATAGACTTCCTCCAGAGTATCTCTTCCCTGGTCATTGTATCCATAGCCGCTTACATAATTAAAACACCCTTCACTGACTTTGCATTCCTGCATCGCCTGCACCACTTTTAGCTGATTATATTCCGCTGTCTGATCAATTTCTTCAAATCGTTTCTGTAATGTTTCTTCAATCTCGCTGCCAAACGCATAGACTTCTCTGGAAATTCCAAGTGCCTCATAGATGGCAGCCACTGTCTGTTTTTCTTCTAACATGGCAGATTCATCCTTTCTCTGATGCTTTCTAATAAGCTTTGTAGTAATTTTTCCTCATCATAATTCAGCGCATCTTTCTGGATCCAGATCACATCCCGCTCTCTCTTAAACCAGGTCAGCTGCCTTTTGGCGAAATGTCTGGTATCCCGCTTAATAATGTAGACTGCCTCTTCAAGAGAACAGTCTCCCTCCAGATACGCAAAGATTTCTTTATATCCAAGTCCCTGCATCGAGACCATCTGTTTTGTGCATCCTCTTTCCTTTAACGCTCTTACTTCCTGTACAAGCCCATTTTGGATCATCTGGTCCACCCTTTTGTCGATCCGCTCATACAGACACTCACGCCTGTCGTTTAAAACAAAATAGCAGAACCGGTACGGCGACTCTTTTTGCCGCTCCCGCTCATTGTGTTCGGAAATCTTCTGTCCGGTCTGCTTATAAAATTCCAGCGCACGGATCACACGTTTTACATTGTTTGCATGGATCTCTTCTGCCGCTTTCGGATCGACGGCAGCCAGCTGTCCGTGGAGATATGCCGCACCCTTTTCCTTTGCAAGTGCCTCCAGCTTTTCCCGATAGCTATTGTCGCCTTCCTTTTCCGTGAAATCAATATCATATAAAAGTGCCTGAATATAAAATCCTGTTCCACCGACAACGATCGGTATGTTCCCTCTGGAATAGATATCTTCCATGGCTGCCTTTGCCATCTGCTGAAATCGTACAACATGAAATTCTTCCTCCGGCTCCAGCACATCAATCAGATAATGCGGGATGCCATCCATCTCCTCCTCTGTGATTTTTGCAGATCCGATATCCATCTGTCTGTAAACTTGCATAGAATCAGCGGAGATAATTTCTCCGCCGATTGCTTTTGCCAGTCCGATCGATGCCTTTGTCTTTCCGACAGCAGTCGGACCGGTCAGTATGATCAATGGTTTTTTCTTTGTATCTATCATAGCCACCTCATAATCTGCTTCTGCCCGTTATAACATGAGCATGTAAATTGTTGCCACAGAAATTACGATCTGAATGATTCCAAACCGGAAAACAGTCTGTGTATTCGACCAGTCCCACACCTTTCGCACATGGTCATGCAGCGGTGTGCGGACATTTGTCAGGATCTTGATTTTTAAGAATCGAAGCAGCGCCACCTTGACAATCCCGATTCCACCGTCAGCGATCAGAACGAATGCTGCAAAAATATACAGGAATGGGCTTTCTGTCTTTAAAGCTGCGATCGCGATAAAGATTCCCATCGCTCTGGATCCCGCATCTCCCATCATCAGATGGCTTGGAGCTGCATTGTACCACAGATATCCAAGCAGACAGATTACAAACAGCAGGATCAGATAAGAGAAGTCGTCTGTTGTCCCTTTCATTCCTTTTACGATATAAAGTGTGACTAATGTGATGATCGTCAATGTCGCTGAAAGTCCGTCTACCCCGTCTGAACAGTTTGTCACGTTGATGGACACCCAGATCAAAATGATTGAGAGCAGACAAAATACAACCGGAGGAATCGTCACAGACACCCCTGAGATCGCAAATTCAATCGTGCTGGAATTGTAGTGCATAAAAGTAAGTGAAAGTACCACGGCTACAAGAAGATCAAGAAGTCCTTTCTTGTACTCATTCCACGGCTTTTCCGAAGCATCATCAAGATAACCTGTCAGCATTTCCGCAATGACAAGCACAATGTAGATGACGATTTCCAAGGAAAGCTCCGAGAACAGCAGTGCCGCTGCCGCAAATACAAGAATAAAAATAATCCCGGCTCCTCTTGGTTTTCCGGCAGAAAGCTTCCCGTCGTGTGCAAAATCCCTCCCGGCATCTTTCGGAAGCAAATAGTTAAATTTGGTAATGCAGACACAAGTCATCAGGAATGCTGCCATCAGACCGATCCCTGCAAATAAAGAATAAAAATTTTCACTGATTATAAAGTTTATCATTTGTCCTCCCCTGTTTCCTATACTATAATGTTGTCTGTAAAACAAGATGCTATACGATCCTTTTAAACTTTTTCTCCAGCTCTCGTTTTGTCATCGCGATGATCGTCGGTCTTCCATGCGGACAATGATATGGGTTGTCCAGCTCTAAAAGTTCCCCGATCAGCGCATCCACCTCTCTGCCGGAAAGTCTGGAATTCCCTTTCACTGCGGCCTTGCATGACATTGATGCAATCTTCTCCAAAATAATATCCGGCTCAAGTTTTGTAGAAATACTGTCCGACAGACTGTCTAACATCTCGATCAGCAGGTCTTTTTTCGCAATGCCGAACAGATTATCAGGAACTGCACGCACTGCATAAGAATCTCCTCCGAACGGTTCAATCTCAAATCCGATCTTTGTAAAGCTCTCCATATGCTCCGACAGAAGCTGCTCCTCCTGCATGGACAGATTCAGAATGATCGGCGGACTGATCCGCTGCGAGGTAAACTGTTTCTCCTTCAGCTGTTTCAAGGTCCGTTCGTACAGCACACGTTCATGTGCGGCATGCTGATCAATAATATACATCTGCTCCCGGTATTCTACAATCCAATATGTTTCAAACACTTGTCCTACTAAAGTATATTCCTGTTTTGCTTCTTTTGACAATAGTTTTTGATCAAAAAAGTTGAGCTGCTCTTCGGTTCCTGCTTCTTTCTGTGTTTGCAGCTGTGCGATTTCCTTTTTGTTTTCTTTTGCTTCTTCCTCTTTGTATTCTTTTCTGTATGGTTCTTCCTGCCATCTCTCAGAGTGTCCGGATCGTTTTTTTTGTTCTGCCCGGTATGCAGCAGCTTCCTTGATCCGGTCTGCGGACAGCTGATCTCTATACAGTCCTCCACGGTCTTTGACTTCCGCCTGAGAGCTCTGATTATGATAGGCAGTGACACGTTCCCGCATCTTCTTCATAAAATAATCCAGATTTTTCTCCGCTGCCGGTTCCCCTGCATGAGGTTCTTCCTGCGGGGATTCCTTCACAGAAACTTTTGTGTTCTCTTGGCTCCGGAACTTCTCTGCTGCAGGTGGATTTTCGGTTTTTTCCGTAAAAGTACTCTTTTGGGAAACCGGTTTTGCCTCAGATAGTTCCACCCGCGGAATCAGTTCTTTTTCATTCAGCGTATCTTTTAGTGTGTTGTAAATAAAATTATACACTTCCTGCTGGTTGCTGAACCGTACTTCCATCTTTGTCGGATGGACATTGACATCCAGATCTGTTCCTTCTACGGTAAAGTGCAGCACCGTAAACGGATACTTATGCTGCATGGTAAACCCTTTGTAGGCATCTTCGATCGCTTTCGCGATAATACTGCTCTTTACATATCTTCCATTGATATAGTAATTCTCGTAATTTCTGTTTCCTCTGGAAATCAGAGGTTTCCCGATATATCCCCGGATCGCAACTCCGCTTGTCTTCGCATTGACTTCGAGCAGATTTGCGGTGATATCTCTTCCATAAATGTGGTAAATGACATCTTTCAGTCTGCCGTTTCCCGATGTGTGGAGTTTCGGCTGTCCGTTTGTAAGAAACTGGAACGAAATTTCCGGGTGGGACAGCGCCAGACGTGTGATCAGTTCGCTGACATGGCTGGCCTCCGTCATCGGAGTTTTCAAAAATTTCCGCCGCGCCGGTGTGTTAAAGAAAATCTGGCGGATAAAAAATGTTGTTCCATCGGGCATCCCGATTTCTTCCAGTGCTTTCTCTATGCCGCCCTCAATCCGGTACTGTGTGCCAGCATCTGCATCCTTGACTTTTGTGCGAAGTTCCACCTGCGCGATTGCCGCAATGCTTGAGAGCGCCTCGCCCCGGAATCCGAGAGAAGCAATCCCGGTCAGATCTTCCACAGAGCGTATTTTACTTGTCGAATGTCTTAAAAAAGCAAGCGGAACTTCTTCCTTCGGAATTCCGCAGCCATTGTCCGCGATGCGGATCATGGAGATTCCGCCGTCTTTGATCTCTACCGTAACAGCGGTTGCCTTCGCATCGATCGCGTTTTCCACCAGTTCTTTGACGATCGATGCCGGGCGTTCAATCACCTCTCCCGCCGCGATCTTATCGATCGTAATCTGATCTAAGACCTGAATATTTGGCATATCTGCTCCTTTCTCCCACTATTTCCAACGGTTCTTCAGTTTGTTCTGAAGCCGGTAAATCGTATTTAATGCATCCATCGGTGTCAGATTCGACACGTCAATTTCTTTTAGTTCTTCTAAGACATCATCATCTCTGACGGTATCAAACAGCGACATCTGTGCCAGATCCACCTCGTCGTATTTTTTCTGACGCGCTTTCGTTTCTGTTCCCTGGGCAGAAATCTCGCGCACCTTTGTCGTGATGTCCGCCTCACTTAATTCTCCGACGATCTCCTTTGCACGTGCAATGACGGACTCCGGCACTCCCGCAAGCTTTGCAACCTGGATTCCGTAGCTCTTGTCCGCGCCGCCCTTTACGATCTTTCTTAAGAAGACAATATCATCTCCCTGCTCTTTGACGGCAATACAGTAATTGTTCACACTGTCAAGCTTCCCTTCCAGCTCCGTCAGCTCGTGGTAATGTGTCGCAAATAACGTCTTGGCTCCAAGCAGCTTCTTATTGCTGATATGTTCCACAACCGCCCACGCGATGCTCAGTCCGTCAAACGTACTCGTTCCCCGTCCGATTTCATCTAAGATCAGCAGACTGCTGCTTGTGGCATTCCGCAAAATATTTGCGACTTCGGTCATCTCCACCATAAAAGTACTCTGTCCGGAAGCAAGGTCGTCAGATGCCCCGACTCTCGTGAAAATACGATCGCAGATTCCGATATTGGCGGTGTCTGCAGGAACAAACGAACCGATCTGTGCCATCAGAACGATCAGTGCAGACTGACGCATATATGTGGATTTTCCCGCCATATTCGGACCGGTAATGATTGAGACACGGTTTTTCTTGTCGTCCAGCAGTGTGTCATTGGCGATAAACATATTGTCCGGAGTCATTTTCTCTACAACCGGGTGTCTGCCGCCTTTGATGTCGATCAGTCCTTTTTCATTGATTTTCGGGCGGACATAATTGTTCCTCTCTGCCACAAGTGCGAGGGAGGTAAACACATCAATTTTCGCAACTGCCTTCGCTGTCTTCTGGACGCGGAGCACTTCGGATGCAATCCGGTCACGCACTTTACAATACAGCGTATACTCAAGCGCATACAGCTTGTCTTCCGCACCGAGAATCGTGTCTTCCAGTTCCTTTAACCTTGGAGTGATAAAGCGCTCCGCATTGGCAAGTGTCTGCTTTCTCGTATAATAATCCGGCACAAGTTCTTTGTAAGCATTTGTAACTTCCAGATAGTATCCAAATACTTTATTGTATTTCACCTTCAAATTCCGGATTCCGGTCTTCTCTCTTTCTTCCTCTTCCAGCTGTGCAAGCCAGTTCTTTCCTTCTGTTTTTGCCTGCCGGAGCATATCTACATCCGCATGGTATCCATCTTTGATGATACCGCCTTCTTTCATCGCAAGTGGAGGTTCCTCCATGATCGATGCGCTCAAAAGCTGATAAAGATCTTCCAGTGTATCCAGTTCTTCGCAAATCTGCTGCAAAAGTTCTCCGTGCATTTCTTTTAAAAGATATTTGACATGCGGCAGCATCTCAAGAGAATTGCGGAAAGAAATCAGATCTCTCGGATTGGCAGACTGGTATGTAACGCGGCTGATCAGACGTTCCAGATCATAGACCGGAGATAAATATTCCCGGATCTCCTCACGGGAAATCGCCTGGTCTTTCAATTCTTCCACTGCTTCCAGTCTCTGCTCGATCTCATGGCGGTCGATCAGCGGCTGTTCGATATAACTCCTTAGCATTCTGGCGCCCATAGCAGTTTTTGTCTTATCCAGCACCCACAAAAGAGAACCTCTTTTCTGCTTCTCCCGCAATGTCTCACACAATTCCAGATTTCTTCGGGAAGAACTGTCCAACAACATATATTTTCCTGTCGCATATCCTGTGACATGTGTGATGTGAGAAAGAGAAGTCTTCTGAGTCTCATAGAGATACTTCAAAAGCGCTCCTGCTGCGATCACACCGCAGTTATAATCTCCAAGCCCCATGCCTTCCAGCGAAGCTGCATGAAAATGTTCTTTTAAAATGCGTGCACACATTTCATCGTCAAAGAAATGTGTATCGATGGAATAGATCATCATTCCAAGCCGATGCCTTAAGTCGTCCAGATCAAGTCCGCTCATATAGAAAGATTCATTGCAGATGATTTCTGATGGTGAAAATTTATGTATCTCATCTAAAAGCTTCCGTCCACTGTCAAGTTCTGTCACAAAATAATCTCCGGTAGATACATCTGCCACTGCCAGTCCATAGCGGTCTGCAATGTATACAATACACATGATATAATTATTCTTCGTCTCATCAAGCGCCTGCGCATTCATGTTCGTGCCCGCAGTTACAACGCGCACAACCTCTCTCTTTACAATTCCCTTCGCCTGCTGCGGATCTTCCACCTGTTCACAGATCGCAACCTTATATCCCTTTTCCACAAGCCGGTTCAGATAACTGTCTACCGAGTGATACGGGACACCGCACATCGGCGCGCGCTCCTCCAATCCGCAGTTTTTCCCGGTCAGCGTAATCTCAAGTTCCTTGGATGCCGTAATGGCATCGTCAAAGAACATCTCATAAAAATCACCAAGTCTGTAAAATAAAATACAGTCAGAATACTGCTTTTTTGTCTCCATATACTGCTGCATCATTGGTGTCAATGTTCCCATGTTCCTTTATCCCTCCTGATTTTAGGATGTTGTAATGCATTTTTTTATAATACCAAATTTTCAAAGGCTTTTCAAGGAACTTACGACTGCCGCTCCACATATTCCCGATAATCATTACATGTAATCTTCTGATCTAACAGTGCCTTATTTTTTTCATTCCGGATATTATAAAAATACACCGGGAATTCTCCGAGGACATTTCCTTCTTCATCGTGGGCCGTCACGATTTTTTTATCATATTCATTGTCCGGATGCCCTTCTCCGAAATAGTTTTCCATCTCATCGATCCTCTTGAGCGCTTCTTCTGACACTTCGTGTATCTCTCCTGCAATCCTTTCCTCTCCTGCAAGTAATGCCGGATAGCGTTTTCCCTTCAGACTGTAAAGAAGTCCATCCACATATGCTTTTCTCCGATATGAATTTTCTTCGCTGCAATAAATTTCGTAGTTGTACATCCCTTTCAAAAGAGTTCCGTATACAAAAATCTGACTCATTTTTTGTTTCCTTCCTCATTCTTGTTTTTATATCATTGTTCTGATTGTATTTACTGTGTTTGATTCTTCTGCTATTTTAAGAAATCCCGGTACAACATGCTGGACTGGATTCCTTTGTTATTCTGATATTTTCCGCTTTGATAGCTGTCGTATTCTCCATGAATGTCATGGTAATAAATCTGGCACACCTCCACGTCTGGATAGATCCGGATCGGCTGGACGCAGAAAATTTCAAGCGTCCAATAGCCTGCAAATCCCACATCGCCGAATCCCGCTGTCACATGGATAAAAAGTCCCAGGCGTCCCGTGGAAGAGCGTCCTTCCAGCATCGGAACAAACCCTTCTGTTTTTGTAAATTCATTCGTCCGTCCAAGGTACAGCTTGTGCGGCTCCAGCAAAAGTCCCTCCTTTGGAATGATGATCTTTTTTACCGCATGATCTTTCTTCATGTCCAGTATCTCATCTTCATAGACAAGCAGTTCATTTGCCAGTGACAGATTATAGCTGTTTGGATTCAGCCTTTTCTCATCAAACGGCTCAATCTGGATCTCTTTCCCGATATGTTTTAAAATTTCTTTTCCTGACAGAATCATTTTTTCACCTCCTGCAAATCTTCTTTTGGAAAGACAATACATAACTGTCTGCTTTCTATCGTCTCTATAGCAACACCCGGCAATCATTTTTCAATCAAAATATCCTCTTGTCCCTCTACAAAATATGGTACGTCGGTCTTTCTTCCCCGTACAGGTAATGCAGCAGAAATCCGCTCAAAAAAATCCCTGCAGCACAGAGCCCGGAAAATATGATCATAAACGGAACGCAGATCTGCCCGAACAGCTGCATCGGCTGATCACTGTAATCCCACACATTAAGACCAAGCCATTTATTTACAATCATCCCCGTAATAAACTCACTTGCAGTCACAAATATCACGCAGCGGATCACCTGCCTCCAAAGCGGATCACTCCAGTGTACCATCGTTCCCTGCCACGCGAAGAAGCAAAGGCAGATTCCTCCGAGCACAAACATCGACCAATGGGAAAATCCCCTAAAGAGCATCTCAAATTCATAATAGATGGTGCCGCCGAGTGCCCACAAAAACAAATATTCACTTACTTTTTTCAATCTTCTCTCTCCCGTCCACACATGTCCTTTTTCTCTATTGTGGACAGAATACTGAAAAATATGACATCACAAAAGGAACCCATTATACACGGGTTCCAATATAATAAAATCCTTTGCATTCATCAAGTCTGACGTTTACAATCTTTCCGATCAGTTCTGCCTCTCCCGGGAAATGGACCAGTATATTGTTGCTGAGTCGTCCGGTGACAAGTGCAGAATCATGATCATTGACTGCCTCCACAAGAACAGACTGTGTTGTCCCTTCGTGTATGCTGCACACTTCTGCGGAAATACTCTGAACTTCCTTTAACAGCCTGTCAAACCGATCTTTGACAACATCTTGCGGTACCTGATTTTCCATCGCTGCCGCCGGTGTCCCTGTCCTCTTAGAGTATATAAAGGTAAAGGCACTGTCATAGCGCACCTGCTTTACGACATCCATCGTCTCCAGGAAATCTTCCTCTGTCTCCCCCGGAAAGCCGACAATAATGTCTGTCGTCAGGGAAATGTCCGGCACTGCGTCTTTGATCTTGCGGACAAGCTCCAAATACTGCTCCTTTGTATAGCGCCGGTTCATTTTCTTTAAGATCTCAGTGCTTCCTGACTGTACCGGCAAATGAAGGTGCTTACAGATTTTTTTGGAATGCCTCATCACTTCGATCAATTCATCGGAGAGATCTTTCGGGTGGGAAGTCATAAAACGGATCCGCTCCAGCCCTTCGATCTTCTCGATTTCTGTGAGAAGCTGCGCAAATGTCACCGGATGCTCCAATGTCTTTCCGTAAGAATTCACATTCTGCCCAAGCAGCATCACTTCCACGACACCGTCCTCCACAAGACGTTTAATCTCCCGGATGATATCCTCCGGATTTCTGCTCCGCTCACGTCCGCGCACATACGGCACAATACAGTAGCTGCAGAAGTTATTGCAGCCAAACATAATATTGACACCGGATTTAAACGAAAACTTTCGTTCGCTCGGCAGATCTTCGACAATTTTATCTGTATCTTTCCAGATGTCAATAACCATCCGCTGTGACTCCAGGCGTGTCACGATCAGTTCCGCAAATTTATAGATATTATGTGTTCCGAAAATGAGATCGACGAAGCGGTAGCTCTTTTTAAGCTTCTCCACCACTTCCGGCTCCTGCATCATACAGCCGCAAAGTCCGATCAGCATGTGCGGCTTCTGCTTTTTTACACGATTTAACTGTCCCAGACGCCCATACACACGCATATTGGCATTTTCACGCACCGTGCAGGTGTTATAGATGACAAAGTCTGCTTCCTCCTCATTTGTCTCTTCCTGATACCCGATCTGCTCCAATATACCAAGAAGCTTTTCAGAGTCTCTCGCATTCATCTGGCAGCCGAATGTTGTCGTGCACGCCGTCAGGGGACGACCCAGTTTTTCAGACTGTTCTTTCACAAGTTCGCGCGCTTTCTTCATAAACCAGTACTGCCGCATCGGTTCTTCCGCCGGCGCCGGCTGACTTAGATCCATCTGTTCAAGAATCGCTTCCATTTCCTGATTCTTATTTCGATTCTGTTCTCTCATAATGTCTTCCTTTCCTCTGATAAGTCGCAAGTAAAAACTGTATATATTCTGCCAAAAGAAATCTCACAGTTCCTGCCTGCTTCGTACGAACCTATATTATAATCGAAATTTTTTTCTTTTTCAAGAAAAAGCTGGCGGTCTTCACTCCAATATCTTCTTATTTGTTCACATCTATTTTTCTACTCTGAATACATATCCATGATTTCCGGGTCCTTCAATTCTTCTTTTATTTCTTTTTCTTTTGCCACTCCCGAGCATCCTCAAAAAGATAGACATAATACTGCGATTGGCAGAATTACCATATACTTTTTCTTCATACTCTCATTCTCCTATAACAACTCAAAACCTTTTTCATTATATGGAACTATTTCAAAGTGAGTGTTGCATCACTGGTAAAAAATCCCGCACCGGCTTCAACTGCTCTGAATACAGCAAAGTTGTTGGATGTATATCCCACAATTTCACAAGGTTCAGAAATCAATCTTCCATTTTGAGGTAAACCATAAGTAGCATCAACAACGTAAAGAATAGCACCGCCACCATTATCTTCACCTGGGGGATCACAATTGAAATAGTATTTATTACCATCTCGACCATGTTTTTCCTCTGTCACACTCCAATACCCATCCCATTCTTTCGGAACATCAACCGAAAAGTATTCATTTTCATAATGTGTTCTTGCTTTCGCTTCTTCCTCGGCTTTTCTCGCCGCCTCTTCCTCTGCCTTGTTCTTTGCTTCCTCTACCGCGGCAATCCGGCTTGTATATGCTTCGGTCAATTCGGTAATTTTTTGTTTATAAGTTTCGAAATCATCATTTGAAGCGAACACATAATCTTTTTCCGCTTCGATGGTAGAAAACAGGGCTGTAAGATTGTCTTTGCTGCCTGTAAGAGCTGAAATATCTTCCACAGTGTCAAGATTCTCTAAAGTAGCTTGCTCAATATTGGAATCATATTCTTTTTGAAAAGCTTCCTGCATAGACGACACTACGGATTCATATTTCTCGGATACTTTTTTGGAATGCTTTTCCGACTTCTTGTATTCCTCCATTTCTGTCAGTGTAGTCTTTAACAGATTCAGTTTTTCTTCATGCGCCTCTGTTTTGGCAAAAGTCTTCTCTTTTTCAGCGACTTTATCGATCTCTTCTTCAACAGCTTTCTCTTCCTTAGCTTCTTTCTTTGCTTCTCTGCGCTGCTGCTCGATTTTTGTCTGTTCTTTCTGTTTCTGGTAAACAAAGCATCCGGTAATTCCGGCGATAAGAATAACTATCAGTGCAATGCTTCCTAAAATTTTTGCTTTCATTGTCTTTCCCCTCTCTGTAAAATTTTCGTCCTTATTATAGCAAAAGAGATTGACCTCCACGGTCAATCTCCCTGCTTTTTATTATTTTCTGTCATATACATTCCAGTCTATTGCAGCAAAGCACGAATCAAAGCACAGAATCTGCAGTCTCCTATCAAGGAATTTTGACGGTAATGATAAGTCTCCCGCCTTCATACACTGCTCCAATCATGCCGTTCATCTGCTCCACTAAAATCCGCGCGATCGACAGACCGAGTCCCGTAGATTTTCTAGCAGTCTCTACTGTATAAAACCGGTCAAAGAGCCGTTCTGCCTGCACTTCTGTCATCCTGCTGGCAGCATTTGAGAAGCGCAGGATCCCATCCTCTGTCAGTTCAATCTCCATATCTCCATCACTGTATTTAATCATATTTTGAATCAGATTGGAAAAAACACGGGCAAGCGAAGCTTTATTGACTGTCCGGATGACCTTCTTCTCCGGGAAGTGAATGGACGGCTCAATATTTTCCCGCTTGAGAACTCCGTAAAATCCGGCGATACATTCTTCCAGAACACGGTTGAGTTCGACCGATTCCGTGGAGGTGTCATATTCCGGAGAGGTGATTACAGAGTAGCGGAACAATTCCTCCGAAAGCTGTTTCAACACTTCGGTGCGCTCCTTCAAAATGTCCAGATACCGACTGACTTCCTCACTCTTTTCCATCTCATCAAGCAATTCCAGATATCCGCTGATCGCAGTAATCGGCGTGCGCAGATCATGTGAAATATTTGTGATCGCATTTTTTAACTCCTGATCTCCCTGAAGAAAGCGGTGGCGCAGTCTTTGCAGTTTTCGCAGTTCGATATTGATCTGCTCAGCAAGCTGCCGCATCGCTTTGTCATGACAGGAAATGGTGACAAGTGTATTTGTCTCTATTTGCAATTTTTCCATGAATTCTTCAGAGATTTCTTCTGCCGCTCTGCGCATACAGAGAATCTTCAGCACAAGCAGCAGGATCACCACTGTAAGTCCGGCACACAGCACAGCCATCCAGAACATCACTTCACTCCTCTACTCATCATTCTTCTTATTTGATATCTTTCCGCTCAAACAAAAGCACTCCTCCTGCGGTTGTCAGAACGAATAAAATAGCAGAATATACCGGCAGTCGTTTCGGATTTACGGCAGTCATCGTCACACACTGGATCACCTGTCCTCCCGGCAGGAAATCGTACAGAAACTGATACCTTTCTCTCTCCTTGCCATCCAGATAGAGCGGATTTTTCTCTTCCTCCTCTGTGACTTCTGTCCTTCCCTCCACATAAGTATAAGCAGGGTATGTTTCCGGCTCATTTAATCTTGCATTGAGATAAGATGCCGCAAACAGCACGAGGAAAGTGCCAAGTACACAGATCACGGCAGAAACTGCCTTGTTTGAGATAAGTACAGCGATCACCGTGAACAATGCCGTAAAAGAACAGATCAGCACAAATTCAATTCCCGCAAACAGAAAGATCACTTTCAGATCCTCCTGAAAGAATCCAAGAAGCGGAATTCCGGCAGCAAGATAAGAACTGCTAAAGACAATATTCAGTGCAAAAGCCGCAATGAGGTTTGTCAGGAGATTCGCCAGATAGACTGATTTTCTCTCATGACCGACCATGATTTTGTTGCGGATCGTTCCATCACTGTACTCCGTGCCGATAAACAAACTGACAAATACAGAGAGCAGAACAGGAAGCACTGCTGCTCCGATAAAGAATCCCGTGTCAAGCGTTGTCTCATATCCGGTATTTTTCATCTCGATACATTTCATGACTGGGTATAAAATCCCCAAAATAACCAAGAGCAGAATGCCTCCCAGAAAACATTTATTTTTTCGTAACCGTACAATATTCGCTGCTAATAATCTATTCATTGCGCACACCCCCCAGGAGATTGATGTAATAATTTTCCAGGCTCTCTTCTCTCTGGCGTATCTGCTTTACCTCACAGTTTCTTGCAGCAAGTTTTAATACCAATTCCGTCACATTGACTGTATCAAAAACATCGGCTTCCTCCTGTGAGAGAATTGTGTATTCCATCTTCAGTTCATCGAGCACACAGCTTAATATTTTTGTATCAGATACGATCAGATGCGTACATTTTCTGCACGCCCTGTCAAGTTCCTCCGCGCTGATCTCCTTTACAATATGGCCGCGGTCGATGAATCCAAAATGTGTGGCAAGTCTCGATAACTCATCCAGAATGTGACTGGAGATCAGGACTGTGATCCCACGCTCTCTGTTCAGTTTTAGGATCATCTCCCGCATTTCAATGATCCCCTGGGGATCCAGTCCATTGACAGGCTCATCCAAAATCAGGAAATCAGGATTTCCCGCAAGGGCAATCGCAATTCCAAGACGCTGACGCATTCCAAGTGAAAAATTTCCTGCTTTTTTCTTCCCGGTGTCAGATAGTCCCACCAGACTTAAAAGTTCCTCAATTCCATCATAAGACGGAAGTCCGAGGATCCGATACTGCTCTTTTAAATTTTCTTTTGCTGTCATGTTCAGATAAATCGACGGCGTCTCGATCACCGCACCGATCCTTCTTCTTACTTTTGCAATCTCCTTCTGTCTGCTGCTCGTCCCGTAGAGCAGGATTTCTCCATCCGTTTCCCGCTGAAGTCCGCAGACTAACCGGATCAGCGTAGTTTTTCCCGCACCGTTTTTTCCTACAAATCCATAGATACTTCCTTTCGGGACGTGCATGGAAAGGTTCTGTAATGCCGTATAGTTTCTGTATACTTTTTTTAGGGCATTTGTCTGAAGTACATATTCCATTTGTTCTACCTCCTTTTTGTGATACTGCCATTTTAATTCCATGCAGTAAAGAAAGCAGTAAAGAAAACAGTAAAGAAATCGTAAAGATTTATTCTGTCCTCATTTTAAATCCGATTCCCCACACCGCTTCAATGTAATCCTTCCCACCCACGTCCCGGAGCTTCTTTCGCAGATTGCTGATATGCATCTTCAAAGAATTTTCCGTGCAGTCAGGTGTGTCTTCACTGATCCGGTCTAAGATAACGGATTTTGCAATCACCTGTTCCGGATTCTGTATCAGTAACTTTAGGATCGCATACTCCGTCCTGGTCAGCCTTACCTCCGTTTCTTCTGCCTGTACGACATGCGTATCCAGACACAGAGTCAGATTGTCAAATTTCACACGAAAATCCCCTCCATCTACTGCCGCGCTGCGCAGGTGGACTGCAACTCGCGCAAGCAGCTCTCTGCCATGAAACGGCTTTGTGATATAGTCGACGGCGCCGCCGGACAGCAGGTTTACCTTATCATCAATCGCAGCCTTTGCACTGACGACAATAACCGGAATTCCCTTGATCTGAAGAAGTACCTCCTCCCCGTTAAGTCCCGGTAGCATCAGATCAAGAAGAACAAGATCCGGCTTTTTCTGTTCCAACAGAAAAAGAGCCTCCGTACCGGAATATGCCCGCCACACAGCATATCCTTCCCTGCCTAACAATTCTTCTATTACGTTTCCGATATGTACATCATCATCTATGATCAATATAGTTTTCACTGCGCTCTCCTCTTTTCTCTCACGGTAATATCAAAAATAGGATAGCTTTTCTCGTTTTATCTGTCAAGAAATTATAGCAAAAGAGATTGGCCTCCACGGTCAATCTCCCTGCTTTTCATTATTTTTCTTCAAGTTTCCTCTGTGATATCTCTGATACAATATCTGAACTGCATCTGCCAATTCTTCCTCCAGCACATAGTCCATATTGTCGATCAGTTCTGCCACCTCATAATGCCTTAAAAGCCAGTAGCGCATTCCCATTCGGGAAGCAGTCACCCTCACATCCACAGTTTCTTCCGTCACCGTTCCCGATATGATCGAAATTTCATAAGAGAAATCATCTACAAGCCTTGAGAAATACTCTCTCATTACTCTGAGTTTGTACCGGTGTCGCTCGCCACCCATCATATACGGATGTGTGAGGATGTAGGAGGATCTCCGGAAATCCTCCTGTCCCTCAGGCTTTCTCTTTCCTTCATCGACTTCCAGTAATTCAATGTTCTGCATCAGATCCACACTGTATGTATAGATTTCTTCAGACTGCGGGTGCCTTGCAAAGCAGAAATACCTTCCGTCATTCAGTATTACTTCGATCGGTTTTAAGATCCGCCGATCAAGCTTTACAAGCGCTGCCTTTTCTTTCTGCACGTCATATACATTCCAGTCTATTGCAACAAAACATCCTCTTCTCTTTGCCAATAATAGCATCTCCATATTTTTCAGCACATCTGTTTCCAGCGTAAACCGTTGTTCTCCAAAAGACTCATTGGCATATGGGGTAAGATCAAGAAGATTTTTCCCTGAGAGCCTCTGGATACGCCTTGCAAAATCCTGTGCCGTTTCTGATCGAAAGATCTTACTGTGCAATACAGAATCAATCAGAAATTTCAATTCCACATCAGAGATAGCATTGTTATAGTAGTAATCGGTCTTTCGTTCCTGGTTCTTTACCCGGTAGACGCGGTACCCGATCGTCTTCTTTTCATCCGGCAGATGCATCTCTTCAGTAACAAGCATTTCCAGACCGGTCCGCACAATTTTAGAAGTCACATGAAGATCCGGATAATCCTCTTTCATCTGCCGAACAATCTCTTCTCTTGACATCGGACCTGTCTTAGGTGTTCTCTCCTTGCTGGAATATCGCTTCAACGTATGAATGATCAGATAGGGTATATTGACCATGCCTTTTCCTCCGTTGCTTCCATCTTTTATGATGCAATACTGCTTTTCTCGATTTTCTTAAATAACCTTACGAGTACAAATACCGCTGCCGCTGCGAGTACGATCTCTGCGATAAACTGTGCATAGGCAAGACCATAGAGTGGAAAAAGCTTGTTTAAAATATACAATGCCGGAATTTCCAATACAATTTTTCTCATAATACAGAAAACCAGTGATTCTTTTCCCATTCCGACAGACTGGAACACTCCAACTGCCAGGAAGTCAATACACATAAACGGAAGGCTCAGACAGAATCCTCTTAAGAAGCTTGCCCCGTACGCGATGATCGCCTCGTTTCCGATGAAAAGACTTGTCAACGGTGCTGAGAAAATAAAATAAAGTGCTGTGACCGGAATCATAAATCCAAGTGAAAGCGCTGTACTGAAAAGAACCGTATGTTTCATTCTCTTCTGATTTCCGCTGGCATAATTATAACTGATCAGCGGCATGATTCCCTGCGAAAGTCCCATGGCAATATACATCGGGACCATATTGACTTTCTGTGTAATTCCCATCGCAGCAACTGCCTCTGCTCCGAAAGCAGAAGTAAAGTTATTTAAAATGGTCATTCCTGTCACATTTAAAAGGTTTTGTATCGCAGCCGGAATTCCGACTCCACATACACCAAATACGATCGCTTTCTGGAATCCGAACTGTGACGGATGAATGCAGACGAGTGTCTTTCCTCTTCTTTTATACATCAGGACAAAGAAGTAGAGACATGCCACGCAGTTTGAGAGAAATGTGGCAAGCCCGGCACCTTCCGCGCCCATATTTAGTCCCCACGGGAGAATAAAGATCGGATCTAACACAATGTTTAACAGACATCCGCTCATTGTTCCGATACTGGCATGAAGGGAAGCCCCCTCTGCGCGGAACAGATATGCCATCACGACGTTTAAGATTGCAGGAACTGCACCAAAGGTGACCGTCCATTTCATATAAGCCCCTGTCGCCGCAGCCGTCTTGGCATCCGCGCCAAGCATTACAAGCAGCGGATCCTTGAACACAGTACATAACAGCGCAAAGATCACACCGCAGATCAGTGCACAGTAGAATCCGAAAGCAGAACTCTTCTTTAATGTATTGTAATCTTTCTTTCCGAGTGAACGGCTCATCATGCTGGAACTTCCAACGCCAAATAAGTTATTTGCCGCATTAAATGCTAAAAGCACCGGTCCTGCAAGTGTAACTGCCGCATTTTGTGTGGAATTGTTCAGCATTCCGACAAAATAGGTATCCGCCAGGTTATAAATCACCATGACAAGAGAGCTTAAGATCGTCGGAACCGCCAGCTGTGCCACGGCCTTTGGGATCACGGTCTCTTCAAATAATTTTGTTTTCTGGGTATCTTGCATATTTTTTCCCTTCCTCTTTTGATTTGTTCTTTTATGCTGCTTTTTTTCTGCATGTCTAACATTCCTTCGCATTTCTTTAAGCAGACACCTCATCATTATACCGCTGTTCCCATCGAAAACATAAGAAGAATTTTTCCTTTTCACTGGAAATTTTTTATTAACAAAGTTCCTGCGCCCCAATTTTCTTTCCCAAAACTCTCTGGAAATTATATTTTTCACGGTATTTTTCCATATAAGGAAATCCGCCAACGGTAAGATGTACCAACTCCATCCAACACCCAATGTCTCCTTCTATTGCGGGACGGAATGTATCTTGTTTCAACGTTTTTTGTAATAAAGCGTGCGCATTACGATTCGAATCGTTTTTGTAATTCACTTAATAAATTTCATGACACAGAACATTTAAAGAGTATTGTGGTTGCTCATATTATCAGACTTTATTGATTCCTTGACTTCATGAAATTTTGCCTGTATATAGATTTTCCCGTTCTTTTGATATCTATACCATGAAATTAAGGCACAGATTGTTAAAATAATAAAAGTTAAGGATACAGGATATTGGAATTTAAAAAGCTTAAACAACATGAATATCATCCATGCAGACAATACAGTAGAGATTATGTAAATAATTTTAGTGTATTTATCTACAAATGTATCACCCAGCGTTAAAATATAATCATTCCATTCAAGTGTTGATTTTTGTAAACGTTTACCTTTTAGTATAAATGACAACAGAATACTTACTAGTGCGATACCTTTGGTAATTAAGACTTTGGCAATGATAATCCCTATTAGCAGTAGTAATTTATTCATTAAAATTCACCTCCTTGTATCTCGACACAAAAGTATAAACGATACACTAACTGTAAAGTCAATAGTTTTCTTCAATCTTAATCATAATCTTTGTAATATAATCATTTGCATCAGAAATTACAAAATCATTGAGCCCGACCTCATAAGCGTATCCGACGAGTTCTAAATTATTTTTTTGAGCATAATCAAGCATTTTTTGATATAGGATCGGCAGCTTATCCCATGTACCTTTTTGATACCCACATAAATATTTTCCTTTTGATTTTATAAGAGTATTTGGAACAGATCTATTGTTTAAGGCAATCGTATAAATCCCTTCATATTTGTCAAAGTTCATCTTATATAGATTATCAAGTGAAATGAAACTGCCTATCCCCATGCGTATTTGTTCTATTCCCCATATATCTTTCAAGTGGTAAAAAATTTGTGATATATCATCTTCTGAAAACTCATAAGGATAGACTAAAATCCTTTCTGATTTGCATTCTTCAATTCTGATTTCCTGCTCCTGCAAAGTTTCACAAAAAATGATCTGCTCTTTCTTTGTCTGCATTGTGGTTTTAATATCTTTCAGCTTTTGAATTTCTTTCTCAAGTTCTTTCTCTTTGGCATCTGAAATCCTTAAGAAATCGGCAGGCGTAGGATTTTTTCGATATGTTTGAATTTCTTCAATACTCATGTTCAATTCTTTTAGCATACGGATATATTCGAAATCTATACTTTGCGAAATATCATAATATCGGTAACCATTTTCAGCCTTCGTAAGCGGATGAAAAAGACCGATTTCATCGTAATAATGTAAAGTTCTTTTGTTTACTTCGTGCAGTTTTGCAAATTGTGCTGTTGTCAGCCTTTTTATTTCTTTCTTCATTTTCTTTTATCTCCCTGTTGACATTACAGTCACTGTATACTTTATCATATATGATATAAAAGATAAAAACAAGGAGAAGAACAATGCAAATAGAATTAAGAGAATATCAAAAACAAGATTTTAAGGCTTTAGAAAGTATCATTAGAGAAACTTGGCATTATGATGATTTTAGCAGTCCAAAAACAGCAATAAAATTAGCAAAAGTATTTCTAAGCAGTTGCTTAACAAACTATACTTTTTCAAGAGTAGCAGTGCTTGACGGAAATGTCGTAGGTATTATACTTGTAAACGATATTGAAAAGCATAAATGTTCATTTTCAAATAGGCTGTTGCAGATAAAGTCGATACTATCATTATATAGCTCAAGCGAAGGGCGAAAAGTTTCAAAAATCTTTTGCAATGTTAATGGAATAGATAAGCAATTACTAAGTGAAAATAACAAGACTTATCCGGCAGAACTTGCCTTATTTGCCGTAAGTTCCTCATGTAGAGGAAAAGGAATAGGGAAAATACTTTTTCAATCAGCATTAGAACATATGAAACAAAAAAATCTTAAGGAATTTTATTTATTCACAGATACGAGTTGTAATTATGGTTTTTATGAACATCAAGGAATGAAAAGACGTTTAGAAAAGAAACACATACTTAACATCAACGGACAGAAAGCAGTAATGAATTTCTTCATTTATGATTATCAATATTATCAATAAATTATATTGGTCTTTTCGGCTATCCAACAGTATCAGCCAATCATCATAACACTTATGATACACGTTGTCTGTTTTGATGAACGACAGTAAGGCAAGAGGGCAAATTACCACCAATGGTGGTAAAGCTCTTTTTGACACTCCCCACAGCTAAAGCTGGGGGATTCTTGCTTCAACCACTACTGCATTGGATGATACCATGCGGTATTTCAATGTCTTACACAGTGTCC